>JBCLRG010000015.1:0-82872 GCA_041223955.1 Oscillospiraceae bacterium 38-13 | reverse complement strand
CGCCCGAGGTATAATATAATTGTAGGTTGGCTCCCGTTTAACGGAAGGGAGCTAATTATGGATAGTAGAATAGATGCGATTTATGGGCGGCAGTCGATTGACAAAAAGGACAGTATCAGCATTGAAAGTCAGTTTGAATTTTGCCGTTACGAGCTAAAAGGCGGTGAGGCGAAAGAATACAAGGATGGGCCTGTTAAAATAGGACTAAATCAGAAACACCCCACAGCAAGGGGCGCACTGGTTTAGTCCTATTTTTATTCTATGAACATAGAAGGAGGTCAAAATGAGCAAAACAGCCAAGGATTGTCGAAGAATCCTTGCGCTCCAATTTCCCCTCATCGTCCAGCACCTCCAGAGAACACAGCAGCGGGTAGGAGGAATCCTGTTCAAAGGCCATCTTATTGCCCAGGCTGTTCAACAGGCCGTGTTTTTTCGTGAAGGCGTCATAAAGGCGGTTGAGATTGGCTTGCTCCGCCTTGATCGCGTCGTCCCCGGCGTTCTCCAGCTGCAAATCAATGAGCCTCCGGGCGCAGTCCCGAATAGCGATCATTCCCTTGGCCCGTTCCATGGGGGTCCTGCCCAGGACAATCGGTTTCATGCGGGAATTTTCGCGGAAAGATGGGAAAAACGGAGGACGGACAAAGTTATATATTTTAAGCCGAAGGCTTTCACCGGTATGGACGCTGGACCCTACAGGGTTTGCCGGATACTTGTTTGTTCAAAATCATTTATTAGAAGAGGCCATGATGGAACCTTTCTCTTTGTTGCGCCGCCTTGGAAAAACTCCGTTGCAGGAATCCGAATATCAATTGTCGCTATTCAACACTGACGACGAGCAAGCGTTTACTGTGGAAGGCGGTAAGTAACATGCTGAAAGGAGGACCTGAAAAACAGCGTCTTTGTCAACATCCTCCTGCGGCCCGTCGGGGACATGAGCCGCTTCATCCGGGGCTTTAAGAACATCATGGACAGCGAACAGCAGGAGGACTTCCTGGAGGAACAGCAGGAAATTGCCGCCGAGATCATCGGCATTCTCCCCTCTCCCCAGGAGATGAGTACCCAGGCCATCCGGGATAAGGTCCGGACCCGGGAGGATTTGAGCGGTGCCCTGGAACAATCCATGGACAAATATCTGCTCCGGGCAAAGAAAACGGAGACCCGGAACCGGCCCATTCTGATGGCGGAGAAAGCCACCGGATTTCTGGAGAGCATCGATGTGAACATCCTCTCCCGCATGGGGGACAGCGAGCTCCAGCGCCTGCGGCGGCAGCTGGACCTGCTGGAGAGGGTGGTGGACGAGATCCGGCAAAAGCTGCCGTGAGAGAGGCCCGTTCCGGCGGCGTGCGCGCAAATAGGGCGGGGCGTTCCGCGTTGCCCGATACCCAAAAAGGAGGTTCCCCGTGACCGAATGGTTCTTAGCTTACGACGGCGCTGCCCTGACCCTCCGTGTCCCGGAGGACGAGGCGGGGGCTCTGCTTTGCAGCGCCTTTTATAAGCTCTCCCTCCGCCGCTACATCGCAAAGCGGGAGGGCGGCCGGCGGGACGCGGCCCTCGCGGTTTCTCCCGCCCTGGAGGACTATATCCAGAACCGGGGCAGCTATCTGGCGCAGCGGTTCCGTTTAGGCATGGAGATCAAAAACCGGGAGGAGAAGCTGCTCCCCCTGTTTCGGGAATACCAGTCTATCGTGAACGCTGCCATGGCCCGTCCCCTTCAGGAGCGGCAGATGTGGGACTCCTTTTTCCTCTGCGCCATGAAACGCTCCGCCAACTTCTCCGTCCCCGGTTCCGGCAAAACCGCCTCCGTGCTGGGGGTCTACGCCTACCTGAAAAGCCGGGGGCTCACCAAGCGGCTGTTGGTGGTCTGCCCCAAGAACGCCTTCGGCTCCTGAATGGAGGAGTTTGTTCAGTGCTTCAACGGGCGGGAGGAGCTGCGGGTCCTGAACCTCCACGGTCCCGGACTGTCCACGGCGGCGGAGCGGCGGGCGGCGCTGCGGTACGACGCGGGGAACATGAATCTGATCCTGGTGAATTATGAGTCGGCGGGAGGCGTGCTGGAGGACCTGCTCCCCCTGGTCCGGTCCCAGTCCCTGCTGGTTTTCGACGAGGTCCGCATGGTCAAAAAGGTGGGCGGGGAGTACGCCTCCGCCGCCCCACCCCGGCGGAAGCGGAGACGGTCAACAACCGGCTCCAGCCCTTCTTCTGCCGGACCACCAAGGAGCATTTGGAGGTTCCCACGGCCCTGCCGGATAAGATTCTCACCTGTCCCGCCAGCGGAGAGGAAAACCGGCTGCTGCTCCAGCGGCTGGACCTCCGGGATTTCCGCTGCCTGCTGGACGGAGGCATCCCGGAAGAGGACGATGGCATCGGCGGCGGCCAGGAGGTCCGGCGTCTGATCGAGGCATGTCCTCCCTCCGGGAAGTTCCGCCGCTGTGTCCAACTGGTGGAAAACCTGGTGAAGGAGGGGAAGCCGGTAATTATCTGGTGCGTTTTCGTAGATTCCATACAAACGCTGTCCGAGGCCCTGGAGGCCCGGGGAGTACCTACCCGCCGGATCTATGGCGCGGTGCCTCTGGAGGAACGGCAGGACATTCTGCGGGATTTCAAAGCAGGATGTTTCCAGGTGCTGCTGACCAATCCCCACACCCTGGCGGAGTCTGTGTCCCTGCACAGTGTCTGCCATGACGCCGTCTATTTTGAATACAGCTATAATCTGGTCCATCTGCTCCAGTCCAAGGACCGCATTCACCGCCTGGGGCTGGCTGTGGGGCAGTATACCCAGTATGTTTTCCTCCAGACGGAATATCTGACGGAGAATGGTCCCTGGTCCATGGAAGGCGTTGTCTACCAGCGGCTCCGGCAAAAGGAGGAGACCATGCTGGAGGCCATCGGGCGGCGGACGCTGGAGGTGCTGCCCTCCAGTGAGGAGGACCTGGAGATGATTTTCAAGCCGCTGCTCATGTGAATGGATTGCTTCCGCAAACTCTTTTAGCAAAAATGCACAGCATGGCGGGTGGATTTCATGAGAAAGCCGAGGTTGTTCCGTGCTTCTTCCATGGCAAGGCCTTGGCCAAAGACACAGACACGGAGGTAAGCAGAAAAGAGCCAAGGGAACGGAAGAAAAATTCAATATATTGAGTCACCAAAATCTAATTGGTTTACTGTTTGGTCTTGTGTTATGCATCCAGGCAAATCAATTATGGACAAGGTCCTTGACCAGCCGGAGCGCCTTGCTTCCTTTGCGAAAAGCCATCCAGCGCGGCCCAGTATCTGCCGGAAATATTGGAGATGCTGCGGACGGACTTGAAAGTGATTTTCTAATGCGCCCATTTCGTGGCAAGCGTGAGAATTGCGATGCTACTCGTATTTGTCCTAATATGCCCAACTCTTTGTTTTGGAAACTGTATTATCTTTAATTCATGCATAGACAGAATAGATATATGCAGCTGCACTTCATATATGCTATATAAACAATCTCAAGCGGAAAGGATTCGTTATTATGAAAAAGATAATTTGTGTCATGGTGTTCTCAGTCTGTATAACCCTGCTTTTGGGAACCGGATGTTCAGGGAAGACACAGGGCGAAAAGGAGGCTCAGGAGGGCGTTTCCACTGCGGAAGACCCTGCAGGGGGCTCCTTTACCGCAGTTATTGAGGTCGATGGATATGGCGCAATTACCCTTGCATTGGATGCGTCTGCGGCACCTTTGACCACGGAAAATTTCATATCATTGGCGCAAACGGGCTTTTATGATGGATTGACATTCCATCGTGTCGTTGAGGGATTTATGATTCAGGGCGGTGACCCCAACGGCAACGGGACAGGCGGCAGTGAACAAACGATTCCAGGGGAATTTAGAGAAAATGGTGTGGAAAACAATCTGTCCCACACGCGGGGTGCGGTTTCCATGGCCCGTTCTCAGGACTATAACAGTGCCAGTTCCCAATTCTTCATCGTTCACGAAGACAGTACATTTCTGGACGGCAGCTATGCCGCATTTGGATATGTAACAGAAGGCATGGAGGTTGTTGACGCCATATGTGCGGACGCTGAGCCGATAGACGATATTGGACTTATAGCTTCTGAGAATCAGCCGGTAATTCTCAGCATTACTATTCAATGAATCACAGTAAGGCGCTTCTTAAGCTTTATTTTCAAAAAGCAAGTTTTCTTCACGCTGTATCTATGAAAGCATCTGCATTTTAGCCATGGGATTTTATGAATCTCACGACGCTCCTTTCCTCTTCGTCCGATCATACAGCGCCAAGCCCGCCGCCGCAGATACTCCTGCGGCGGCGGGCTTGCATCCGTTTTTCACTTCTCTCCGCTTCCAGAACCGCGCGGCTTACTGCTCATGAAGCCAGGTATACCGCTCATCCTCAAAGCGGTCCGTCTGGAGCCAGGGGTTCCCGTCCAGGTGCCGGATCATCCACGTAGTAT
Source organism: Oscillospiraceae bacterium 38-13 (assembly GCA_041223955.1). Lineage (GTDB taxonomy): Bacteria > Bacillota > Clostridia > Oscillospirales > Oscillospiraceae > Oscillibacter. The sequence continues at coordinate 78,435 of JBCLRG010000015.1, read as the reverse complement.
ACATTTGGAAGCCCGGGGCTACCGCCTGGGGGTGCAGCGCTCCGCCGGGGATAGCGGAAAAGCTGTGGTCTACGCTTTTGAACACCTCATCCCCCACAAAGCTGGCCCCAAAGCCCTCGGGACGGTCAAACAGAAAGAAATAGGTCTCCGGCTGGGGATGCCGGTGGGGCAGATACCCGGACCAGTTCCCTTTATCATTGAGGACTTCGCCCAGAACCATATTGGAATCCGGGCAGATATCATGGTCAAAAATGGTATTGACCCGCCGCTTCGCCACGTCCCCGAACTTGCCCACACAAGAATATTTCCACGGGGCGTCCTCCGGGCGGTACAGACGGCTGGGAAAACTCCGCTCGTTCTTCGTACACTGCACAAGAATTTCCGCGCCGGTCTCAGCGGCAACGGCAATCTCCACGCCGCTGGAGGCATGGACGCACCAGGGGCCTTCGGTGAAAACGCTCCGGCGGCTGGCCTCGGCCCGCTGGGTCTCCCAGGTATACGTCACCTTGCCGCTGAGGAGCAGCACCGCAATCTCCTCCCCCACCCGGCGGAATGTCCGGGTCTCCCCGGCCTTCATCCGGTAAACCCGCACGTCCATCAGCATGGCCGCGTAGGCGCCGGTATAGGTGGTGAGCATCATTTCTCCGGAGGCGTCAAATTTGGGATAGCCGAATACCTTGCTCATAAATTTCCCTTCTCTCAGTACTTCCGGGCGGCGTCACGGCCGGCCTTCACGCCTTCCCAGGCCTTACGGACAGACTCCTTCTCGGACACGTCGGCCAGGCCCACGTTCCACCAGGACTCATAGCCGTCGGTCATGGTCTTGGGAATGACCTTCAGGTCGAACAGGCACGCCACCGTCTGCTTTTTGGCATCCTCCAGCGCGGCCTCCAGCTCGGCGATGGTCTTGCAGGTGTAAGACTTCAGGCCGTAGCCCTCGCCGATCTTGGCGTAGTCCACGGGAATCAGGTCCCCGGTGGGCTTCTTGCCGTCGGTATAGCGGAACTCCGTGGCCAGGCTGCCGATGCCGTGATTCATCTCCAGGTTGTTGATGCAGCCGAATCCGCAGTTGTCGAAAATCAGAATATTGACCTTCTGCTTTTCCTGCTGGATGGTCATGATCTCGCTGTGGAGCATCTGGAAGCTGGAGTCGCCCACCACGCAGTACACCTCGTTGTCCGGCTCGGCGAACTTCACGCCCAGGGTGGCCGCCACCTCGTAGCCCATGCAGGAATAGCCATACTCGGCATGATAGCCGCCCCGCTTGTCGGTGGTCCACATCCGCTGCATGCAGCTGGGGAGAGAGCCTCCTGCCGTGATGATGGTGGCGTCCTCGTCAATGACGCGCCGGATGGCGGCCAGAGCGGCGGTCTGGGTGATCTTGCCGTCGGTCAGCTTCACGAACTCGGGAACCGTCCGGGGGTCCCGGGCCTTGATGATGGGATCGAAATCGTCTCCGGTGTACTCAATGCCGCCGAGACGGGCCATTTCCTTGTCCCACACAGCCTTGGCGTCCGCGATTTCGTTGGTATAGGCGGACTTCCAGCCCTTGGCCCGGAGTTTCTCCGACAAGGCCTGGACCGTGACCTTCGCGTCGCCCACGGCCTTTACCGCGTCCATCTTATAGGCATGGAACCGGCAGTTGTTAATCGTGACAAACTTCACGCCGTCATGCTGATACAGCCGCTTGGAGCTGGTGGTAAAGTCGCTGAGGCGGGAACCGATAGCGATAACCACATCCGCGTCCTTCGCGATGATGTTGGAGGCATAGGTACCGGTGACGCCGATGCCGCCCAGGCACATGGGATGGCTGGACTTGCAGGCGCTCTTGCCCGCCTGGGTCTCGCCGAAGGGGATGTTGAACTCCTGGCAGAAGTTCTCCACGGTCTCCCCGGCGTCGGAATAACGGACGCCGCCGCCCACGATGACCAGAGGCTTTTTCGCACCGGCGATCACCGCCGCGATGTCCTCCAGCTCCTCCTCCACGGCCACGGGCCGGGTGATGCGGTGGACCCGCTTCTCAAAGAAGTACTCAGGGAAGTCATAGGACTCGCCCTCCACGTCCTGAGGCAGGCCGATGCAGCACGCGCCGGTCTCGGCGGGGTCGGTGAGGACCCGCATGGCGTTGATCAGGGCGGTCATGACCTGCTCGGGGCGGGTGACCCGGTCCCAGTATTTGCACACGGGCTTGAAGGCGTCGTTGGTGGAAACGGCCAGACTGTCGCTCCGCTCCAGCTGCTGGAGAACGGGGTCCGGCTGGCGGGAGGCAAAGGTGTCCGCCGGGAAGACCAGCAGGGGGATGTTGTTCACCGTGGCGGTGGCGCAGGCGGTGACCATGTTGGCCGCGCCGGGACCCACGGAGGAAGAGCACGCGATGATTCTCTTCCGCCCGTTCTGCTTGGCGAAGGCGATGGCCGCGTGGCACATGCCCTGCTCGTTCCGGCCCTGCATGACCCGGAGCTCGCCGGGGTTGGAGTCCAGGGCCTCACCCAGGCCCACGGCGATGCCGTGACCGAAGATGGTGAAGAAGCCCTCCACAAATTTCGTCTCCACGCCGTCCATGGAGACATACTGGTTGTCCAGGAATTTTACAATGGCCTGGGCGGTGGTCAGTCTTTTCGTGTTTGCCATGTTGTCCTCCTCATAAGACAGGGGCGGGACGGCGGCCCGGTTTGGGGTCCAAGGCCGTCCCGCCCTCAGAGCTTCCTATATTATCCCTTGAAACCGCGCCGCTGTCAAGTCTCTATTGCCACTCAAGAGCATCTGATTTTGCGGCTTGACGCGGCAGAAAAACCACGCCTCCCGATGCCCTGGAATCAGAGCGAATCTATCCGCCTGTTTTTGCTCCCTTACCAGTACTTCTCCACATGGGCGCGGGTGACGGCGGCGGCCTTTTTGATGTTCTCCTCGTTGGAGAGCTTGTAGTAATCGGGACGGAACACCTCAATGGTGCAGACGTCTCCGTCAAAGCCGATTTTCTTCAGGGTATCCGCAAAGCGCTTGTGGTCCAGGCAGTCGCCGGGCTCGCCGGGCCAGAGGCGCTTTTCGTCGTTGTTGTAGGCCGCGCCGCAGGGCATATTCTCCGTACCGTTCAGGTGCCAGACGAAAATCTTTTTGCCGTCGGCCTTCTCCAGGGCGTCCCAGCCGGAGGCCATGGCGTTGAAGTGGAACTGATCCAGCGTCACGCCCACCAAGGGAGAATTGACCTCCTCCACGATGGCGTAGGCGTACTCAAAGCGGTTGATGGACATGGCGGGCGCGCCGCAGAACTCCAGAGACAGCTTGATGCCGTAGGGCTCCACCTTTTTCACCATCTCCTTGAGGACGGCCACGGCGTCGGCCTTGATTTCGTCCACGGTGGCGTGGACCGTCAGGTCCATGCTGGGCACCACGACGATCATCTTGCAGTCCAGAATCCGGCAGCGGCGGATGATCTCATCCAGCTGGGCCATGACGGCGTCCTTCTCCGCCTGGGTCTGCTTCATGTTGAAGAAAATAAGCGCGTTGTAGGACAGCATTTTCAGCTTGTGGCTCTTAAAGAAATCTCCCAGCTGCTCCAGGGTGTACTTCCCGGCGGCCAGCTCCCGGTCCAGACACTCGGACTGAACGTCGATATAGTCAAAGCCGTACTTTTCGCACAGGGCCAGGTCTTCCAGCACAGAATGGTTCTCGCAGAAACGGTTGCACCCTTCATTGAATCCGATTTTCATAACGGCGTCTCCTTTGATTCCATTTATTTTCCTGTTTTACCGGTTCACTAGTTCGCTCTTGATGCGCTCCAGAGCCTCGGGGGCCTGTTTGTCCATCTTCTCCGGGAAGCCGAAATAGCTCACGCAGATGATGTTGTCGCCACCGGCCTTGGGGGCGTCGGGCTTGAGCTGCTTGCTGACGAAATCCATGTCCCGGAGGGTTTCGAAAATGCCGTCGAAATCGACCTCACCCTCGCCCATGGCGGTGTGCTGGTGGATGGTCGCGTCGGCCCGGCCCCGCTGGTTCAGCCAAGGCGGATTCAGAATGTAACGGCAGTCCTTGGTCTGGTTCCAGGTGTCCGCCAGGAGAACATGGGTCAGCTCGTCTCCGGCATATTTCAGCATGTGGCGGACATCGCCCTTGCCCTGGTCGTAGAAAAAGCCGTGGGACGCGGAATACACATAGCCCAGGTTCTTGGACCGGAAAGACTTCACGATGTCGCAGGTCTCATCGTTCAGCTCGCAGAAGTCATAGGGGTGGGACTGGATTTCCACCCGCAGGCCTTCCCGCTCAATGATAGGCAGCAGTTCCTCCATGGAACGGAAGAACATGCCGTTGCAAATCTCCTGCTGGTTCGGGTCTCCAGAGAACTCTGTGTTGATGACGGGGACGCCCATGTCCACGGCAATCTGAATCATCCGCTTCCAGTTAGCCACGGCGTGCCGGCGCTGCTCCTCGGTGGGGCCGGACCAGCGGTAGACCACGATGAAGCTGGAAATCTCCACACCGGTCTCCTTCAGCGCCTTGCGGTACTCCTCCTCGCACTCCTTAGAGAAAAGCGGGTGCTTGTAAAAGGGATTAATCCGGGGATGAGGGGACTGCTCAATGTACTTATAGCCCCAGTCCGCCACCTTCCGGACATAGTCCTTGATCGGCATCTGCTTCGCCAGCACGTCGACGTCAAAGGCAATTTTCATAGCAAAGTCTCCTTCCTGATTACTTTTTATAGAAGTCGGGCGTACCGCCGGTAACGACCTTCTCCATCTGGCCGGAGGTCTGGGATTTGACCAGGGCGTCGGCGGTGATGGAGGCCACATAGCCGTCCCAAGCGGAGGAGCCGCCGGTCTCGCCTCTGAGGGCGTGGTCCACCCAGTCCTGAATCTCCACGTCATAAGAGTCGATGAAGCGCATGATCCAGTTGTCCTCGATCTTAGTGGAGACGTTATTCGCGTAACGCACGGTGGGGAAGGACGGGCAGGGCAGGTTTACCACGCCGTTCTCGCAGACCACCTCGCAGTTGATGTCATAGCCAAAGCCGCAGTTGACATTGACCTCCAGCATGACCACGATGCCGCCCTTGGTTTTCATCATCATAACCTGGGGGTCCCGGAGCCCCTCGTGGGCCTTGCTGGAGACCTTAGGGAGGATGCACTGAACCTCGTCCCACTCGTCGTTCACCAGCCAGGGCAGGCAGTCGATCTCATGGATGGCGGTATCAGTAACGGCCATGGCGGTGGTGTAGCTGGGGGCCACACCGTCGGCCCGGTGGGTGCACTTCACAATCAGCGGAGCGCCGAACTTCCCGGAGTCCAGAAGCTCCTTCACCTGGTTGTAGCCCCGGTCATAGCGGCGCATGAAGCCCACCTGCACCAGGTGCTTCCCGGAGGCCATCTCTGCGTCCACGACGGCCTTGCAGTCCGCGGCGGTGTTGGCCAGGGGCTTCTCGCAGAAGACGGGCTTCCCGGCCTTGATGGCGGCCAGCACAGGGTCCTTGTGGAACTGGCCGGGAGTCGTGACCACTACGGCGTTGACAGCGGGGTCATTGATGGCCTCGTTGAAATCGGTGTAAGTCTTTGTGCCGGGACCGGCGAGCTCCGCGCCCTTCTTCACGCCCTCTTCAAACACGTCGCAGACGGCCACGACCTTCGCGCCCCGGATGCGGTTCTGAATGCGCTCGATGTGTTCCCGGCCGATCATGCCGCAGCCAACCAGGCAGATGTTGAGTTCCATAACAAATTCCTCCTGTTGTTTTTCAATAAAATCCGGATAGTCCGGTTTGATTCCGGAGAGCCCTTGCCGGAGCCCGCCGGGGGATGCTTCCTGAAGCGCACCGTGTGCCCGATCCCTTTTCCTGCCCTTTATTATAGCAAAGCGTTCACGAGAACGCAATTAAAATCCGGAAATATTATGCACAATAATAGGGGCCTGGAATTGTGGAATGCTCTGTCGCCGCCATAGGCGGGCAGCGGTTTTTGAGGAAGGTGTACAAATCTGACGGGCCGGGCTTGCGTTCTGCACGCGGGGGGATTTCCCTCCCCTCCCTCTGCGGAACTTACGAAAAAGGCGCCGCCGGAGGGCAGCGCCTTTGTTTCGTATCCGCAATATCTCAGGCGGCAATTCCCATAGGAGAGAACACCACGTAAATCGCCACGGCCAGAATCAGGCCGATGATGGAAACCACGTGCCGGTACTTCCAGGGCGTCAGGTCCACCGCGCCCACATCCTGGGGAACATATTCTTCGGCGGGCCGGTATTTGTTCAGCGCCCACATGATGAGGAGCTCAATGGGGAACAGCACCGCCATGGCGTAGAGGTAGTGAATGGGGTTGTCCGTGCCGGGGTAGCTGGGGGCGATGAGGAGGAACGCGCCGTAGCACACCACATGGAAGATGGTGATGATCTTGGGCGTATACGCGGGGAGACGCCTGAACAGGAACACGCCCAGAATCGTGCACAGCACCGGCAGGGACACGAACTGGCTCATGGAGTTCAGGAAGGTGGTGATTCCCTGGGCGTTCATCACAAAGGGCGCGATGACGATGGACACGCAGCCCGCGATAGTGCCGTAGACCTTGCCCACCTTGACGCAGTGGGCGTCGCTGGCGTTGGGCCGGAAGGCGGAGCGGTACAGGTCCAGGGTAAACATGGTGGAGGCGGAGTTCAGCACCGAGTTGAAGGAGGAGAGAATCGCGCCGAACATCACGGCGGCGAAGAAGCCCATCACCGGCTTGGGGATTATGGCGGAAATCAGGGCGGGATAGGCGAAGTCGATGGCCTTGTCTCCGGAGGCGGCGATGGCGTCCTGAATGGAGGGCAGGTAGAAGGCGATGATGCCGGGAATGACCAGATACAGGGGACCCAGGCACTTCAGGAAGCCGCAGAAAATCGCGCCCTTCTGGCCCTCCTTCAGGGACCGGGCGGCCAGCGCCCGCTGGACAAAGGACTGGTTCGTGCACCACCAGTAGAGGTTGTTGAAGAACATGCCGGTGATGATCAGGGGCCAGGGGACTTCCGGCTCCGCAGCGTTCCAGGCGTTGACGGCGTTCATCTTGGCCGGGTCCGCGTTGACGATGTACAGCATGCCGTCGATAATGCCCTCTCCCCCGGTCTGCCGGGCCAGCACGGCAAAGCCCAGGAAGGGCACCATCAGTCCGCCGATGATCAGGCCGATGCCGTTGATGGTGTCCGACACCGCCACGGCCTTCAGGCCGCCGAAAATGGCGTAGCAGCCTCCAATGATGCCGATGATCAGGCAGAGAAGGGCCACCGACTGGAATTTCGTGATGTTCAGCATCCCGGAGATGCCGAAGATCTGCTCAAAGACCACCGCGCCGGAGTACAGGATAACGGGCAGGTTCAGGATGGAGTACATCACCACAATGACCAGGGAGAACATGGTCTTGGTGCCCTTGCCGTAGCGGACCTCCATCAGGGAGGGAATGGTCATGGCCCCCATTTTCAAGTACCGGGGCAGGAAGTAGTAGGCCAGCGCCAGCAGGGTGAACATGGACCCGACTTCCCAGGCGATGGGGCCCATGTTGGATTTCCAGCTTTGGCCGTTCAGGCCCACCAGCTGCTCGGCGGAGAGGTTCGTCAGCAGCAGGGACCCGGCAATTACGATGCCGGGCAGGCCCCGCCCGGCCAGGAAGTAGCCCTCGGCAGAATCCAGATCGTCTCCCCGTGTCTTCCAGCTGGAAATGATGGCCACCAGGGCGGTGAACAGGACAAAGGAGATCAGCGTCCAGGCGATTGAACTGAAGAATGTCATTGCAGCAGCCTCCAAGTATGTTTTCGGAAAAGGGATGGAGGCACGCAAAATGCACGCATCAGGAAAGGATGGGGTGAGTCCGCCGGAGAGCGCGCGGCAACGCGCTGTGGAAGGGCCCGGCGGGTTCCTGCGTTTCTGTCATTAAAAATATCATATATTTCCGGTTCCTGCAAGGGGATTTTCTGTAAAAACCGCCCAATTACGAAAGTTTGTGAAGGGCGCAAAAGGGAGGCGGACCTTTCTTGTGCAATTCCCCTCCTTGAACGCCAAAAAGTGCGTGCAGTTGCGTTCAATTTGATAAAATTACCAGAAGACCCTTGTCAACCCCCTCTCCCTCTGCTATAATGGGCTCAGCACGCAGGAAGGAGTGGCACGCATGGCAGTGACGTCACAGCAGATCGCCGAGCTGGCGGGAGTCTCCCGGGGGACGGTGGACCGTGCCCTTCACAACCGGGGCCGGGTGAATCCGGAGGTGGCCGCACGCATTCTCAAAATCGCCGGAGACCTGGGCTACCGGCCCAATACCGTGGGACAGGCCCTGGCCCGGCAGGGCTTCCGCCTGGGGGCCATCCTTCAGTCCTCCGAGACTCCCACCATGCAGGATGTGGCCTCCGGGGCCCGGCAGGCCGCGGCGGAGCTCCGGAGCTCCGGCATGGAGATTGAGCTGCGGGAGGTCCAGGGCCGGGATACCCTTCAGGTTCTGCGGCAGATTGACGAGCTGGTGTCCTGGGGGGCCAGCGGGCTGGCGATTGCCGCGGGCAGCGCGCCGGAGCTGGTGGGCCGTATCAACCAGCTGCATGAGCAGGGCATTCCCGTAGTGACCTTCAACACCGACGCGCCCAGCAGCCGGAGGCTCTGCTTTGTGGGAATGGACAACTACCGGGCCGGGCAGACCGCCGCCGGACTCATCCGGCAGATGCTTCCCGCCGGAGGGATGGTGCTGCCCATCGCCGGGCATGTCAACAACGGGGCGCACAACAGCCGTCTCCGGGGCTTTCTGGATACGCTGGAGGGTGTGAGTGATATTCATCTTCTCTCCTTTCAGCCCTGCTTTGACCGGGATGACTATGCCCATGAGATCACCCAGCATATTCTCCGGGAGAATCCCTGTCTGGCCTGTGTTTATATTACTTCCAATGGGCAGAAGGGCGTCTGCCGGGCCATTGAGGACGAGCGGCGGCAGGGCCGGGTCCGGGTGGTGGCGTATGACCTGAACGAGCCGAACCGGGCCCTATTGCGGAGCGGAGACCTGAGCTTTGTGCTGGACCAGATGGCCCGGGAGCAGGGCGGCCAGCCGCTGCATATTCTGTATAATTATTTGCTGAACGGGCGTGCTCCGGAGAAGGAGCTCCTGTATACGGATATCCTGATCCGCACCCGGTATAACATGGGCGGGGAGAGGTGAGGGGGCCCATAAAAGGGAGTGACCAAAATTAATGGCATAACAAGGAGTTATTAGAAAAAGAACAGAAGAAGCATGGAAAAGATATCCGAAATGCAGAAGAATTGAGAACCGGATCAGGGCAGGATATAAGGGACTGGGCAGCCACGCTGCAAATGTAAAGAGTGCGGCCTATATTACACCATTGAGCCGAAACAATATGCATAATACTCTGGAGGAAACTAGAGACCTGGCGATCACGCGGCAGGATCAGTGGCAGTGGGGTAAGAAGGATACTGGGAATGAGCAAAACGAAGAAAAAACAGTATCCATCATAAGAATAACACCTTCACGGTGGAAGGTGTCAACTCTGATTTGCACCATTATTCCCCAACACTGGCACGGCAAAACAGGTGTTTTCCGAGAAAGCTGGAGAACCTTCAAGCTGTTCTTATTGTTTTCGTTCAAGCATACAACTGTTTCGGCTTCCAGAAAGACCACCATCGTTTCTGACTCCCAGGGGTTATAGTCCCCTTTTCTCTTTTTGACCTCCTTTAACTGCGTATTTGGACACCCCCATTTCCCCTGTTGCAAACCACTCAATTTTATGCTACATTATATACTTCAAAGAAAAGCACCCCATCAACTAACCACAGGAGGCTGAAACATGGCCGCTTTCAAAGACGAAATCGCCCGGCGGAGGACCTTTGCCATCATCTCCCACCCCGACGCCGGTAAAACGACCCTCACAGAAAAGCTCCTGCTCTACGGCGGAGCCATCGCCCAGGCGGGGGAGGTCAAGGGCAAGCGCGCCCGGGCCGCTGCCTCCGACTGGATGGAAATCGAAAAGCAGAGAGGCATCTCCGTTACTTCCTCCGTCATGCAGTTCCAGCACGACGGCTATTGCGTCAATATCCTGGATACCCCCGGACATCAGGATTTCTCGGAAGATACCTACCGCACCCTCATGGCGGCGGACTCCGCCGTCATGGTCATCGACGCCGCCAAAGGCGTGGAGCCTCAGACAAGAAAGCTCTTCCGGGTCTGTGCCCTGCGGCATATCCCCATCTTCACCTTCATCAACAAAATGGACCGGGAGAGCCGGGACCCCTTGGAGCTCTGCGGCGAGGTGGAGGCCGAGCTGGGCATCGACACATACCCCGTTAACTGGCCCATCGGCTCCGGACGGGAGTTTCAGGGCGTCTATGACCGGGAGGCCGGCCACATTCTCTTCTTCACCGGCGAGGGCCACGCCAAAAAGGCCGAGGCCACTGAAATTGACCTGGACGACCCCGCCGTCGGGGAACTGATCGGCGAGAACCGCTGGCGGCAGCTTCAGGAGGAAGTGGAGCTCCTGGGGGCGGGCCGGGATTTTGATCTGGAGGCCGTCCGGAACGGAACCCTTTCCCCCGTCTTCTTCGGGTCCGCCCTGACCAATTTTGGCGTGGAGCCCTTTTTGAAAGCCTTCCTCCGCATGACCTCCGCCCCGCTCAGCCGGATGGCGGGAGAGGAGGAGATCGACGCCTTCTCGCCGGACTTCTCCGCCTTCGTTTTCAAGATTCAGGCCAACATGAACAAGGCCCACCGGGACCGGCTGGCCTTTATGCGCATCTGCTCCGGCCGCTTCCAGCGGGATACGGAGTATTTCCACGTCCAGTCCGGAAGGAAAATGCGCCTCAGCCAGCCCCAGCAGATGATGGCCGCCGAACGGGAAATCGTGGAGGAGGCCTACGCCGGGGATATCATCGGCGTCTTTGACCCCGGCATCTTCTCCATCGGGGACACCGTCACCGTGCCCGGGAAAAAGTTCCGTTACGCGGGGATTCCCACCTTTGAGCCTGAGCACTTCATGCGGGTCTCTCCCAAGGACACCATGAAGCGCAAGCAGTTCATCAAGGGCACGGAACAGATTGCCCAGGAGGGCGCCATTCAGATCTTCAAGCGCCCCGGCGGCGGCATGGAGGAAGTGGTGGTCGGCGTGGTGGGCACCCTGCAATTCGATGTGTTTCAATACCGCATGAAGGCGGAATACGGCGTGGAGCTCTATATGGAGGGCCTGCCCTACGACCACCTCCGGCTGATTACGGAGTGCCCCGTGAAGCCCGACGAGCTGGTCCTCTGCACCGGCGCGGCCATTCTGGAGGATTTCCGGGGCCGCTTGCTGGTGGCCTTCGGCGGCGAGTGGTCCGTGGGCTTTTTGACCAAGCACAATCCCGGCCTTGTGCTGGAAGACGCCCTCAGCGTATCCTGAACGCCGCCGGTCCCCGGGGACAGGAGTCAGAGAGGTGCCATATGAAATCTATTTTAATAGTAGAGGACGACCGGACTCTGGGAGACGGGCTGTGTCTGGCCCTGAGAAGCCCCGAGGCGGAGCCGTCGCTGTGCCGGACCCTCTCCGCCGCCCGGTCCGCCCTGGGGGAAGGGGAGTTTGACCTGCTGGTTCTGGACGTGAACCTCCCGGACGGGAACGGGGTGGATTTCCTCCGGGAGTACCGGGCCGGAGGCGGGCGGCTTCCCGTCATTCTGCTGACGGCCAACGACATGGAAATGGACATTGTGGCGGGACTGGAGTCCGGGGCGGATGACTACGTTACCAAGCCCTTTTCGCTGGCGGTCCTCCGGGCCAGGGTGAACGCCCAGCTCCGCCGGGGAGAGGGAACGGGAGGCCCCGTGGTGCTGGATGGCTTTTCCTTTGATTTTGACCGCATGGAATTCCGAAGGGACGGCCGCCTGGTGGAGTTGAGCAAGACGGAACAGCGGCTGCTCCGGGTTCTGGTGGAGAACCGGGGCCGGACACTGCCCCGGGAGCTTCTGGTGGACCGGGTCTGGACCGACGGGGCGGAGTATGTGGATGAGAACGCCCTGTCCGTAACCGTGAAGCGCCTCCGGGGCAAGCTGGAAGAAAACCCCTCCAAGCCCCGCCACCTCAAAACCGTCTACGGCATCGGCTACACGTGGGTCACTCTGTCTTAAATCCCGTTTCATTTATCTTAATGAGAAACTTGCATACTTTTTAACCCGCGAAATGATGAAACAGACGGCTGTCCATCTCGGACGGCGTCCGGCAAGCCGGTGCAGCTCAGTCTGTTCTCAACCAGAATGCAGGACGAATACAGCAATCTGCTCCTTCCACACCTTGCGCAGCCCGTTCGATATATCCATCAAAATTGACGCAGCTTATAAAATTATATTTCCCTTCTTCTTTGTTCCAGAAGTCTCCGTAATATCGCAGCCACCAAGTGCCTTTATTCTCTTCCTCGCAATTCTCATCAAGAAACCATGCTCCTTGTGACCGCGCATATGCAGTCGTTGTGGCTCCTCGCTCTTCATAATCAGCATAATCTTCCGTTTCATCGTCAAATAATTCTTCGACTTCGCCGGTGCTTAACAAAAAGATATAATCCAGAGTATTTCCGGCTGGGTTTTCTACGGTAGAAAGAAGAATTCTTTCGCGCTCTTCAGCTGAAAAAGCCAGCATTAAAAAATCATGATTCAGCCAGCTTCTCAACGTACAGTCCTGCCATGTTATATTTTTTGAAGAATCGTGATAGGGCTTGCAGTCCAGCAAATACTTGCTGACGCAGAGACAGCGTTGCTGTTCTTCCTTCAATACAATCCATTCAACCGGCTCTTTTTTCAGTCCGCAGGTTTGCGGATATGCACCCATTATGATCGTAATTTTGTTCATGGTTTTTTCTCCCAATCTGGATTTGTTGAATGCATGATAGCAAAGTCAATATTCAACGTCAAGCCGGCTATAAAAGAAAACGTAACCAAAAAGAATTTCAGCCCGCTCCAGCAGTCTGGGGGACCGCTGGGGCGGCGGAGAGGGGATATGGCTGTGTGGTTTCTGGCGGCAGCCCTTGGGGTGATGGTTTTGTGGTCCCGCTGGCGGCTGCGGAGGGTCCTCCTCCGGCTGGACCGGATGCTGGACGAGGCGGTCCGGGGGGAGTTCCGGGAGGAGGCCTTTGATGAGAGTCTGCTTTCCGCCGTGGAAACCAAGCTGGCCCACTATCTCAGCGCCTCCGCCGTCTCCGCCCGGAACCTTCAGGAGGAAAAGGACAAGATCAAGACCCTGATCGGGGATATCTCCCACCAAACGAAAACGCCCATCGCCAACATTTTGTTATATACGCAGCTTTTGGAGGAGCAGGAGAAGTGCCGGGCTTATACCGCCGCCTTGGGAGAACAGGCCCGCAAGCTCCAGTCCCTGATTGAGGCGCTGGTGAAGACTTCCCGTTTGGAGGCGGGAGTGCTGGTATTCAATCCCCGCCCGGGTCCCCTGGCCACCACGCTGGAGGACGCCGTGGCCCAGCTGGCCCCGAGAGCGGCGGAAAAGGGACTGGAGCTGGTGCTGGAGCCCACGGCGGCGGACGCGGTTTTCGACCCCAAGTGGACGGCGGAGGCGGTGTGCAATCTCATTGACAACGCCGTCAAGTACACACCGAAGGGCCGCGTCACCGTCAGCGCCCGGGCCTATGAGCTCTTTGCCCGGATTGACGTGACGGACACCGGCCCCGGCGTGGCGGAGGAGGAGCTGGAGAAGCTGTTCCAGCGCTTTTACCGGGGTGCGGATACGCTGGACGAGCAGGGCGTCGGCGTGGGGCTCTATCTGGTGCGGCAGATCGCCGAGGGGCAGAAGGGGTATGTGAAGGTGTTCTCCAAGCCGGGGAAGGGGGCCCGGTTTTCCCTGTTCCTGCCCCGGAGCTGAGGGGGAATCTTTCAGAACTGTTAGATTTCAGAAAGAATGTGGACAGAATTCTGGAGTAGAGTCTGTATTGTCGAAAGGCAATACAGATTTTTTCCTTTGGAGGTAAGGCATATGACCATTTTGGAAACGAAGGACCTGCGCAAAACCTACGGCTCCGGCGAGGCGGAGGTCCGGGCGCTGGACGGCGTGGACCTGAAGGTGGAGAAGGGCGAGTTCGCCGCCGTGGTGGGCACTTCCGGCTCCGGCAAGTCCACCCTTCTCCACATGCTGGGCGGCCTGGACCGGCCCACCTCCGGCTCCGTGACCGTGGACGGAAAGAACATCTTCTCCCTGAAGGATGAGGCCCTTACCATCTTCCGCCGCCGGAAGATCGGCTTTGTCTTCCAGAATTACAATCTGGTGCCCGTCCTCAGCGTTTATGAAAACATCGTGCTCCCCATTCAGCTGGACGGCCAGAAGCCGGACGCCGCCTATGTGGACCAGATCATTGAGACCCTGGGGCTGGAGAAGAAGCTGCAAAACCTTCCCAACAACCTCTCCGGCGGACAGCAGCAGCGGGTAGCCATCGCCCGGGCCCTGGCGGCCAAGCCCGCCATCATTCTGGCCGACGAGCCCACGGGCAATCTGGATTCCAGAACCAGCCAGGATGTGATGGGCCTCCTGAAAATCACCAGCCAGAAGTTCGCCCAGACCATCGTCATGATTACGCACAACGAGGAAATCGCCCAGACCGCGGACCGCATTATCCGCATTGAGGACGGGAAAATCCGCTCCTCCCGGGAGACCGGAAGGGAGGCGTAACCATGATTCGAGTTGCGAATAAGGGCTGCGTCCGCCGCCTGGGGCTGCGGTCCATGGGGGCCGCCCGGACCCGGAACATCGTGGCGGTGCTGGCGATTGCCCTCACCACCGTGCTGTTCACCTCCCTCTTTACCATCGCCTCCTCCATCAACTACTCCTTCCAGCAGGAGAACTTCCGCCAGGCGGGGGGCGATTTCCACGCCTCCGTCAAGGAGCTCACCCGAGAGGAGGTGGAGGAGCTGCGGACGGACCCCCTTATCAAAGGGGACTTTGCCCGGATGTTCGTGGGCATGCCCTCGGAGCCCCCCTTCCACAAGTCCCACGTGGAGCTCTCCTATCTGGAGCCCGCCGCCGCGCCCCACTACTTCTGCCAGCCCGTGGAGGGCGCCCTCCCCCGGGAGGGCACCAACGAGGCCGTCACGGACACCCGGGTCCTGGCCCTTCTGGGCGTAGAGCCGGAGATCGGCGCGGAGTTTACCATGACCTTCAACCTGGACGTCCTCACGCCCAATCCCATCCCCGTGACCCGGACCTTCACCCTCTCCGGCTGGTGGGAGTACGACAGCGCCACGGTGGCCAGCCACGTGGTTCTGCCCCGCTCCGCCGCCGAGGAGCTCTGCGCCCTGAGCAGCGGGGACCCCACCTCCATGACCGGAAAGTGGAACCTGGACATGATGTTCCAAAACGCGCTTCACATCGAGGAGGACGTCCGTCAGGTTCTGGAGAACCACGGCTATCAGAACGAGGACCCCCAGGCGGAGAACTACCGGAAAACCGGCGTCAACTGGGGCTACTCCGGGGCCCAGCTCTCCAACAACTTTGATATCTCCACGCTGATCGCCATTGTGGTCCTCCTGCTGCTGATTATTTTCACGGGCTATCTCATCATTTACAACGTCTTCCAGATTTCCGTCACCAACGACATCCGGTTTTACGGCCTTCTGAAAACCATCGGCACCACCGGGAAGCAGCTGAAGCGCATCGTCCGCCAGCAGGCCCTTCTTTTGAGCCTCATCGGCATCCCCATCGGCCTTCTGCTGGGCTTTGTCATCGGCAACAAGCTCACCCCGGTCATCATGACCACCCTCAGCTACAAAAACGCCTTTGTCTCCTTCAACCCCTTCATCTTCATCGGCGCGGCGCTGTTCGCCCTGATAACGGTGTTTCTCTCCTGCGCCCGCCCGGGCCGGGTGGCGGCCCGGGTCTCCCCGGTGGAGGCCGTCCGCTACACCGAGGGCGTGAAGAAGCCCGGAAAGCGGGAGAAGGTCCGCAAGGCCCAGGGCGGCGCGTCCCTGCCGGAAATGGCCTGGGCGAATCTCTGGCGGAGCAGGAGCAAGGCCGTTGTGACGGTCATCTCCCTGACGCTGGCCGTGGTGCTGGCCACGATTACCTACACCTTCTCCATGGGCTTCGACATGAACAAGTATCTGGCCCGGAACGCGGATGTGGACTTCATTCTGGGCAGCGCGGCCTACTTCACCTCCAGCGGCGGCTTCCGGACCACAGACGAGGAGGTCCCGGAAAGCATCATCTCCGACGTGAACGCCCGGAGCGGCGTGGAGGAGAGCGGCCGGGTCTACGGCGGCGTCTCCGCCGCGATGCAGTTCGTCACCGAGGACTGGCTTCGGAAGAGCTGGGAAGTGTATAACTCCCCGGAAGTCGTGGACCAGATCATCGACACCACAAACCGTCTGCCCAGCGGGCTTCTGGAGGCCAATACGCAATTATACGGCATGGAGGACTTCCCCCTGTCCCTGCTGGACGTGCTGGACGGAGACCTGGCCCCCCTGTCGGACCCCAGCCAGAAGGCCATCGCCGCCGTGTACCTGTCCGACGATTACAACGCCACCCAATGGGGCACCAACTGGGCCAAGCTGGGGGACACCGTGACCATACGCCATGTCACCGAGATGGAATATTTCTACCAGGACACCGGGGAAATCTTCACGGACGTGGACGCCGCCATCGAGAGCGGCCGCCCCTGGGGAGAGCGTGCCAAGGTCTATGAGGACATCGACTACACCGTCTGCGCCCTGGTGCGGATTCCCAACTCCATCTCCTACCGCTATCGGGTTGTGGGCGCAGATGCGTTCATCCTGGGGGCGGAGCGGTTCAAACAGGACACCGGCACCGACAGCGTTATGACCTATGTCTTCAACACCACCGACGAGGCGGAGGAGGGCATGGAGTCCTTCCTGGCGGAGTATACGGAGAGCGTCCAGCCCCTCTACGACTACGAGAGCCGGGCCAGCTACGAGGCGGAGTTCGAGGGCTTCCGGGGCATGTTCATGACCATGGGCGGAGCCTTGAGCCTCATCATCGGACTGGTGGGCGTGCTGAACTTCATCAACGCCGTCCTGACGGGCATCCTCACCCGGAAGCGGGAGCTGGCGGTGCTCCAGTCCATCGGCATGACGGGAAAGCAGCTGAAAACCATGCTGGTGTTCGAGGGCCTGTATTATACCCTCCTGGCGCTGGCCGTCTCCCTGGTGCTGACGGTCTGCCTGGGCCCTCTGGTGGGGAGCAGCGTGGGAGAAATCTTCTGGTTCTTCACCTACCGCCTTACCGTTCTGCCCATTCTCGTCATTCTGCCGGTGTTTCTGGCGCTTGGGGCGCTGGTGCCCCTGTGGACCTACCGCTCCGTGTCGAAGCGGACCATCGTGGAGCGTCTGCGGGAGGCGGAAGGATGAGAAAGATGCTCTGTGCGCTCGGCCTCCTGCTCCTCCTCGCCGCCTGCGGCCAGAGGGAGGAGGCCGGCAACCTGATTCTCACCAACTACGCCGCCGAGGCCATCTCCCGCATCACCGTGGAATACGGCGGCGGGTCCGCCGTGTCGGAGGCCGCGATTTCCGATACCCAGCTCTGCGCCTTCACCCTGCCGGAGCTGGAGGACTGCGCCTATACGGTCTCCTTTGAGACGGAGGAGGGGGAAACCGTCCGGGAGAGCTTTACCGGCAGCTTTGCGGAGGGGGCCGTCGTGTACCTCCGGGCGGACCGGACGGACGGCGCGTGGAGTCTTACCCGCGACGGGACGGACTGAAAACCTGTATTCACAGCCGTTGGACGCTGTCTTGGCGGTCCTTTTCCTGGCTATGAACATAGATTCTGAGGGCAAAAAAGGGACCTGCCGGAGCGGCGGGTCCCTTTCCATTTATTCCGGATAGCGGGTGTAGACGGCGCAGGTGATATAGACGCCGTCCGTCTGGCCGTAGCTGCCGAGGCGGCCGGAGGTCTCCTCGCCGATGGTATCCCAGGAGACCTGACTGCCCAGGTTGCCGTCACAGGTGGCGGCGTAGGGGACGCCATCCTGATACTGAACCGTGGAGAGCGCGACCCGCACATGGGTGAGCTTGCCGTTGGTCATCTGGAAGATGAGATCGCCGGGGCGGATTTTGGTGCTGTCCTCCAGCTTCCGGGCGGGGTTGCTGTGGAGGCCGAAGACGTAATCGCTGAGCATGGCGGCGAAGCCTCCGGCGTTGGTGGTGGGGGTGCCGCCCCTGTCCACGACCAGCTGGCCCCCGAAGGTCAGAACGCTGTCATGGGCGTAGACGTCGTAATAGTTGTTGTCCCCCTTGACGATGCCGCCCCAGGGCATGCCGTCGTACCAGATTTCCCGGGCGTCCTGAAGCATGGCGGAGACGTTGGCCTCGGTGATGCGCTTGCCGTTGTTCAGGATGCCGTCGGGGTAGTCGTTGCCGCCGACGGACCAGCCGGTGGTGGACCCGGTTTCCGTGGGCGTGCTGACGTGGCTGACGGCCACGGTGGTGGGCTTCACGGATTCCTCCGGCTCCTCGGGCCAGGGGGCGGGCAGGGCCAGGCGGTTCAAGAGGCGGGTGACCACCACGCAGCCCTGTCCCCGCTTCATGGCGGAGGCGCCGCCGAAGGTGCCGTCGGACAGCCCGGTGAGGAGGTCCAGGGCGTAGCAGGTGGAGACGGCCATGCGGTAGCCGGAGTGAATGGAGTCCCAGTCGGCGATCTGGACCCGGGCCCCGGCCCGCTGGTCCAGGGTGGTGGTCCAGCCCCGGTCCGTCAGGATGTTGTAGAGCATCTGGGCCACGTCATAGCGGGAGACGTCCTGCCCGGCGGCGGCGGCCCAGTTGGGCTCGGAGGCCAGGGCGGTGCCCTTGAGGATGTGGTGGTTGTGCAGGGCCTTCAGGTTGGCCCAGTACCAGGCCCGTTTCTCCGTCTGGAGCTTGAGGGCGCCAGCCTCCTCGGGATAAAAGGCCCGGGAGAGCATCACGGCAAACTGGGCGTTGGTCAGGATGCCGGTGGGGCGGAAGGTTCCGTCGGCATAGCCGGAGGCAATGCCCTTTCCGGCGACGTAGTGGATGGCGTCATAGGCCCAGTGACCGGCGGGCACGTCGCTGAAGCCGGTTCCCGCCGCCAGAGCCGGGGCGGAGAGGCTCAGGCAGAGGGCCAGAGCCAGAAGAAGAGCCGTGAGCTGTTTCATGGGAGAGCCTCCTTGTATTAAACTTCTTTCTCATTATACGCCACTTTTCAACTAAAATCAACGTTTGACAAAAAAAGAGATTGCTTTTCCAGGCGGCTTTGCTTATAATCAAGGGAACAACTAGGAAAGTGGGTGCTTTATCATGCACACCGAACAAAAGCTGAACATGACCATGCTCTGTGATTTCTATGAGCTGACCATGGGAAACGGCTATTTCCAGACGGGGTTTCAGGACCGGACGACCTATTTCGACGTCTTCTTCCGGGACGTTCCGGACAAGGGGGGCTTCGCCATCTGCGCCGGGCTGGACCAGCTCATTGAGTATATTCTGGACCTCCATTTTGATGAGGAGGATATCGCCTACCTCCGGGGCCGGAACCTGTTTTCCGAGGAATTTCTGCAATATCTGAAGAATTTCCATTTCACCGGGGACATCTGGGCCATCCCCGAGGGGACCCCCATCTTCCCCCAGGAGCCGGTGATCACCGTCCGGGCTCCCGCCATTCAGGCCCAGCTGATCGAGACCTTCACCCTGCTGGCCGTCAATCACCAGAGCCTCATCGCCACCAAGGCCAACCGCATCGTCCGGGCGGCCCAGGGGAGGACGGTGCTGGAATTCGGCTCCCGCCGGGCCCAGGGCACCGACGGGGCCATCACCGGGGCCCGGGCGGCCTATATCGGCGGCTGCGCCGGAACGGCCTGCACCATTTCCGACCAGCTTTACGGCGTCCCCGCCGGGGGCACCATGGCCCACGCCTGGGTCCAGATGTTCGACACCCAGTATGAGGCCTTCGAGGCCTATTGCAGGCTCTATCCCCACAACGCAACCCTCCTGGTGGACACCTACAACACCCTGAAATCCGGCGTGCCCGACGCCATCCGGGCCTTTGACGCCGTGCTGAAGCCCCTGGGCATCCGGCAGTGCGGCATCCGTCTGGACTCCGGCGACATCGCCTACCTCACCCAGAGGGCCCGGAAGATGCTGGACGACGCGGGCTGGACCGAGTGCCGGATTTCCGCCTCCAACTCCCTGGATGAGTACATCATCCGGGACCTGCTGATTCAGGGGGCGCAGGTCGATATGTTCGGCGTGGGCGAGCGGATGATTACCGCCAGCAGCCAGCCCGTTTTCGGCGGGGTGTACAAGCTGGTGGCCGTGGAGGACGAGGCGGGGAAGGTGCTCCCCAAGATCAAGGTCAGCGAGAACGTGGACAAGATCACCAATCCCCATTATAAAAAGGTATACCGCATCTTCGACAAGACCACCGGCAAGGCCGAGGCGGATTACATCACCGTCTGGGACGAGCGGGTGGACGCGGACCGGACCCTGGAGCTCTTCGACCCCAAGGCCACCTGGAAGCGGAAGACCTACACCGATTTCACGGTGAAGGCCCTTCAGCAGCCCATTTTCCTGGGGGGAAAGCTGGTCTATAAGCGCCCCGGCCTCCAGGAGATTCAGGCCTACTGCAAGGAGCAGGTGGACACGCTGTGGGACGAGGTCAAGCGCTTTGAGAATCCCCACACCTACTACGTGGACCTGAGCCAGCGGCTGTGGGACATCAAGCAGACCCTCCTCCGGGAGAGCGAATAAGCGCGCAACCCCCTGAACGGCCATCCGTTCAGGGGGTTTTTCCACGTTTACCGGTCCGCGCCGAACCGGAAGACCGCCGTGTGGCCGAAGACCTCCCCCGCCCGCAGCACGCAGGAGGGGAAATTCTCGTGATTCGGCGAGTCCGGATAGAACTGGGTCTCCAGGCAGAAGCCCCAGCGGTCGCCGTAGGCCGCGCCGCCCTTTCCGGCGGGGCATCCCTTCAGATAATTCCCGGTGTAGAACTGGACGCCGGGGAGGGTGGACAGCGCCTCCATCGTAATGCCGGTGGAAGCGGAGGCCGCCCGGGCGATGACCCGGAGGGTCCCCGGTTCGCCGTTGGGAATCCAGTTGTGGTCATAGCCCCCGGCCTGCCGGAGCTGGGGGAAGTCCTCCTTAATCCGCGCCCCGATGGCAGTAGGCCGGCGGAGGTCCATGGGCGTCCCGTCTACCGCCGCGATTTCCCCGGTAGGGATGGACAGGGGGTCCGACGGGGTGTACCGGTCCGCCAGAAGCTGGATGGTCTGGTCCGTTACCGGTCCGCTGTCGTGGCCGGAGAGGTTGAAATAGGCGTGGTTGGTCAGGTTGCAGACGGTGTCCTGATCGCACTGGGCCCGGTAGGCAATCCGGAGCTCCGTCTCCGTCAAGGTGTATGTAACCGTTACGGTGAGATTTCCCGGATAGCCCTCCTCGCCGTCGGGGCTGAAGAGGGAGAGGGTCAGATGGTCCTCTCCGGCGTCCTCCGCCGTCCAGACCCGCTGGTTGAAGCCCAGGAGCCCGCCGTGGAGGTGGTTCACGCCGTTGTTGTTGGCGGCCAGGGAGTAGTCAACGCCGTTCAGGGTGAACCGGGCCCCGCCAATCCGGTTGGCAAAGCGGCCCACCAGGGCCCCCATGGATTTCCCGTGGGTCCGGTAGTCCTCCAGCGAGTCCAGGCCCAGCAGCACATCTACGGGCCTCCCCGTCCGGTCGGGGACCCGGAGGGCCCGGAGCGAGCCGCCGAAGGTGATGATGTCGCAGGACAGCGCCCCGCTGCGCAGGGTGTACTGTTCCACAGGGGTTCCGTCGGGCATGACGCCGAAGGGGATGGGAGACGGCATAGCGAATTCCCTCTTTCCTGATAATTTGAATCGCGGGAGCTGGGACCAGTATAGCACATTTTTCCCGCCGGGTCAAAGGCTTTTCCCGGGGACGGGGCATGAATGTCCCTCCGGGGGCATATAGTGCAGTGACAAGCAAAGGGGGATCGTCATGAAAAGAGGAATCGCGCTGCTGTGCGCCGTTGTGCTCCTGACCACCGGGGCCGGGGCGGTGGAGGTGTCCGCGCCGTCGGCGGTTTTGATGGAGAAGGAGACGGGGACCATCCTGTTTGACAAGGACGGACACAGCAAGCTGGAGCCCGCCAGCGTCACCAAGGTGATGACGCTGCTGCTGACCATGGAGGCCATCGACAGCGGCCAGCTGACCTACGACACCATGATTACCGCCTCGGCCCACGCCTGTTCCATGGGCGGGTCCCAGATTTGGCTGAAGGAAAACGAACGCCTCAGCGTCGCCGACATGCTGAAGGCGGTGTGCGTCGTATCCGCCAATGACTGCGCCGTGGCCCTGGCGGAGGCCGTGGCGGGCAGCGAGGATGCCTTTGTGGAGCGGATGAACCAGCGGGCGGCGGAGCTGGGCATGGAGGACACCACCTTTCACAACGCCACGGGTCTCCCGGCGGCGGGGCATGTCACCTCGGCCCATGATATTGCCCTGATGAGCCGGGAGCTCATCCTGAACCACCCGGACATCCGGCAGTACACCACCATCTGGATGGACACCCTCCGGAACGGGGAGTCCCAGCTGGTGAACACCAACCGGCTGGTCCGCTTTTACGAGGGGGCCACAGGGCTGAAAACCGGCTCCACGGACAGCGCCCTCTACTGCCTCTCGGCCACGGCGGAGCGGGACGGCATGGAGCTCATCGCCGTGGTCATGAAGGGCTCCACCTCCGCCAAGCGCTTTGAGGACGCCCAGGTCCTTCTGAATTACGGCTTCGCTTCCTACGCCCTGCGGAAGATCGTTCCGGACGCGCCCCTGCCGCCGGTTCCGGTGGAGCTGGGGGCCCAGGCCACGGTGCAGCCGGTTCTGGGCGAGGGGGGAACCCTGCTGCTGGAGAAGGCCAAGGCAGGGGACCTCAGCCAGTCCGTGACCCTGGAGGAGCGGGTCGCGGCCCCCGTGGCGCTGGGGGACCGCCTGGGGACACTGACGGTCCGCTCCGGAGAGGAGACGGCGGCGGAAATCCCCCTGCTGGCGGGAGAAGAGGTTCCCCGGGTCACTTACGGCCAGATGCTGGCCCGGCTGATGCGGGTGGCGTGTCTGGCGGAGTGAGGTAAAATGGGAGCCGGAGGGGGAAATCCGGGAGGGGCGCTTCCGCGAAGAGCGACAGATTTCCCCCCTCCGGCTGTGCTATACTCCAGTCTGACGGACAGCCCGTCAGGCTGTCTTTCTGTCCGGGGAGGCTGCCGTTTTGCGGGCCCCGCCGGAGAAAGGATGATACATATGAAGCCGGAACTGATTGAGCTGTATGAGATTCGGCGCTTCCTGCCCCTGCCCTACGAGGCGGCGGCGGAGCCCAGGCTGAAGCGGGTCCAGGAGAGGCTGGCCGCCTCCCGCCCCTTCTGGAGCCGCCTGCCGGGAGAGGGGACGGCGCTGCTCCGCCTCCACACGCTGGCGGAGGGCATCCGGGCCCGGGGGCAGACGCTGCTGGCGGTGGTGGACGGCGGTCTCCGGGCCGGAGTGGAGGGCGTGGCCGGATGCCTCACCGGCGGCTTGGGCCGGGTCCGCCTGCTCAGCGGACTCCCCTCGGAGGAGGAGCTGAACCAGGCGCTGGAGCTGGCGGCCTGTGAGAATGTTTTGCTTTATACCGCCGGAGGGGAGCACACTCCGGCGTTCCGGCTTCTCCGCGCCGCCCTGGCGGACCGCTACGGCCCGGAGGCGGGGCGGTATGTGCTGGCGCCGGGAGAGCTGTCCCCCGGTGAGGAGGGCGGCTTTGGCCTGCTCACCGCCGCCGGGCTTCTGCCCATGGCCGCGGCGGGCGTGGACGTGGGGGAACTGCTCCGGGGAGCGGCGGCGATGCTGGACCGGTGCGGGGTTTCGTCCTTTGAAAATCCCGCCTGGAGGTATGCCGCCGTGCGCCGCCAGCTTCAGCGCTCCGGCTTCTCCGTGGAGCTGCTGTGCTGCTGGGAACCGGCGCTGGTCCCCCTGCTGGAGTGGGTAAAGCGGCTTTTCGCCTCCGCCGAGGGGAAGGAAGGCAAGGCCCTGCTTCCGGTGGTGGTGGACTACAGCCGGGAGTTCGGGGCCATGGGGCAGTACATACAGGACGGGCCCCGGATGTTCTTTGAAACGGTGGTGTCCCCCGGCGGAGAGGGACGCCTTTCCCGGGTCCGGGAGGCGGCGGTGGAGGGGACGCTTTTGGCCCACACGGAGAGCGGCGTGCCGAACCTGATTCTCCGCCCCGGCGGCAGGGAGGCGGAGGCCCTGGGCGGGCTGATCTGCTTTTTCCAGTTCGCCTGCGCCCTGTCGGCCGCCATGCTGGACGCGGACCCCTTCGCCCGCCCGGGGACGGAGGCGTGCGAGGCCCGGATTCGCGCGGTGCTGTCCTCCTCCAGCTGGGAGAGGCGGGAACCGGCGGCTCTGGCCGGGATTCTGTGAACAATTGTCAAATTTGGTTTTATGGATTGTTTTTTCCGTGGAAGTGTGGTATTCTAATCTTACCATCGAATGACAGGGGGCGGCACGCCCAACGGCGGCTGTTTTCGTTCTGAAAAACCGCGCTGTTGCCTGTCCGGCGGTAAAGCCAGCGCAATATAAAATGACAGGAGTGTTTTACTATGGTCAGACTTATTATGGGCATGAAGGGTTCCGGCAAAACCAAGCAGCTCATCGAACTGATTAACAACGCGGCGAAGGACGAGCCCGGCAACGTGGTCTGTATTGAGGCCAACCGAAATATGACCTATGATATCCACTATCACATCCGCCTGATCGACGCGCATGAATACAAGCTCAACGGCTACGACCTGCTTCAGGGCTTCATCAGCGGCCTCCACGCGGGCAACTATGACATCTCCCACATGTTCATTGATAATTTCTGCAAGATCGTGGGCCGGGAGGTAGACGCGGAAACCGAGACGTTCCTGAGCTGGCTGGACAGCTTCGGTGAGCGGAACAACATCAAGTTCACCGTCACCATCAGCGCGGACCCCTCCTCGGCTACCGACGGCATGCAGCGCTACCTGTAAATATGAAATATCGAAGGTCCCTGTCCATCCGGACAGGGGCCTTTTTCCTATTTACGGAAGCTGCCCCCGTCCTCCATCTCCTCCGGCGGCGCCGTGCCGAAGGCGATGGCCCGGCCGCCGTACTTCCGGCGGATGCCGTCCATGGCCGCCTCCAGCTGTTCCCGGCGCTTCCGGTCTGGCGTCTCGGGAGGGGTGAAGAGGTTCGCCTGTTCATAGGTTTCCTCCTCCGGCGTCAGATGAATGGCCGTGACCGTCAGGGCCCGGATGGGCTGCGGCGGCTTCCAGAGCTCCTCCACCAGAGCCAGGGCGGCGGCGGAGAGGTCCCGCATCAGGTGGGTGGGTGCCGGGAGGTGCCGCTGGCGGGAGCGGTCGTGAAAGGCCGGGTCCCGGACTGTCACATGGATGCCTCCGGCGTAAAGTCCCGCCCGGCGAAGGCGGGTGGCGACGCTGTCCGACAGCACCCCCACCCCGGCGGCGACCTGACTCCGCGTGGTCAGGTTCCGGGGGAAGGTGGAACCGTTTCCGATAGACTTTACCGGCTCCGGCTCGGAGCGGACCGGGTCCCGGTCCAGGCCGTTGGCGTAGTCGTGGAGCTGGCCCCCCAGCTTCCCCAGCAGGTCCTCCAGCGCCTCCCGGCGGCAGGCGGCCAGCTGGCCGATGGTGGAGATACCGTACTGCGCCAGGAGCTTCCGGGCCGCACCGCCCACGTAGAGCATGTCCCCCACTGGAAGGGGCCAGACCAGCTCTTTCCAGTTCTCCCGGGAAATGACGGTGGTGGCGTCGGGCTTTTTATAGTCGCTGCCCAGCTTGGCAAACACCTTGTTGAAGGACACGCCCACAGAGAGGGTCAGGCCCAGGTCCCGCTTTACCCGCTGCCGGAGGGTGTCCGCCAGCGCCCCGGCGTCCCCGCCGAAGAGGTGGAGGGTGTGGGTCATGTCCAGCCAGCTCTCGTCAATGCCGAAGGGCTCCGCCTGATCGGTGTACTCGCCATAGATGTCGTTGACCCGCCGGGAGTAGTCCCGATACAGCCGGTGATGGGGCGGCAGGAGGATAAGGCCGGGGCATTTTTTCTTCGCCTGCCAGATGGTCTCCGCCGTCTGGACGCCGCAGCGCTTAGCGGGGTCGTTCTTGGCTAAGATGATGCCGTGGCGGGAAGAGGGGTCCCCGCAGACGGCCACGGGGAGTTTTTTCAGCTCCGGGCGGCTCAGAAGCTCCACCGAGGCATAGAAGCTGTTCAGGTCGCAGTGGAGAATGACGCGGTCCATGGGGGGCCTCCTCTCGGGAGTGATGGAGCTATGATAGCACATTCGTTCTGTTTTGAAAAGAGGGAAATCCGGTTTGGGAGGGTGTGCGGGATCTGTTATGCCTCCGCTGGGTTATGCCGCAAAAACAAATACTCGCTTTTCTTGACAAAAAAGTAAAAATTATATATAATGGAATAAACATATCGACAATCAAATAGGGCAGATGCTTGGGGAAACAGGTGAAATTCCTGTGCGGTTCCGCCACCGTGACGCGCAACGCGCTTAGCCGGATTGCCAACTCTGCCAGGGAAGTATGCACCCACGAGAATGGGCAGCGCTGCGGCGGGCGCATCCTTCCTTTTCGAGGGTGTGCTTATTTTTTGTCAAATTATAGGAGGAATGCAATATGAAACACGGAAAGCTTCTGGCGGCGCTTGCCGTCGCGGCTGCGGTCTTTTTGGGAATCTGGATGTACTTCAAGCCGGAGGGCGTCGAGGGGAGCAAGAACCTGGACATTCAGGTCGTCTTCGAGGACGAGAGCAGCAAGGACTTCCAGATTTTCACGGACGCGGAGTTCTTGGGCGGCGCTTTGACTGAGGCGGGCCTCATTGAAGGCGAAGAGGGGCCTTATGGGCTGTTCATCACTGTCGTGGACGGCGTGACCGCTGACAGCGGACTCCAGCAGTGGTGGTGTATCACAAAAGGCGGGGAACGGGTCAACACCGCAGCCGGCAGCACGCCTATCGCGGACGGCGATCACTTTGAAATCACCCTCAAAACCGGGTATTAACATGCCCGCCCGTCAAGTCGTAACCGCCGGACTGCTGGCTGGACTGCTGTTCGCTTTGCAGGTGGCTATGGCGGGACTTCCCAATATCGAGCCGGTAACGCTACTGCTGATCCTTTACACCCTTTCCTTCCCCAGGCTGGTCCCCTTCATCCTCTGCGCCTTCGTTCTGCTGGAGGGAGTTACCTATGGGTTCGGTGTCTGGTGGCTGCATTACCTTTATACCTGGCCTGTGCTGGCCGTTTTGACCCACTGGCTGCGCCGGAATGACTCCAGAATCCTGTGGACCTGCTTTTCCGGAGCCTTCGGGCTGAGTTACGGCGCGCTGTGCGCTATCCCCTATTTTCTCGTCGGTGGGTTTTATATGGGCTTCAGCTATTGGGTCAGTGGAATTCCCTTTGACCTGCTCCATTGTGCCGGTAACGCGGCTTTGATGTTCGGCCTCTATCATCCCCTGCGCCGGTGTATGCGCATGATTTCTAAGTTTTTAAAAGACGCCGGTCCACCGGTATGAAACCAAAAAGCGCGTCACGGGAGGAAACCCCTCTCGTGACGCATTTCTTTTTATAGCAGCTTTCCCGCGCTTTACAGCAGCTTCCGGTACAGCTCCTTTACCTGCTCCAACTGAGCGGGCCGGGGATTCCCTCCGGTACAGCGGTCCGCCAGCGCTGCCTCCGCCAAGCGGTCCAGATGCTCGAAAACCAAGGCGCGGTGCTCCGCGTTCTCCAGCTTATGGGGCATTCCCGTTTCCGTCATTAAATCCTGTATCTTGCGTCGCTGGCGGGCACGCCGATGACATAGTTGCATCCGGCGGCGGCCAGCAGGAGGGTCAGGCTCTCCAGGTCGTTCTGGTCGGCCTGCATGTGGTTCGTGTAGCAGCAGTCGCAGCCCATGGGGATGCCGGTGAGCTTGCCCATAAAGTGGTCCTCCAGCCCGGCGCGGAGAACCTGCTTGGAATCGTACAGATACTCCGGGCCGATGAAGCCCACCACAGTGTTCACCATGAAGGGGTTGAACTGCTTGGCATAGGCATAGCACCGGGCCTCCATGGTCACCTGGTCCGCGCCGAAGTGGGAGTCGGAGGACAGCTCCGAGCCCTGGCCCATCTCAAAATACAGGACGTTGGGCCCCTTGCCGGTGCCCCGCTCCTTCAAAAGCGCCTGGGCCTCCCGGACGGTGTCCGTGGTGAAGCCGAAGGCCTCGTTTCCTTTCTGGGACCCGGCGATGGACTGGAAAATCATGTCCGTGGGCGCGCCCTTGCGCACCGCCTCCATCTGGGTGGTGATGTGGGCCAGGACGCAGATCTGGGTGGGAATCTGCCAGCGGTTTTTCACCTCGTCGAAGCGGCGGAGGATTTCCCCGCAGCTGGCGGAGGAGTCGTTGACAGGGTTCAGGCCGATCAGCATATCGCCGGAGCCATAGGACAGCCCCTCGAAGAGAGAAGCCGTGATGCCCTCCACATCGTCGGTGGGATGGTTGGGCTGGAGCCGGGTGGAGAAGGTCCCCCGGCGGCCGGCGGTGGTGTTGCAGGTGCTTTCCACCCGCATCTTGCTGGCCGCGTAAACCAGGTCCATGTTGCTCATCAGCTTGGTGACCCCGGCAATCATCTCGGCGGTGAGGCCCTTGCGGAGGGACTGAATGGCCTCCTCCGTGGCGTCGTAGCTCAGCAGCCACTCTCGGAATTCCCCCACCGTCTGGTTTTTGACGCGGTCATAGGCGGCGCGGTCCACGCCGTCCTGGTCCATGCGGGTCACGTCGTCGCTCTCATAGGGCGCCGCCGGACTGTTGCGCAGGTCGCTCATCAGCAGGTTGGAAAGGACCTCCTTCGCCGCCACCCGCTCGCTGTCGCTGGCAACGGCAAGCCCCGCCAGCACGTCGCCGGACTTGAGCTCGTTGGCCTTTGCCAGCACTTCCTGAATGGAGCGGAACTCATAGACCCGCCCCGCCAGCTTCGTTTTTAAAATCAAGGCTTTCGCCTCCTTTGTCATTCACCAAAAATCAACGTTTTGACCACCACCGGCAGCACCAGGCCGTCCATCAGGGGGCGGCCCAGGTCCAGGTAGTCGCCCTCCTCCGCCCGGACGCCGTCAATGCAGACCACCGGGCGGTCCTTTACGCGCCGCCGGAGGGCCTGGCCCAGGGCCTTGGCATAATCCTGCTCGGTCAGCACCAGCAGCGGCGCTCCGGAAGGCAGCGCTCCGGCGGCCCCGGCCAGCGCGTCCGCCAGGGCGCACACCTGCCGGTAATCCGGGGCCCGGAACCGCTTCAGGCAGAAGACCACATGGTCCGCCCCGCTCTCCAGAAGGAACCACCGGGCCTCTTTCGCCAGGGCCTCGCCCCGGCCAAGGCCCGCCGCTTCCTCCGTCTCCTTCCCGGGAACCAGAACGGGGATATTTTTCAGCGGCAGAAGGTCCTCCCGCACGCAGTCGATGGTGCTTCCGCTCACCGTGGTGGTATACGCGCCGCCCCCACCACCGTGGCCCGGATCGTCTCCCGGACCGGGATCACCCGCCGGGCGGTGAAGAGGGCGCTGCGGCGGATGCTGTCCGCCAGAAGCGGGCCGATATCCCCGTGACGGAACCAGTCCGAGGCGGGGTGATACACGTAGTCCGCCACCCCGCCGGAAAACGAAACGCAGTCCGCAGGGCGCTCCAGATGCATCGGCGTGGCCTCCCGGGTTTCCACCTTGCGGCACAGCGGCGTCTCCGGAAGCAGTCCGGCGGCCTCGCAGAGTACCGCCGCCATCCGGTCCGTGACCTTCCGAAGGGTTCCGGCCTCCGCCGGGGCTCCGGCCTGGAGGGAAACGCCCACGTCCTGGGCCACCAGGGCCGCCCGGGGGCTCACGTAGGAAATCCTGCCGTTCTCCACCCGAATCAGCCGCCCGCCCACGTCCCAGCAGCCCTTGCCGGACAGCTGGCCGCAGTGAAAGGCCGCGATGTTGGTGGTGCCGCCGCCAATATCAAAATTGACGGCAGAGCACCCGTGTTCCTCGGAGTATTGGGCGGTACCGGCCCCCTTGGCCGCGATGATGGACTCCAGGTCCGGTCCCGCCGTGGCCACGACGAACTCCCCCGCCAGGCGGCTCATCCGCTCCGTCACCAGGGCGGCGTTCTCCTTGCGGGAGGACTCGCCGGTGATGATGACCGCGCCGGTCTGCACCTGCTCCGGGGTGATGCCCGCCCGCCGGTACTCCTCCTCCAGGAGGGAGGCGACCGCGCTGGCGTCGATGCGGTCGCCCCCGGCCTGGGGCGTCTGGTAGATTTCTCCCCGGTATACGATCTCCGCTCCGGTTATGGCGACCCGGGGAACGGAGAAGCAGGAGGCCGTGTTCTGGACGAGCAGGCGGCTGACCACCATACTGGTGGTGGAGGTGCCGATGTCGATTCCCACGCTCAGCACGCTGGTATCCATAGCCTCCTCCTTCTCAGGAAGCCCTGGACGCTCCCTGCTCCGCCTCCCCGGTTCACCTGGGGAACGGCCAGCACCTTGGCAAACAGGATGCCGATGATGCCGCCGCACACCTGGCCCACAAACACGGGAATCAGCAGGTTGGGCTGGAAGTTGACGTTAAAGACCAGGAAGTCGCCCACGCAGTAGCCGCCGCACACCAGGAAGGCGAGGCAGACCACCTTGTCCTGGGGCCGCATGTCCTTGATAAAGGGGAACAGCGCCAGTCCGTTGGGCAGGCAGGCCACCAGGCCGATGCTGCCGTTGGCATCCAGCCCGGCCAGACGGCCCAGCTTCTCCAGGGGCTTGCTGAGGTACTCCGAATCAGCGTCACCATGGGGAACGCGCCGGTGAGCATCATGGCGATGGTGCCCAGCAGCTCAATGGCCCGGAAGGTGTTCTCCTCGTCGCCCAGGATGGGGTCAAAGCCCCAGCCGATGCCCAGGATATCGGTAAACAAGCCGGTGTAGTGCTGGACGATGCAGGCCACCACGACGCAGGCAAGGGCTCCGGTCATGATCTTTCCGAAGACCTTGAAGCCCTTGACCATGCCGTTGGGGAAGAGCTTGAGTCCCAGGGCCAGCAGGGCGCAGATGATAATCAGGGGAATCAGGTTCCGCACGATCATGCCCACGGTCAGCATTGCCACATGGTCCGGGTCTCCCACCGTGGTGAAGGCGGTGCGGACCGCCGGGTGCGTAAAGGCCGCGATGAGGCTGGTGATCAGCACGCCGAAGGGCACGGATAAAAAGCCGCTCATGGTGCCCAGGGCCAGATACTTGTGGTCCTCCTTCTCCAGCATGGACAGGCCGATGGGAACATTGAAGGAGATGGTGGAGGCGCACATGAAGCCGGTGGCGATGATCAGGGGGAACAGGTCCGGGGTCTGGCCGATTTCCGTCGCCAGGGCAAAGGAACCGCAGTCCGGCGCCATGATGAAGGCGGCGGCCAGCACGGGGTCGGCGCCCACCACGTTGAACACGGGGCCGATGACGTTGACGATGAAGACCTTCAGGAAGGGAACGGAGGCCATCAGGCCGCAGATGGGGATGAACAGGTTGGCCATGGCGTGCAGTCCGTCGTTGAAGGACTGTCCCAGCTCCGACTGGTCGTCAATGATGTAGAACGCACCGCCTACTACGCAGCAGGCCATGATGATGTATGTGATGATGGTTCCAATCAGTTCCAATTCTCTTTCCTCCTATATGCGGGTGTTGCGGAAGCGGCTCAGCCGCCGATGATCTCCAGATACCGGGCGAAGTTGGGGTCATCCAGGAAAGAGCAGGCCTGAACGGCGCGGGTGCGGCCATACTCCCAGTAGAAATCGGGGTCCTTGCCGTAGCAGATCTGAACCAGGGACCACGTGGACCAGTGGGAGGTCACCAGGAACTTGTTGATCAGCACCCGGGCCCGGGCCTCGTCGCTGGGCTCGCCGCCGCAGTAGGCCCGGAGGTAGGTCTCCTCGCACTTGTCATCCAGGGGATTCTCCACGCAGACGCAGGCGATATCGTAATAGCCGTCGTTCATGCCGCCGTATTCCCAGTCGATGACGCGCATTTTCTCGCCCTGGAGCATGAAGTTCTCCGCCAGAGTATCGTTGTGGCAGGGCACCTGACGGGGAGGATTTTTCTTGTAGGCCGCGGCAATGCGGTCCAGGTTCTCCACGATGCGGTCCCAGCCCTCATAGCGCTTTTCGTACTTGTGCTCCGCCATGATCGCCTTGTACTCGTCGATCTTGGAGATGGGATTGAAGGCGGTCTTGAACTCCATGCCGCTGTCGTGATACCGGCGCATGACCTGACCGGCCTTGTTCAGGACCTCGTCCCGGGTCTGGAAGTCGGCGGGATGCATGGTGGGCGCGTCGATGTACTCGACGATCTGGGAGCCGGTGGCGGGGTCGTAGTAGTAAATCTCGGGAGCGATTCCGAGGCTGGCCATCTGGGTGGCGTTGTGCTTTTCACCGGGGCGGTTGATGTAGGTGGCGGTGCCCTTGCCGGCCAGGCGAATCGCGACCTGCGTGCCGTCCTCCAGAACCGCGCGGAAGTTCTTGTTAGTCAGGCCGCCGGGCATGATCTCCAGAACGGTCATTTCCTGATGGAAGATGTCCCGGGTCAGGTTGACCAGGCGGATGAAGTCAGCGATTTCCTCGTTGCGAATGATGTCGCCAAAAACGGACAAGTTCTTCTGTTCCACGATCATTTCTCCTTACATTTCATGTCGTTATTTTCGCATGGTCTGTCGCCGCGGAGGGAATTGCCTGCGAGGACTTCTGTGGGGGCATCGGTCCTCGCCTTGATGAAAAGCATAAATCTTTGTGTTACACAAAGGTCAACAGGTTTTTGCTCTTTTTTTCTTCCCGGTTCACTTTTTGTTGAGATTATTTGAATTCCCCACAGGTTTTTTAAACACATTGACGGAAGAAAAGCGCGGAACAGAGCGTCTCTCCGTTCCGCGCCTTACCCGCCTCCCATCAGTTTTCAAAAAAGAGCAGCGGCTTCTCCGAATTCTCCGGGATAGTGGTTTGTGCTGGGCGAAATTTCCACGTTCTCTTGTCCAGCCCCTGGAGAAGGAAGCGCCCTCCGGGCCGGTCCGCCGCCTCACGGGCCGCCAGGCAAAGCCTTGGGTGGCGGTTGGGGTCCCGCAGATGGTTGAGAAGCAGCCCCAGTTTTGTGTCTCCCAGCCCCATCCAGTCCGTCATCATGTCCATGTCGCTCTCCGCGTCGCCGCACACCAGGAGCGGCCCCCTCCCGCCGTGGAGCAGCGCAATAAACCGGCGGATCACCTGGCTTTTCCCAGGACCGAAGGTCTGCGCACAGCCGCCGTCCCAGGCGTAGTCATACCCGCAGATATACCGGCCCGCCGGGTCCCGCCTGGCCCGCATGGCAAAAATGTGCTCCGGAGACACCTTGAGGCCTACCGTTTCGCTGCCCACTCGCACCAGCTCTATCGGAGACGCGGAGACCAGGTAGGGCGTGATTCCGCAGTCCCAGAGGACCCGGTATAAATCCCGCATCTCCTCCGGAAAGGCCAGCCCGGTCTCCTCCACCGTGTGGATGACACCAGCGTCTCCCGGGCGCTCCTCCGGGGAACGCAGCGTCACAGAGCCAAAGCGCCCGGCCTTCATGGCGCTGGAAATTGCCTCCCGTCCCAGGCGGCGCACCTCCTCCGGCGTGAAGCCTGAAAGGAGATAGATGCATCAGGAATACGACGTCTCTATGGGATAGGCGTTGTCCAGCTCGGCCCGCATCCAATGGAGCTTGGCGGCAAAGTCGCGATACTCCGGAGTCTGCCGGACAGCGGGCAGTTCCTCCTCTCCTGCCCCCACCGCCCGGTTCCGCCAGAGCGCGCCATAATCCCGGCACAAATCCTCCACGATATCCCCGCAGCGCACCGGACGGTTTTCCCGGTTGAAGCCCAGCACCCGATCCGGGGCGTCCAGCCCCGTGGTCAAAGCCTCCCGCATCTGCACCGGGTCCATGGCAAAGCGCAGCCGGTGGACCTGATAAGCAAACAAAGCGTGATCCACCGCATGAATACTGGTGGTATCGTCAAAGTCAAAGCAGGCGTACCTCCCCTGAAATGCGTACTTCCAGATGGTTTCCTCCAGTCGCTCCCGGTTTTCAGGCGCCCAGCATCCCCGGGCCAGACAGTTTCGCATCAGCGGCGTCCCCCTTCTCGCATCGTATTTGCCGGCATGATAGCACCTTGTGCAGCACAAAGGTCAATGCGGAATGCCGACAATTCGCATATTTTTCTACTTTGACAAACCATGCCCTTTATGATACGATTCCTTTCAGCGTTCTTTTATCAGGAGGTACCGGATGAAAAAGGACCTGCTCTCCATTACCGAACTGGACAAGCTCCGCCGGGTAACAAGCGAGACCCTTCGGTATTACGACCGAATCGGGTTGATGAAACCGGTCTACATTGACCCGGACACAAAGTACCGCTATTATTCCATCCGCCAGTATGAGCGCCTGGGCACCATTAAAGAGCTGCGCCAGCTGGGGATGTCGGTGGAGAGCATTCAGGACTATTTCCGCGACCGAAACGTGAAGAAGTCCACGGATATTCTCATGCACTATTACTATCTGCTTCAGGAGGAAATCCGGAAAAAGATGCTGCTGAGCAAAATTCTCAGCCGAAAGCTGCTTTTCCTGAAGGAGCTGGCGGAGCCTCCAGTCAGCGACGTGGTCTTTGAGTGCCGCTTTCCCAAGCGGTATATGATCACCTTCGGCGAGGAGGCCGGGGGCCCCGGGAGCACGCCTACGCGTTTACGAAGCTGGAATGGTACCTGAACGAAACCGCTCCGATTCTGGCCAGCGACCGGGGGGGCGTTTATGCCGATGAGCGCCTGCTGGAAAAAAGTGCGGACTATATTCCCTCCGTTCCCATGCTCTTTGTGGAGGACGGCGATATCGAATCCGAATATAAGCAGGAAATTCCGGCAGGGTCTTATATCTGCATGTACTACCATGACGGTGGCCTGGAGGAGTACTCCCCCCTCCTTTAAGCTCATCAAGGACTATCTCCGGGTTCACAACTATGCCGTCAGCGGAAAAATCTTTCAAATCTATAAGATTGATGTCACTCTGACCAGTGACCCCAAGGAGACCTTAATGGAAATCCAGGTGCCCATCCGTCCGGCGGACCAACCCGCCGAAACCGAAGAAACATAAACAGAACACCCGCCTTACAGCGGGCGTTCTGCTGGAAAGGACTCTATACAGAGGGTTAGAAAGTAATCTTGTTTTTCTTGCGGTAGGCCACATGGGAGATGAACTCCTGCATCAGGCCCGCAGCGGCAATCGCGGTAATATTGGTAGGATCGTAGGGGTGAGAGACCTCTACGATGTCATAGCCGATCATGTTCAGGTCCTTCAGGCCGCGAATCAGCTCCAGGGCCTGAGCGGTGGTGAAGCCGCCGGGAACGGGAGTGCCGGTGCCCGGAGCGCAGGCGGGGTTCAGGAAATCGATGTCGAAGGTCAGGAAGGCCTTGGACTTGCCAACCCGCTCAATGATCGCCTCGATGACCTTTTCCTGCCCATTTTGTGGCACTCGTCCGCCTTGATCACCTTATATCCAAGGTCTGTGGAGTTGGTCAGGTCCTCGGGGCCTTACAGGCCCTCACGGATGCCCACCCGAATGGACTTGGAGGTATCCACCAGGCCTTCTTTGGCGGCGTGTTAGAAGGGGGTGCCGTGGTTATAGGGCTTGCCGAAATACTCGTGAATGGTGTCGTAGTGAGCGTCGAAATGAATCAGGGCCACAGGACCGTTGGCCTTGGCGCAGGCCCGCAGCTCCGGAAGGGTCACGCTGTGGTCGCCGCCCATGGCGATGGGCACGACGCCCTTTTCAAAGAAGGGGAGCATACCCTCGGTAATGATGTCGAAGGACTCCTCGATGTAGCCGGGGACGGACCCCAGGTCGCCGTAGTCCACGCCGGAGCATTCGTCAAAGATGCCGGCCTGAAGGGGGCCGCTGTAGGGCTTTGCCGCCAGGCAGGACATGTCGCGAATCGCGGCGGAGCCCAGACGGGTGCCCACGCGATAGGACGCGCAGGTGTCAAAGGGGAGGCCGACTACCGCGAAATCCACATCGTCGGTGGTTGCGATATTCTCCATGCGCATAAAAGTCTTGATACCGGAAAAACGCGGGGATTTCAGAGAGTTTTTCGCCTTGTACTTGACCATAACTCATGATCTCCTTTACTTTGAAACTGTTTGTCGTCAGCATTCGCCGTGGGATTCGCCGGAGCCGCGGCGCTCCATGAATTCCCGGTTTGAATATTGAGGGCGATGCCTTTTTGCGGTGCCCCTTCCGCATTGAAGCCATCATAATCCTTTGTGCAACACAAAAGTCAAGTGGATTTTATAAATTTTTCTTTTTGAGGAAAACCTGCGGCGGAGGGCACTTTGGGGATTGACTTTCCGCAGGGCTGTTGATACACTGTTTATGAATATTGAGGGCGTTCCTTTTGAGACGATATCAAAAAAAGGAGCGTTATTTATGCAGCAGCAAGAGGATTTGATTCGTGAGATTGTGCGCCGGGTCATGGCCCAGGCCGGAGACCCGGTCAAGCAGCGCGACATAGGCGGCGCAATGCTGATTCACACGGCGTCCGTGGAAACCGATCCTTTTGAGGGGCGCAGCGACGTACGGCTTCGGGACCTGACTACATTGGAGGAAGCGCCCCGCATAGGCGCTGGACTGATGGAACTGCTGGACGGGGCTGATTTTGAGTGGACGCTGACCTATGATGAGTATGATTATGTGATGGAAGGAACTTTGGAGATTGTGCTGGACAGCGGCACGGTCCTGGTTGGACAGCCGGGAGATGTGCTTTATATTCCGAAGGATACGCATATCCATTTTCGTACACCTCAGAAGGCAAGGTATGTCTATTTTGTCTATCCGGCTGATTGGCAGTGACGCAGTGACAAAGAGAGACGCCAGGAAAAAATCCTGGCGTCTCTCTTTGTCTTTGGAGAAACTCCTCTCGAAGGGCCATATGAAATGAGCCGCCCCGATGCTATGCGACCAAGGCATAGTCGCAGCCTTTCCCCCGTTTCTGGACTTTCTGTCGAAAATAAATCCCCTGGCTTTCACCGCCGCAATTCCCGAATGGCAACGATTTGATGGCTCCCGCTTTGCTCTTTGACGGAGTCCTAATTTGTCCGCGTTCTATATTGCCCTTTTTTCGGATAGCTTTATTTTAGATGTGGTATAGGGTCTTACAATGTGTCTGCTGTACTTATATCTTTTTTCTGCCACACAGCATATCAATCTTACGAGCAAAATGATATACCCCCCTAAAAGACAGACAGCAAATTAGTAAATGAGGGAATTAAAGAAAGATCAGGAATATCTGTGGCAGGTCGAAAACGCACACTGGAGGAACATATCCAAGCGGCTAGGGAGCGCCTGGAGGATGGAAAGCGTTTTTCTGAGCTCTCAGAAACATACGGCACAACGGTCCAGGTAATACGGAACTGGGTGAAGCGGCATCAGGAGATGGGTGCAGCAGGACTGGAGGACCACCGGAGAAAAAACGTCTTGCGAACCGGACACTCCGGACACAGGAAGAGGCATTGCGGACCCTCTGTGACC
This sequence comes from Oscillospiraceae bacterium 38-13, assembly GCA_041223955.1. Lineage (GTDB taxonomy): Bacteria > Bacillota > Clostridia > Oscillospirales > Oscillospiraceae > Oscillibacter. The sequence goes on along the minus strand of JBCLRG010000015.1, from coordinate 40,895 downwards.
GTAGGATTGTTTACTATGTTCTCCGGGACGCCAACAACAGTGCCCTGGTCCATGAGACACTGGATCAGGCCCTGGCTACTAACCCAGATGCCCATGGAGGTCTACGCCCAATGCCGCATTGTTTGACAGATACCTGCGCTGTACAACAGCGCTCAATATCTGTTAGAGAGCTTTGAGCCTCTTTCTTGATTTGCTATTTGATTTCGTTGTCTACATTACAGAGACAGTTCAGAAATTGCACCTCTGTTTGCAGAAAGGTGGAAAACCGTTCGCCTGGGATGCCCCATCCCGGAGGATATGGCCCCAAACGAAGCACCTGAGCAGACCGCTCTAGAAGATAGCTGCCAAGGACAGACCGAACCAGGACAGCCTCCCCATGACATGACCCGCGCTAGAAAAGGAGGGATTGTATATCTCAATCCCTTAGAGCTGCTTTAGTTTAATAACCATCTTTTCGAGGTGCGGGACGATACAAAAAAGGAAGGTCTTATGAAGCCGGTTAACCAGTCTGCGCTAATACATCCCTGTGAGAGCTAGGCTGTGAAATCATCGCAGACCATCACCGCCAACGGGCCGGTATCGCTCCTCACTCCACCAAACCGCCGCACCAAGTCAAAAATCCCCTCAAATCCCCTCCGCATGGCGAAAGTCCTTAGGCTTCATCCCCGTAACCTTCTTAAAAGTACGGGAAAAATAAACCGGGTCCGATATCCCTACCCGCTCCGCAACCTCATAGGTCTTGAGGTCCGTTGTACAGAGCAGTATCTTCGCCTGCTGTATCCGGACATTCTGAATATAAATACTCAGATTCTCCCCCGTCTCCCTCTTAAACAGCTTGCTCAAATAGCTGGGGCTCAGGTGGACCTTATCCGCCAGACTCTCCAGCGTCAGCTCCTCCATATAGTGCTGCTGAATATAGTGCTGTATCGCCTTAATCAGATCATCCGGACTCTCCAGCCGGTAATCCATCTGCTGATACAACAGCTCTACAAACGTACAGAGATACTCCTCCAGCTCCCGGATGGAACCGCTTTGCAGCAGGGCCTGAAGAGCGGGCAGACTGCTGGAAATACTCTCGGTATCCCGGCTCCAAAAAAACTGCGTACTGCAAAAATGATAGACCGATATATAGATACTGCGAACTTCCCCGGCGGGAAGTTTTTTCTCGTGAATATGCCGGAACAGCGTCTGCAAACTCTTCTGCGCCGAGTCCGGCTTCCCGTGCTCCACGGCGGTCTTGATCTGCTGAAGGACCTGAATGATCTCCGCCATGGCCTCCTGATCAACCGTGGGAATATCCGCGTAGCTGATGACCGGCTGCTCCGGATGGGCATAATCCGCGAATTGCCGGGCCTGCTCCGCCTCCTCCGCCGCGTTGGCCAGCTTCAGCGGGTCCGTATGGTGGAGGGAAATGCCGATGGAAATCTGATAGCGGGGAATGCTCCCAATCGCGTCCACCGCCTCGCCGCACAGGGCCGACAGATCCTGAAGCTCCGGGGCCTGGAGAACCGCGCAGCACGCCTGATCCCCCTCCGCGATGAACCACATCTTATGCTCTGAAATGCTCTCCCGCAAAATCGCTTGGGCATCCCGCAAAAAGGGAAGGCAGTCGGTTTCCTCCTTCTCCAAGGGCTCCACCATCAAGCTCAGGACATAGTAGCTCCTCAAATCCATCCGCAGATTCGCCATACAGCTGTATACGTACAAAGCGGACAGGCGCACCCGGTGAATCAGGTCCGTCAGCAGCATCTCCTGCTGCAAAGAGAGATTTTCCTCCGACCGGCTGGCCAGCTCGGAACGGAGCTTCTGGTGGCTCTGCTCCGCCTGAATCTGCCCCTGGGCCTTTTCTATGGCGGCGGTAAGCTGTTCCACCGAGGTGGGCTTCAGCACGAAATCCACCACCTGATAGGCAATGGCCTTCTGAGCATAGGAAAAATCCGGAAACCCCGTGAGAATGATGGTCTTGATATGGGGCCACCGGCGGTACAGCTCTCCCGCCAGGGTGAGGCCGTCCATTCCGGGCATCCGGATATCGCTGATGACAATATCCGGCGAAACCTTGGAAATCTGCGCCAGGGCGTCCTCGCCGTCCTCCGCCTGGGCCACTACGGTACACCCCAGACTTTCCCACCGGATTCCGTGGGCAAGGCCCTTGCGAATGGCCGCCTCGTTGTCGACAAGCATGACTTTCAGCATGGGGGCACCCTCCTTTCCTCGCCTCTGTCCAGAGGCAGGTTCATCAGAACCGACGTCCCGTTTCCCGGGGCGCTGGTTACGCGGATGCCATATGCCGGACCATACAGCAGCTGGATGCGCCGCTGAACGTTGGGCAGCGCCACGTGGTTGTGCTGGGTGTCCGCCTCGTCCTCCGGAACCTGAAAGAGATTCGTGGGGTCGAAGCCCACGCCGTCGTCCCAGACCCGGATGTCGATTTCGTCCTCCTCCTCCCAAATGCTGATGCGGACGCTGCCGCCGCCCCGCTTGTTCTCCAGGCCGTGGGTCACGCTGTTCTCCACCAGGGGCTGAATGGTCAGCTTGGGCAGATAATAGCACAGCAGGTCCTGGCTCTCCAGCTCGATTTCATAGAACAGCTTCTCGCCATACCGCTCCTTTTGCAGCTCCAGATAGTAGCGGACGTACCGCAGCTCCTCCTCAAGGGTAATTTTCTGCTGTCCCCGGTTGGCCACATTGGCCCGCAGCAGATTGGCCAGGTTGCTCACAATCCGGCACAGCTCATACTGCCCTGCCGTCATGCAGCGCACGTTGATCACTTCCAGCACATTGAAAATGAAATGAGGCCGGATCTGGGATTCCAGCAGGTCCAGCTCCGCCTGCCGGAGGAGAAGCCCCTTGGTGTAGACCTCCTCAAAGAGGCTGCCCAGCCGCTCCGCCATTTTATTGAACGTTGAGGCCATCAGCTCCGTCTCCCGGTAGGAGGTGGGCTCCATCCGGACAGAGAGATCGCCAGTGCCCATGCGGTTCATGGTGTCCACTATGCTGCGCAGGGGGCGGAGCTGCCGCCAGTACACAAGGGAGGCGATGACCAGCGTCAGCGCCAGGACCACCGCCGTAAAGCCCACATACAGCGTCACCGTCTCCCGCAGGGAGCGGACGATGTCCGCCTTGGGGACGAACACATCCAGCTGAAGCCGGTAGGGCGCCAGCCGCCAGCCCTGGTGATACAGGGCCCCGCCGTCCCCGGAGGGAATGGCGTCCCCGCCGCCGCTGTGGTAGAGCACCTGCCCGCTGGTGCGGCTGAAGTACACCTCCGCGCCGGAGTACACCGATTTGATATAGCTGGTGTCGATCAGCGCGGCGGTCTTCAGCTCGATGATGATTTTGCCGATGGGGCGCATGTTGTCCAGGTTCAGATAGTCCGTCAGCAGATAGCTGTGCTGGGTATCGCCGGGCATCAGGTACAGCTCCCGGGCGGAGTTGCGGCGTCCCAGCTGGTCATAGACCCGGCGGATGCGCGCGTTGGCCCCCCGGTATATGCCGTCCTGCCGGACGGGGATGAACTCATCGCTTCCGCGCACCAGATAGATGCCGCTCATGGTATCCTGCCCCAGGGCCGTGCTGAGAAAAAGGGCCCGGCTGAACTGCTTTTCAATCTGGGAGCGGGCCATCTGGTCCAGGGGCTCGTCCATCTGCATGTATCCCTGGACGGTGGGGTCGCTCATCAGGTAATAGACGCCGCTGCGCAGGGAGTCCAGCACCGCCATGGCGGACTCCCGGGTCCGGTCCAGGTACAGGCCCACGGTCTCCCGGGCATTGTCCTCCATCTCGGCGGAGACGGTGCGGTAGAAATAGAAGGAGGCGCAAACCGAGGGAATCAGCACGAAGAAGCAACAGAGCGCCAGACACAGCAGGGCCAGGGACGGCTTTTTGGGCTTGGTCATCCAGAATCCCCCTCTCAGTCCGTTGGTTATTGGGCCCAATTATACCACAGTCCGCCGGGAATGTCCAAGCCCTGGGGGAAATTTGCCGGTTTTTCCCCAGTGCAAAATAATCCTGCTGCCACAGCAAAAAAAGTCCATATTGCCCGGCCCGCCTCTTGGCGCCGGAGCAATCCGGCAAGAAAAGTCCAGACTTTTCCCGCTGGTGAAATTGTCTTCCCGGGATTCTTTTTATATAATAATCATCAGACAAGGGCGGATTTTCCGTTCGAAAATTTGTAGGAGGTTTCAGGAAGATGAAAAGAAAACTCTTGGCGTTTGCGCTGCTGGCCGCCATGCTGGTTCTGGGCGGCTGCGGCTCCCAGAAGCCCGCGGCCCCTGCCGCCGGAGACGGCGTTGTGGTCATCAACTATCCCACGTTCCAGTGTGGCGTGAACACCGCCGCCCCTGTGGTGGACCAGCTGATTACCGAGTTTAACGAGACCTACGCGGGTAAATATCAGATTGTGAAAGAGGATGTCCCCGGCGATGCCAACTATGTGGACAAGATCAAGGTTCAGCTGGGCACCGGCGATCTTCCCCCGGTGATCTACGGCGCGGGTTACAACCTGCTGGACCTGGTCCTCACCAAGGATCTGGCCGTGGACCTGACGCCCTACGTGGAGGCCGACCCCGAGTGGAAGGCGCTGTATACCGAAACCGCCCTGACCACCAACAGCCGGGACGGGAAGATTTACGCCTCCTCCGTGGAGGGCTCTCAGGTGGGCTACTTCTACAACAAGGAGCTGTTTGCCCAGGCGGGCATCCAGGCTCCCGCCGAGACCTGGGATGAGCTGTTCCAGCAGTGCGAGACCCTGAAGGCCGCCGGAATCACCCCCCTGGCTATGGACACCGCCGACTCCGCGTGGATTACCCAGCTCTGGTGGGGCGCCATGGTCGCCACCGCCAGCGAGGACGGCCGGGCCTTCATGCAGACCATGAATCCCCGGGACTACAACGCCCCGGAGCTGATCGAGTCCGCCGGGAAGATTCAGAAGATGCTCCAGGAGTACACCACCCTGGACGCCATCGGCGGCAAGTATGAGAACGCCGCCAACAACTTCCTCTCCGGTCAGGCTGCGATGATCGCCAACGGTCCCTGGATGATCGGCGATTTCTCCGACACCTCGAAAACCACCGCGGATTTCGCGGAGAAGGTGGGCGTGGCCATCTATCCCGAGGGCTTTGTGTATGACGCTCCCATCCAGGGCTACATCGTCACCAAGCAGGACGACCCCAAGCTGGAAGAGGCCGCCGTTGAGATGGTGAAATTCTTCACCTCCGCCCACGCCCAGCAGCTGGGGGTGGAGATGCAGGGCATGGTTCCCGCCTCTCCCACCGTGGAGCTCACCAGCACAGCCAAGGAGCAGTATCCCCTGCTGGCCGAGTTCCTGGATAAGGCCTCCAAGGCCACCGCCAGCACGGACAACATGCAGGCCACCATGTTCTCGAACCTGCTGGATGTCATCAGCCAGGAGCTGCCCCGCCTGCACTCCGGCGAGCTGGACGCCGCCGCCTTCTGCCAGGCCATGACCGACGCTGCCGCAAAGAACTGAGCGACGGGCCCGTCCGTCCTTCGGGCGGGCCCTTTCCATGCCCTGATTTCCCCACCGCAGTTCAACAATGTAAGGAGTGAGCCCCATGCGAACAAAGAAGAGATGGATTCTCCTGTTTCTGCTTCCCGCAGTGATCCTGTTTCTGCTGATCTATGCGATTCCCCTGGTCATGGTGTTCGGTACCTCTCTGTTCGATTACCGCCTGACCAGCAGCGGCATGACCTTTGTGGGTCTGCAAAACTATGTTCAGATGTTCCGGGACCCCGCCTTTCGGACTTCTCTGCTCCACACCGTTGTGTGGATTCTTATCCACTGCACCCTCCACGTGGCGCTGGGCGTCTCCCTGGCGCTGGTGCTGTACAAAAAGCCCCGGGGCTGGAAATTCGTCCGTACCGCCTACATGATTCCCAACATCATCTCCAACGCCGCCGTGGGCATGATCTTCCTGAACATCTTCAATCCGCAGTACGGCGTGGTGAACTCGGTCCTGCGGGCGGTGGGGCTGGAGAGCCTGACCCACAACTGGCTGAACGAGAGCGGCACGGCCTTCCCCTCCGTCACGATGGTGTGGCTGCTCTTTGCCGGATACACCACCACCCTGGTGCTGGCGGAGGCCCTGTCCATCGACGAGTCCGTCCTGGAAGCCGCCAAGGTGGACGGTGCCACCGGGTTTCAGATGGACCAGTTTGTGGTCCTGCCGCTGCTGCGGAAGATCATCGCCACAACGATGGTCATGGCGGCCACGTACATGCTGCAAATGTTCGACCTGATCTACGTGACCACCAACGGAGGCCCCGGCAAGGCCACCACCAACCTGCCGCTGCTGCTCTACGGCGTGTACAAGTCCGAGAACAACTACGGCTACGCCAACACCATCGGCGCGGTGATCATCCTGCTGGGCGCCGTCGTCATGACCATCATCAACAAGCTGCTTCGGGCCAACGAAGACGACTATTAACTGGAAGAGAGGGGAACCTGCTATGCGTACATCTTTCCGCAGCCTCACTCCGGGGGAGCGGGCGGCGTTTATCGGCAAATACCTGTTCATGGGGCTGTGCTCTCTGGTGGCCCTGTTTCCGATTGCCTGGGTCATCATGTCCTCGTTCAAGACCAACGCGGAGATCCTCTCCAACGGCATCGGCCTGCCCTCCAGCCTGAGCCCCGCGGGGTATATCTCGGCGCTGACCATCTCCCCGATTCTGAAATATTTCGGAAACAGCGTGGTCATCACCGTTATCACCACGATTTTGAACGTGCTGTTCCTGGCCATGGCGGCCTATGTGTTCGCCCGGGCCCGGTTCCGGGGCAAGAATCTGCTGTATTTCATCCTGTCCCTGTCCCTGGTGGTGCCCACCACCGCGCTGCTCCAGCCGGTGTACAGCGTGGTCAACTCCATGGGGCTGTATGACACGAAAATGGGCCTAATTCTGGTGTACACCGCCATCAACATGCCCATGTCCCTGCTGATTCTGCGGGGCACATTCCAGTCCATCCCCCGGGCCCTGGAGGAGGCCGCCTATCTGGACGGAGCCGGGTTCCTGCGGACCTTCTTCCAGATCGTGATGCCCTGCGCCAAGGGCGGGCTGACCTCGGCGGCGGTACTGACCTTCCTGAACTCCTGGAACGAGTTCACCTTTGCCCTGATGCTCACCAACGGGCAGGATGCCCGGACGCTCCCCCTGTCCCTGAGCTACTTCACCGCCCAGTTCAGCTTTGACTACACGGCCATGTTCGCCGCCGTAACCATCGCGGTGATTCCGTCCATCATTGTCTTCGCCATCTTCCAGGAGCAGGTGGTCTCCAGTCTCACTGCCGGTTCTGTCAAGGGCTGAGCTCCGCTTTTCGCGATGAAACTTTGAATTATCTTGGAGGTTTTTTATGATTAAACTTGGTGTGATCGGCCTCGGCGAGGTCTCCCAGCTTATGCACCTGCCCATTCTTCAGGACCTGTGCAACGAGTATCAGGTCACGGCGGTCTCCGACGTGGCGCCGTCCCTGGTGGATTTCATCTGCAAGAAGTACCACATCGCCGCCGGATACCTGAACGCCGTGGAGCTGATCGAGAAGGCCGGCATCGACGCCGTCCTGATTCTCTCCCCGGACCAGTACCACGGCGAGTACGCCATGCGGGCCCTTAAACGGGGACTCCACGTCTTTGTGGAGAAGCCCGTCACCCTTTGCCTGGAGGAGCTGGAGGAGCTCATCGAGCTGAAAAAGCAGTATCCCAACCAGACCGTCATGGTGGGCTACATGCGCCGTTACGCCGGGCCCTTCCTGAAGGCCAAGGAGCTGCTGGAAGAGGCGCCCATGAAGACCGAATACCTGCGCTTCCGCGACATCATCTGCGAGGGCCCCTTCTACATCGGGCAGACCCGTCCCGTTTTCTATCCCAAGGACGTCCCCGCCGAGGTCATCGCCGAGGGCCGCGAGCGCCGCCGGGCTCACCTGGACCGCGCCATCGGGGCCGATGCCACCGACGAGATGCGAACCACCTATCAGATGATGACCGGTCTGGGCTGCCACTCCTTCGCCGCCGTGCGGGAGCTGTTCGGCGTGCCCAAGAAGATACATTCCGTCACCACCGCCGCCGATGGACAGCACGTGGTCATCGTTATGGAGTTCGACGGCTTCCTGGCCACGTATGAGTTGGTGAACAACCAGAACGTCGTCCAGTTTGACGCCGCCATTGAGATCTTCCAGAACACCCGCAAGGTGCTTGTCAAGTATGAAACTCCCTATATCCGCTATCAGCCCGCCTCCGTTCAGGTTCTCGAGTCCAACGACAAGGACACCCGCTCAACCACCTACGGCCCCGATTTCCACGATGCCTTCCAGACAGAGCTGCGCCTCTTCCACGAGTGCATCACCAGCGGCACCCAGCCCAAGACCATGCTGGAGGACGCTGTGGCCGACCTCAAGCTGTTCCGCGAGATCATTCAGGTTCTGCGGAAGCAGAAGGAGGACTGAGCCATGGCGGTCAAGATTGCCACCGCCCCCTGCTCCTGGGGCGTCTGGTACGCCGACGGGACGCCCTCCGGAACGCCTGCCCAGCTGTTTCTGGACCAGGCCTGGCAGGCCGGGTACAAGGCGCTGGAGCTGGGCCCGGACGGCTACCTTCCCGAGGACCGGGAGGTCCTGGAGCAGGAGCTGTCCCGCCGGGGGCTGGAGGCCGCCTCCGGCACGGCCTGCTACCGCTTTGACCAGTATGAGCGGTTTGCGGACTTCCGCCCGGCGGTGGAGAAGCTCTGCGCCCGGGTCGCGTCCGTGGGGGGGAAGTACCTGGTGGCCATGGACGAGTCGGACGTGGGCCTGTACAGCGAGAAGAAGGCCGGTTACACTCCGGCGGTATGGAAGAAATACCTCACCATGTTCCGCGAAATGGGGGAGTTTACCCAGCGGGAATTCGGGCTGATGATGGTCTATCATCCCCACATCAAGTCCCTCATTGAGACGGAGGAGGAAATTCTCCGCCTTCTGGACGCCACCGGTCTGAACCTCTGCTTTGACACCGGCCACCACGCCTACGTCAACGGAAACGGCCAGCCCGGGGACCCCAGCGTGCCGGACTTCATCCGCCGTTACGCGGAGCGCATCAAATACCTCCACTTCAAGCAGGTGGACGGCGAAGTGTACGCCCGGGTTATGCGGGAGCACCTGGATTCCGACACCGCCTTCGACATCGACGTCATGTGCGATCTGCCCGACGGCATCATCGATTTCAAGGCCGTCAAGCAGGCTCTGGAGGACATTCAGTTCGACGGAATCGGCGTTGTGGAATCCGACATGCCCAAAGCCCCCAATGAGAAGGCCTTTGCCTCCGCGTGCCGCAATCTCTCTTATCTGAGAGAGATTCAGATGATTGACTGAAACTGACAAGGAGAACTGTCATGGAAATTATTGTATGCAAAGATTATGAGGCGATGAGCCGCCGGGCCGCAGAGCTGACCGCCGAGGGCCTGCGCCGGCGTCCCGACGGCCTTCTGAGCTTTGCCGGAGGCGAGACCCCCTTGGGAACCGTCCACACCTTCGCGGATATGGTGAACCGGGGCGAGGTGGATATTTCCCGCGCCCATTACACCTCGCTGGACGAGTGGGTGGGGCTGTCCCATACCGATGAGGGCTCCTGCGGCCTGTTCAACAATCAGGAGCTTCTGTCCCGGCTGAAGAAACCCTTTGCCGCCTGCCACATCATCAACGGCGCGGCGCAGGACATGGAGGCGGAGCGGGACGCGCTGAACGCCTATTTCGTCCAGTACGGCCCCCTGACCGTCTCGGTTCTGGGCATCGGCATGAACGGGCATCTGGGATTTAACGAGGACGGCGTGTCCTTTGAGCTGGACGCCCACATCGTTCCGCTGTCCGACGTGACCCGGCGCGTCATGAGCAAATACTTCGGCGAGAAGTTCCATCCCACCCATGGCATTTCCCAGGGAATCCGCCAGATTATGGCGGCGGAGCGGGTGATTCTGATTGCCAACGGCGCGCACAAGGCGGATATTATCCGGGAGGCCCTCACCGGACCCGTGACCAACGCAGTGCCCGCCAGCGTGCTTCAGCGCCACCCCAACTGCTGCGTGGTGCTGGACGAAGCCGCCGCCGCCAGACTGTAATATGAGTCTGCTGGACCGCAGGGACGAGATTTCCTCCAAGCGCGTCGTGGTGGGATTTGACGGCTTTGTGGATACGATTGCCCGGGTAGTCCGCGAGACCGCCGGGGAAGATCATCCGGAGAGTTATTTTCCCACCATCCGCTCGTTTGGAGAATATCTGATTGCCCAGGCGGAGAAGAGCTGTTCCCTGGAGCTGAAAATTCAGGCCCGCCAGTTGGGGGGAAATCTGCCGTATGTATCCCGCGCCGCCGGGATACTGGGGCTGGATGTCACCTGTATCGGGATGCTGGGAGAGGATGCCCCAGACCCTTTGTTTCAGGAAATGCCCTGCCGCTTGTATTCCTTTGCCGCCCCCGGGGAGTCCACCTGCCTGGAGTTCCAGGACGGAAAGGTGTTTTTAGCGCCGCAGTACCGTCTTTCCGCCGAGCCCTGGCAGCTTGTACAGAAGGCCGCCAGGGGGAAGGCGGGGGAGCTGTTCGCGGATTCGGATTTGATGGCCCTGCTGAACTGGAGTGAGCTGCCCTTTGCTCAGGTTCTGTGGGAGCGGGTCTATCAGGAAAGTCTGGCGGACCGCCCGCCACAGATGGACCGCTGGGCGTTCTTCGACCTGTGTGACTGCACCCGCCGCTCCGCCGGAGAGCTGGAGGCGGTGCTGGTTTTGATTGGGCGGTTTGCGGAGAAACGCAGGGCGGTGCTCAGTCTCAATGAGAACGAAGCGCTGGTAACGGCCCGGGCCATCCGGCTGGAGGCGGGGGATTTGGCCGGAGTAGGGGAGGCTCTGCGGAAGCGGTTTGGAATCACCGAGGTGCTGATTCATACGCTGCGGGAGAGTCTGCTGTGCACGCCCCGGGGAGTTTCGCGGAAGGATACGCGCTTTATTCCGGAGCCTAAGATTTCGACCGGGGCCGGAGATCACTTCAACGCGGCGGCTTGCCTGGGCGCAGTGCTGGGGCTTTCGGATGAAGAGAGGCTGATTCTGTCAAACCGTTTTTCCAGTCTGTATGTGGAGACGGGAAGGACGCCTTTGCTGGAGGACCTGGGGATTTGAATGAGTCCCGCTTTTCGAGTGGTTGTCGAAAAGCGGGACTTGTTTTTCGCTTTGGGATCGGAGGAAATCCAGCAAAAGGCTGTGGAGGAATACCTGTCCAGCCAGGGCAGCGCCATGGCCATTGCGGAAAAGTACAAGCTGCGCTCCGGGAACCTTGTTCTGGACTGGGTAAAGGAGTATCACCGTCATAGAAATTCTGTTGAAGAGGCAGGAGGGGCATCTATGACGAAGCGGAAGCACACTCAGGAGGAGCGTGTCCAGGCGGTCAGGGAACACCTGGAGAACGGAAAAAGCTATTCTGAACTCGCAGAAAGATACGGCTCAACGACCCAGGTGATACGAAATTGGGTAAAGCGATATCAGAAGATAGGAGCAGCGGGACTGGAGGACCGGAGAGGGAAACGTCTTGCGAACCAGATGTCCCGGACACCGGAAGAGGCGCTGCGGATTGAAAACGCCTGCCTGGAACGGGAAAACTATCGATTGAAGTTGGAGCTGGACCTGTTAAAAAAGTGAAAGAGCTGGAGAGGAGGGATTACTGAGACAGTTTCGTCAGGAGCGGCAGTATGAGGCAGTACATCGTACCGCGGAGGAACAGAAGTATCCCTATTCCACTTTGCCTTCCCGCACCGTCACCGCCCGAAAGAACTCCCGGTTATGACGCACCTCCGGAGAATCCGGCTTACAGGAAGCCGCCAGCTCATTAAATTCCTCCGCCCGTTTCTGATCCCCCATACGGCTGTAACACACACACAGCTGAATACAGGGAAGATATCCATAGCATTCCGGCGAAACAAACCCGCCCCGCTTGTCATCCCGCTCACAGGTCAGCGCCAGAGCGTACCAGTACGCCGCCTTCCGGTACTCCTCCTTCTGGAAAAACCAGAGGCCGATTTCACAGCAGGCCTCCGCCCGGGGGCGGTCATATATAAACGTTCGGAACAGTGCCGCCAGCGCCTCCTGGTCATGGCCCAGCTCCTTCTGACAATAGGCGCAGAGGCAGCAGGCATCAATGTTGTTTTCCACCCATCCCCGGCCTTCCTCCAGAAACCGCTCAAAAACCTCCAGAGCTTCCTCCCAGCGCTTATGATAATAGAGCTCCCGGCCATAGTAGAACAGATGCCGGGGCTCCAATTCCTTCCCGGCATCCAACTGCGCCTGATAAATCCGAAGGTTTCGGTCCGGGTCGGAGGGCCGGGTTTTGCGGTGGGTGACAGCAAAATCCCCATAGATGATTTTCCCCGCCGGCGTGACCGCCTCGTGAACCGCCCCCGTCCAGCACATCCCGGCCCGGTTTTTGATAAGGCGCTCCCGGTAATAAGAGAAGGTCACGCGGCCGCCCTCATCAAAACCCGTATGATAAGGAGCCATCACCACCGAAACGCCGGGGTCCAGCGTCTCTTTCAAGGCCAGAAAGGCCGCCTGGTCTTCCTCCAAAAGCACATCGTCGGCATCCAGCCACATACAGTAGTCCATCGCCGCATGAGAAAAGGACTCGTTCCGGGCGGCGGCGAAATCGTCCCGCCAGGGGAACGCTATAACCAAATCCGTAAACCGGGCGGCAATCTCCTTTGTACGGTCAGTGGAGCCGGTGTCCACAATCACAATCTCGTCCACCAGGTGGGACACGCTCTCCAGGCACCGCTCCAGCACATCCTCCTCGTTTTTTACAATCATACAAAGACTGACGCTCACCATAGTGAAGCCTCCTTTGGATTCGTCATGAGAGTACTCCCGCCGGTTTTTCACCGGCGGGAGTCTGCTGTGCTCCGGTTCAGCTCAGCCGGATGATGGTCAGAGAGGCTCCTGCCCCGCCGCCGACCAGGACGGCAGCCCCGGCAAGCGTGAGCGGGTACATCTGAAGGGAGATGGTGGAATTCGCGGTCAGGTTAACCGTGATCTGATTCTCAAATCTGGAGGTGGCGACACTAGGGGCGATGGTGGAAGCGGTATTGTTCACACCGTTAATCACCAGCCGGGTTCCCATCAGCAGGGCCAGCGTGGTATTCACATGGTAAGAAATCTGATAGGTGCCCGCCTCTGCCACGGTGAACACGGTATTTCCGGAATTGGCCGTGATACCGGCGGGCAGAACCTGGGCGTTGGGCAGAGAGATGGGGGTACCGCCCACCGCCACCGAGATGGTGCTGCCCTGAGTGTTGGCGGCAAAGGCGGCGGTAAGGCCAGGACTGGTGGCTCCAGTGGGACCGGCAGGGCCGGTCGCGCCCGTGGCACCCGCGAGTCCTGTCGCACCGGCAGCACCGGTGGGACCGGCCGCGCCGTCCGGGCCGGTGGGACCGGTGGGACCCGTGGGGCCCATCTCACCCGGCGCACCGGCAGCGCCCTCAGCGCCCGCGGCACCTTGCGGACCGGTAGGGCCGGCAGGACCAGCGGGCCCCTCCGCACCGGCAGGGCCATCCGGTCCGGTGGGTCCGGTGGGACCATCCGGCCCGGTAGGGCCTTCGGCGGGGCCCTCGGAACCGGCAGGACCGGTGGGACCGGCAGGGCCGGGAAGAACGGGGGCCTTCATGGCCGCGCTCAGCTTGGCGGTGAGCAGCGCCTGCTGCTCCATCACATCGGACAGGGTATCCTGTACGCTCCGATTGACGCTCATGACCTCCTCAAAGGCGGCGGCTTCCTCCAGGCCCGGCAGGGTGCCCAGAACATATTGCAGCTTTTCGCCCTCGGCGTTGAGGATGTGGCTCAGGCTGAGCTCCTCCGCCGCGATGGAGGAAATGATCTCGTTGAGACTCCCTTCCCGGCTCAGAGGGGGATCGATCTGGGGAAATTTAGGCAGTGACATGGGATATCCCTCCTCAGCTCAGGCGGGTGATGGACAGGGTTGCTCCGGCGGCCCCGGGCAGCAGCGTGGCCGTGCCGAGAATACCGTACATCTGCAGGGAAACGGTATCACCCGCGCTCAGATCCACGATGATCTCATTGGAGAAGTGGCTCAGGGACAGCGAGGGCGCTACGGTGGAGGCCAGATTCGCCGTGCCGTTAATCAGCAGCCGGGTGCCGCTGGCCAGGGCTGTAGAGGTGTTGAGCGTATAGGCAATCCGGTAACGGCCGGGGGTGTTCACGGTAAACTCGGTGTTCGTTCCGTTCACCGTAATGCCCGCGGGCAGCACCTGATCGTCCGGCAGGGGAACCGGAATGCCCAGTAAGATAACAGGCAGAGCCGTACCGCTGGTATTGGCGGCAAAGGCGGAGGTAGCGGTAACGCTGGGCCCGGTGGGACCGGCGGGGCCGGTGGCTCCGGTGGCTCCGGCAGCACCGGCGGCACCCGTGGCTCCCGCCGCGCCGGTGGGACCGGCAGCGCCCGCCGCGCCGGTGGGACCGGTGGGGCCAGTGGGACCGGTGGGACCTGTGGGGCCGGTAGCTCCGGCGGCGCCGTCAATGCCAGAAGGCCCCTCCGGACCGGCAGGGCCCGTGGCTCCCGTAGCTCCGGTGGCTCCGGTGGCGCCCATAGCGCCGGTGGCGCCCGTGGCCCCGGCAGGACCGCCGGCAGGGCCCGTGGGGCCTGTGGGGCCGGTGGGACCAGTGGGTCCCTGCATGGGAGAAGCCGCCAGAGCGCCCTGCATCTTCGACTTCAGGAAGAGCTGGTTCTGCACGGCGGTCTCCAGCATACTGCGGACGCTCTCGTTGGCGGCCAGCACATCGCTGACCGTGGCGGGGGGACCGCTGAGTCCCGGAAGCGTACCCAGGATATATTGCAGCTTTTCGCCTTCCGCGTTCAGAATGTGGCTCAGGCCCAGCTCCTCCATGGCGATGGAGGAGAGGATCTGATTGACCGCATCCTCCCGCTGGATAGGCGGGTCAACGTTGGGAAAACTCGGCATAGACATAAGAAATGTGTCTCCTTTCAAGCCTTGGTCGCCAGATGGAAGCGGCCTGCCGTATGAAGCGGGAGGCCCTCCCGCGGCGCCCACAGCATCCTATGCGCCCGCCGGGCGTCGGGTTCCGGCGTAACAGGCCGGTTTTGGCCGCATAAGATGGAACGGCGGCAGGGCTTTTCCTGCCGCAGGACTCTGTTCTGCCGTGTCTGTTTGAACAGCGGGTATGCGGGCTGTCCCCTGCGCTGTGCGCGGAATGGTCGGGGGATAACTTATGGAGTTTTTGCCGAAAACCCCAAAAGGCTTGACAGGACAAGGCTTTCACGGAGGAAATGACCCTGCCTGATTGAACGGCTGGCGACAGTTTGTACCGGCTTGCCAGGGTGTGTATTCGAGGGCCGGAGAGGAGTGCGGAGTATGGAAGTGACCATCAGCGTAGACACACTGATTAAACTGGCGGAGCTCTTGACCGCGTTGGGTGTGATCGGCGGCGTGATTCTCTGGTGCTTCAAGTTCGTCCAGCGGAGCAGGAAGCAGAACGAGGAGCTGAGGGCAATCCGCAGGGAGCAGACCCTGATCTGCTATGGATTGCTGGCCTGTTTGCAGTGTCTGAAAGAGCAGGGCGGCAGCGGCCCGGTCACGGAGGCCATGAACCGGCTGGAGGAGCACCTCAATCAGGCTGCGCATGACGAAGATATCTGAATAACGGATAGGGATGATGGTAACTATGAATACGATTGAGTGGAAACGCAAGCTGAGTTCCCGCAAGCTGTGGGCGGCGCTCGCGGGGGTAATCACTGGCCTAGCTATGGTGTTTGGGCTGGATGAGGATACGATTAGTTCTGTAGCGGGAGCGGTGGTGTCGCTTGCTTCCGTGGTGTCTTACATTATAACTGAGGGTAAGGTGGATGCGGAGAGCGTGAAAAAAACGGCGGAGGGGAAGATGAATTGTATGGAAGCGATTGAGGGAGATGGTTTGAACGGTAGGCAGAGCGCGGCAGGGACGGAATAAGCGATAAGTATGAGTTCCGGATGGACAGATGCAGGAAAGAGCACCGGTCAAAGGGAAAATCACTGCCGCCGTACGGCTCCGGTTGAGGCCTGAGCTGTACGGCGGCAGTGCTTGCTTAACTGGAATATTGCGGTCGATGCCTTGTACTTGCAACTTAGATATGACCTTTTTCAGGAACAGAATTTTCATTGGATTGACTAGCTCCCTTCAAGAATAATCGAAACCAAGTTCCATCGGATTACAGAAACCCTTATCCAGTATATTTCTCCGATGGGGAAATATCGGTGAACTGCCTCCGATAAGTGGGCAGCAAAGTAAACTTTAAAAAGACTACAAAGCGCTCAAACAACTATTGTGCACTATTGTACAGTGTGAAACGGAATTTTTTTGCCTTCCATTCGGCCTTCAGCCATTCTCAAATGGCGGTTGCGTTTATCTTTTTTGCAATTACTTTTGTCATTAGCTGCTGTTTGGAGTCTTTCTTCGGGGCTCCAAAAATTTTTGCAAAAAAAGATTGTTAAAAAAATTGACAAGTCGGCAATTATGAGCTAAACTATTAAATTATGATAAGGTTCTGATTGGGAGTGAGCGTTTTGAAGAAAGAAAATGTCTCCGACGCCGTCATCCGGCGGCTGCCACGCTATTACCGGCAATTGACCGAGCTCTGCGCTAAGGGCGTGGTCCGTATCTCCTCCCATTCCCTGGGCCAGGAGATGAACATCACCGCTTCCCAAATTCGCCAGGACCTCAGCTGCTTCGGTGAATTTGGCCAGCAGGGCTACGGCTACAACGTGGAGGAACTCCATACCGAAATCGGCCACATTCTCGGCGTGGACAATGACCACCACCTCGTTATGATCGGCGTGGGTAATCTGGGCCACGCCCTCCTGCAAAATTTCCCCTTTGCCCAGACCGGCTTTACCGTGGACGCCGCCTTTGACGTCTCTTCCGCCGTTACCGGCACGACTGTCAACGGTGTTCCCATCTACTCCATGGATGAGGTGGAGTCCTTTATCAAGCACCATAACGTGGACGTGGTGGTCCTGACCATTCCCCAGGCCATCGCCCAGGAGACGGCGGACCGCCTCATCGGCCTGGGTATCCGGGGTTTCTGGAACTTCACCAATGTGGAAATCATCTGCGGACGGCCGGAGGTAAAGATCGAAAACATCCACTTTGCCGACAGCCTGCTGACCCTGAGCTACCGCATCGCCAACCAATGATGGGCTTTCGCTTCCTCCGCGTGCCGGTGGGAACGGGCTTCCGGGAAAGGACGCTTCCTTATGAGGAAAAAACTTCTCTTTCTGCTTCCGCTGTGCCTGCTGGCCTTCGCTGTTGTATGGGCCTCTGCCGCCGGGGACGCGGCGGACCCGCTGGCGTCCCTTTCCTATCTGAACGGCATATTCACCAACCGGGTGGACACTGCCGTCAACACCCGCCTGGACAACGCCGGCGCGCTTTTAAACACCCCCTCTGCCCCGATGGATACCACCAGCGCCGCCTCCTGGACAGAGACCCGGCTGAAACGGGATGACCTGCTCCAGGCTGAAACCGGCAGCGGCGTGCTGCTCCTGGCGGGGAGCGGTCAGGTGAACTACTCCTCCGGCGCCGTGGTGGACGTCACCGACGGAACGGTGATTCCCAGCGGCGGGAGCCTGAGACCCCGGCACCGCTATCTGGTGGCGGAGGACACGACCGCCGGATTCGTCGTCACCAGCAAAACTGCGGTGGTGGATTACCAGGGGACCTGCACCTTCCAGTCCTCCACCGCCACGGATTACAACGCCATGGCCTCCGTGCTGAAAACCCTGCACCTCTTTCAGGGCAGCTTTACCGGCTACGGGCAGGGCTACGACCTGGAGGCCGCTCCCACTCGTTTGCAGGCCCTGATTATGTTCATCCGGGTGCTGGGCGAGGAGAACGAGGCCCTCGCCTGGACCGGCGCGTGCCCCTTTGCCGATGTGGCGGCGGGCAGCAGCGGGGAAAAATATGTGGCCTACGCCTATGAAAAGGGCTATACCAACGGCTACAACGCCCGGGAATTCCGGCCCTCCGCCCCGGTGAGCGCCCGGCAGTATACGGAGTTCGTTTTGCGGGCGCTGGGGTACAGCTCCGCCGCCAACACGGATTTGTCGGACGTCTTTGCCCGGGCACAGAGCGCCGGGATGCTGACGGAGGGGGAGACGGCCATGCTGGAGCGGGACCCCTTCCTGCGGGCAGAGCTGGTGTACATCTCTTATTACGCTTTAGAAACTCCGGTCTCCGGCACCGGCCGGACTCTGGGAGAACATCTGATGGACAAGGGAATTTTCACCCAGTGGGAACGGGATACCGCGCCCTCGGTGGTGAACTGGAGATTGTAAGCGCCTTCGGAAGCCGTTCCGAAGGCGGCTTTTTTGGAACCCTTCCCGGCAGGGGGCATATGATGAACTGGGACCGCTCCGATTCGGTCTACATCTCTCAGGAGGTTTCATCTATGTGTAACAACGGCTTTGGCGGCGGCAACTGCTGCTGGATCATCATCCTGCTGATCATCGTTTGGTGCTGCTGCGGCAACAACAGCTGGGGCGGCAATGGCGGCGGCTGCGGCGGCAGCTGTGGCTGCAATTGCGGCTGCGGCGGGTGCAACTGCGGCGGCAGCGGGTGCTGCTGCAACTGTGGCTGCAACTGCGGCTGCAACAACAACTGCACGCCCGCCCCCTGCTGCTGAACGGCTGTTCTCCCCGTATAGCGGGCGGACAAAACAGTGCGCCTCCCGTCCGGCGGAATCCGGACCGGAGAGGCGGCAGATGCTTTGATGGTACTTTTCACCAAAGAAACCGCGCAAAGCCCCGGACCCAACAGGGTCCGGGGCTTAACCCACTTCAGGACGAAACTGCCCGTCACGGAGTTTTCTCCGGCTTGCGCGGGCGCTTCAAAAGGACCTCCGCCAGCCTCGCCCCGGCCCACCCTACGACGGCACCCAGAAGGATGCCGCCCAGGATATCGGTAGGCCAGTGGACAAAGAGGTACAGCCGGGAGAAGGCCGTAACCACAGCCAGCGCCAGCGCCGGACGCCACAGGGGACTCCCGGCGGCAAGCAGGGCAAAGACCACCGCGAAGGCCGCCGCCGTATGTCCCGAGGGAAAAGAGGCGTCCCCCGGCGGGGAAACCAGCAGGGAGAGGTCCGGGCGGAAGGCGAAGGGCCGGACCCGGCCGATCAGGGGCTTCAGGAACAGGTTGCACGCCAGCAGGTCCAGCGTCAGGGCACAGGCGGCGGAGAGGCCGTATCTCCGCTGCCGCCGGATGAGGAGCAGAAGGGCGGCAAAGACAATCCAGACCTCCCCATGGTTAGACAGGCCGCTGACAAAGGGCATAAACCAATCCAGAAAGCCGCAGCGGAGATGGAGCTGAATCCAGTCCAGCGCCGCCAGTTCCAGCTGCATGGGCTACCTCCTCCGGTTATTCCAGAACCGCGCCCCGGGCGGCGCTTGTAACCAGCTTGGCGTAACGGGCGGCGTAGCCGGTTTTGATCTTTGGCTCCGGGCAAACCCATTTGGATTTCCGGTCCGCCAGCGTGGCCTCGTCTACCTCCAGAGTGATGGAGCATTGGGTGATGTCGATGGCGATGATGTCCCCGTCCTCCACGAAGGCGATGGGACCGCCCTGGGCCGCCTCGGGGCAGACGTGGCCGATGGAGGCCCCTCTCGTCGCGCCGGAGAAGCGGCCGTCGGTAATCAGGGCCACATCCTTGTCCAAACCCATGCCCGCGATGGCGGAGGTGGGGTTCAGCATCTCCCGCATGCCGG
Source organism: Oscillospiraceae bacterium 38-13 (assembly GCA_041223955.1). GTDB lineage: Bacteria > Bacillota > Clostridia > Oscillospirales > Oscillospiraceae > Oscillibacter. Next base: position 21,110 of record JBCLRG010000015.1, on the reverse strand, counting down.
GGCCGCCCTTGGGGCCCTCGTAGCGGATGACCACCACGTCTCCGGCCCGGATTTTCCCGGCGTAAATGGCGGCGATGGCGTCCTCCTCGCTGTTGAAGACCCGGGCGGGGCCGGTGTGCGCCATCATCTCCGGGGCCACGGCGGAGCGCTTTACCACACAGCCCTCGGGGGCCAGATTGCCCTTCAGCACGGCGATGCCGCCGTCCTGGGAGTAGGGGCTGTCGATGGGGCGGATGAGTTCCGGGTTCCGGTTCTCCACGCCCTCCAGATTCTCGGCCACGGTCTTGCCGGTGCAGGTTAGGAGGGTGGTGTCCAGAAGGTTCTTTCGGGTCAGCTCCTTCATGACGGCGTAGACGCCTCCGGCGCCCTCCAGGTCCTCCATGTAGGTGTCTCCGGCGGGGGCCAGATGGCAGAGGTTGGGGGTCCGGCTGGAGATTTCGTTGGAGATGTCCAGATCCAGCTCGATGCCGCATTCGTGGGCGATGGCGGGGAGATGGAGCATGGTGTTGGTGGAGCAGCCCAGGGCCATGTCCACGGTTTCGGCGTTGTGGAAAGCGGCCTTCGTCATGATATCCCGGGGGCGGATGTTTTTCTCTACCAGCTCCATGATTTTCATGCCGGTGTGCTTGGCCAGCCGCAGGCGGGCGGACCAGACGGCGGGGATGGTGCCGTTGCCCCGGAGAGCCATGCCGATGGCCTCCGTCAGGCAGTTCATGGAGTTGGCGGTGTACATGCCCGAGCAGGAGCCGCAGGTGGGACAGGCGTTGTTTTCGTAGTCTTCTACCCCGGGCTCGTCCAGTTTCCCGGCGTAGTAGCTGCCCACGGCCTCGAACATGTGGCTCAGGCAGGTGCGGCGGCCATCGCTGAGGCGTCCCGCCAGCATAGGCCCGCCGGAGCAGAAGATGGCGGGGATGTTCAGGCGGGCGGCGGCCATGAGGAGGCCGGGGACGTTTTTGTCGCAGTTGGGAATCATGACCAGTCCGTCGAACTGGTGGGCGATGGCCATGGCCTCGGTGGAGTCGGCGATAAGATCCCGGGTGATGAGGGAGTATTTCATACCCACATGGCCCATGGCGATGCCGTCGCATACGGCGATGGCGGGGAATTCCACCGGCGTGCCTCCGGCGGCCCGGATGCCGGCCTTGACGGCTTCGGAGATTTTGTCCAGATTCATGTGGCCGGGAACGATTTCGTTATAGGAGCAGACTACGCCGATCAGAGGGCGGTCCAGTTCCTCCCGGGTGTAGCCGAGGGCATAGAACAGGGAGCGGTTGGGGGCCCGTTCCACGCCCTGGGTGACGTTGCGGCTGAAATCTTTCATGATGCTGCCTCCTGAATGTATCCGGGCCGGTGCCCAGTGAGAATCTTTTGTGGGGTGAGTTTTAATAGTAATATAAAATTCTGTTGGTGTCAAGGTGGGGCGTGGTGGAGTGTCCAAATACGCAGATAAAGGAAGTCAAAAAGAGAAAAGGGGACAGAAGGGCCGGTGTCTGGAACGATAGAGGTGCTTTTGAAGCCCGAATTGGTTTTAGGCCCGCGCGAAAACAGCCAAGGCAGCCTGAAGGTTTTCCAGCTTTCGAGGAAAACACCTGCTGCGGCGTGCCAGAGTAGGGATAAAATAGCGCAGATCAGCATTGACACTCTCCACGGTGAAGGTGTCATGTTTGTTGTGGACATTGAAGATATGTTTCTCAGGAAAGACAACATCCAGATATCCAGGGCACCCATCTGTGCAATAACGTTTCACATCAGGGGCTGCACCTGTCATCTTCTGAATCGTTCTGGAGTTCTTATCACGGCTCACAACACGGCCCATGTCTAAAAGGTCCTTTCCGTCGAAAATGGCTAAAAGTCAACTTACTCAAACTCTCGTTTCCAGCTTCTTACTCGTAGTCAATTCGTTCAATCTTGAAAGTGACGGGTCTTGTCCCGTCGGAATAGCATGTAATCATCGTGCTTTCGACCTTCATTCAGCCTTTCATAATGGAACCACCCTGCAATCCAGTACCAGTATAAATATAGAGGAAAATCGCATCCCAGGCTTCCGAGCAGAAGGGCATTGGGGGACCGCCGGCCACAGCGCCCGCATCACATGGTTTTTACCAACGTGTTCAGCTCCATATGCCAGCAAACAACCCGATAGAAAATAAACTCATCCCCCCACATTGTAACAGGGGCAGGCTCTGGGATCGGGTTTTCCGCAATATCTCCGCTATAACTCCAGGTATACCAACTGAAAATTGCAGTTGATCATCCCAAATTATATCACGTAGGGCTCGGTGTACTGTGCTAATTCCTTTGCCATATCAAAAACTCTGTGGTATGGTCTTCTCAGGTTCTCGCCCTAAAGCCTTCCCCGCGCCCTTCTTCCGGACGGCGGTGTCGTGAAAGCTGAAATAATCCGGCTGGTGCCGGGACTGGGTGTACTCGAACAGCACCCCGTCGGCGTTGAAGGTCTGCCCCGTCACCACCGCCAGGCAGTTGTAATCCCCCAGGTCCAGCAGGCACCGATCCTCATCCCCGGCATGCTCTACGGTGATGGTCCGCTTGCTGGTGACAATCTGCATCCCCAACTCCTGTTCAATGTAGGCATAGATGGACCGGGACGCAATCTCTGCCGTCAGGCCCGGCACCAGGGACTTTAGAAAGAGGTTGCAGTCCAGAATCAGGGGCTTCCCGTCCAGATAGCGAACCCGGAGCACGTCGTAGACCATCTCCCCCTCCGGAAAGCCGCTCCGACGGGCCAAGTCCCGGTCCACGGTCACGGTCTCAAAGCGAATGACCTTCGTCACCACATTCAGCCGGTTTCGCCGAGCGGTCTCCTGAAAGGACTCGATGCCCCCCACAGCGAAGGACGCCCGCTCCGACGGCTGATAGATTACCCGCACGCCTTTGCCGTGGATGGGCTGGACATAGCCGTCCTCCCCCAACCCCGCCAAGGCCCGGCGGATGGTGTTCCGAGAACAGTCGTACCGCGTAATCAGCGTGTTCTCCGAGGGCAGCAGGTCCCCATAGGGATACGCGCCGCTCTCCACGGCCCGCTTCAAATCCAGATAGATTTCATCATACTTCGCTTTCGGCATCGTTTCATCCCCCCTTGTTTGAACAACAGTATAATGTCAAAACCGCTAAAAAGCAAGAGTGGATTTTAGCCGGTTCTCCAAAGTTACCAAGTTGTTCAAACAAGATATTGACTTGTCTGAACAAGTACGCTATAACAAAATCACAGCTTATTCAAACAAGTAGATTGACAGGGAGGTTCACGAGAATGGGAAAGTATCAGCAGGACAGCGTACAGCTGCTGGCCCTGGTGGGCGGCAAAGAAAACACCGCGGCAGTCTCCCACTGCGTCACGAGGATGCGCTTCGTCCTCAACGACCTGGCAAAAGCCGACGTGAAGAGCATCGAGACCATGAAGATGGTCAAGAGCACCTTCATTCAGGCGGGGCAGTTCCCGGTCTTCATCGGCAACACGGTTTCCGACTTCTATAACGACTTCGTGGCCGTGGCCGGGGTGGAGGGCGTGTCCAAGGACCAGGTGAAAAAGGCCGCCCAGCAGAATCAAAGCGCCCTCCAGCGGGTGATGTCCGCCCTGGCGGAAATCTTCGCCCCCATCATCCCGGCACTGATTACCGGCGGCCTGATTCTGGGCTTCCGCAACTGCATCGACAGCCTGTACTTATTTGAAAACGGCACCAAGACCCTCTGCGACCTCAGCCAGTTCTGGGCGGGGCTGGACAGCTTCCTGTGGCTTATCGGCGAGGCGGTGTTCCACATGCTGCCCGTGGGCATCTGCTGGTCCGTCACCAAGAAGATGGGCACCACCCAGATGCTGGGCATCGTGCTGGGATTGACCCTGGTCTCCGGGCAGCTGCTGAACGCTTACGGAGTTGCCTCCGCCGAGACGATCCCCTTCTGGGACTTCGGCTTCTTCCAGGTAAACATGATCGGTTATCAGGCCCAAGTGATCCCCGCTATCCTGGCGGCCTTCACTCTGGTGTATCTGGAAAAGTTCTTCCGCAAAATTACGCCGCCGGTCATCAGCATGATCGTGGTGCCGTTTTGCAGCCTGCTGCTGGCTGTGGTCGCAGCTCACTTCGTCCTGGGCCCCATCGGCTGGAAGATTGGGTCCGCCATCTCCGCCGCCGTGTACGCGGGCATCTCCGGGTCTCTCAAGGTGGTCTTCGGCGCGGTCTTCGGATTCGTCTATGCTCCCCTGGTCATCACGGGTCTGCACCACATGTCCAACGCCATTGACATGCAGCTGACGGCGGACTTTGGGGGCACCATGCTCTGGCCCATGATTGCCCTCTCCAACATCGCCCAGGGCTCCGCCGTCCTCGGCATGATCGCTCTCCAGCGGAAGAACGCCGACGCCTAGGAGGTCAACGTCCCCTCCTGTATCTCCTGCTATCTGGGCGTCACGGAGCCCGCCATGTTCGGCGTCAACCTCAAGCACAGCTTCCCCTTCCTCTGCGGCATGATCGGCTCCGCCTGCGCGGCGGTGGTCAGCGTGGCCACCGGCACCACGGCCTCCACCATCGGCGTGGGGGGCCTGCCGGGCATTCTCTCCATCCAGCCCGCCTATATCGGCAGCTTCGCTCTTTGCATGGCGATTGCCATCGCGGTGCCCTTCTGCCTGACCTACGTCGTGGGCAGAAAGAAGCTGGCCCCCGCCGATATGGCCCCCGCCGCCGCGGCTGAGGCGGAATCCGAAGCAGAGACGGAAACCGCGAAAAGCCCCGCCGGAAACGTGGAGCTCAGCGCCTTCGTCTCCGGCAAAGTGATTTCCATTGAGGAGGTCCCCGACCAAGTGTTTTCCCAGAAGGTCTTGGGGGAAGGCGTGGCCATGGAGCCCACGGACAGCGTTCTCCTGGCCCCGGCGGACGGAAAAATCACGGTGGTCAACGAAGGGACCTGGCACGCCTGTGGTATTCTCCTGGACAACGGGGCGGAGAGTCTGCTCCATGTCGGTCTGGACACCGTGGACATGAACGGCGACGGCTTCCGGGCCCTGGTGAAGGAGGGCCAGCGAGTGAACCGGGGCGATAAGCTCATCGCTTTCGACCCCGAGAAGATCAAGGCCGCCGGGCATCCCCTCACCACCATGCTGGTGGTCACCGACGACGCCGGGCAGGCCCTTTGCTTCCGGCCGGGACAGGAGCTTCAGGCGGGGCAAGGAATCATCGCGGAGATTGGAGAGTAATCGTATGACGGATTTCAGGGATAAAGTCGTTTATCAAATCTACACCAAATCCTTCCGGGACTCCAACAGCGACGGCCTGGGGGACCTCCAGGGCGTGATCGAAAAGCTGGACTACCTCCGGGACCTGGGGGTGGACTACCTCTGGCTGACCCCCTTCTTCAAATCCCCCCTCAACGACAACGGCTACGACATCTCGGACTACCGCGCCATCGACCCGGTGTTTGGGACCATGGAGGACGCGGAGGAGCTGATTGCCCAGGCGGACCAGCGCGGGCTGGGGCTGATGTTTGACATGGTGTTTAACCACACGTCTACGGAGCACGCCTGGTTCCAGAGGGCCCTGGCAGGGGAGAAAAAGTATCAGGACTACTACATCTTCCGGGAGGGCGCGCCCGACGTACCCCCCACCAACTGGGAGTCTAAATTCGGCGGAAGCGCCTGGGCCTATGTGCCGGAGCTGGGCAAATGGTATCTGCACCTCTTCGACCGGACCCAGGCGGACCTGAACTGGGACAACCTGGCGGTCCGGGAGGAGCTGAAAGAGGTTCTGCGCTTTTGGAAGGCCAAGGGGGTAAAAGGCTTCCGCTTCGACGTGGTAAATCTCATCTCCAAGCCCGCCGTCTTCCAGGACGATGACTCCGGGGACGGGCGGCGGTTCTACACCGACGGGCCCCACATTCACGAGTATCTGAAGGAGCTGACGGCGGACGCCGGACTGGAGGATCTGGTGACCGTGGGAGAGATGTCCTCCACCTCCCTGGACAACTGCGTCCGCTACACCAACCCGGCGGAAAAGGAGCTGTCCATGACCTTCAGCTTCCACCATTTGAAGGTAGATTACAAGGACGGAAACAAGTGGGAACTGCAACCCCCGGACCTGGCGAAACTCAAGGAGCTGCTGGCCTCCTGGCAGCTGGAGATGCAGAGGGCTGGGGGCTGGAACGCGGTCTTCTGGTGCAACCACGACCAGCCCCGGGCGGTGTCCCGGTTTGGGGACGATGGGCGGTACTGGAAGGAATCCGCCAAGATGCTGGCCACCTGTATCCATCTCCTCCGGGGCACGCCGTACATTTTCCAGGGGGAAGAACTGGGTATGACCAATGCCGGGTATACCTCCATAGAGCAGTACCGGGATGTGGAGAGCCTGAACTACTATCAGATCATGCTCCAAAGCGGCAAGACGGAGGAGGAAGCCCTGGAGGTCCTCCGGCAGCGCTCCCGGGACAACGGGAGGACCCCCATGCAATGGGACGGCGGTGCCAACGGGGGATTCACCAGCGGAACGCCCTGGATTCTGCCGCCGGAGAACTATCGGACTATCAACGCCCAGGCGGAGCTCCGGGACCCGGACTCCATCCTGCACTACTATAAGCGGCTCATCCGGCTGCGGAAGGAGGAGCCGCTAATCGCCGACGGGCAAATTGAATTTCTCTTTCAGGATATTCCGGAGGTCTTCGTCTACCGGCGGTTCCTGGGAGACGAGGAGCTGTTTGTGGCCTGTAATCTGACCGGACAGGATGTGGCCCTGGATAATACCCCCTGGACGGACTGTGAAAAGCTGCTGGGGAGCTACGAGGACAGTGCCGGGGTTCTCCGGCCCTACGAGGCGGCCGTTTTCAAAACATGATAATAAGTAGAAGAGCGGCCCCGCGACAGGGCCTCTCTTTGTGTCATGATAACTGTCTGAGAAAGGAGGAGCTTGGATGAACGTCAGAAAACCTGTAGACTACAGCACCATGTTCGCTACGCTGGATACGCTGATAGCGGCAAACCTGCCGCAGATGGAGCTGTACTGTAACATGTCCTCGCCGCCCACCTGAATTGTGGCCCTGGCCGAGAGTGCCGCCAGATGCTGGAAACCAAGCGGGCCTACGGCAAGAAGAAAGGAGTGATGTACTGCCACATCATCCAGTCCTTCAAGCCAGGAGAAGTCACACCGGAACAAGCCCCGGAGATCGCCACTGAATTTTCGAAAGAACATCTGCTTGGGTGCGAAACGGTGATCGGAGTCCATGTGGATCGGGAGCATATCCACGCCCACCTGGTTTTCAATTCCGTGAACGCGGACACCAGCGAGAAGTACCACTGCAACGCCCAGAGTTGCTACCAGCAGATCCGGGCTGTCTCGGACCGGCTGTGCCGGGAGCATGGGCTGGTCATCATGGAGGACGGTGACTGCAAGGCGGTCAGCTACATCGAATGGCTGTGCCAGTTAAAGGCCAACCCACTTTCCGCTCCATGCTGGAGGCGGACTTGCGGACAGCCATCCAGGACGCCAACGACCTGGGTCACTTCTTTATACTCATGGAACACAAGGGCTACGAGATCAGCTACGGGAACCGGCTGGGCTTCCGGCTGCGGGGCCAGGACCGGTTCATGCATCCCGGACAGAAAAGTGCGCTGTTCACTGAGGACGGTATCCGAGCATCGATCCAGAGCGGCCTGGAGGACATTGAGGCCGGACACAGGCCCGCCGTCATTTACAGGCCAACCTACAAGCCCTACAAAAAGCACCCCAAATACACTGGAATCACGGCGCTATATGTCCACTATCTCTATGTCTTGGGCAAGATCGGGCAGCGGCGGTATCCGCCCCGGATAACGCCTCAGCTCCCGCAGGAGGTGATGAAGTCCGAGCGATACCGGGAGCAGTTTGACTTCCTCCGAGGCAACGATATAGCCACCTAGGGGGATGTTCCCCACAAATGCTGCCACACTTTTAAGATCCAGCTTGATAGTGCCGGGGAAACCGTAGTTGCATTGCCCTTCTTATGGGCTATGTCTCCAAAGACACCGGAAACTGGGTCTACAATCATAAGACGCTAGCAGAACTTCAAGCAACGGTTGAACTTCTCTCGATTTAAGGGTTGAACTGCAACAAATTTGTAACACACCCCCCCGGAAAACCCATGTAATATCAAGGGCCACCCCGCACAAGGACAACAACACAATAACCGTTCAGAGCAGGACAAACGGGCAGCAATCATGATGATTGCTGCCCACTTGTTGTAGTTGGCGTTCCTGATTCCAACACATACATCATTTGGCTTGCCAAAAAAATTTGCTCTAAGGCTTCTCGCTGAGAAATATGCAGATTATCATGGGATGCTGGATTTCGATATGCGGCAAAAGCTCCTTCGAATAAAGACTGAATCCCGCGACGGTAATTGCGGCTACTCGTTGTTGTGTCGTTTGCAAAAGTATATACTCCTTTTTCACTTAAAAGAGCACCAATCAGTCCTGCTGCATTCGGAGGCGGAGAGGCTCCCGGTTTTAACTCTAAGAATAATTCTCGCAGACGGCTTTCTACTTCTTTCATTGCTTTTTCAGCGGCTGAGGGAAAGTGACCATCAGCATACAGTGAAGCTGATATCCGTTGAATGCGAGGATGTATCTTTGAGAAAAATTGAATATTGATTGGTTCCCTGTAAAGGTGCCTCTCAATTACGGAGAGTTCTGAAAACATCACTACATTCAACACCGGATTAGGTTGGAACCCGGGGGGTCTAATAAACAGTTGAGAGGATATACTGTGGAGCTGTGCGGAATAAAAAGGGGTAATCAAGATCAATGCAGTTTGCAATGCACTGAATTCTGTTTAAAACATTAGCTTCGATGCTTGGCGTTATAATAAAATTCATGTTTTGCATAAGACAGGCGTTTATTTCATTGATCCACTGGTGGAGTGCATCTAAGTGAGTTCTATATGTTGTCTGCATATATTGGCTCCATTCTGGTGTACATATAGTCAGCTACCTATAAAATCCGCAATGCCAAGCCCAAAGTACTTCTCAAAAAACGTTTTGAATTTCTCAATAATGCCCCGTTTCTTTTTTGCCCGATTTCCTCCGCCGAAGCGGGAAACAGGCGGCATCAGCTTATCAATATCAGTGCCAGTGGTTTTAATAGCCCCTTCACGGAATGCGTTTTCCATGAATCTCCTTGTTTCCTCCGGCTTGAGCTTTTCAGATGCTATAATTTCTGCCAGATCAGATTCTTCCTGCTCCGAGACATACCGCCGCCAATCGCCTTGGACGGAACTCTCCACATTGACCTGGCTGATAAACTGTTCAATCAATTCCTTTTTACTGCGGAGCTGGATACTGGCGTCAACGGCTTTGCGGATCGTAGACAGGATTTCTTTGTCTTCACAGTTCCCATCGTGGTATTTCTCCACCAGCATCAGGATATAGTCTATATTGACCTCCACCTGCTTGATCAGTTCGATTTCAAAGACAATATCATCATTGATATTCTCTTTTTCACCGGCATCTTTCCTGCGGTATTTATCATACAGGTCGATATACCGGCTTTGATAATCCTGCAAGTCTCGTGCGGCAAGAGTCTGTATTCCTTCAAACTGGTCAAACGAGGACAGAATATTCCGCAGAGACAGAACACTGCCAAAGAGCCGGATAAAATCCTTTTCCGCCTGTTCTCCAACGATTTCCACATCCAGAGGGAATTCCGATTCCAGCTTTGCGATCAAGTCCACATAGCCGGGGTGATGTCTGCCGTTGTCATCCTCATAACCGTTATAATAGTCCGCAAAGCTTCTGAGCAGCACGATGCCATTGGCGTTTTTATCCCCGAACAAGGCGATAGCGTCATCGGTGGCCTGCTGCAAGTCCCGGAAGCAGACAATATTGCCATAGGTTTTTACGGAATTGAGGATGCGGTTCGTCCGGGAATACGCCTGGATTAATCCGTGCATTTTCAGATTCTTGTCCACCCACAGGGTGTTCAGTGTGGTGGCGTCAAAGCCGGTCAGGAACATATTGACCACGATCAGCAAATCAACTTCCCGGTTTTTCACCCGCATGGACAAATCCTTATAATAATTCTGGAATTTATCGGCGGAGGTATCGAAGTTGGTGTTAAATGCCGCATTGTAATCCCTGATTGCACTGTCCAGAAAATCACGGGAGGTCTGGTCAAGGGCGTCGGTATCAAAGCCCTCTTCACCCAGCACATCATCCGGATCGTCCTCGTTGGCAGCATAGCTGAAAATGGTGGCAACTGTAAACTGCCGGTTCTGCTGGGCAAGCTGCTTTTTGAATTCTGCGTAATATTTCACCGCCATAGGGATGGAACTGACCGCAAAAATGGAGTTGAACCCTGCCATCCGCTGACCCTTTAAGGAATAGTAGCTGCTGCGCTTGGTTTTCTGATCAAAGTGCGCCAGGATATACGTCACGATCTCCTGTACCCGCTCCGGGGCGCCCATCGCCCGCTCGATGTCGATGGCCCGGACATCCTTATCCTTGATATCAGCCTTCTTTTTTACCGTATCCACATAGTCGATGCGGAAAGGCAGGACATTCCCATCGTTGATGGCGTCCACAATGGTGTACGTGTGGAGCTGGTCGCCGAAAGTCTGCGGTGTGGTCAGCAGCTCCAGATGCTTGCCCTTTGCGGCGTTCTTAGCGAAAATCGGCGTCCCGGTAAAACCGAACAGGTGATAATTCTTGAACGCTTTGACGATCTTGGCATGCATATCCCCGAACTGGCTGCGGTGGCACTCGTCAAAGATAATGACGCAATGCTTTCCATATACGGCATGGCCCTTATTTTTCGTAATAAAGTTGTCCAGCTTCTGGATGGTTGTAATGATAATACGGGCCTTTGTGTCCTCCAGCTGCCTTTGCAGAACCGCTGTTGACTTGTTGCTGTTGGCCGCCCCTTTCTCAAAACGGTCATACTCCTTCATGGTCTGATAGTCCAGGTCTTTACGGTCCACCACGAAAAGCACCTTGTCAATGTAGGGGAGCTGAGAGGCAAGCTGCGCCGTTTTAAAGGAGGTCAAAGTCTTGCCGCTGCCGGTGGTGTGCCAGATGTAGCCGCCTGCGTCAATACTCCCCATCTTCTTATAGTTGGCGGAAACCTCAATGCGGCTCAATATCCGCTCTGTGGCCGCGATCTGGTAGGGCCGCATAACCATCAGCATATCTTCCGAGGTGAATACACAATACCGAACCAGTACATTCAAGATGGTGTGCTTGGCAAGGAAGGTCTTCGTAAAGTCAATCAAATCGGCTATGGCCCTGTTGTTTCCATCTGCCCAGAAAGAGGTAAATTCAAAGCTGTTGCTGGTCTTTTTGGACCTCCGCCGTCCGGCCTCGTTCATCTCTTTCACATGGCTGGAACGGGTAGTGTTAGAGTAATACTTGGTATGTGTGCCATTGGAGATTACAAAAATCTGCACATACTCAAACAACCCGCATCCGGCCCAGAAGCTGTCCCGCTGATATCGCTTGATCTGGTTGAACGCCTCCCGGATAGCTACGCCCCGGCGTTTCAGTTCTACGTGAATCAGGGGCAGTCCGTTCACTAAGATGGTCACGTCATAGCGGTTGTCGCGGTTTGCGCCGTCCGCCGTGCCAACTTCATATTGGTTGATCACCTGCAAACAGTTGTTGTGGATGTTTTTCTTGTCGATGAGAGAGATATTTTTGGTCATGCCGTTATCCCGATGAAGCACTTGGACATGATCTGTTTGAATTTTACGAGTCTTCTCTACGATGCCTTCATTATTGTTGGCAATGCAATCTGAAAAAAACTGTTCCCACTCACTATCCGTAAATACATACTGATTAAGCCGTTCTATCTGTTTGCGAAGATTGGCTGCTAAATCCGTTTCCGTATGAATATCCAGATATTCATAACCTTGTGCGGCTAAGATTCGAATGAATTCCCGTTCCAGCTCCGCCTCGCTCTGGTAAGCGTCGGAGCGGGCAGATTCGGGCGTATATTCAGCAACTACTGTGCTTTCATTGCTGGCGGCAACGATATTAAAAAATGCCATGGTTTCACCTCATCAGTCCGGCTATTGATAAAGGCCCTGCGCTTCCCTTTCCTCACGGATATCACGCAGCTTTTTCCCCTCATAGGTCCAGTGGACGGGACCCTGAAGCGGATAAGATGTCTGCAATATTTTCTGCGCAAGAGAGGATAGGGAATACGTCTGTCCCTCATACTTGATCTGGCGGTCGTCGCTTACCGTAGCGACAATATCAGAACGGCCGGACAGAACAATCTCGGCTCCAGGTTCAATTCCGCATTTGAAAAAAGAAAATGGGGCCTTTCGCTCTTTTGCCTCAGCCTGAACCTCGGCGGCTACTTCCTCATCCAAAACCTCGTGTCCCTCCGGCGTCAGCCGCCGCAGCTTATCTATGGTGCCGCTGAGCTTGGCGATGCTCTCCAAAAGCGCATAGGCGTCCTCAGCGGACATAGCGTAAAATTCCTTTGTTCTGGTCTTTCCATCAAAAGTATCAATGGCCCTCAGTTCCGGGTTCAGGCGGTCGATCAAGCTGTGCAGTTCTTTGTCTTGCAGCGGGGCTGATACCTCATAAATCGCATAGACCCGGAATGCAAAAGGGATGCACTCGCTTCGATTAAGCTGTGCCAATCTTTTTTCAATATCTGTTGCATAGCCTATTTTTACATAGTCTGGGAAAGAAGGGTTTGTCAGGATGTAAATCACGCCAGCTTTTTTCTCTTTTCCCATGTTTAAGTCCTTTCCTCAAATGTCAGCAATTTGTCCCGGTAGTATTCATACTGCTTTTGCCGCGCCTCAATCTCAGCGGGCAGGCCGGAGGTTAGACTGGCGCAAATAGTGTCAAAGTTGTCTAAGACACATGCAATCTTGTTTTGAATAGACATATCTGGTACTGGAACTGATATTGTTTCCAATCTTGCAACAGAAAGCCCCGGCTGTGCCCCGGCGGTTTTGTACTGATTCAAGTTCTTATGCACTAATACATGATAAAGAAAACGACTATTGAAATACCCTTTATCTGTTACAACAATGGCGTGTTCTGTCGCAAAATAACCACCTGTCGCATAACATACATTACCACATAATGCACCTTGACGGCCTATAATCGATTTATCGCCTTGCTGATTTGCCGTCCGCACATAACCGCGTAGGCCATTACCTCCAAAGCAAGGCACAGAATATATGGGAGTTTTCTCCGAAGAAATTTCGTACGCAGAAATCGCCTTTCCCGCCTTGAGATGGCAGGTCTCTCCGAGCGTTCTCCAAACACAATCACTTGTCCCCCTCTCGAGGACGCCGAAGGTCAGCAGCTTGTCACGATAGTATTCATACTGTTTCTTTCTCGCTGTAAGCTCCGCTGTAAGCTCCGCTGTAAGCTCCGCTGTAAGCTCCGTGAAATTGTCAAGAATCTTGACAATTTCACTCTGCACAGGCAGAGGGGGAATGGGGACTTGATAATTTAATACAGCCGCTTTGCTTCCACGAGGCATTTTAGCCCCTTTGGAATTTTGAATGTCATAAAGAAAAAAGTCTTCCGAGGACAACACATAATACAAAAATTTAGGGTCTAATCTTGCTTTGTCTTCAATTTGAATAGCCAAAACATCTCCATTTGTTCCCCCGTTACAGTCGGCTAGCCATATTTTTCGGAGATATGGCCTGATATTTCCGATAAGAATATCCCCAGCTTCGAATGCGATGACCGCCCCGACTACCGGAACAGAGGATGCTGTCGTTTTTCCTTGCTTATTTTGCAAGAGATTTTCAACACCTACATAGGAGGTTTCATCCACTTGTGATGCGTCAATCCTTTTTTGGGCATAGTGCGCTACTTGACTAAGTGAATAGACCTTCACCCCATCCGGGCAAAGTTCCCGAAGCAGCTTTTCTAAGCGATTCATACTTGTGCCTCCCTGCCCTCAATCCAGCCAAGCGCAGTTTTTGCTCCAGCAATTTCTTCAGAATTCTTGATTTTGTCGAGCACTCCGATCACCAGTCTGCGAAGCGAGCCATACTTTTTTAACCCATCCTGCTCATCATAGTCTCCATGCACCACATCGCTCAGTTCTCCGAATAGCTTATAGCCATTCTCTGAGAACTCGTTTGGAATAATAGGGTCTGTAGCTTCGACCTTATCCAATATTTCCTTGAAGGGCTTTGATGCGCCGCTTTTCTTCTTTGTTTCTATTCCCAAAGTTTCTGCCTTTTGTATCGTAACATCTTCTAAAATTTTCCGCAGGTATACGATAGACCCAGCGCCTAATTCATCGCGGTAAGCCCTATCCGCTCTTTCCAGCCATTCGGAATACGTTGGGTGCTGTCCCCGCCTCAAAAGAACATATTCTGTTAGCCGTTCGGTTCGTTTCAACACCCGTACCTCTGGAGCGGCTCCCAACATATTTTCCTTGCTTTCCACTAAAAACCACACTGGTACTAATTCTCCGCAGCGCGGACACCTAAGCACACAGTCAATACTGACCCGATTATTGTTTATGCCGATGCAGAACAATTCATTATCGGAAACGAAAGTCATATCATCATCACAACGTTTGCAAAAATATGTAAGACCAACGATTCCAATATTGACCTTTCGCTGTTTTCCGCAGTTCAGTTTTGTTTTTCCTAAAAAATTATCTACTTGCTCGAATCTGCTCACCGGAGGTTTTGACAGCACATCAGATAGCCTCATCGCTATCCTCCCCTATCTCTCTGACAATCTTATCAATTTCATCCCGCAAGACCTGTTCCCGCGCCACGATCTCCGCAATCTTGGCGTTGAGCTTCACAATGTCGATTTTCTCCCGGGTGTCCTCCGCCTCCACATAGGCAGACACGGACAGATTGTAGTTATTCTCCACGATTTCCACATACTCTGCCAAATGAGAGAAGTGCTTGATTTCTTCCCGGCTTGCGAACACGGACACAATGCGTTGGATGTTTTCCGCCGTCAGCCGGTTGTTGTTCGTTACCTTGACGCACTCGCCGGAGGCATCAATAAGCAACGCTTTGTTGTCCGCCTTGCCCTTTTTCAGCACCATGATACAAGTGGCGATGCTTGTCCCGAAGAACAGGTTGGCCGGGAGTTGAATCACGCAGTCGATGAAATTGTTATCCACCAGGTACTTTCGGATTTTCTGTTCTGCGCCGCCCCGATACATGATGCCGGGGAAGCAGACGATAGCCGCCGTCCCGTTGGAGGCCAGCCAAGATAGAGAGTGCATGATAAAAGCCAGGTCTGCCTTGGACTTTGGCGCCAGCACTCCGGCAGGAGAGAAACGGGGGTCGTTAATCAGAATGGGTTCACCATCCCCCACCCATTTGATGGAGTAGGGCGGATTGGAGACGATCAGCTCAAAGGGTTCGTCATCCCAGTGCTGGGGCGCGGTCAGAGTGTCCTCGCAGGCGATATCAAATTTATCAAAACCCACATCGTGGAGGAACATATTGATACGGCAGAGGTTATAGGTCGTGATATTAATTTCCTGCCCAAAGAAGCCGTTGCGGATGGCGTCCCGGCCCAGCACCTTTTCCGCCTTCAGCAGTAGGGAGCCGGAACCGCAGGCGGGATCATAGACCTTGTTGATCTCCGTTTTGCCCACGGTTCCAAGGCGGGTCAGCAGCTCGGACACGTCAGCGGGAGTGAAGAACTCGCCGCCGGACTTTCCCGCGTTGGAGGCATACATGGTCATGAGATATTCATAGGCGTCGCCAAAGGCGTCGATATCGTGATCTTTTACCTCGCCCAGATTCATCTCCGCCACGCCGTTTAACAGCTTGACCAGCTTTTCGTTCCGTTTGGCCACTGTCGCGCCCAGTTTGTTGCTGTTCACGTCATAGTCATCAAACAGCCCTGCAAAGCTGCTTTCGGACTGGCTGCCCTTGGCGGATTCCTCTATATGGCGGAACACCGCCTCCAGTGTTTCGTTCAGGTTTTCGTCCTGGGGAGCATTCTTCCTGACATTGCAGAACAGCTCGCTGGGCAGGATAAAAAAGCCTTTCTCCTCCACCAGCCCGGCCCTTGCTTCCTCCGCCTCGGCGTCAGGCATATCCGCATACCGGAAATCTGTGTTTCCCGCATCCCACTCACCGCAGTTGATGTAGCTCTCCAAATTTTCAGATATATAACGGTAGAACATCGTCCCCAAGACATAGTTCTTAAAATCCCAACCGTCCACCGCGCCCCGTAGCTCATCCGCAATCGCCCAGATTGCCCGGTGGAGCTCGTCGCGTTCCTGTTCCTTTTTCATGTCCGCCATGATTATCCCTCCATCAGTGCGGTTTCACCATATTTTCCTCTAATCATACATTAATTTTGTGGTTTCCGCAATGAAAATTTTCCAGGCCATTGGCTGTTATGCTATCAAACTGCATTTCCCTCACCTTGCCAAATTCATCCAATGGCGTTATACTACGCATAACAGCAATTGATTGGAAAAGACATTCAAATAATTGTCCTCAATTATAATAGGCTTTCCCGAAAGGGATTGGAACTCATTTACAGGCTTTTTGCTGTACCCTAAGTGCGTTTTGCGTCTGGGGCAAAAGTAAATGACCGTCCAATCCGGTACTTTTTCGGGGAAGCCTACCATGATTTCAGTTTGAGAGAGCAGGCCAAGGAAAGCAACACGACACAGCGCCGAGCAGGGTTGCCTGTCAGGAACCGGATTGGGTAGAACGGCAAACCGTGACGAAGACTCACAAGATCAAACTGAAGGAGATGGTACTTTGCAAAACACAAATGCTACATACAGCAGTTCTGAACGGACGCCGACTCGTCCTGCCGGAGATAGAACAGCTGCTCCCGCCTCTCAGCGGAGAGCAGTTTTCTTCTTTGGAGAGCGATATCCTGGAAAACGGCTGCTATGCCCCAATCATTATCAACGAGAATATGGTTATCATCGGCGGACACGACCGTTTCCGCATCTGTGAAAAACACAGCCTGGCCGCTGCCGTCCCTGCCAACAAATACGCAATTGTGATATGGGGCGTCCTCGTAGAGAAGCCCGGCGTCCAGAAAGCGTTGGATTACCTGAGACGCAATTCCCCGCTTGCGAAGATACGCAAACACCCGCCGCTGGTCCGAATTTGTGGGCGGCAGGACGAAGGGCAGCTTTTCTTTGGGCGGAGGCGGCTTGGGGCGGGGGACAGGCTTGTCCCGGTCGGGGGAGTCTCTGGACCGCCCATGATAAGCCAGAAGGTAATCCACCGCCTCCGGGAAACGCATCCGCAGAACTCCTGGAGGAACGAGATGGCGTCGCTGCCCTGCCGGGTGGAGTAGCGCATCCAGGTAAGGCGTTCCTTGATGCGGATGCTGTCCATCTCCGCCGTGGTGTAGTAGCTGCCGACCCGCTTCAGCGTGTAGCCCAGCGAGGACAGCAGGTCCGGCAAATCCGTGTGCTTGGCAATGTCCAGCTCCGTTTCTGTGAAGCCATAAGTTGTGTTTGTACTCAAATCCTCGCCTTTCCCTGTTATCTGTCTGGTTGATTTTTATGGTTGAAAAAACGGCTCCGCCTGGAGGCCGTTTGCCGTGTGGGCAGGCTGATCTCCCGTTCAGCCCGCAACTTCTCCTATAGCGAATTTATTTTAACGGTGACATTCCCGCTGTCTGCGTCTATGGTAATATGAGCGGCGGTGATGGGGCTCATGTTCATCAGCAGGGCCAGCTTCTCCGCCATGGGGGATTCCGGACCGCAGAGAGCCTTGTTGGCAGCCGCATGGCCTGGCTGCATATTGTAATCAATGTTCTGTATGGCCTCTGTTATCGTGCCGCCCGTGATTCTGACGCGGGCTGCCGCCTGTTCCAGCAGCTCCTGGAAAGCTGAACTGCCCAAAGTGGAGGGTATAGAGCCGTGTTGGTTCATATTTTCCTCCTCCTTTCATCTGAACGCAAAACAGCCGGGCAGGGTACTCTTTTTGGGGGTACCCTGCTCGGCTGCTTCTCCTGGGGCCGTAGTGTTTGCGCTGTCACGTCCCAACTTTCACGAAATCCGCCCGTCTTTTTCTCCATGTCCGGCATTGCTTTTCCTGGCCTTTCCAGTTACAATATTCAGCGGTATTGTAAAAAATATGGGAGGTTTTTTTGTGCGATGGGACTGGATTATGATCCGCTATGGGACGAACAGGGACAGCTTCGCCGGGGCTGCACGGTGCGGGAGGCGCTGGCTTGGCTGACAAAGTTTGGAAGCCACAGCGCCGGGGAGAATGTCTGTGTTAATGGCGTCAGCTACAAATTGGGGAGCCTGCTCTATGGCCCGGACCGGCCCGCTGTAGCGGACAAGCCCATTTCCCGCGTCTATGACGGCTACTACCGTCAGTTGAACTTCAGCGTCTGACTCACCCTGCTGGGAACGAAAAAGCCCCCGGCATCCCTTTGGGATGCTGGGGGCCTTGTGGCGCAAGGGCTTCAACGGGGCCACACGAGGGGCTCTGTGGCGTTTCAGGGCTTCTCCGGGGGCAGGGCCTTCGCCTCGTAGAAGGTGGCCCTACGAGGGCTGACGCTGGCTTTCTGTTGGCTGCCGTTGTACCGTGGCCTTGAAGGAAGGCACCGCGCCCCCGCAGGGCGGGGACGCGGCGGCGATGTGGTGATTCAGGGCTTCTCAGGGGGCAGGTCCTCCTCGGAATCATCCTCCTCGGTGGTGGTCCCGGTGGGGCTGGCGCTGGCCATGGCAGCGTTGACCCGCTCGGCTTCCTCAGCGGCAGCCTCCTCAGCTTCGATCAGCGCTTCCTCGATCAGGTTCAGCACGAACTCCCGCTGGGTCAGCTTCCTGCCGGTCCGTTGGGTTTCCCGCTCCAGGTGGACCTTGATCCACTGGAAGAGCTCCTCGGGGATCTGGAAGGCCATCGTTCTCGTATTGCCGCTCATAGTTGCCGTACCTCCGTTTTTCTTCAGATTGTAGTATTCGATCAGCAGGTTCGTGATGTATTCGCTGGTGGTCTAACTGCGTAGAAATGGGCGAGAAACCCCTGCCGCCAAGATGGGGTTGATGTGTAACGCATTAGAGGCAAAACGGCCCTGATATTTCAAGGCTTTCCGGCTGTGGTCGATAGGGGGGCAATACGATTTGACCTACACTCGCCAAAACGGGCTTGGCTGTTACACGGGATGACGGTATCTCCCACCATTTCTTGGAGCACGCCGGACAGCTACGCCTAGTGTTTTGATGGCGAACCCGTTGGCGGAATCGTGGCCGTTTCTAGTGTAGGCACGCAGAAAAATGCGGAAAGCAACCGTCTTTTCTTGCGAGGATACGAGGAAATGATGAAGCCTCTTTCTCCGTCTTAGGTCATTTTTTACGGGAAAGTTCCTATGGAATGTGACTGGAACATTATCAAAATAGAGCCACATTACAACAAAATTGTTGCAAGGAGGGCCCGGAATGGGAGGTAGAGGAAGCGCTGACCGAAGTACAGGCAGAAGCGGGGCAGTCAAGTCAAGCGCGGCAGAACGCATACAAAAGACAAACACAAAATTCACATCAAGCCAATTAATATCAATGTTAAAGAGTAACCTTGTGGTTGCTGACAGAGCTGTGTTTATTAAGCAGAATATGGCAAGAGGACTCTCGGCAAAAGAAGCGGATTATCGCGCAAGGTCATTAATGAGCAGTAATAGTGATGCGCAGTTGAGAAATTAAAAAATACGGTTAAATTGTATACTGTGTATTCATGGCACTGCTGAAATGGCAGGTGACCTGTGCGCCTTGACAACTTCATATTGAGATAGCGGGAATTAAAAAAACTCCTTGACTGTGGGTGCCACCCATGTTATAATGGATACATCCTAAAGAAAGGGGATTAAAAAATGGGCCAGACGGACAAGCAATTTGGAGGGTTTCTTCGAATGATGATCGCCAGAATGAAGAAGGCAATCGAAGAAAAGGACCCCGAGAAGTCCAAAGAGCTGATGCAGGAAATCTTGAATGATTTGCAAGCCACATTGGAGGATTGAGGCTAAGGGCGGCGGGAAGCCGCCCTCCTCAAGCAGTCAAAAATGAGAGAAGATAAAACGACCGCAAAGGAACGCTATGACGCAAGGACGGCTGTTTATGTCAGTTTGAAGCTGAACAAAGGGACAGACGCCGATATCTTGCGGGCTATTGAAGGAAAGCCAAAACAGACCGAGATCAAACGTTTAATCCGCAAAGGCATCGGAAAAAGCGAATAACAAATCCCCGCTATCTCGATATGAGGTGGCGGGGATTTGTTTGTGTCAACGCCAATTTGAAATTGTAAGAAAACGCCGAAGAAATTTTGTAGTTTTTCGGCGGGGGACAACAAAACTAAGCGTTTCCTTGTTCAAAAAGAGTGTTCACGACTTGCTGTTTCTGACGCATAAATTCCTTGCGTTCTTTCAGGCGGTAAGACTCACCCTTGATGTTGATAACGGTGCAGTGATGCACTACACGATCCAGAATGGCGGAGGCGATGGTGACGCCGGCAAAGACCTCGTTCCACTGGAAGAAAGTCTTGTTGGAGGTAAAAACGGTGGACGTTTTCTCATACCGTCTGGCAATGAGCTGGAAGAACAAGTTTGCACCCTGGATGTCCATGGGGAGATAGCCGATTTCGTCGATGATGAACATCCTGTACTTGGACAGAACCTTGAGCTTATCCGGCAGACGATTCTCAAAGTGGGCCTTCTTGAGCTGTTCAATGAGTTGGTGACAGTTGATGTAGTAGGTGGAGAAACGGTGCTGTGCTGCCACCAAGTCCAGGGCGGAGGCCAGATGGGTCTTGCCCACGCCGGGCGGACCTCGTCGGAAGAAATTCCGCTCCGCTTCGTCCCCGCCTGCGGCGAGGACTACACCCGCTCTATTCCTTCCTCCTCTCCCCACGCGACCCGCTTCGCTGGGCTCGCGCGGGGGGCCATTTACGTTCTCCCCGTTTTCCAGGAGGCGCATGGTAGCCAACTCATCGATCTGGCGCTTGTCGATGGAGGGTTGGAAAGAGAAGTCAAAATCGTCCAGGGTCTTTCTGTTGTGCTCCTTTCATTTCACCTCCGCCTCAAAACTGCATTTTATCCTCGGCGTTTTTTTACATTTTATCACTGTGTAAGCAGTCAAGTAAAATGGGCCAAATTTCGCCACAAAGTATACCAGTGCCGGGGCGAGGTTTCGCCAGGAAGTA
>JBCLRG010000014.1:0-85801 GCA_041223955.1 Oscillospiraceae bacterium 38-13 | reverse complement strand
TTGTTTTTCTCTTTTGGACCGTGCACGGCCCGTTTTCTCTTTTTATTCCGGGAATAAAAAGAGAAAATGGGGGGTGCGTTGGACCAGCCCCCAAAGGGCTGAAATCCTCCCGCCCGTCAGGGCCCCTCCCCTTCCATGGAATGGAAGTGCCTCCACACCGCCTCGGCGGCAGGCCGCGGCACCACCGCCGTCAGGTCCTCCACCTCCGCCTCGCGGATAGCCTTCATCGTCCCGAAACGCCTGCGCAGCTCCTCCCGCCGCTTGGGCCCCACCCCGGGAATCCCGTCCAGGGCGGAGCGCATGGCACTCCTCCCATGACTCTCATGGTGATAGGTGATGGCAAACCGGTGGGTCTCCTCCTGAATCTGCCCGATGAGGGCAAACACCGCCGGATTCCCCACAATGCCAATCTCCCGGCCCTCCGGCGTCACCAGGGCCCGGGTCCGGTGCCTGTCGTCTTTCACCATACCAAAAACCGGCGCCGTCACCCCGAATTCCTCCGCCACGGCCAGGGCCGTCTGGGCATGCGTAATCCCGCCGTCAATCAAAAACACATCCGGCAGGGGCAAAAACTTCTCGTCTCCGTCCGCCGCCCGCTGGAGCCGCCGCCGGATCACCTCCCGCATGGAGGCATAATCGTCCGGCTTCCCCTCCAGTTCTTTTATCCGGAACCGCCGGTAGGCGCTCTTCAGGGGCCGCGTCCCGCTGTACACCACCATGGAGGCCACAATGTCGCTGCCCCCGGTGTTGGAAATATCAAAGGACTCCATCCGCTTCGGCGGCGCGGGGAGGTCCAGCATCTTCGTCAGAAGGTCCAGCGTGTGGGCCACCCGCTCCTCGGCGGTGGTGGCCCGTTCCGCCTCCTCGGCGGCGTTGCGCTGGGCCATGGCCAGAAGGTCCGCCTTCTCCCCCCGCTGGGGGACATGAACCCGGACCTTCCGCCCCGCCCGGCGGGTCAGGGCCTCGGAGAGGCCGTCCCCCTCCGGCGCGAAGGGCAGCAGAATCTCATGGGGCAGGATGGCCCGGGGCAGATAGTACTGGGCCGTCAGCGCGGCCAGCATCTCCTCGGGACTCTCCTCCATGGGGGCGGCAAACAGCTCCGTCTCCCGGCCCGCCAGATTGCCCTCCTCCATATGCAGAATGGCATAGCAGCACTTCCCCGCCCCCCGGTAGAGGCCCCAGATATCCGTATCGGCGCAGAGCCCGGCAATCACGGTCTGCTTCTTGCTCAGGGCGCTGATGGCGCTGATCCGGTCCCGGAGGGCCGCCGCCTGTTCAAAGCGCAGGGCTTCGGCCTCCGCCTCCATCTCCCCGGTCATCTCCCGGAGGAGCTCCTTCGCCTTGCCCTCCAGCATCTGGCAGGCCTGGCGGATGCGGCGGCCGTACTCCTCCTCCGTCATCTCCGGGCGGCAGAAGCCGTCGCACCGGCCCATGTGGAAATTGAGGCAGGGCCGCTCCGCCCCGATGTCCCGGGGGAACTTCCGGCTGCAGGTGGGCAGGCGCAGGGCGGCGCAGACCGCGTCCAGGGCCTGGCGGGTCTCAAAGCGCCCGCCGAAGGGGCCGAAGTACTTCGCGCCGTCGGCGGCCCACTTGTGGACCATGGAGAACCGGGGATAGGGCCCCCGGGAGAGGCGGACGAAGGGATAGCCCTTGTCGTCCTTGAGAAGAATGTTGTACCGGGGCATGTGGCGCTTGATGAGGGAGTTCTCCAGCACCAGGGCCTCGAACTCGCTGGAGACGAAGATGGTGTCAAAGCGGTCAATCTGAGAGACCATCTGCCGGGTCTTAGCGGTGTGGGAGGCGCTGTCCTGAAAATACTGGCTGACCCGGTTCTTGAGGCGCTTGGCTTTGCCCACGTAAATGACCTTCCCGGTTTTGTCCATCATCAGATAGACCCCCGGCAGAAGCGGCAGGTCATTCGCTTTCTCCTTCAGCTCGTCCTTGGTCATGGCTTGGCCTCCTTTTTGGGGGGTTGATGGTGAAAAAATTGCATTCGGGGGAGAAGGGCGGACACATAGGCCCGCCTCCCGATAGAACACCGGGCGGACCTGCGTGCCCGCCCTTCTGCCGGGGCCGCCGTCTCCCGGAAGTTCCCTTTCCAGGCCCAATAAAAAAGAACGCCCCGCGCTGACAGGCCAGCACGGGGTGGTTCATTACTCTCCGAAGTTGTCTTTCACCAGGTCCACCAGGGCAGTGACGGCCTCTTTCTCGTCGCTGCCGTCCGCGATCAGCGTAATGGGGGTGCCCTTCACAATGCCCAGGGACAGCACGCCCAGCAGACTCTTGGCGTTGACGCGGCGGTCTTCCTTCTCCACCCAGATGCCGCTTTTGAATTCGTTGGCCTTCTGGATAAAGAACGTGGCGGGGCGGGCGTGCAAACCAACTTCATTGTTGACCGTGATTTCCTGTGTATACATCTTGCAGCTCTCCTTTTTGTATCAGAATCATGGAATGGAATGCCCACGAATCAGTACTTTACTATAATGTTAATGATAACCGCTTTTTCGTTTCCCGTCAATGGACAATTGTACAAACATTTTAAAAAAATTTCCGTGAGCCCGGCACTCTTTTTGTTAGTTTACACCAGATTTACTAAGGATTATACGTCATTTTGCTGAAATCCAAACGTTTTCGCAAAAAGAATTTGTTCCCCGCCTCAGTAGTTTTCCGCCTTGATCTGGAAAAAGCCCCGGGGATGGGCGCAGATGGGGCACCGTTCGGGGGCGGCCTTCCCCCATTCCAGGTGGCCGCAGTTCCGGCAGTACCAGAGGACGGGGCTGTTCCTGGCAAAAACCTGTTCCTGGCGGAGGTTTTCCAGCAGCTTCAGGAACCGGACCTCGTGGGCCCGCTCCGCCTGGGCCACGCCGTCGAACCGGGCGGCCAGCTCCGGGAAGCCCTCGGTCCGGGCGGTCTGGGCCATTTCGGCGTAGACCTGGGTCCACAGCCGGTTCTCGTTGACGGCGGCGTCCGTCAGGCTCTCCTCCACCGAGCCGGGAGCGCCGAGGGCCCGGAGCCACATCCGGGCGTGGGCCAGTTCGTTTTGGGCGGTTTCCTCGAAAAAGGCGGCCAGCTGTTCATAGCCCTGCCGCCGGGCCGCCTCGGCGTAAAGGTCGTAGCGGCACCGGGCGTGGGCTTCCCCGGCAAAGGCCCGCTGCAAATTGGCCTCCGTTTCGCTTCCCCTGAGATCCATAAGGCAGCTCTCCTTCCAGGCGCCCCCTCCGGGGAGCGCTTACTCTATGCTTATGGTCCGGGAGGGCGGTTCATGTCTTGTTTTCAAAAAAAGGAGCTCTTCCCGGAAAGTGCCAGGAGTCGCGGGGGAAAAACGGGAGACAATAGGCTACGGGTATCGTGAAGACGCGGAAATCCGTTCCGCGGCCGTCAAAGCAGCTCCGGAGCGTCCGGAACTTCTTTGACGGGAAACGGCCGTCCTCCGGGGCGGCCGGAGCCGGAAGTGATGGAAGGAGGATATCTCATGAAGAGCATCTGCGTGGCACTGCTGACGGCGCTGGTGCTGGTCCTGACCGCCTGCGGCGGAAGCGGCGCAGTGCCGGGCCGGACCGGCAGCGGCGGCATGATCGCCGGAAACGGCGGTTATGACGAAAACCGGGACTCCGGCAGCGGCGATAACCGCAGCGGCGGCGATAACCGCGATTATGACCGCGCCGGAACCAGCGGCGTAATGCCGGAGGACTCTCTGGCGGACGGCGCCAGGGACGTCATCGACGATGCGGGCCGCAGCGTCCGCAACGCCGTGGACGGCGCGGGGAACGCCATAGGCCGGGCAATGGACGGCCAGTAATCCCCAGGCCGCCGGAGAAGGACTCCGGCGGCCTGAATTTTTTCCGGGGAGGAAGACCCGGCGCGGAAACCGGGTTTCCCCCAAACAGCCCCCGCCGTCCCGGGAAAGTCTTCCCTTTTCCCCAGTCCTCCTGTATAATAACCAGCAGAAAAGGAGGCCTGCCCTATGCCCCATACCTTCCCCATGACCCCCATCGCCCATATCCGCAGCGATTTTTCCAGCAAGTTCGGCGTCCCCCGGCAGAGCGGCCTGATCGAATCCCTGGAGTCCCTGGTGATCTTCGAGCCGGAGTACCGGAACCCCGACGCCCTGCGGGGCCTGGAGGGCTTTTCCCACATCTGGCTGCTCTGGGTCTTTGACCAGACGGTCCGCCCCGGCTGGTCCCCCACGGTCCGCCCGCCCCGCCTGGGGGGCAATGCCCGGCTGGGGGTCTTTGCCACCCGGTCCCCCTTCCGCCCCAACCCCATCGCCCTGTCCGCCGTGACCCTGGCGGGAATCGAGGAGACCCGGGAGCGGGGAACCGTCCTCCGGGTCCGGGGGGCGGACCTGATGGACGGCACGCCGGTGCTGGACATCAAGCCCTACCTCCCCTATGCGGACTGCCGCCCGGAGGCCCGGGGAGGCTTCGCGGCAGCCCCCGCCGGGGAGACGCTGGAGGTCTGCATCCCCCCGGAGGAGCTGGAGAAGGTCCCGCCGGAGCGGCGGGAGAGCCTCCGGGCGGTGCTGGCCCTAGACCCCCGGCCCCGGTATCAGGAGGACCCGGAGCGGGTCTATGGCTTTGGCTTCGCCGGGCTGGAGGTCCGGTTCTCCGTGGAGGGGAACCGGCTGCGGGTCCGGGAGATTCGAAAGGAAACAGGCGGCTGACCGGTGTCAGCCGCCTCAGGCTGTCGAAAAAGGATTTTCGCCAGCCTGAGCAAGTTTTCAAAACGTTAAAAAACGTTTTGAAAACTTATGATTGAAAACGAAAGGAACCCTTCCTGGGTTCCTCTCGTAACTCTCCTCCTTCCCGTCGAGGATGGTTTTTACGGTTTTTCGACACTCTGAGGCGGCTGACCGGTGTCAGCCGCCTGTTCTATTCACTCCAGTTTTCTCCGGAAGTTGCCGTAGACCCGCACCCGCTCCTGCACTGTGGTAAAGGCGTGGGGGTCCCTCTCATGGACCGCGTGGAGCAGCTCCTCAATCTCAAACTTGGACAGGCACACCACCAGCACGTGGAGGCCCTTCCCGCTGTAGGCCCCGGTCCCCTCCCAGTAGGTGACGCTGCGGCCCATTTTCTCGATGATGAACCGGCCCAGGGCCTTCTCGTCCTCCTTGGTGAAGATCATGGCCTGTACGCTGACGTTCTGCTGGTGCATCCGGTCCAGCACCATGGAGGTGAAGAAGTTGTAGATCACGGAGTAAATCGCCACCTCCGGCACGAAGAGAATCAGGCAGGCGGCGTAGAGGAAGAAGTTGAAGGTCAGGGAGAATTTCCCCACCGTGAAGCGGCTTCCCCGCTTGCTCAGGCAGAGGCCCACAATGTCCAGCCCCCCGCCGCTGCCGCCGCAGGTCAGCACGATGCCGCTGGCCACGCCCACGATGATGCCGCCCAGCATGCAGGCGGTGAGGTAGTCGTCCACAATGGGGGTGGAGGGGATGGGGATGATGCTGTAGAAGAAGGAGAAGGAGACGGTGCAGATGATGGTCTTGAGGGTCATCCCCCGGCCGAGGGTTTTATAGGCCAGGAGGAGGATGGGGACGTTGCTGATGAAGTAGAGGACGCCGGCGATGTCCACGCCGCCGAAATGCAGGCCCAGCCGGTCCTGAAGCAGGGACCGGATCAGCTGGCAGACGCCCATCAGGCCGCCGGAATAGAGGTTCAGCGGCACGATGAAGAGGTTCAGCGCCAGGGCCACCACGGCCTCGCCCGCCACAGCGGCCAGGAGCCGCAGCCACCGGTTGTGCAGGGAATTGTACACCATATCCTTCATTGCGATTCCTCCAGGCCCGGCGGTCCGCCGGGCGTTCCCGCCGGTGCTCCGGCGTTGCTGGGCCCGGGAGCGGGGCGGAAGCGCCTCTCTCCGGTGGGCCATATGGTCTGATTATAGACGCTTCCGGAGGAAACCGCAAGAGGAATCCCATGGAAAAGTTACCCAATCGGCCCCGCTTTCCCGCCGGTTTCCGGCTGTTTTCTACAAAGCGTACCGCAGGCAGCGGCGGAGCCGGTCCCGGGCCCGGCGCAGGGTGCGGGAAACCGTGGAGGTGGTGATGCCCAGCCGGGCGGCGATCTGGGGCATGGTCAGCCCCTGCTCGAAGTAGAGCTCCATCATCTGCCGCTGGCGGGGGGTCAGCTCCTGCTCCCGGGCCCGGCGGAGGTTCCGGCGGAGCCGGTCCAGCTGCTCGCTGTTGTCGGCGGCGTGCTGCCGGTTCCAGACCGTCAGGTCGCCGATCCACTCGCTGGCGCGGGTGCTATAACGAATAGTGTTCATTTCGGTGATAACTCCTGTCGTAGTAATGGGCGGTCAGCGCGGCCAGCTCCCGGGCCTCCTGCCAGAGGGGAGTCAGCTCCTGGATCCGCCGGCGGAGGCGGGCGGCGGCCTCCGGGTCCGCCTGGGCCCGCTCCAGGGCCCGAAGATCCGTGATGCGGGCATGGAGGACGGAGGCGCTGGCTTGATAGCACCGGGAGAGCTCCTGGAGGGTCATCGCCGCGCCTCCCTTCCCCGGATTTCCAGGCAGGGGGCCAGCTCCCGCCGGGCCAGCTCCGGGAGGCACTCCTCACAGGCCCGGGCGCCGTTGCAGTGCCAGTAGGGTTCGCCGAAGGTGATCTCCCGGCCGCACAGGGTACAGCGGAGGGTCTGTCCGCCGGGACGCCGTCTTGTGTAAAGCATATTGTTCACTCCTTGGAAAAAAGTTGAGAAAGAAGAAAAATTGTTGTTGACAAACGGGGAAAGGTCTGCTAAAATCAATACTGCTGTTGGAACTGCTGGTGTAGCTCAGTTGGTAGAGCAGCTGATTTGTAATCAGCAGGCCGGGGGTTCGAGTCCGTCCACCAGCTCCACAAGTTCATATGTATCTGGGGGAATTCCAGAGCGGTCAAATGGGGCAGACTGTAAATCTGTTGTCTTCGACTTCGGTGGTTCGAATCCACCTTCCCCCACCAGCTCAGAAATTCCCCTTACCGCTGCGCTTCCCGCCCGAAGGGCGGAAAGCTCCGCCGGACGGGGAATTTCTTCGCTTTCAACTGCGAACCACTTGCGTTGGGTTCGCAGTTGATTTTTTTTTGCGGGAGACGAAGGACGGAGGACGGGAGACGGAGGACGGGAGACGAAGGACGGAGGACGGGAGACGAGGGACGGAGGACGGGAGACGGAGGACGGGAGACGAGGGACGTTGGATGGGAGACGGGGTGGGAGTGGAACAAGAAACTTGGCGGTGAAACTAAAATAGCACATATGTTCTAGTTTGTCAAGAGGGAATTTACAAGAAACTTGTGAAAATGGATTGACAGGAATTTGGGAAGCTGGTAAGATGAGAAAAATGGATGGGAGGGCATGTATGTCGTTTGGGGAGAGATTGAGGGCCCGGAGAGGCGAATTGGATATGACCCGGGCCGAATTGGCGGCCTTATTGGGCGTCTCGCCCTCCGCCGTGGGGAATTATGAGACGGGAATCAGTTTTCCGAAAGAAGAGATTATGCTCCGCCTGTTTGACTCCCTGGAGACCGACCCGAACACCCTCTTTCAGGACAGCTTTCAATACAACAAGCAGCCGCTCAGCCAGAGGGAACAGCAGATGCTGGAGGCCTATCGGGGCCTCTCCCCCCTGGGGCGGGAGACCGTGCGGAATATGGTGGAGGCGCTTTGCGCCTATCGGGACGAGGCGGAGGCGGCGCAGGGCCCCGTGGAGCCCCGGATGATTCCCCTCTATCGGAGCCCCGCCGCCGCCGGGTATGCCGCCCCGGCCTTTGGGGAGGATTTTGATTATGTTCCTGTCACCGGCGATGTGCCCCCTGCGGCGGAGTTCGCCGTGCGGATTCAGGGGGATTCGATGGCCCCCTTTATTGCGGACGGCTCGGTGGTGTATGTGAACCGGGACCCGCTGAAGGCCGGGGATGTGGGGATTTTTTGTGTGGATGGCGATATTTTGTGCAAGCAGTATTATCGGGACCCGGCGGGGATTGTGTATCTCTTTTCGCTGAACCGGGCCCGGTCCGGCGCGGATGTGGTGCTGACGTCTTCCGGAGGACGGTCCCTGGCGTGCTTCGGAAGGGTGATTATGCGGGCCTTCCCCCTGCCGGGGCAGTAGGATGGGAGCCGGGGTCCTGCGCTGCGGAGTTTCCCGCTGAATGGGACGCTCAGCGGCGGATATGAAGTAAGCGCGAAAAACTGCGGAAGAAACCCTTGGTGGATTTCTCCCGCAGTCCTTTTTAGCCCTGCCTCCGGTTCCAGGTGAACGCCGCCGCCGATGCCAGCAGCAGGAGGAGGATGTTCATTCCATTCCATGCGTTCGGCGGCGCGGTGTGGTACAGGGCCCCGCTTACGGCGGCGGACAGCCCCGCCAGCAGCAGGAACATGATCCCCACTGCGGTGGAGCTCCTGCCCCAGCGCCGGAACGCCCCCCAAATCAGCCACAGGAACAGGACGGAAATCACCGTCATGACCGTGCCTGTGGAAAAGACCTGCCGGACGCCCAGCACGCGGCTCAGACCATATAGATAAGGAATGGTCAGCACGCTGATAGACAGAAGGCTCCCCGTCCATCCGCCCCGCCGCAGCGCTGCCGCCGGAAACAGCACGGCCCAGCCGTACCCCGTGGAGAGCGCCACGATCCGGGACCACGTGAACCCGCCGGACAGCGCCGTGTCGCAGATGAAGCACACCAGCGTTCCCAGGAAAAGCCCCCCGGTAAACAGGACGGAGCACCACCAGCGCGTTCTCCCCCGCCGGGGAAGCGGGGGTTCCTTTGGCGGGGCTTCCCGCCTTCCGCTGAGGAGCTGGTCCGTCGTGATCTCCAGAATTCCGCACAGCTCCAGCATGATGGAGCTGTCCGGCAGGCTTTTGCCGGTCTCCCATTTCGATACCGCCCGGTCCGTGATGTGCAGTTTTTCCGCCAGCTGGGCCTGGGTCAGCCCCTTTTCCTTCCGGCGCTCCATGATGAAATTTCCGATGCCTTCCTGATGCATGCCGCCTTCCCCTTTCGGTTTCCGGATGGGTCTATCATACCACCGGCGGGCGGGTTTTTCCACAAACCGCTGGTGGATTTTTTGGACTCAACCGCCGGTTGGGCCGCCGCGCCGCCTCGTTTTCCTGGGGGTTCCCCCACTTTTTTCCGGGAAAATCTTACCCGTGCTTTTCCCGACGGGTTTTTCCTCCCTCCGCCGGTACAATGGAAAAAACATCCATGCAGGAGGGACAGGCTGTGGCTAAGGGTATACAAATGATGGAGCGCAGGCGGACGGGACGCCTGGCCGCGCTGGGAATCCGCTTCTTTCTCGCGGCGGCGCTCACCGCCGGACAGACGCCGGGAGGGTCCGCCCCCTTTGCCCTGGGCTGGATTGCCTCGGCGGGGCCGGGGCTGGAGGGCGGCGCGGCCCTGGCGGGAGCCGCCGCCGGGGCGGCGCTGTTCCTTCCCTTCCGGGCGGCCCTGCCCTTCCTGGCGGTGGGGGTATTGCTGGTCACGGCCTCCAGCTCCCTGGGGGAGGTCATGGCCCGGCGGCGGTGGGCGGCCCTGACGGCGGTGGGACTCTTCGCGGCGGTGGAGGGCATTTACGTGCTCCAGGCCCTGTCCCCTCTGGCCCATCTGGCGGAGGCCGTGGCGGCGGCGGGGCTGGTGGGGGCCTCCGCCTGGCTGTTTTTCCCCCTCCTCCGGGAGGGGACGGGGCGGCCGGTGGCGGACGGGCTGATCGCTCTGGCCGGGGCCCTGGTGACGGCGGCGGAGAGCCTGGAGATTCTGGGCTTTTCCCCCGGGCGGGCGCTGCTGTGCTTTCTGGTGGCCCTGGCCGCCTATGACCGGGGCCCCGCCGCCGGGGCCGCCTTCGGCCTGGGGCTGGGCCTGACGGCGGAGCTCTGCGGAAGCCGGGCCGCCCTCACCGCCGCCCTGGGCCTGGCGGGACTGGCGGCGGGGAGCCGCCAGGGCCGGGGCCGGGCGGGGGCCGCCGGGGCCTTCCTGCTGGCCGTGGGGGCGGCGGCGCTGGCGGAGGGCCTGTCCCTTTTGACGGAGGCGGCGGCGGGACTGGCGCTGTTCCTGGCCCTGCCGGGGCGGCTGGTGGCGGGGAAACGGGTGAAGCCCGCTGTTCCCTCCAAGCCCCTCCCCGCCCCCTGGAAGGAGCGGCTGGAGCGGGCCGCCTCCGCCCTCCGGGACCTGTACGACAGCATGGGCCGGGGGGTTCTCCCCCCCGCGGACGAGAATCCCGCCATCGTCTTCGACCGCTCGGCGGAGAAGGTCTGCCGGGGGTGCGCCCTGTGCGACCTGTGCTGGCAGCGGGATTACACCGGCACCTTTAACGCCATGAACGACGCCACCCCCTATCTCCTGGAGCGGGGCCGGGCCCTGGCCAAGGATTTCCCGGACTACTTCGCCAGCCGCTGCGTCCATCTGCCGGACCTGCTGGCGGCCATCAACGGGGAGCTCTCCGCCTTCCTCCTCCGGCGGCAGTACCGGCGGCAGCTGGAGGAGACCCGCCGCAGCGCCCGGGGGCAGTACGCCCAGCTCTCCGAGCTCCTCACCGCCACCGCCGCCGGACTGGAGGTCCCCGCCATGAGCGGGGAGCGGGCCTGCCGGGTGGGCGCGGCCCTCCGCCCCCGGGAGGGGGAGACCGTCTGCGGGGATACGGTGACGTCCTTCCGGACGGACCGGGGCCTCTGGTGCCTGATTCTCGCCGACGGCATGGGCAGCGGCGAGCCCGCCCGGAAGGAGTCCGCCCTGATCTGCCGCCTGCTCCAGCAGTTCCTGGAGGCGGGGGTGGCCCCGGAGGCGGCGCTGAAGACCCTGAATTCCGCCATGACCCTCCGGGGGGCGGACAGCGGCAGCTTCACCACAGTGGACCTCTGCGTCTTCGACCCCGGGGCGGGGGAGGCGGCGTTCTACAAGTTCGGCGCGGCCCCCAGCTACCTGAAGCGGGGAGGCGTGGTCCGGCGCGTCACCGGCGTCAGCCTTCCGGTGGGGCTCCAGGGCCCGCCGCCGGACGTGACCCGGGCCCCCCTGCCCCCCGGCGGCTTCGCCGTCATGGTCAGCGACGGCGTGGCGGACCCGGAGCGGGACGAGTGGCTCCTGGACCTGCTGGCGGGCTGGACCGGGGACGACC
The DNA here is from genome assembly GCA_041223955.1 of Oscillospiraceae bacterium 38-13. Lineage (GTDB taxonomy): Bacteria > Bacillota > Clostridia > Oscillospirales > Oscillospiraceae > Oscillibacter. Next base: position 74,720 of record JBCLRG010000014.1, on the reverse strand, counting down.
CCCAGGACCTGGCGGGGCTGATTCTGTCGGAGAGCGTCCGCCGGGAGCATCTCCGGGACGACTGCGGGGTGCAGGTGCTGTACTGTCCGGAAACAAAAGCGAGAGAGGTGTGATGCCTCTCTCGCTTTTGCTGCGCTCATTCGTTTTCCAGCAGTTGAAAGCCGGTCAGGGTCCCGTACCCAAGGGAATCCGGCCGGGCGAAGTCCCGGACAGTCTCGACGCGGACCGTCCCCCTCTCGCTGTTCAGGGTCCGAATGACGCCCTGGAAGCCCCCGCCGGTCAGGCTCTTTCCGTTGGAGGTCAGGACATCCCGGATATAGCACACCGCTTCCCCGTTGTAATACCACTGGTCCTCTCCGGCGTCATAGGCGACGCCAAAGGGCGCGTAGGCCTCCGCGATGGCGTTCAGCTCCTCTTTGGACCGGTCCCCGGCCACGGCGGCGACGGGGGCGGGATGCCGGAGGGCCTCCACGTCCCGGGCGGCGAAGGCCTCCTCTGAAAACGCCTCCACGCCGGTCAGGGTCCCGGCGGGGTCATAGGAGCCGTCTCCGGCGCGGACAAGCCCACTGCGGTCCCGGACGGCGTACACGTCCACCACGCCGTTTTCGTTGAAGAAATCCAGCCCGGCCTGTGCGCCGTCCCCGGAGAGGGGGTAGTAGTCCTCGAACCACCGCACCAGCTCGCCGTCAAACCGGAGCTCGTCTTTTCCGGCGTCGTAGCACAGGCCGAAGGGGGCGTAGGGCAAAAAGAGCTGAGCTGCCTCCCGGCCCTCTCCGCCGTCTTCCGAAAGCGCCGCCGGGGACCCTTCCGCCGCGCCGCTGTCCCATGCCTCCGCCGGGGCGGCGCACCCGGCCAGGCACGCCGCCAGCAGCGCGCTCCAGAGAGCCGCTTTGAGCTGTCGTGCGGTCCTTCGTCCCGCCGCAGTCTTTTCCATTGCGGTCATGCCTCCTGTCCTTCCTGTTCCGTGGGGAACGTCACCACTGCCGTAAAGAGATCCGCCACCGTCTCCACCCGGAAGCTCCCGCCGCAGGCCTCGGTAAAGCTGCTGGCGATGCTCAGGCCCAGGCCGCTGCCCCCGTCGGACCGGCTGGCGTCCCCCCGGACGAACCTGGCGGTGAAGTCCACCCCCTCCGGCAATTCGCTGCGGGAGGTGTTGCGGACGCTGGCCTCGGCGGTTCCCTCCGCCGTTTTCAATCTGAGATAGACCCGGCTGCCCTCCAGGGCGTAGCGCAGGGCGTTGTCAATGAGGTTCTGGAAGACCCGGTAGAGCCGCTTGCCGTCGGCGGTAATCATGACGGGTTCCCCGGGAAGCTCCACCTTGAAGGTCAGGCTGCTTCGCCGGATATTCCCGTCCAGGTCCGCCAGGGTCTGGCGGAGGAGCTTGGCCAGGTCCAGCCGCTCCAGGTGGACGGGGAGCTGGTCCGCCGCCGCCTTGCTGATTTCAAAGACGTCCTCCACCATGATTTTGAGGCGCTGGGCCTTCTCGCCGATGATCTTCGCGTAGTCCGCCGCCGCCGGGGGCAGCTCCTCCTGCCGCAGGAGCTCCGCGTAGGAGAGGATGGAGGTCAGGGGGGTCTTCAGGTCGTGGGAGACGTTGCTCACCAGCTCCACCTTCATCCGCTCGCTGCGGGTCTGCTCCTCCAGCGCCGCCTTCATCCCCGCCTGAATGTCGTTGAGGCTTTCCGCCGTCCGGCGCAGGTCCGCGTCCTCCGGGAGAACCAGGGGCCGTTCCAGGTCCCCGGCCCGGACGGCCTCCACCTGCCCGGCGAGGCGGCCCAGGTCGCGGGCCAGGCCCAGCTCCCGGCGGGCCAGGGCGAGGGCCGCCCCCGCCGCCAGCAGGACCGGGAGAAAATAGACGGTCCAGAGCAGCCAGGAGGGATATCCGATCAGGGTCATGTTGATCAGGATGGACAGCATCTCCCCGGCCAGCAGGACCGCCGTCAGGGCGAACAGCGCCGCCCGGCGGCTGAGGCGCTTTTCCACGGGCCGCTTCAGGCCGCTTGCCCGCAGTCCCCGGAGAAAGGGCCGCAGGAGGGACCTCCGGGCCTCCCTGGGATTGTGCCGGTGATCGTTGCGGATGAGCCAGCAGAGCCAGAACAGGGCCAGCACCCCCTGCAGATTCATGGTGACGAACCGGAGGACCGCCTTGCCCCAGGCGGCGAAGGAGTATCCGCCGTCCCACTCCCAGTAGAGAAGGTCATAGACGGAGCTCAGGCCGAGGATGCCCGGCAGGAAAGCCCACGCGGCGCAGGCCAGCACCAGCAGGACCCGGGCCTCGGTCCAGACATGGACCGTCCAGGAGGCGATTTTCCGGTTCGCCGGGGCCGTGAACGCCCGCAAACAGAACCACGCCGCCAGGCACAGCGCCCCGCAGCCGAACAGCGCCGCCTGGGTCCGGCAGAAGCTCCGGGTCTCCTCCACCTGCCGGGCGATGCTGTAAAAGGCGCTGCTGGAATAGATTCCGCCGTTTTTATAGTCCATGCCGTAGTACCGCTCCGGCGTCCGCCGGACGGCCATGTGGACCGTCACGCCCTCCAGATCCTTACTGACGGGGAAGTTGTCGTAGCCCGGGACGAACCACAGGGACTCGTCGTTGTAGAGGCCGTTCCCGTAGACGTCCAGGGCGGTGCCGTCCTTGGAGATGGAGACCTTGCCGTCTTGGAACGTGAGGAAAACGTTGTAGTCCGGCCCGGCCTTTCCCGTAAAGAAGGCCTTGCCTCCCTCCGCGTTGGTATAGGTTTTCTTGTCCGCCGTTTCGATAAAATAGAGGACGTTTTTGTCGTTCCGGCAGGCCTCGTCCGGGTCCCCCTCCTGCGAGGGCTCCGCCGGGGCGGAGCCGCTGGAACCGAGATTCGTCTCATACTCCGCCAGTCCCTGGTCTATCACCACGGCCTCGGTAATGGGGCCCCACCAGGAGTCCTCCTGAACCACGGCGGCGTCTCCGCCGTACTCCGTCCAGTAGGCCCCGTCGTAGAAGTCCGCCTTCCCCCCGGCCCCGATGGTCAGAAACCCCCGGAGACAGTGGGAAACCTCGCCCCGGAAGGCGTCCGTCTCCTGCCAGTCCCACTCCCACCGGGGAGAGGGGCCCCGCTCCCAGGCGATCTGGTTCCCCACGGCCCCCAGGCTGGAGAGGACCAGCGTCATCCCCAGGAAGAAGGCCAGGAAACCGGCAAAGGCCCGCCCGCGGGGGGCCTTCCCCACCTCCCGGGCCTCCTCCGCAAATTGCTCCAGGGCCCCGCTGGGGTCCTTATCCGTGCTGTTCCATTTTGTATCCAATGCCCCACACCACCTTAACATAATCTGGCTCCTTGGGATTCAGCTCGATCTTCTCCCGAATGCGGCGGATGTGCACCATCACCGTGTTCTCGCAGGAATACGCGTCCTCGTTCCACACCCGGCGGTAGATTTCCTCGGCGGGAAACACCTGGCCGGGGTGGCGGATGAGGAGGTCCAGGATCTTCGTCTCCGTAGGGGTGAGCTTTACCTCTTCCCCGTCGGCCCGAAGGGTCCTGCCGGCGGGGTCATAGGCCAGCCGCCCGTTGACGATGAGGCCCTGCCGCTCCCCGGCGTGGATGTCTCCCAGCGAGGTGTACCGCCGGAGCTGGCTCCGGACCCGGGCTGCCAGCTCCTGGGGGTTATAGGGCTTGGTGACGTAGTCGTCGGCCCCCATGGAGAGGCCCAGGATTTTGTCGGTGTCCTCGCTTTTGGCGGAGAGGACGATGACCGGCAGGTTCCGCCGCTCCCGGATGCGGAGGAGGGCGGAGAGGCCGTCCAGCCGGGGCATCATCACGTCGATGAGGATGAGCTTGACGGCGGGGTCCAGGCACTGGTCCACGGCCTGGAGGCCGTCGTAGGCCCGGCGGACCTGCCAGCCCTCCCGTTCCAGGGTGATGGCGATGGCGTTGACGATTTCCGCGTCGTCGTCCACGACTAAGATGCATTCGTTCATAAGCGGGCTTCCTCCCTTGAGCTGAGACCAGAATAGCAGGCAATTCTTACGAACGGCCTGACAAAAATCTTAAGATTTTCTTACGATTGCAGAGGGCGGAAAAGGCGGGGATTTCCCCGCTCTTTTGTGATGTCATTCCCATGCTGAAACGCTCCTTTCCTGACGGGGGTGCGTTTTGTTTTGCCGTACCTGCGGCAAAAGGGCAAGGAGGTCCTTCCCTCCCGGAGGGGGGATGGTGCTCGCCCTGACGGGCGGGGAGGGTTTCAGCCCTTTGAGGGCTGGTCCAATGCACCCCCCATTTTCTCTTTTTATTCCCGGAATAAAAAGAGAAAACGGGCCGTGCACGGTCCAAAAGAGAAAAACAAGGGGATGCGGTTACGGGGGCGCGGTGGGAAGCCTGGAATAAGACAGGCATGTCCCTGCCCGCGGCGCGGTGCAAGCGGGGGGTTTGGTGGGCATCGAATTGACAAGCGCCAATTTTGGTGCGGTGCTGTGTCCGCCTTTTTCCCGGAACCTCCGTCTACCGGTAAACGGCTCTTATTCATGCAACCTCTTTCGGTAGGACCCCGCACCATCTTTGCGGGGCCTGACCCCCTGGTCAGGCCATTTCTCTAGGGTTTCCACCCTTCTCCCGGAGGCGCTCCCGTAGGGGCGGACCTGTGTGTCCGCCCGTCTTTAGGGTTTCCACCGGTCTGCCGGTAGACGGCTTTCATTCATGCTGTGTCTTCTGGTAGGACCCCGCATCATCTTTGCGGGGCCCGACCCCCTGGTCAGGCCATTTCTCTAGGGTTTCCACCCATCTTTCCTTTACCCCGGCTTTTTCAGCGGCAGCGTGAAGAAAAACCGCGTCCCCTCCCGGCCGCTCTCCGCCCGGAGGGTCCCCCGGTGCTCCTGGGCGATCAGGGCGGCGATGCTCAGGCCCAGGCCGAAACCGCTCTTCTCCCCCCGGGAGGCGTCCGCCCGGTAGAACCGCTCGAACAGCCGGGGGAGCTGCTCCGGCGGGATGGGGTCCCCGGGGTTGGAGACCGTCAGCCGGGCCTGCCGGTCCAGCTTTTCCAGGGTCAGCGTGACCGTTCCCCCCTCGGCGCCGTATTTGATGGCGTTGTCCAGCAGGATGGAGATGAGCTGGCGGAGCCGGTCCCGGTCCCCCAGGACCTCCAGCCCCTCCGCCACCTGGAAGTCCAGGGGCTTCCCCGCCTCAAAGGCCACGGGCTCAAAGGCCAGGGCGCAGTCCCCGGCGGCGTCGGAGAGGGAAACTGTCTCCAGCACCGGGGCCCGCTGGTCCCCCCGGGCCAGGGTCAGCATTTCCTCCACCAGACGCTTCATCTGCCGGGACTCGGAGAGGATGTTGTCCGTCCACCGGGCGGGCCGCTCCTCCAGCGGCAGGGCGGAGAGCAGCTCCGCGTTGGACAGGATGACGGTGAGGGGGGTCTTGAGCTCGTGGGAGGCGTCGGAGAGGAACTGGCGCTGGCGGCTCCAGGCCTGTTCCACCGGCCGGGTGGCCCACCGGGCCAGGAGCACGGACATTCCCAGCAGGAGGAGGAAGGCGGACAGGGCGATGAAGAGATAGGACCCCATCATCTCCTGGAGCATGGCCCGCTCCATGGACATGTCCACGAAGGCCAGCTTCCAGAACAGGCCGTTGTCCTGGCGGAGGTAGCGGAGGTGATAGTCCTGAACCACGCCCTCGGCCTCCGGCTGGCTGAGGCAGTCCTGAATGATGGCGGCCAGCTCCTCCGTGTCCTCCAGCCCGGCATAGGTGCCGCCGGTGACATAGGCCTTGCCCCCGGGCCAGATCTGGGCGGTGAAATAGGGCAGCAGCAGCTTGTCCCCCCCGATTTCCACGCCGATCTCCCGCTGCCCGCGCAGGGCGTGGGGGGCCTCCTGGATGACCCGCTGAAGGACCTGGCGGCTCAGGTCCGCCACATTTCCCCGCAGGGCGGCGAAAATGGAGAGGCACACTGCGGCCAGCACGGCTGTGACCATCGCCATGCACACGGCGACAAACTTCAGCCGGAGCTTTCGAATCAAGGCGGAACCCCCTTTGTCAATAATTTTGTGGAAAACGTGGAAAAGTGCCGAAGGGCGGTGGAGAAGATAAGCGGAAGTCCCAGTTGACGAAACGCCTGTTCGTCCCCGGCGCCGGAAATCAGCCCTCCTCCAGGCAGTAGCCCACCATGCGGATGGTGCGGATGTGGACACCGGCGTGGAGGTGGGCCAGCTTTTTGCGGAGGAAGGAGATGTAGACCTCCACATTGTTGTCCTCCGCGTCGGACTCATAGCCCCAGATTTTCAGCAGCAGGGACTCCTTGGTCAGCACCAGGTTCCGGTTCCGCATCAGCAGCTCGCAGATGTCGAACTCCTTCCGGCTGAGGCGGACGGACCGCTCGCCGCAGGAGAGGGTGAAGCGGTTCCGGTCCAGCCGGAGGCCGCCGAACTCCAGGACATCGGGGTTCCGGAGCTCCGGCTGCCGCCGGGTCAGGGCCCGGACGCAGGCCAGCAGCTCCTTGGGGTCGAAGGGCTTGGTCAGGTAGTAGTCCGCCCCCCGGTCCAGGCCCTCCACCTTGTCGGAGACCTCGGACCGGGCGGTGAGCATCAGCACCGGAGTGGAGTTTCCCGCCTCCCGGAGGCGGCGGAGGACCGTGAAGCCGTCCATCCGGGGGAGCATCACGTCCAGAAGAATCACGTCGTAAATCGCCGTCAGGGCGTCGTCCAGCCCGGACTCGCCGTCCCGGCGCACGTCGGCGGTGTAGCCGTTCAGCTCCAGCAGGTCCTGAAGCGTGGCGGCCAGCCGGGCCTCGTCCTCGATCACCAGTACCCGCATATCATTCCTCCGTTTCTCCGTCCCCCTGCTGGACACCCCGCATACCTGCTGCGGAGATGGTCATCAGGGCGTCCACGCTGTCGGTGGCCAGGGCGTAGATGGTGGTGTCCTCCCCCAGCTGGACGTAGCGGCCGGACTCGTCGGGCATCCGGGCCCCCACGGTGAGGGTAAAGGTGGAGCCCGCGCCGTTGGCGGTGTATTCCGCCTTCAGGATGGCGTCGGGATCGTCAAAGCCGCAGATTTCCGCAGCCTCCGCGCTGGGGCGGTAGTCCACGCACTTGGCCATGGACATGGTCCGCAGGTCGTGGAGCAGGTCCTGAAGGAGGGCGCTGGCGGTGACGTTGTCGCTGCCCTCGAACCAGAGGGCGGGCTGGTCCTCCCCGTTGGAGCGCCGGGCGGTGAGGGTGACGGTGGGGCGGGGAGGCGGTTCGGCCTTTTCCCCGCCCTCTCCGTCCTCCTGGGACTCGGGGACCTCCGGAGTGGGGCCCTGGATGGTGATGGCCCGCAGGTTCACCTCGCTGAGGTCCGGGAGCTCCGGCAGGGCGCACATGTCGTAAATAGGCAGGCGCATCAGCTGGAGCAAGGTGTCCGCCACGATGTAGACGGTGGACTCATCGCCGTTCATCATCATGTAATAGCTGTCGCCGTCGGTGGTGGCCTTGCCGAAGGCCAGGCTCTGGACGCCGCCGTTCCCGGCGGTAGCGGAGAGGGTGGCGGAGGGGCTGTCCAGGCCGTAGGCCTCCAGGGATTCCTCCGCAGGCAGGGTCTGCTGGAATTTCAGGGTGGAGAGGGTGTCGACGATCTCCGTGACGGTCCGGCTGTTCAGGGGGAAGTCGGGGGAATCCGCCCAGATCCACTCCCCGTCCTCGTCCAGGGAGAAGGAGAGGGTAGCGGCGCCGTTGTAATAAGTGAGGGCGGTGCAGGCGGTGGAATCGGTCAAGGTGTAGCCAGTGCTGCCGGAGGGAAGGTCGACGCTGGCCAGGGCCGCCTCCCGGCCCTGGCGGTAGATCATGCCGAAGACGATGAGCAGGGCGAGGAACAGGGCTCCGGCGATGCTGAGCAGTATGGTAATGGTCCGTCTCTCTTTCCAGGTCATGGATAAACCTCCTGTTTTCATCCGGCGGGGAATGCCGGGGGCGTCTTTTTCAATTGGCAAATGGGACAGATAGAGGATATTATATCCCAAGGGACCCGGTGTTGTCAATTTCGCCGGAGGTCCCGGCAGGGCTTTCCCTGCTTGCCGCCTCATGCCGCACCGGCAGACGTGAAGGCAGGGGAGCCGTTTCTGCGGGAGGTGTTTGGGGCGGAATGCGAGGCGTGCCGGGAGCGGGCCCGCCGGTATTGGGGAATGCGGGGGTGAGTCGGGAGCTTCAGCGTACCGCGTCCGGCTGAAATGGGCCTGAAAGTAGTGGCAAGGCAGTTTCCCCTATGTGGATGGCGGGGCTGGGGGGAGGAAATTTTTGTCCGGGCGGGAGAAAGATTCACAGTTTATTTATAAAAAATACAGATTGATTTCAAAATTTGCGGGTATGCTAATATCGTTCTCCAGGTCGGAGACACGATTTCCTCTCTTTCTGTTTCTTTTCCCTCTTTGCTGCCGGCGGCGGGCTCGTCCCTCCGCCGGATTTTTTTGCGCCGGGGTACCGGAACAGGGGTGTTTTTCGGGGGATGGGAGGCTGCGGTTTTACCACCGGACCAAAAGCGGCGCGGGGAGAAGGTCTAAGGAGAGACCGGTGGAAACCCTAAAGAAATGGCCCGGTCAGGGGACCGGGCCCCGCAAAGATGGTGCGGGGTCCTACCAGAAGAGATTGCATGAATTAGAACCGTCTACCGGTGGACCGGTAGAAACCTGGAGGCCGGGCGGACACATAGGTCCGCCCCTACGGCAGCACCTCCGGTAGAAGGGAGGTTCCGGGAAAAAGGCGGACACAGCACCGCACCAAAATTGGCGCTTGTCAATTCGACAACCACCAAAACCCCCGCTTGCACCGCGCCGCGGGCAGGGATATGCCTGGTTTTTTCCCAAGCCCCAGGCGCGCCCCCGTAAACCGCATCCCCTTGTTTTTCTCTTTTGGACCGTGCACGGCCCGTTTTCTCTTTTTATTCCGGGAATAAAAAGAGAAAATGGGGGGTGCATTGCACCAGCCCTCAAAGGGCTGAAATCCTCCCCTGCCAGCAAGAACCTCTTGCATTGTGGAACGTTGTCCGATATAATAGACCCGAGCTGGTTTATTATTTCACAATTAACAGGCGGCCAGACGCCTGTACTATAGGGAGGATACTGCTATGAGAGGTGTACACAGCGCGGTTGACGATATCCGCCGCACCGTATTCAAAGAGGTGGCCAAGCTGGCCTTTGAGGGCGGGGACCCCCGCCTGCTGGACCAGATTCCCCTGAAAATGATTCAGGGCGACGTGGCGAAGCACCGGCACGACGTCTTTTTGGAGCGGGCCATCGTTCAGGAGCGGGTCCGTCTGGCCCTGGGCCTCAACATCCGCTATGCCGGGGAGACCACGCCCGTCAGCGAGGACCTTCAGTGGGCGGAGAAGTCCCAGAAGCACTTCCAGAACCCCCTGGTGAACATCATCCCCTTCGCCTGCAACGCCTGCCCGCCCAAGCAGCTCCGGATTACCGACAACTGCCAGGGCTGCATTTCCCACCCCTGCATGAACGTCTGCCCCAAGGACGCCATCTACATGGACAAAGACAAGCACTGCCACATTGACCAGGATAAGTGCATCAAATGCGGCAAGTGCTTCAACCAGTGCCCCTACCGGGCCATCAGCAAAATCGAGCGGCCCTGCGCCGCCGCGTGCGGCATGGACGCCATTGAGTCCGACGAGCTGGGGCGGGCGAAAATCAACTATGACAAATGCGTCTCCTGCGGCATGTGCCTGGTGAACTGCCCCTTCGGCGCGATTGCGGACAAGAGCCAGATCTATCAGGTCTGCCAGGCGCTGCGGAATGACGAAAAGGTAGTGGCCTGCGTAGCCCCGGCGTTTGTGGGGCAGTTCGGCAAGGAGGCCACTCCCGCCAAGCTCCACGCGGCCATGAAGGTGCTGGGCTTCTATGACGTGGTGGAAGTGGCGATTGGCGCGGACCTGTGCACGGTGGAGGAGGCCCACGACTTCCTGGAGGAGGTCCCGGCCAAACAGCCCTGGATGGGTACCAGCTGCTGCCCGGCGTGGAGCGTGATGGCAAAGAAGCTGTATCCGGAGTTCTCCGATTACATCTCCATGGCGCTGACGCCCATGGTCATCACGGCCCGCATGGTAAAAAAAGACCACCCGGACGCGAAGACGGTGTTCATCGGCCCCTGCTCCGCCAAGAAGCTGGAAGCGAACCGGCGGACCATCCGGTCGGACGTGGATTTCGTGCTGACGTTTGAGGAGATGCTGGGCATCTTTGACGCGGGGGGCATCGACTTCAGCAAGCTCCGGGCGAACCCGGAGGATGAGATGGACGAAGGCACAGGCATGGGCCGGGGCTTTGCCGTAGGCGGAGGCGTGGCCGCCGCCGTGGTGGAAGCCATCAAGCACATTGACCCGGAGCGGAAAATCCAGATTGAGTACGGCGACGGCCTGAAGAACTGCCGGAAGATGCTGGCCATGGCCAAGGCGGGGAAGCGGGACGGCTATCTGCTGGAGGGCATGGGCTGTCCCGGAGGCTGCGTAGCCGGAGCGGGAACCATCCGTCCGATTCGGGACAGCATGATGACGGTGGAGAAATTCAAGAACGAGGCCCCGTCCATGAGCTGCACCGAGAGCCCCTACCTGGACCGGCTGGAGGAAGTGGAGAAAAAGTACGAAATCAACCATCACGACTGACGGACCGTTTAACATGCAAAAATTTGGCGGGCGAAAGCCCGTCAAATTTTTTTCGTGTGCGTGTAACGAACGGGCCGATAAGGGGATATATAGACAGAAGGCCCGGGGACGGCACCGGGCGGGGGCATGGAGAAGGCCTGCCGAGAGAAGGGTGGAAACCCTAAAGAAATGGCCTGACCAGGGGGTCAGGCCCCACAAAGATGGTGCGGGGTCCTACCAGAAGAGATTGCATGAATGAGAGCCGTCTACCGGTGGACCGGTGGAAACCCTAGAGACGGGCGGACACATAGGTCCGCCCCTACGGAAGCGCCTCCGGAAGAAGGGTGGAAACCCTAAAGAAATGGCCCGGTCAGGGGACCGGGCCCCGCAAAGATGGTACGGGGTCCTATCGGAAGGGGTTCCATGAATAAGAGCCGTTTACCGGTAGACCGATGGTTGCGGTTTTTCTCCTAACCAAAATTGGCGCTTGTCCATTCGACAACCACCAAAACCCCCGCTTGCACTGCGCCGCGGGCAGGGACATGCCTGTCTTACTCCAGACTTCCCACCGCGCCCTCGTAAACCGCGTCCCCTTGTTTTTCTCTTTTGGACCGTGCACGGCCCGTTTTCTCTTTTTATTCCGGGAATAAAAAGAGAAAATGGGGGGTGCATTGGACCAGCCCCCAAAGGGCTGACCCCCTCCCCCCGCCCGCAAGGGCGCGAAAAATCCCCCCCTTTCGGGGGGAGAAAGGAGCCCCCGCCATGGAGGACATGGAAAAAGCCTACCGGCAGCACGCCCAGACGGTCTACAAATTCCTCCTGGCGAAGACCAGGAACGAGCACCTCGCAGAGGAACTCACCCAGGAAACCTTCTACCAGGCCGTCAAATCGGTAAACCGCTTCGACGGCACATGCAAGGTCTCCGTCTGGCTGTGCCAGATCGCCAAGCACCTCTGGTACCAGCACCTGCGAAAGCAGAAGCGGGAAGCCCCGGTCCCGCCGGAGGACCTTCCGGACACTCCGGGCCCCTCGGCGGAGGAGGGCCTTCTGGAGGGGGAGGGCCGGATGGACCTGCTCCGGCTGGTCCACGCGCTGCCGGAGCCCCGGCGGGAGGTGGTGTACCTCCGGGCCTTCGGCGGGCTGAGCTTCCGGGAGATCGGGGACGTGATGGGAAAAACCGAAACCTGGGCCCGCGTCACCTTTTACCGAAGTAAAGAATCCTTACGAAACGGAGGTATCACCCATGAAAAATGACCTGACCTGCGGCGTGGTCCGGGACCTGCTGCCCAGCTACGCGGAGGGCCTTCTGGGGGAGGAGTCCCGGGAGGCCGTGGAGCGCCACCTGGAAGCCTGCCCGGCCTGCGGGGCGGAAGCCGCCGCCATGTCCGGAAGAGACCTTCCCGAGGACACGGCGAAAGAGGTGGACTACCTCAAGCGGGTAAAAAAGAGCACCTTCCGCAAGATCGCCCTGGCGGTGGCCTGTACCGCCCTGGTGCTGGTGGGGGGCTTCCTGCTGAAGGAATTCGCCATCGGCCGGGCCCCGGCGGCCGGCAGAATCTCCATCGAGCTCGCCCAGGTGGACGAAGACAACAACCTGACGTTCCTGCTGGACACCTACTCGGGGGCCTACGAGCTCCGGGGCCTGAAAAGCACGGTGGAGGACGGAGTCCTCTCCTACACCGCCCGGGAGGTCCGGGTGAACCTCTTCCAGGTCCTGTTTATGCAGGAGAACACCGGCAGCGTGCGGGGCTACGCAAAGCAGATTCCCATGTCCATCCCGCTGAACGGCCTGACGGAGGTCCGGGTCTGCGGGCGGACCGTCTGGCAGAAGGGCATGGTCATCGACCGGACCACCCTTTTGCTCCTGGATGCCCGGACCCCCTACTGCGGAGACCCCGCCGCCCTGGGCCGCCTGGCCTCCATTCTGGACGTGGCGGGACGGGTGGGGCCCTATACCACCAGCCTCCAGACCTCCAAGCGGCCCTACAGCTGGACCATGGAGTTCCAGGAGCGGCTGGAGGGCCGGCAGATCAACCAGATAACCGCCTGTGACTTCCTTTTTCTGGCGCTGGTGGACAACCTGGACGAGGCCTTGTTCACCCACCCCAGCCCCCCGGGCTCGGAGGAACCCAGGGCCCTCAGCGGCATGACGGCGGAAAGCGCCAACAGCGCCAGCCTCGCCGGGCTGGTGGCGGAGTATAACGCCGCCCACGGGACCGGCTGGGCCCCCAAGCACAGCATCAAGCACTACGCCGACTCTCCGGCGGACCTTCAGCGTCTCATTGAGCTGCTGGAGTCCTTCTACGGCGTGCACATCTGACGGAAAAGGAGGCCCCCTGCCCGGGGACCTCCTTTTTTAATACGCGATCTCTCCCGTGTACACCAGCTTCGCGTCCCCCGCCAGGGTGACGCCCTCGTCGGTGCAGCGGACAATCAGCTCTCCGCCCTTCACCCGGACGGTGATGTCCCGGTTCTTCTCGCACAGGCCGTTGGCGATGGCCGCCGCCACGGCGGCGCACGCTCCGGTGCCGCAGGCCATGGTCTCCCCGCTGCCCCGCTCCCAGACCCGCATTTTGATGGTGCTGGGATTCACCACCCGGACAAACTCCGTGTTGGTCCGCTCCGGGAAATAGGGCGCGTGCTCAAACCGGGGGCCGATGAACTCGATGTCCACATCGTCCACCCGGGGGCAGAACACCACGCAGTGGGGATTCCCCATATCCACGCAGGTAATCCGGTAGGGCCGCCCGGCGATGCGGACGGGGTAGTCCACCACCCGGCTCTCCGTGATGTCGAACTTCAGGGCCGCCGTGTCCAGGACCGCCCGGCCCATGTTCACGCTGGCGGAGGTGACTTTCCCGTTGGTGGTGTAGAGGGCGACGGTCCGGAGGCCGCTGCCGGTCTCCACGGTGACGGTGTCTCCGGAGACCCGGCCGCTGTCGTACAGGTACTTCCCCAGGCACCGCAGGGCGTTGCCCGCCATCCTGCCCTCGCTGCCGTCGGCGTTGAACATGCGCATTTTCACGTCGGCGGTTTCGGAGGGCTCCATGAGGATGATGCCGTCGGCCCCCACGCCGAAGTGGCGGCGGCAGAAGGTGACGCAGAGGGACTCCGGGCAGGTGATCCGGCCGTCGAAGTTCTCCAGGAAAATGTAGTCGTTGCCGCAGGTCTGCATCTTGGTGAAGCGCAGGGTCTCCCGGTGCTCCCGGAGGTGGCAGATGTCCACCAGCTCCGTGTTCCCCTGGGTGTACCGGGACTCCAGGATGTCCGCCAGGGCCCCGGCGGTGTCCAGGGAGGTGAGGCAGGGAATCCCCAGCTGGACGCAGCGGTGGTTCAGGCGGATGAAGTCCCGGATGTACTCCGGCTCCGTGGACCCGGTGAGAATCACATAGTCAATTTTTCTGTCCTCCAGGAGCTGGAAGACCCGGTTGTCCTGGCCCAGCTTGCCCACGATCTCCACGCTGGTCCCCAGGCGCTCGATCTCCCGGGCGGTGCCGTCAGTGGCGTAGAGCCGGAAGCCCAGCTCGTCCAGCTTCCGGGCGGTGTCCAGAATCTCCGGCTGGTCCCGGCGGTTCACAGAGATGAGGACGCCCCCCTTCTCCTGCTTCTCCACCCGGTACCCGGCGGAGACCAGGCCCTTGAACAGGGCCTCCTGCATGTTCTTCCCCAGGCCCAGGACCTCGCCGGTGGACTTCATCTCCGGGGACAGGGCCGCGTTGGCGTCGGTGAGCTTTTCGAAGGAGAAGACCGGGACCTTCACCGCCACGTAGGGCGGCTGGGGATAGAGCCCCGTGCCGTAGCCCAGGGAGGCCAGGGGCTGGCCCACCATGACCCGGGTGGCCAGGTCCACCATGGGCACCCCCGTCACCTTGGAGATATAGGGCACGGTGCGGCTGGCCCGGGGGTTCACCTCAATGACGTAGAGCTCCCCCTGGTAGATGAGATACTGGATGTTGATGAGCCCCTTGGTCCCCAGGGACAGGGCCAGCTTTTCGGAGCAGTCCACAATGGTTTTCAGCATCCGGTCCCCGATAGAGAAGGGGGGATAGACGGCGATGGAGTCCCCGGAGTGGACGCCGGTGCGCTCAATGTGCTGCATGACGCCGGGAATCAGCACGTCCGCGCCGTCGGAAATCACGTCCACCTCCAGTTCCTTGCCCATAAGGTACTGGTCCACCAGCACCGGGTTCTCCACCTTGCCGGAGAGGATGACGTTCATATAGGTCCGGACGTCCCCGTCGTTGTGGGCGATGACCATGTTCTGCCCGCCGATGACGTAGGAGGGCCGGAGGAGGACGGGATAGCCCAGGGCGTTGGCGGCCTCCAGGGCCTCCTCCATGCCCAGGACCCCCCGGCCCTGGGGGCGCTTGATGCGGAAGCGCTCCAGCAGGCCGTCAAAGCGCTCCCGGTCCTCCGCCATGTCGATGGACGCGGCGGAGGTGCCCAGGATGGGGATGCCCCTGCCGTCCAGGAACTTCGCCAGGCGGATGGCCGTCTGCCCGCCGAAGGCCACCACCACCCCCACGGGCTTTTCCACGTCGATGATGTGCATCACGTCCTCGGGGCACAGGGGCTCGAAATAGAGGCGGCCGGCGGTGTCGTAGTCCGTGGAGACGGTCTCCGGGTTGTTGTTGACGATGACCACGTCATAGCCCAGCTCCTTCAGCGTCCGGACGCAGTGGACGGAGGAGTAGTCGAACTCGATGCCCTGGCCGATGCGGATGGGGCCGGAGCCCAGGACCATGACCACGGGCCGCCCGGACCGGGGGAAGGCCCGGGACTCGCAGAACCGGTCGAAGGTGGAGTAGAAGTAGGGGGTCTCCGCGTCGAACTCCGCGCCGCAGGTGTCCACCATCTTGTACACGGCCTTCCGGGGCTTTTCCGGAAGCCGCTCCGCCCCGGAGAGGCGGAGGAGGGTCTCGTCCGGGTAGCCCAGGCGCTTGCCCTCTTCATAGCGCTCCGCCGTCAGCCCCTCTTTTTCCAGGGCCGTTTCAAACTCCGCCATCCCCTGGAGCTTCCAGAGGAACCAGCGGTCAATTTTTGTGATGGAGAAAATCTCCTCTACGCTGACCCCGGACTTCAGGGCCTCGAAAATGGTGAAGATACGGCGGTCGTCCACCCGGCGGAGCCGCTCCCAAATGGGGGCGCTTTCCGTATTCTTCCGGTTTAGACTGTCCATGCCGGTTTCCGCCCCCCGGACGGCCTTCATCAGGGCCATCTCGAAGCCGGGGGCAATGGCCATGACCTCGCCGGTGGCCTTCATCTGGGTACCCAAGGAGCGGGAGGCGTCGGCGAATTTGTCGAAGGGCCACTTGGGCATCTTCACCACGATGTAGTCCAGGGTGGGCTCGAAGCAGGCGCAGGTCTTGCCGGTGATGTCGTTCCGGATTTCGTCCAGGGTGTACCCCAGGGCGATTTTCGCGGTGATCTTGGCGATGGGGTAGCCCGTGGCCTTGGAGGCCAGGGCGGAGGACCGGGAGACCCGGGGGTTCACCTCGATGACGGCGTACTCAAAGCTGTCCGGGTTCAGGGCCAGCTGGACATTGCACCCGCCCACGATGCCCAGGTGGGCGATGATGTCCAGGGAGGCGGAGCGGAGCATCTGGAACTCCCGGTCCGCCAGGGTCTGGGCGGGGGCCACCACGATGGAGTCCCCGGTGTGGACCCCCACGGGGTCCAGGTTCTCCATGGAGCACACGGCGATGACGTTGCCCACGGAGTCCCGCATGGTCTCGAACTCGATTTCCTTCCAGCCGAAGATGGCCTTCTCAATCAGCACCTGGGTGATGGGGGAGGCGTCCAGCCCCGTCTGGGCGATGACCCGGAGCTCGCCTTCGTCCCGGGCCGCGCCGCCTCCGGCGCCCCCCAGGGTGAAGGCCGGGCGGACGATGACGGGGTAGCCGATTCTCCCGGCGGCGGCCAGGGCGCCCTCCACGGTCTCCGCGATCTCGGAGGCGATCACCGGCTGGCCGATTTCCGCCATGGCCTCCTTGAAGAGCTCCCGGTCCTCGGCCCGGGAGATGGCGGCGGCGTCCGTGCCCAGGAGGCGGACGTTCTCCTCCTTCAAAAAGCCCTCCTTGTCCAGCTGCATGGCCAGGGTCAGGCCTGTCTGGCCCCCCAGGCCCGCCAGGATGGAGTCGGGCTTCTCCCGGCGGATGATGCGCTTCAGGGTCTCCGGGGTCAGGGGCTCCAGGTAGATTTCCCCGGCCATGGCCTGGTCCGTCATGATGGTGGCGGGGTTGGAGTTGCACAGGACCACGTCCACCCCGGCCTCCTTCAGGACCCGGCAGGCCTGGGCCCCGGCGTAGTCGAACTCGGCGGCCTGGCCGATGACGATGGGGCCGGAGCCGATGACCAGAACCTTTCGGATGCTCGTATTCAGGGGCATGCCGGTTCGCCTCCCTTCATCAGGTCCACAAAGCGGTCAAACAAAAAAGCGGTGTCCCGGGGGCCGCTCCGGGCCTCGGGGTGGAACTGGACCGTGAAGGCCCGGAGGCCCGGGTAGTCCAGCCCCTCGCAGGTGCCGTCGTTGGCGTTGGCGAAGGAGACCCGGCCGCGCGTCACGGACGCCCCGTCCACAGCGTAGCCATGGTTCTGGCTGGTGATGTAGGTCCGGACGCCCCCCAGGTCCCGGACGGGCTGGTTGGCCCCCCGGTGGCCGTATTTCAGCTTGTAGGTCCGGCCCCCCGCCGCCAGGGCGGTGAGCTGGTGGCCCAGGCAGATGCCGAAGAGGGGAACCTTCCCCAGGAGCTTTTGTATCTGCGCAATCTGATAGACGTTCTCCGCCGGGTCCCCGGGGCCGTTGGAGAGCATGACGCCGTCGGCCCCGGTGGCCAGGATGGTCTCCGCCGGGGCGTCCGCCGGGAGGACCGTCACCGCGCAGCCCCGCTTCCGGAGCTCCTGGATGATGTTGTTCTTCGCGCCGTAGTCCAGCAGCGTCACCCGAAAGCGGGTCTCCCCTTCGGCGCCGTAGACGAAGGGGGCCTTCCGGGTGACGGCCTCCACCACGCCGGTGACGGCGTAGTCCCGGAGGGGCGTCAGGTCCCCGGGGACCTCATCGCAGAGCATGGCGTTCATGACGCCGGACTCCCGGATAATCCGGGTGAGCTGCCGGGTGTCCACGCCGCAGAGGCCGGGGATGTTCCGCTCCTTCAAGAAGCGGTCCAGGTCCCCGCCGCAGCGGAAGTTGGAGGGGTGGGGGCACCACTCCCGGACCACGTAGCCCCGGATGTGGCACCCGCCCTCGAAGTCCTCCGGGATGATTCCGTAATTGCCGATGAGGGGATAGGTCTGCATGACGATCTGCCCCGCGTAGCTGGGGTCCGTCAGGGTCTCCACATAGCCGCACATGCCGGTGGTGAAAACCAGCTCGCCGAGCGCCGGGCCCTCCGCGCCGAAGCGGAGCCCCTCGAATACCTGGCCGCCGGCCAGGACCAGATAACCGTTCTTCATGTTTCCTCCCAGGCGTTTAGGCCTTGTTTGAAAAATGTCGAAACGCCCAAACGGCGGATCTTTTTCCGCCACTCTGCGTTAAATTTCCTTGCCGGGCGTCAGCCCGCCTGCGAAAATTTGCCTTGCTTGGCGAAAAAATCTCTCGCCGCTGGGCATTCCGCCAATTTTCAAACAAGGCCTAGGTGGTGTTCGGTTTCCTGCTGTTTATTATGATGGTTTTTTCCCCCAGCGTCAATGAAAGATTGCCCTGGAGAACGGCAAAGTTTCAGGGCGAAAGGTATTACTTTTTGGTGAAAACGTGGAGAGCCGGGCCGCGTCCCCGGAGGGGGAAACGGCCCGGCGCAAATCTCACTCGTCCAGCTTGAGCACCGCCAGGAAGGCCTCCGTGGGAATTTGCACGGACCCCAGGCTGCGCATTTTCTTCTTGCCCTCCTTCTGCTTTTCCAGCAGCTTTTTCTTCCGGGTGATGTCGCCGCCGTAGCACTTGGCCAGCACGTCCTTCCGCATGGCCTTGACAGTCTCCCGGGCGATGACCCGGCCGCCGATGGCCGCCTGCACCGGCACCTCGAAGAGCTGGCGGGGGATGTTTTCCTTCAGCTTCTCGCAGAGCTTCCGGGCCCGGGGATAGGCCTTGTCCTTGTGGGCGATGAAGCTCAAAGCGTCCACCTGATCGCCGTTTAAGAGCAGGTCCACCTTCACCAGCTCGCTGGGCCGGTAGCCCGACAGCTCATAGTCCAGGGAGGCGTAGCCCTTGGTGTTGGCCTTCAGGGTGTCGAAGAAATCGTAGATGATCTCGTTCAGGGGCATCTGGTAATGGAGCTCCACCAGATGGGTGTCCAGGTACTGCATGTCCTTGAACTCCCCCCGGCGCTCCTGGCACATGGGCATGATGTTGCCCACGTAGTCGTTGGGGCTGATGATGGAGACCTTGACATAGGGCTCCTCCGCCCGCTCAATGGAGGCCGGGTCCGGGTAGTTGTGGGGGTTATCCACCCGCACAAGGCTGCCATCTGTTTTATAAACATCATATATGACGGAAGGTAATGTAGTTACCAGGTCCAGGTCAAATTCCCGCTCCAGCCGCTCCTGAATGACCTCCATATGGAGCATGCCCAGGAAGCCGCAGCGGAAGCCGAAGCCCAGGGCCACGGAGGACTCCGGCTCGAAGCTCAGGGAGGCGTCGTTGAGCTGGAGCTTTTCCAGGGCGTCCCGGAGGTCTGGGTATTTGGAGCCGTCTTCGGTGTAGATGCCGCAGTAGACCATGGGCTGGACGGGCCGGTAGCCGGGGAGGGCCTCTCCGGCGGGGGCGGCGGCGCTGGTGACGGTGTCCCCCACCCGGGTGTCCTTCACGTTTTTGATGGAGGCGGTGAAATAGCCCACCTCACCCGCCTGAAGGCGCTGGCAGGGCTCCATGCCCAGGGGCAGCAGGTGGCCGCACTCCACCACCTGATAGGAGGCCCCGGAGGCCATCATTTTCACCGTCTGGCCGGGGCAGAGGCTGCCCTCCATCAGGCGCATGTAGACGATGACGCCCCGGTAGGCGTCGTACTGGCTGTCAAAAATCAGGGCCCGGAGGGGTGCGCCAGGGTCCCCGGAGGGGGGCGGGACGTTCTTCACCACGTCCTCCAGCACGTCGTCGATGTTGACGCCCATTTTGGCGGAAATCTCCGGCGCGTCCAGGGCGGGGAGGCCGATGATGTCCTCCACCTCCTGCTTGGCCTTGGCGGGGTCGGCGGCGGGGAGGTCGATTTTGTTGAACACGGGGAGGATTTCCAGGTCGTGCTCCATGGCCAGGTAGGTGTTGGCCAGGGTCTGGGCCTCCACGCCCTGGGTGGAGTCCACCACCAGCACCGCCCCCTCGCAGGCGGCCAGGGACCGGGAGACCTCGTAGTTGAAGTCCACGTGGCCCGGGGTGTCGATGAGGTTCAGGGCGTAGGTCTCCCCGTCGGCGGCGGTGTAGTGCAGGCGGACGGCCCGGGCCTTGATGGTAATGCCCCGCTCCCGCTCCAGGTCCATGTTGTCCAGAAGCTGGCTCTCCATCTCCCGCTGGGAGACGGCGTTGCACTTCTCCAGCAGCCGGTCCGCCAGGGTGGACTTGCCGTGGTCGATGTGGGCGATAATCGAAAAATTACGGATGTGGTCTTGCGGAATCACTTGTTGAATCATAAGAAAACAGCCTCCTTGGGCAAGTCCGCCGGGGCCCCATCAAGGATGGGGCGCGCCGGAGGCGCGGAATAAAATAAGAAAATGGGGGCCCCCGCAAAATCGAAGATTTTGTGGGGAGAGGAGGAAGGAACGGAGCAGAGCGGAGTCCTCGCCGTCAGGCGGGGACGCAGAGTGTCGAAAAACCGTAAAAACCATCCTCGACGGGAAGGAGGAGAGTTACGAGAGGAACCCAGGAAGGGTTCCTTTCGTTTTCAATCCTCGCCGTCAGGCGGGGACGGAGTGGGCGGAGTTTCTTCCGGCGAGCTTGAGGAAATGGCGTCATCATTGGGGGAGCGGGGATGGGGACGTCCATACACCGGCGTCCCGCTCCAAGACAAGCTGGTCCTGACTCGTTCCCCGGTCAAAGTATATCGTTTCAACGGAATCACCGGCCCGGATTTCAAACCGGCTTTTCGCCCTGAAGCGGCTGTTCAGCCCGCCGGACGCGCAGTAAAACGAGCAGTGGATTTCATCGCCGTCCTGTTCGGCCTCCATGGCCCGGATATACCCCATGGAACCGGTGAGAACGGTATCCGCCGTAATGACGGACCCGTCCCCGGAGACGGAGAAGCCGTGCAGAAAGACGTCCGTCCGCTTCTGAAAGCCCGGCAGTACAAACCGTGCGGATACGGCCATCAGGAGCGTGAGAAATACGGGGATCCACCGTTTTCCGCCCATGGGAATGCCTCCTTCCCGGTCCTCAGCCCTCATACCACGCCGGGGGCTGGTCGTGCTCTTCGTACCACCGGTCCCAGAATTCCTGGTCCCACAGGGCGTCGTAGTCATAGTGTACCACAAAATCCCGCCAGTCCGCCAGAGTTTTTTCCGCCTCTCCAGGCCGGATCAGGAACTTTTCGGCGCACACATTCCCCAGCACCCATTTCCCGGCCTCGCCGGAGTGGTGGATGTAGTCGCAGTAGTTGTTCAGCTCCGTCACCATATCCTTGGCGAAGAGGGGGGCGTGGAGGCGGGCGTTGGGATAGGCCTCCAGCGTCTCACAGGCCAGCGCCAGCGCGGCGAGGCGGGCGTCCAGGTCCCCCCGGCGGACGGCGCGGTCCCAGGCGAGGATGCTGTAGGGGGACAGGAAGACCTCGAATTTCGTCTCCGGATGGGCCTGGAACCAGCCCTCCAGCACCGCCAGGTTCTCCGCCGCGAAGGGCAGGTAGGCATCCCCCGGCGTCTGCTCCTCCGCCAGCGGGGGGCGGCCGTAGGTCCGCAGGGTCTCGTATTTTCCCCAGAGGGAGGTCCGGTCCCAGGTAAAGCCCTCGTCCAAAGTCTGTCCCCCGCCGCCATTGGCGGTGACGAGGGCGTAGAGGCTGTAGTAGAGGGAATCCTTGTTCAGGAGATACTTCACGTCGTCCAGGGGATTCCGGTTGTAGAGGTAGTCCGGCAGGGCCTCCGACACCGTCCGGCCGTCCCGTATCAAGGTGTTCAGGTCCAGGGCGAAGAGGATCCGCTCCGGGGACTGCTCCCGGAAGAGCAGGTCCATCACCTGGTCGAACTCGCGGAAGTACCCGTCGGGGATGGTAATCCGCAGGCCGGAGCCGGGGTAGAACTCCTCAATCCAGCCCGCCCGGTAGTTGGCGGCCATGGAGGTGCCCAGGAGCACCGTGTCCGCCGGGACGTTTTTTGCCAGCCCGGCGGCCTGGTAGCGCTCGTTGAAAAAGACGGCCCGCCGGTTCTCCGGCATCCGGTAGTACAGGCAGGGGTCCACAGCGTACACCACCGAGGCGCACAGGACCAGCAGGGCCGACAGCAGCGCCAGAAAGCAGCTGGCCCAGCGTTGGTATGTCATCATGCAATACGCTCCCTGTTAAAGGAATTCCGGGGCCTCAGAAGTTGGAGTAAATAAACGTGGCCACGCCGGTGAAGGAGAGGATGGCCCAGGCCGCGGACAGGGCCAGCAGGACGCAGCCGCGAAGGGTGGGGCGGAAGTCCCGGGCCCCGCGCAGGGACACCAGCAGGGCCGCGCCGAACAGGGGCAGGCCGAAGAGGAGGCCGCGCCAGGGTGTCAGCCCCGGGAGGAGGATGTGCAGCGCCGCCGCCTCCTTGGGGAAGACGCTCTCCATCAGCCAGGGGGCCGGGGGCCGCAGGTCCAGCGTGACGGCGGTGCGGAGGAGGCGCAGGGCCTCGGAGAGGCCGGGGGCCCGGAAGAAGACCCAGGCGGCGTTCACAAAGGCGAAGGTCAGCGCCCAGCGGAGGAGCCGGGGGAGCTTATCCCGCCCCGGCCCCCAGAGGCGCTCCAGAATCTGGGCCAGGCCGTGGAGCCCGCCCCAGGCCAGGAAGGTCCAGCCCGCCCCGTGCCAGAGGCCGCTGATCAGGAACACGATCAGGATGTTCCCATAGGTCCGGACGGCGCCGTGCCTGCTGCCGCCCAGGGGGAAATACAGGCACTCCCGGAGGAAGCTGGTCAGCGTGATGTGCCAGCGCTTCCAGAACTCGCCCACGGACAGGCTCCGGTAGGGGGCGTCGAAGTTCACCGGCAGGCGGATGCCCAGCAGGCGGGCGGCCCCGGCGGCAATATCGCAGTAGCCGGAGAAATCCAGGTAGAGCTGGAGGGTATAGGCCAGAATCACCAGCCAGGCGGCGGGGGCGGAGAGCTCCGCAAGCCGCTCCCACCCGGCGGCGGCGATGAGGCCCAGGTTGTCCGCCAGCAGGACTTTTTTGGACATGCCGGCGGCGATGGACCACAGGGCGGCGGCGAGGTCCCGGCTCTCCGGGCGCAGAAAACCCTCCCCCCGGAGCTGGGGAAAAAAGCGCTGGGGCTTCAGAATCGGCCCGGAGACCACGGAGGGGAAGAAGAAGGCGTAGAGAACCAGGCTGTCCCCCGGGCCGGGGCGGAACCCGCCGGTATAGGCCTCCCGCAGCAGCCACAGCTGCTGGAAGGTGAAGAAGCTGAGGCCCAGGGGGGCCCAGCCCGTGGAGAAGGCCCCGCCGGTGAAAAACGCGGCGTATTTGAACAGGGCCAGTACGCCGATGTGCCACGCCGCCGCCAGGAGGACCAGCTGTTTCCGGGAGGGGTCCGCCGTCAGGCCCCGGACGGCGGACCAGGACACCGCCAGCCCCAGGGACAGCACCAGCAGGGCGGCCCAGCCGCCCCCGGCCATGTAGAATACCAGGCAGGCCAAAACCAGCACCCGGCGTCCGGCGGCGGGCCGGCGGCGGGCCAGCGCCGGGCAGAGGGCGGCGGTGAGCAGGAGGAAGGCCAGAAAGCCGAAGGATTGAACATTCATAGGCGGGTCAGGGCTGGCGGGAGAGGGCGCTGAGCCGGGCGTCGGAGGTGCTGAGGACCTGGGTGAGGCTCTGGCACCGGCCGGGGTAGGCGGCGTTGATGGCGGAGGCGGAGAGGTCGGGGAACTCCTTCTTCTGGGCGCTGAGGGCCCGGAGGGCCCCGGCGTACCGGGCCTCGGAGAGCTTCATGTCCGCCCCGGCCAGCCCCAGGGCGCAGGCGGAGGACTCCAGGGCGAAATAGCCCTCGTTGGCCCCGGAGGCCCGGTAGACATGGCGGTAGAGCTGATAGACGGCGCTGCCCAGATAGGCGGCGGCGGCGTTGATGGCGGCCTTGTCGCCCAGCTTGCCCAGGACCTCGAACAGGACGCCCACGGCGCCGGAGAGGAGCTTGCTCTGCAAGGTGGCCAGGACGCTGCCCCGGAGGTTGTTTTTGGGCTCGGCGGCGTCCAGGATGTCCTGTTCGGTGAGCATGTTTCCCTCCCGGGAGAGGGTGCGGCCCAGGATAAAGTCGGCGGAGACGCCGTAGTAATCGCAGGCCCGGACGACGAAGGCCAGGCCGGGCTCCCGGATGCCGTTTTCGTAGTGGGACAGCAGGGCCTGTGAGATGCCCAGCTCCCCGGCGGCGGCCCGCTGGCTGACGCCCTTCTCCTGCCGGAGCAGGGAGAGGGTGCGGGAAAACTCTGAACTCATAGTCGGTGGCTCCTTTGGTGTGATACGCAATACATGCCGTATAGTTTATCAAAGAGGCTACGGAATGTAAAGATATTTTTTCCGGGGGGGCGGTGCGGCCCCCAAAAGGGAGTGTCCTATTCAGGGAGATTATCTTGTAGGGGCGGACCTGTGTGTCCGCCCTGCTTCCGGGACCTTGGCATTTCCGGTAAACGGCGTGTCCGCCCTGCTTCCGGGACCCTGGCGTTTCCGGTAAACGGCGTGTCCGCCCTGCTTCCGGGACCTTGGCATTTCCGGTAAACGGCGTGTCCGCCCTGCTTCCGGGACCTTGGCGTTTCCGGTAAACGGCGTGTCCGCCCTGCTTCCGGGACCCTGGCGCTTTCGGTAAACGGGCGGACACACAGGTCCGCCCCTACGCATGTCCTCTTTAAAAAAACGCGTCATCGGACGCTCCCCTCCTCCGAAAACTCCCCCTTGACGCCGCGCCGTCTCCATGCTATACTGCAAAGCAAGAACTTGAAAGGGGTGGAAAGGTGAGAATTTTTTCCTGCTGACAGCCATGTGGTTTGGCCGCCGGTCCCGGGCCTGCCGGGCGCCGGAGGCGGCAGCATGCCGCCGCGCGGGAAAGAACTCACCTCCAGGCCCCTTGCTTCATACCGGTGCGCCGCCCGTCTCGGGGCGGCTTGCGTCGCGCTGTGCAGGGCCGCGGGAGCTTTCCCGCGGCCCTGATTTTCTGGGCCGGACTCCCGTCCGGCCCCACAGCAAGGAGTTGACGCGTATGTCTATGATTCAGGCCGAGAACCTGACCTTTTCCTACCCCGGCAGTCCGGACCCCGTCTTCGACCACGCCTCCTTCCAAATCGACGACCGCTGGAAGCTGGGCCTCATCGGCCGGAACGGCCGGGGAAAAACCACCCTCCTCCGGCTTCTGCTGGGGGAATACCCCCACGGCGGAACCCTCACCGCCTCTGCCGCTTTCCGCTACTTCCCCCGCCCCGTTCCAAACCCGGAGCGCCTGACGGCGGAGGTGCTGGAAGACCTCTGCCCCGGCGCGGAGTCCTGGCGCTTCCCCCGGGAGCTGTCCCTCCTGGGCGTGGAGGAGGAAGCCCTCTGGCGGCCCTTCTCCAGCCTCTCCAACGGGGAGCGGGCCAAGGCGCTGCTGGCGGCGCTGTTTCTCGATGAGGGCAGCTTTCCCCTCATCGACGAGCCCACCAACCACCTGGACGCCCATGGCCGGGCCCTGGCGGCGGAGTACCTCCGGCGGCAGCGGGGCTTCATCCTGGTGTCCCACGACCGGCGCTTCCTGGACGGCTGCGTGGACCATATCCTCTCCCTGAACCGGGCGGATATCCAGGTCCAGAGCGGAACCTACAGCTCCTGGCGGGAGAACTTTGACCGCCAACAGCAGTTTGAGGAGGCCCGGAACGACCGCCTGCGCAAGGATGTCCGCCGCCTCCAGCAGGCCGCCCGGCGGACCTCCGTCTGGTCCGACCGGGTGGAGGCCTCCAAAATCGGGGCCGCCGACAAGGGCTACGTGGGCCATAAATCCGCCAAGATGATGAAACGGGCCAAGGCCCTGGAGGTCCGCCAGGAGAAGGCCCTGGAGGAAACCCGGAGCCTCCTGAAAAACCGGGAAACCACCGGGGCCTTAAAGCTCACCGCCCTCCCCCACCACGCCCGGACGCTGATCCGCTGCGCGGACCTGACCCTCTGGTACGGGGACCGGCAGGTCTGCGGCCCGCTGTCCTTCACCCTGGAGCAGGGGGAGCGGGCGGTTCTGGACGGCCCCAACGGAAGCGGCAAAAGCAGCGTGCTGAAGCTCCTCCTGGGCCAGCCCATCCGCTGCGGCGGAACGCTGTCCCTGGCCTCGGGGCTGCGGATTTCCTGGGTGCCCCAGGACACCTCCTTCCTCCGGGGGACCCTGACGGGCTTTGCCCTGGAGCGGGGGATTGACGAGAGCCTCTTCAAGGCCATCCTGCGGAAGCTGGGCTTCGAGCGGGAGCAGTTCAGCCGGAACCTGGAGGACTTCTCCAGCGGGCAGAAGAAAAAGGTTCTCATCGCCGGGAGCCTCTGCGAACAGGCCCACGTCTATGTATGGGACGAGCCCCTGAACTTCATCGACATCGATTCCCGCCTTCAGATTGAGGAGCTGCTGACGCGCTTCGCCCCTTCCATGCTGTTCGTGGAGCACGACCGGGCCTTTCAGGAGGCCGTGGCCACCACGCGGATTTCCCTGCAGCGCCGGGCGGAACCGGGCGGGGCATGACGCCCCGCCCGGTTTCTTCAGATCAGCGCCACGATCAGCCAGAGAAGGCCGATGGCCGCAGCGCCCATGAGGGTATAAACCGCCGGGCTCAGGTCCCGCCACGCCCGGCTGAACCGGCCATGGTCCCCCACCGTGTAGTTCCGCGCCACCCGGCGGGCTTCCTCCACCAGCTCCCGGGCGGTGACGCCCTCTCCGGCGGCGTCGTTCCGGACGATAAAAATCGCCTGCTCAAAAAACCGCTGGTCCGGGGAATCCACCACCACGACTCTTCTGGAAATACCTTTCACCATCTGCAAACATGCCTCCTGCGTGTTGATATTTCCAGTTTCCCATCCGAAGGGGAAATTTATACCTCCCGGAATCGCCGCAGGGGGGAGGAATTGTTCCCCTTACCCGATGCTGATGGCGCTGACGGGGCACTCGTCCCGGGCGGACTGGGCCGCGTCCATGGCGCTGCCGGGGATTTCCCCGCCGTGGGCAAAGCCGTCGTCCCCCATGGTGAAGACTTCCGGGCAGTTTCCGGCGCAGAGGCCGCAGCCGATGCAGCTTTCGTTTACCGTTGCGTTCATATTCATTCTCCTGTCTGATCAAAAAATTTGCCCCGTCCCGGCGGAACGGGGCGGCACCGGATAGTGTGCCTCATTTTTTGATTTTCACTCTTTTAAAACCTGTGTTCCTAACCGCGGTATGGCGGGAAGAAGACCGCACAGGCGGCGCTCAGCGGTTGTGAATGCAGGTTCTTACAACGTCCACCGTTTTCACATCGTAATACCGGAACCACGCCAGCGCCGCTTCCCCAATCCGCTCCCCGGACACGGCGATGGGCACCGCCGGGGGACAGCTCACCGTGGGCGCGCCGCAGACCCGGCCCAGGCTTTCCTCCGCCGGGACGGCCTCCCGGGGGGCGAACAGGGCCTCCCGGACGGAGAGGACCCGCTCCCCCCTGGCCGGGGGCAGGACGGGGCGGGGGGGCGGTTGGCGGAGCGGCATGCCGCAGAGGGCGCGCTCCACAGCCCGGAACGCCGCCTCCTCCGTGGCCCCGGAGACCATCAGCACCGCGTGGTCCCGGTCCGCGTACTCCGGCTCCGCGTTCCCGGCGGCCCGGAGGGCCTCCGCCGCGCGAAAGCCGGACACCCCGCAGGCGGCGGCGTCCAGGGTGAGCTTTAACGGCTCGGTCCCCACGGAGGGCCACCCCCATTTGTGAAGCTCCCGCCTCAGCGATTCCAGCCGCCCGGCGGCGGCGCGGATGCGCTCCGGCCCTTCTTCCGCCAAAAAGCGGCCGCACAGGTCCAGGGACGCCAGGGTCAGGTACGACGGGCTGGTGGACCCGAAGAGGGACAGGGCGGGCCGGGCGTTCTCCCGGAACGCCGCCGGGGCGGTTTTGGCGATGTGGAGATACGCCCCGCCGGTGAGGACCGGCAGGGTCTTATGGGCGGAGTCGCAGCACGCGTCCGCGCCCAAATCCAGAGGGTGGAGGGAGAAGGCCCGCAGATAGGCCCCGTGGGCGTTGTCCACCAGAAGCGGCGTCCGGCGGTCATGGCACACCGCCGCCAGGGCGGGGATGTCCGCCATGTTCCCCAGATAGTCCGGGCTGGTGACATAGACGGCGGCAGGGGGGGCGGCCAGGGCGGCCAGGGCCCGCTCCAGCCCCCCCGCCGTAATGGGACAGGCGCAGAGGGAGGACGGCCCCTCCGGCCACAGCCACGCGGGCTCGAAGTCCAGCAGGGCGGCGGCGTGGACAAAGGACTTGTGGACGTTCCGGGCGGCCAGGATCACCGGCGGCGTTCCGGCGGGGCGGTTTTGGAGAGCCAGGAACAGCATGGCCTTCACGCACTGGCTGGAGCCCTCCGTGGAATAGAAGGTGGCCCCGGAGCCGAAGAGGGCGGCGGCGTTTGCCTCGCTTTCGGCGATGATGCCGGAGGCCTCATAGAGGGAATCCGCCCCTTTGATCTCCGTGATGTCCCAGGCCTCGCAGCCCAGGGGGCCCCGGCCCTTGTGCCCCGGCATGTGGAGCCGGTGGGCCTCCGCCCGGCGGCAGCGCTCCAGGAAGTCCCAGATGGGGGTGGTCATGGGGCCTCTTCCGCCAGGGCGGCCTGCATCATGATGGCGCACTCCATCCGTTTGCGGAAGAGCTCGCAGCCCGCCTCATAGACGCCCCGGATGGACCCGGAGGCGTGGTAGGCGTTGGCGGCGCAGCCGCCGGAGCAGTAGAGCCGGGCCCAGCACTCCCCGCACTCCGGGCGGGCGTAGGCGTTGCAGGACCGGAACTCCTCCCGGAGGGCGGTGTCCGTCACGCCCTTCCACACGTCTCCCAGCTTATAGGCCTCCTCCCCCACGAATTGGTGGCAGGGATACAGGTCCCCCCAGGGGGTGACGGCCATGTACTCCGTGCCGGAGCCGCAGCCGGAGATTCGCTTGTATACGCAGGGCCCTCCCGTAAGGTCCAGCATATAGTGGTAGAAGGTGATGGGGCGGCCCTCTCTGCGGCGCTTCAGCATTTCCGCCGCCAGAAGCTCATACTGTTCCTTGACAATTTCCAGGTCCTCCGCCGTCAGCGCCGCCGGGTCCCCGGGGGCGCAGACCACCGGCTCCATGCTCAGCTCGGTGAAGCCCAGGTCCGCCATGTGGAAGAGGTCCCGGGTGAAGTCCGGGTTCCGGTGGGTGAAGGTGCCCCGCATGTAGTACCGGGTTCCGCCCCGGGCCTTCACCAGCTCCTGGAACCGGGGGACAATCCGGTCATAGCTGCCGTTCCCGGCGCAGTCCACCCGGAGGGCGTCGTGGATTTCCTTCCGCCCGTCCAGGGAGAGGACCACGTTGTCCATCTCCCGGTTGGCAAAGTCGATGACGTCCTGGTCGATGAGAAGGCCATTGGTGGTGAGGGTGAAGCGGAAGCGCTTGCGGCAGGGCCCCTCCAGGGTCCGGGCGTAGGCCACCAGCTCCTTCACCACCGGCCAGTTCATCAGCGGCTCGCCGCCGAAGAAATCCACCTCCAGGTTGGTGCGGCTTCCGGAGTGGGAGACGAGGAAGTCCAGGGCCTGCCTGCCCACCTCCAGGGACATGAGGGCCCGGTCCCCGCGATACTTCCCCTGGCTGGCGAAGCAGTAGGAGCAGTTGAGGTTGCAGGTGTGAGCCACGTGGAGGCAGAGGGCCTTCACCACATCGCCGGAGCGCTCCTTGAAGGTCCCGGCGATTTCGGAGAAGGTATCGGGGGTGTAGAGCTGTCCGGAGCGGACCAGGGCCTCTATGTCGGAGAGGCATTCCCGGAGCTCGGCCTCCGTCACGTCGGGGCGGTCCGGGTATTTGGCCAGAAGGGTGCGGATGATGTCCTCCGCCGGGTGGTCCGGGTAGAGGGCGATGGCGTCATAGGCCACCTCGTCCACCACGTGGACGCCGCCGGAGCAGGTGTCCAGGACGATGTGATAGCCGTTCAGCTTGTATTGATGTACCATGAGACCTCCTGTGAGTTGGGATTTGGGAACGGAAAAGCGCCGCCCGGGCGGCGGCGCTTCGCGTGTTCACTTCTGCTCGCACTTCTGATTGGCGACGCCGCAGCTGGTCTTGCAGGCGGACTGGCAGGAGGTCTGGCACTCGCCGCAACCGCCCTTCTTGGCGCTCTCACAGAGACTGCGGGTCTCCAGGGTCTTGATTCTCTTCATAGGATGTTCTCCGATCTGATTCAGATTTGCAGACGCCCTGTCTGAACGAAAGGGCCGGTCTATGTTCGGGAAAAGTTTAGCATAGAACCGGAGGAAAGTCAAGGGAAATCCGGGGCGGAAAAGGGGCCGGGCACACACGCGTTTCATCGGCGGAATATTTGCAGGGGCAGGACAGAGCCCACTCCCTTCACAAAAGCTCCGAACAGGAGGCCCTGTTTTCACAGGGCTTTTTTTGTAAGAAAAGCAGAAAACCTTCCCCAATGGCCTGATCAAGGGATCAGGCCCTGCGGAGAGAGTGCGGACTCCCCTTTCAGATGCAGCATGAATCAGCAGCTTCCACATAAAAAAAGCCCCTCCCCCGAAAACCCAAAAACAAACAGGCATCCCGGCGATACCAGGCGGAAGCCGGGGAATCTCCGGGGTTTTTGCCAGCTTATGGCCGATTTGCCAAAGGTATTTTGGCCGGATTTGTGAAATGATACCAAAATGTTGCCACTTGTTCACAATTTATTCATGATTGCGGGGCCGGTTTCCGCTATGTTATAAGAGTGGATTTATCGATACCGTGCTCCGCAACGCACGGCTGGTATGGAGGTATGTTTATGAACCATTTCTGGAAGAGAAATCTGCCGGCACTGGCGCTGGCGGTGATGATGATCCTGAGCCTCGCCCCTGTGACCGCTCAGGCAGAGACGGCCTGTAACCACAACAATTGGGAAGTCAAAGGAGTAAGCGATACCGAACATGATGTGGCGTGCAGAATGTGCAGCGCTGTGAATAAAGGACGCCATGAAAAGAGCCAGCGCGAGGAAGTTACCCCTCCGACTTGCGTTGATAAAGGTGTTACAAAGTATTTCTGCCAATACTGCAACTATAGCTGGACAGAGGAGGACATACCCGCCACCGGCAAGCATGACTTTGGAGG
The DNA here is from genome assembly GCA_041223955.1 of Oscillospiraceae bacterium 38-13. Taxonomy (GTDB): domain Bacteria; phylum Bacillota; class Clostridia; order Oscillospirales; family Oscillospiraceae; genus Oscillibacter. Next base: position 43,736 of record JBCLRG010000014.1, on the reverse strand, counting down.
CACCTGGAGCAAGGACGCCTCCACACACTGGCAGGTATGCACAACATGCGGCCAAAAGGGCAGCGTGGAAAATCACTCCCCCAAGGACAACGGCGTCCCCCATTCCCCCACCTGCACCACAGACGGCTACATCTCCTACGTCTGCGTAAAATGCGAACAGTCCTACACCGTCAAAACCGCCGACAGGCTGGGCCACAACCCCGGCATCAACGGCGTGTGCACCCGCTGCAATCAGGCGACCCACACCCACTCCCCCTCCGGCAACTGGACCACGGACGCCAGCAACCATTGGAATCAGTGCATTTACTGCACCGAGCGCCTGAACAGCGCCGCCCACCGGGACGCCAACAGCGACGGCCGCTGCGATACCTGCGGCTATGGCATGGGCAGCGCCGCCACCTATACCGTCACCTATTACACCGGCTCCGGCACCTTTACGGAGAGCGTCGCCAAGGGCGGCAAGCCGAAGAGCGTCCCCAGCCCCTCCCTCTCCACCGTCAGCGGCAGCCATGTCTTCAAGGGCTGGTACCAGGGCGCGTCCAGCTATTACGCCTATAAAAACCAGAGCCTGATCACCAGCCCCGCCAGCTACGCCGTCAACAGCAATCTCAGCTATACCGCCATCTACCAGCTCCGGGCCACCAGCCAGAACGCCAGCTTCAGCGCCGGGACCACCGGCGGCAAGCTCATCGGCGGCGACGTCCGCTCCCAGGTGGCGGCCAAATTCTCCAGCCTGACCGGACAGGCCGCCTTCTCCTCCATCCGCTTCACCAGCGTGGGCGGAAGCGGAAAGCTCTACGCCACCAGCGGCAAAACCACCCTGGGCACCGGCAGCTTCTCCTATAACGAGCTGAGCAGCTACCTCTATTTCGTCCCCAGCACCTCCGGCAGCCTCTCCCTGAGCTACACCGCCCAGGACAGCTACGGCAACGAGATCTCCGGCACCCTCTCCATCTCCGGCGCGCCGGCGTCCTCCTCCGACATCGTGTACCGGGTGGCCCCCGGCGGCACGGTGAATTTCAAGGTCTCCCATTTTGAGGACGCCTATAAGAAGCTCTCCGGAGATTCCACCGGCCTGCGCTATGTGGCATTCTTCCCCACCAGCAGCTACGACAGCTTTGACGGCTCCCTCTACACCGGCGCCCGCTCCATGGACCGGGACCGGCTGAGCAAGTGGACCTTCTACGCCGTGAACGACCGCTACGGCGGGGATTACGCCCTGGACTCCGTCAACTTCAAGGCCGACAAAAAGGCCGATGAGGGCGACGAGCTGTCCATGACCTTCCGGCTCTACTACAACAGCAGCAACTATTACGACGGCACCCTCCGCATCGTCATTGACAAGGACGGAGAGGAGGGAGACGTGGTGTACCGGGTGGCCCCCGGCGGCACGGTCGCCTTCAACCGGGGGGATTTCAACAACGCCTATCAGGACGCGGCCAACTCCAGCCGGACCGTGAACTACGTGGAGTTTGACCCCGGCACGGACTACACCGGTTTTTCCGGCAAAATCAGCGTCTCCGGCCACGCCGACTTCACCCGGAACGAGCTGTCCAGGGAGCAGTTCTATTACTCCAGCAGCAACCGCAACGACTACGTCATCGACGACCTGATTTTCCGGGCCTCCAGCAGCGCCCGGGACGGCGATACCCTGGAGATTCCCTTCTACGCCTACTACAACCGGGACGATTATGCCGAGTGCACCCTGCGGATTATCGTGGACAAGAACGGGTCCCAGGACACCGTTACGTGCAATGTGGCCCCCGGCGGCACGACCCGCCTGGACAAGACCGCCTTCAACGACGTCTACCGGGCTCTCTCCGAGTACAGCAACCGGACCATCAGCGCCGTGTCCTTCGACGCGCCGGACAGCTATAAAAACTTCCCCGGCCGCCTCTACGTGCGGAACACCGACCTGGAGCGGGAGGAGCTGACCCACAGCAAGACCTGGTTCTACTACAGCGACAAGAAGGACGGGGACTACGCCCTGGACGACCTGAGCTTCCAGGCGGACCGGAACGCCCGGGACGGCGTCAGCCTCTCCATCCCCTTCCGGGCCTATTACAACAACAGCAGCAGCGACTATGAGGAGGGCACCCTCCGCATCAACATCACCACCGCCGCCAACACCATCACCTATGAGGCGGCCCCCGGCGGCAGCGTGGACTTCCGGGTGGAGGACTTCAACCGGGCCTATCAGACCCAGTCCGGCAACTCCGGCCGCACCATCCGCTACGTGGCCTTCGAGGCCAACAGCGACTACGCCAGCTTCGCCGGAAACATCTGCACCGGCGGCACGCCGCTGAACCGCAGCAGCCTCACCTATACCCAGACCCAGTTCTATTACAACACCTCCGTCTACGGCACGTACGCCCTGAGCAGCCTCTCCTTCCGCCCCGACGCCACCGCCAAGGACAAGAGCACCCTCTCCGTGCCCTTCCGGGCCTATTACGACGGCAGCGACTATGAGGAGGGCACGCTGAAGCTGGTGGTCAACACCAGCGCCGGAGGCGATATCGCCTACACCGTCACCCCCGGCAAGACGGTGAACTTCGACCGGGTGAAGTTCGACGAATTCTTCCGCAAGACCTATAACAGCAGCAGCCTGGAGTACGTGGTTTTTGACAACCCCGCTTCCGCCGACTTCTCCGACGCCAACGGCACCCTGTACACCGGGTACAACACCAGCTACTCCAGCTCCCTCTCCCGGAACAACCTCCACAACATCCGCTTCTACTACAACGCCAGCGACGCGGAGCGGGGGGACTATGCCCTGAACGACCTGACCTTTGCCGCCGCCAGCTCCTTCACCACCGGGAAGGTGATTCTCCGCTTCACCGCCTACGGCTCCGGGTCCCGGTCCGTGGACGGCACCCTGGTGATTACCCCCACCACGGCGGTGAATTCCTCCTCCAATCTGGTGGGCAGCGTGCGCTACAGCGTAGTCACCGGCACCAACGTGCAGATCAACGCCAACGACCTGTCCCGGTTCTTCCGGAGCTCCTATCCCAGCGGCACCCTGCAATACGTGACCCTGGGGGATGTCCCCACGGTGGGCAGCCTGTATTACAACTACTACAGCGCCAGCCGTTACGGCACCTCCGCCCGGGAGCAGATCACCGCCGCCAACCGCAGCCGGAATTTCTATCTCAGCCCCGCCTCCCACAGTGAGTACGCCCTGTCGGAGCTGACCTACGTGCCCAGCGGGACCAACTACTGCGCCGCCATTCCCTTCACGGCCTACGGCACCAGCGGCCAGACCGCCAGCGGTTCCATTCTCATCAGCGTCACCGGCAAGGCGGTCTCCGAGGTCTACGGCCCCACGCCCAAGAACGTGGCCGTGACGTTCCCGGCGTCCTCGATTGCCGCCGCCGTCTCCGCGGCCACCGGCACCACTCCCAGCGGCTTCCAGCTCCTGAAGCTTCCCGCCGCCAATGTGGGCACGATCTATGTGGGCTCCGGCACTGCGGTTCCCGCCAACACCTCCACGGTCTACGGCTATAACACCGGCTCCCAGCAGCTGGGGCAGCTCCGCTTTGTCCCCGCTGCCAACTACACCGGCCCGGTGGAGATTCCCTACGTGGCCCTGAACGCCAGCAATACGGCCATTGCCTCCGGCGTGTTCTCCATGGGCGTGCTGAACGCCCGGAAGGAGTTCAAGGATGTCAACGCCTCCACATGGTGCTATAAGTACGTCATGGAGCTGGCGGACGCCTCCGTCATCGACGGGTACGCCAACGGGAATTTCAATCCCGACAGCACCATCACCTACGGCGCGGCGCTGAAGCTGATCATGCTGGCTGCGGGCTATTCGGAGCAGGCCCCCGTCAACGGGGGAGGGACCTTCAGCGGCTACCTGGCCAAGGCCCAGGCCGACGGCCTGATTACCCGCAGCAACGTGAACCTCAGCGGGGCCATTACCCGCCTTCAGGTGGCCCAGCTGGCCGCCGGGGCGCTGAAGCTGGATATCAACAATCTCTCCAGCGTGAAGCCCTTTACCGATACCTCCGATGTATACGTACAGGCGCTGAACGCCGCCGGTATTGTTGAGGGGTACTTCAGCAACGGCACCAGTACCTTCCGTCCCTCCAACACCCTGACCCGGGGACAGGTTTCCGCCATCGTGTGGCGGATGCGGAATTATCGGAAGTAAACCCAAAAAGGACCGCCCGGGAGGGCGGTCCTTTTTAGGGTCGGGCCATCGAGAGTGGGGGGTTCCGGAGGAAGCGGTCTACCGGAAGAAAGGTGGAAACCCTAGAGAAATGGCCTGACCAGGGGGTCAGGCCCCGCAAAGATGGTGCAAGGTCCTATCGGAAGAGATTGCATGAATAAGAGCCGTTTACCGGCAGACCGGTGGAAACCCTAGAGACGGGCGGACACATAGGTCCGCCCCTACGGCAGCACCTCCGGTAGAAGGGAGGTTCCGGGAAAAAGGCGGACACAGCACCGCACCAAAATTGGCGCTTGTCGATTCGATGCCCACCAAAACCCCCGCTCGCACCGCGCCGCGGGCAGGGACATGCCTGTCTTATTCCATGGCACCAGGCGCGCCCCCGTAACCGCGTCCCCTTGTTTTTCTCTTTTGGACCGTGCACGGCCCGTTTTCTCTTTTTATTCCGGGAATAAAAAGAGAAAATGGGGGGTGCATTGCACCAGCCCTCAAAGGGCTGATGACCTCCCCCGCCCGCAAGGGCGAGTATAAGCCCCGTCCCCCGCCGGGGGGAAGGAAAGGGAATCCCCGATTTAAAATGCGCGATGGGACACACCCAGAATGGAAGACCCTCTTGAACCGGGACGGGGGAATGTGTTATAGTGAAGAAAAGCGAAACCGGGCGAGGGGCTTCCGCGAAGTCCGTCCCGGTTCAACGAAGACATGCGGCGCCCCGCCGCAGGAGATGCGTTATGACGGATTTCGATTCCCTGGACCCCCGGGACCTGGAGGCCCTGTACGGCCTGCGCCCGGAGAAGCCCAGGCGGAAAAAATGGGCCCGCCGGGCCCGGTATACCGCCGTCGTGCTTCTGGCCGTGGCCTGTGTGGGCGGGATGGAGCTGCTGGCGTGCCGCCACTTCGAGCCGGAGATCTACAACGCGATCATGGAACCGGTGCGCCGGACGGCCCGGCAGACCGTACGGATAGGCGCGGCGGCCTGGAACGGCGTGTGCCGGGCGGGAGAAGCCGCCGCGAACCGGGCCGGGGAGGCCGCCGCGGCCCTCTCGGAGCGGGCGGGAGAGGCGCGGGACAGCTTCCAGGCGTGGCTGGAGGAGGTGACGGCCCCGCCGCCGGAGCCAGCAGTGCCCTTGGCGGAGGACTCCACCCTCGCCCAGCCGGAAATCGCGCCGCCAAAGGACCTGCTGAACCCGCTGATCAGCGATCTGGTGGAGCGGGAGGACGGGATGTACCTCACCGGGGGCAGCATGGATGTGCTGTATTTCGACCAGACCGACGAGAGCCGGGCGGAGCAGAAATACGGCTCCGACCTCCTCAGCACCCACGGCTGCGGCCCCACAGCCATGGCTATGGCGGTGTCCACCTTGACGGGGGAACCAACCGGCCCGGAGGAGATGGCCCAGCTCTGCGTGAACCAGGGCTATTGGTGCAAGGGCCACGGCTCATACCTCTCCATTGTCCAGGGCGTGGCGGAGTCCTACGGCCTGCGCTGTGAGCCGGCGGACCTGACGGACAAGGAGACGCTTTACGCCCGCCTGACCAGCGGCGAGATGGGGGTGGCCCTGATGACCAAGGGGCACTTTACCAGGGGCGGGCATTTCATCCTCCTCCGGGGCACCACCCTGAGCGGGGAGATTCTGGTAGCGGACCCCGCCAGCCAGGACCGGAGCCTGATCCCCTGGGACCTGGACCTGATTCTGGGGGAACTTTCCCCCAGCCGCCACGACGGCGCTCCGCTGTGGATGCTCTCCAGAACAGACTGAAGACGGACAGCCGGATTCCGGCTGTCCGTCTTATACGTTCTGAAATAGCACTGAAAGAAAATACAATCCGTACTACTTTTTCAGCCCCCGCAGACGGGCTTTCACCTCGGGAGAGAGGACCTTCCCCACAGCCCGGACCGGCAGGGGCGGCAGGGCGCAGTACCGGCGCATCACCTGGTCGAAGGGCTCCAGCGCGTAGGCGGCGAAGAAGGCGGGCCGGTCCGGCGGCTGGGCGATGGGTGAGGCCAGCCGGGGGTTCCCGGCAATCGCCCGCTCCACCGGGAAGGGGCGGCGGGTCAGACGGAGCTGGTCGAAGATGTGGCTGCCGTGAGAGCTGTTCACCAGAAGCAGGCTGACGCCCTTGGGCTGCTGCTCCGGCAGCTCGTCCGGGCGGAGGCCCCACAGGTCCCCCAGGGTGAAGTCCCCGGGGCGGTTCATGCAGGCGTAAGGGCAGCGGTAGCAGCAGGACCGCAGGAACAGCGCCCGCCCGAAGGCACGGCCATACTCCGTCTCAAAGAGGGGGCGGGTGTCCACGGTGCCGTCGTCGTATACGGCGGTGAAATGGCTGTTCTTCCAGCCTTCCACCTTGTTGCGGAAGCGGACGGTCTGGAGCTCCCGTCCCCGCTTCTTCTCGATATACCGGGCCATGTCCTCCCACACGCCGGGAGAGGGCACGCCCTGGCACACCAGATCGCAGGTGGTCAGATTTTCCGGCCGCCCGCCCAGGAAGCGGTACAGCCCGTCCACCTGGCAGGGGGTGCCGGAGAAGAGGACCTGCCGGGTCTCCAGGCACTTTTTCACCGCCTGGAACACGTCCTCCAAATCGCTCTGAACGTACTTGGTCCCCCGGAGCCGCCAGAGGTCCTCCTTCCGGAAGCAGGCGATGTGGCGCAGGTGCTGCTGTCCGTCCAGGGCCGCGCCGAAGACCACGCCGCCGCCCTCCAGCACGTAGGCGGCCAGGGCGGAGAAGGCCCCGCCGGAGGTGGAGTCCCGCCGGACGTCGGCATCCTGATTCCAGGCGGCAAAGGCGGCGGGAAGGGGGCGGGGCTCCCGGGGATGGAGCATGGGGCAGACGGCGGTGCACTTCCCGCAGTGGACGCAGAGGGCCGGGTCCACCTCCGGAAAGGCGAAGCCCTCCCGGTCCCGGACCAGGGAGATGGCGTCCCGGGGGCACGCGGCGGAACAGGCGGAGCAGCCGGTGCAGTGGGTCTGGTCCGCCAGGCGAGGGTCCGCCTCCCTGGGGGCGGGGGGCTCCTGATAGGGCTCGTTGGCCAGCGCGGCCTTCAGATAGGCCAGCGCCCCCTGGCGGGCGGCGGTCAGGCGTGCCTCCGCCGCCGTCCAGTCCGGCTGGCTGAAGAGACCGGCGGTATCGCCCTTGCCCACCACCCGCTCCGTCAGGCCCAGGCGGCTGAGGAGGCTGAAGGTCCGGGAGCTCTCCGGCTCCGCCAGCTCGGCGGGGGCCACGCTGGTGAAGAAGGGCCGCTGAAACTGGACGGAGAACACGGCGCCGTGGAAGGAGTTGGTGCAGACGTAGGCGGCGTGGCGGAAGAGGCTCAGGAACTCCGCGGGACCGGCGTCCAGCACCATGCGGGCCTTGGGGTGGACCCGGCGGCGGGTGCCGCAGAGCTGGATCACCGGCAGGCCCGTCTCCTCCGCCAGGCGCTGGATATAGGGCTCCAGCGGGCCGGGGCGGCTGATGCAGTAGCAGAGGATATACGGGGAACGGGGGGGCTCCGCCGCCAGGGCGGCCCACTCCTCCGCCGGGAGCAGCAGCGTGGGGTCCAGCACCACCGGGACCTCCTGCCGGGAGACCTCCCGGATGATCTCCCGGCCCTGCCGCTCCCGGACGGAGAGGTGGGAGAAGGCGGCGAGATAGCCCCGCAGCTCCGCCTCCATGCCCTCCGGAACCCGGGGGACGCCGAAGGAGGGGGCGTAGGCGATTTTCCGCAGGGAGGAGAAGGTCCCGAAGAACACCGGGTCGAAGTGCCCGTCGGGGAAGATGAGGGGGTTCCAGATCTGGTCGCTGCCGGAGATCAGGAGATCGTAGGGCAGCTCGGCCCTCCGCAGCTCCTCCCAGCTGGCAAAGCGGCGGGAGGTCCGGTTCAGGTGGGCCTGGGAAAAGGCCTCAAACCGCAGCCAGCGCTTCCGCAGGGCCCGGTAGTGGAGGGCGCTGTGGGCGTCGTTAACGGCCCGCCCGGGGGAGGTGGGGGGCTTGAGAATCCGGTTGTCCTGGTTGACAAAGTAGTCGATGGTCTCGCAGTCCCACCCCAGGGAGGCCAGGGCCCGCTGGGTGGCAGCGGCCTGAAGCAACGCCCCGTAGTGATGGAGATAATAGAATGTGAGAAGTCCTGCTTTCAAAAAGACCCTTCCTTTCCGTCCCCAAAATCCGAACAGGGCGCGTATTCAGGCGCGGTTTTGGCCGGTGACGTCATCCTCGGCGATCCAGTCCGCCACAGGCACGACGTCGAACTCCGTCCTGGTCCGGCGGATGACCACCCGGTCCAGCCCCGCGTTGATGACCATGCGGCGGCACATGGAGCAGGAGGTGGCGTCGCCCAGCAGCTCGCCGCTCTGGGCGTCCCGCCCCACCAGGTAGAGCGTGCCGCCCACCATATCCCGCCGGGCGGCGGAGATGATGGCATTGGCCTCGGCGTGGATGCTGCGGCAGAGCTCATAGCGCTCTCCCCGGGGGACCTGAAGGGCCTCCCGGGAGCAGAAGCCCATATCCACGCAGTTGGCCCGGCCCCTGGGGGCGCCGTTGTAGCCGGTGGAAATGATCTCGTCGTTCTTCACGATGATGGCCCCGTAGACGCGCCGCAGGCAGGTGGCCCGCTCCAGTACGGTTTCCGCGATGTCCAGGTAATAGTTTTCCTTGCTGATGCGCTTCATAAACAGCCCCCTTTCCGTTTCGAAAAAATCCAAGGCCATTTTACCACGCCGGAGCCGGATTTGCAAGGCCTCCGCCGGGGGCGCGCCGGACGGCGCATTTTTTAAAGAGGACACCCGTAGGGGCGGACCTATGTGTCCGCCCGTCTACCGGAAGCGCCAGGGTGAGAAGGGCGGACATGCCGTTTTTATCGGAAGCGCCAGGGGAAGAAAGGCGGATAAACCGTTTACCGGAAGCGCCAGGGTCCCGGAAGCAGGGCGGACACGCAGGTCCGCCCCTACGGCAGCATCACCGGGAAAAAGGCGGAACCCCTGCCCCACCCCCGCGAAATCCCCCGACAGGAACTGAAAAAACGGAGGCCGCCCCAAAGCGCCCTCCGCCATAACCCGCTTCAAAACAGCTCCACCTGATCGGGCAGCGTATCCTCCCGCATATGCCGGAGCTGATGGGCGTTCTCCTCCCAAAGCCGGTCGGTAATCGCCATTTTCCGGATAATATTCTTCACCGTCAGCTCCAGGCCGGTGCCCTCCCGGTAGTCCGCCGGGAAAATAAAATCCACCCGTCCCCGGGCCAGGAGCTCCTCCACCCCCGCCCGGTTGGCGGCCTGATAGACGGCGATGGCCTGCCCGCCGTAGGCCCGCATCATCTTCATGCAGGGCACGTCGGAGAGGCCGTCCCCCATATAAATCATGTTGGGAAAGGGCACCCGCTTGCTGTCGTCGGGCATGGAATCGTTGAGGGTCTTGTCGTCGGAGACGTCCAGGACCCCCTTGTTAATCCGGTAGACAAACTGGGTCTTCGCGGTAAAATTCACCGCCAGCTTGGGCCAGACGGGGCGGCCGTCCCCGTCATAGAAAAACTCGCTGGCATAAATCTCCCGGAATTCCCCGCTGATGGAGGACCCCTCGATGATCTCCCGGAGGCCGGAGGAGATGACATAGTGCTCCACCTGCACCCCCTGGGCCGCGCCGAAGGCGTTGATCCGGCCGAACCAGTCCTCTACGCCGGGGAAGAGCTCGATTCCCCGGCCCTTCTCCACCAGGTCCGCCCGGGTGAAGGGCCGGGCCCGCCGCTCCGCCTCCCGGAGCATGATGTACATATAGGCCAGGACGCCGTCCATCCGGTTCCGGCGGCCGAAGCCGTTGGCCTCCGCCCAGAACTCCGCCGGGGTCATCCCCAGGCTGGGGATAAAGGCGTAATTCTGCATATCCGTGGTGCAGAGGGTCTTGTCGAAGTCGTATAGAAAAGCGATGACCGGGGCGGTCATGGCGCACCCTCCCTTCGGAGGAGGGAGTCAATCCGCATCGCTCCGGTAATTGGGGCCGAATTTCAGGTCGTTGATGTTCACCCGCCGGGTGGCGCTGAGGTCTTCGGCGGAGGTCTCCGCCGCCTCCAGGGCCCCCAGCAGCTCCTCCGCCGTGGGGGCGGCAGCCTCCGGCGGGGCGGCGGGCTTCTCCGGCGTCGGGGCGGCCTCCGGCGCCGGGGGAGGCGTCTCCGCCCCGGCGGCCAGCACCGTTTCCTCAATCTCCGCCGCGGGGACCTCCTGCCCAAGCTCCAGCGCGGGAAGCTTCTCCAGGAATTCCATCTGCCGGACGCAGAGGGCCCGGCTCTCGGCGATGAAGCGCTGCAGCTCCTCCTGTCCCCGCCGGAGGCGCTTGTCGGAGTCCTCCGCCTCCCGGCGGAAGCCGTCCAGCTTCTCCCGGGCGGCGGCCTCCGCCTGGCGGAGGATGTCGTCCCGCCGGGCCTCGGCCTCCTTCACCAGGGAGTCCGCCATGCGCTGGGCGGTGAGAAGCGTGGCCCGCATGGACTCCTCGGTGGCCCGGTACTCCTCCACCTTTTCCACCAGGACCTTCAGCTTGGCCTTCAGAGAGGTGTTTTCCTTGTAGAGGGATGTATAGTCGTCGGTGAGCTCGTCCAAAAACTCGTCCACCTGGGTCATGTTGTAGCCGCCCATCACCATCTTGGTGAAGGAGCGGGCGGAAATCTCCTGTGGTGTCAGCATGCTTTCAAATCCTCTCCGGGCCCGGGCCCTGTTTCGAAAAAGGCGGCGGAGGTTCTCCGCAGACGGAATCAGAGATACAGTCCGCTGTTCTCCAGCTCGTCAATCAGGTCGCCCTCGATGTCCACGTGATAGGGCGTGATGATGTAGGTGTTGGCCGCGACCTTCTTGATCTTCCCCTCTCCGGCATAGGCCACGCCGGAGAGAAAATCGATCAGGCGGCGGGCCACATCCTTGTTGGTGGACTCCAGGTTCAGGACTACGGTGCGCTTGTCCTTCAGCTGGTCGGCGATTTCCGAGGCGTTCTCAAAGCGCTCCGGCTTTACCAGGATGACCTTCAGCTGGGTGGTGGCGTGGATGTTCACCACCTTGCTCCTCCGGTCGTCAAAGCGGCTGCCGCTCCGGCGCTCCTCGAAGACGTTCCGCTGAGGCTCCTCCTCGAAATCTTCAAATTCCTCGTCCTCATCTTCGTAAGGATGGGTCAGCTTTTTCAGCTCGTCCAGAATGCTCATCGTTGCTCTCCCCCCAATTCAGACGTAGCGGCGGCCGCCGAAGATGGCGGTGCCTACCCGGACCATGGTGGCCCCGGCGCGGATGGCGTCCTCATAATCGCCGCTCATGCCCATGGATAAATACTGAAGACTATTATGAAACAATTTCTCGTCCATGTCAATAAAAAGTGCCCGAACTTTGTCAAAATAACGCAGGTTGCTTTCCCGGTCCGCGTCCGCCGGGGGAATCGTCATCAGTCCCAGCACCCGGATATGACGCCGTTCCAGAGCCGCCTCCGCGCCGGGAAGGAGCTCCGCCGGGGAAAATCCGCTCTTGGCGGCCTCCTCGCCGATGTTGACCTCCAGCAGGACGTCCTGGGTCCGCTCCAGGCGGGCGGCGGCCTTCTCGATTTCGTCCAGCAGCTCCAGGGACCCGGCGGACTGAATCAGCGCCGCCCGGCCCACCACCTGCCGGACCTTGTTCCGCTGGAGGTGGCCGATGAAGTGGAGGGGCGCGCCGTCGTAGGCGTGCTCCGCCAGCTTGGCGGTCATCTCCTGCACCCGGTTCTCTCCCAGGGCGTCGATGCCGGCGGCCACGGCCTCCCGGCACGCGGCGGCATCGTTCATCTTGCTGGCGCCCACCAGGAGGATGTCCTCCGGGTTCCGGCCCGCCTCCCGGGCGGCGGCGGCGATATTGGCCCGGACCCGGGCGATGTTTTCCGCTATAGACATAAGCTCAGCCTCTTTCCGTATAAAATGGGGGACCCTATTGCAGGACCTTCCCGTCATAGAGCCCCCGGGCCGAGACGATGACCTGCTCTCCCGGCCGTATGCGGTATCGCTCCGTCTCCGACGCCGGGGTGACCAGCACGAAGCTCTCGGCGCTGTGGACCACGTTCACCGGCTTGAACCGGGCCTCCCGGCCCACCAGGCAGTAGACGCCGGTCCGGTCCTCCGTGACCATGCCGCCCTCCCCGTCCAGGTCCGCCCGCTCCGCCCGGAGGCTCTCCCGGGGAACCCGGATGCCCTCTGTGGCCCCGGTGATCACCTGGGCCCGCTGCTGGCGGAGCAGCGTCACCTCCCGGAGGTAGGACGTGCTCCGGAACACCGCCACCACCTGCCCCCGCTCCGTGGCGCCGATGGACTCCAGCGTCACCGGAAGGTCCCGGTCCACCCCCTTGGAGAAGCGGAGGTACAGGGTCTGCTTGTCCCGCCGCAGCTCCGTCTGCCGGGCCTGAAGGGCCATGGCCTCCCCGGCGGAGAGGACGGCGGCGAAATACCACTCGTCCCCCAGCACCAGCTTCCCCGTCCGGGAGGAGACCGCCGGGTCCGCCGTCAGGCTCCCCAGCTGGGAGGGCGTCAGGCTCTCCAGCCGCTCCGGGGTCAGCACGGTCTCAAAGCCGTCCACCTCCGAGGAGTAGAGTCCCGGCTGGGGGGCGGTAATCCGGCGGACGGTGCCCTCCGCCTGGGACCGGAGGTTCAGCAGCTGGGCCCCCAGCTCCTGAAGCTGAAGGGAGATGTCGCCGCTCCCGGCGTAGTCCCGCTTCAGCACCAGGGCCCGGAGCTCCAGGGCGGCGCTCTCTGCGTCGTAAAGCCGGTCCGCCGTGATATACTGCCGGTATTGCAGAAGGTTGCGGTTGATCTGGGCGTCCAGCTTCCGGGTGGTCTCCGCCGCCAGGGCCAGGTCCTGGGCGTACTGGAGCTGTTCAATCCGGCTCTCCAGGCTGTCGATTTCCGCCTGGCGGTCCAGGGAGGCCTGATCCGCGTACACGGAGGCCACAGTCCCCCCGGCGGACACCCGCTCCCCCTCCTTCCGCTGGACCCGGAGGAGGCCGCCGCCGTCGTCGGGCAGGACCTGCTCCTCCCGGATCATATAGCCCGTCACGTCCACGGTGGTCTCCACCTGATAGGCGTAGGCCAGGGTAACGGCCAGGGGATCGTCCAGGTACCGGAAGGCCTGGATGCCGAAATAGCCCGCCACTCCCAGGAAGAGGGCGGTCATCAGCAGCATGACGGCCAGGCTGTTTTTTCTCTGCTTCATAAGCTCCTATGTAGGGGAAATCATTCCTCCTCTGTCAGCGGGACGGGACGGGTGGGGGCGATGGTGGAGATGGCGTGCTTGTAAATGACCTGCTGGCGGCCCTCGCTGTCCAGGATGACCACGAAGGGGTCGAAGCCGGTGATGGTTCCCCGCATCTGGAAGCCGTTCATCAGGAACATGGTGACCGGCACCCGGTCCCGTCTGGCCCGGAGGAGGAAAAGGTCCTGAAGGTTCGTTTTGTTCTGCATAATGTCCGCTCCTTTTTTCTTTGCGCACCCCGGATTTCCGGCGTGCTGTGTGTGGTCCGGCGGGAGTGAAAACGGCCCGCCGGGGACCCGTCTCCCGGCTGCGGGTCCTTACTCTAAAGATACGCCAGCGGCGGAGAGAATTTCCGTCGAAACCTGTAGGGCGCGGGCAAAATCCCGGTCTTTCTCCCAGAAAATCCAGTGGATGGCCGGATTCCGCCGCAGCCAGGTCAGCTGCCGCTTGGCATACTGCCGGGAACGGAGCTTGATCATGGCCAGGGCCTCCTCCTCCGTGGCCGTCCCGTCCAGCACGGACAGGAACTCCTTGTACCCGATGGCCTGAAGGGCGGTGGCGTTCCGGGGCAGGCGCAGAAGGGCCCGGACCTCCTCCGCCAGCCCCGCCGCCGCCATCTGGTCCACCCGCCGGTCGATGAGGCGCTTCATGTCCTCCCGGTCCGCGAACTGGAGGCCGATCCACACCGCGTCATACCGGGGGGGGAGGTCCCGGGTCTCCCGGTTGTGGGCGGTGATGGTCTTCCCGGTCTCCCGGTAGACCTCCAGGGCCCGCAGGATCCGCTTCACATCCGCCGGATGGAGCCGTTCCGCCGCCTCGGGGTCCGCCAGCCGGAGCTCGTCCAGCAGGGGCTGCACGCCCTCCGCCGCCAGGCGGGCCTCCAGCTCCCGCCGGACCCGCCCCCCGGCGCAGCCCGCCGCGAAGCCGTGGCCCCGGAGCAGCGCCTCCATCCACAGACCAGTCCCTCCCACCAGAATGGGCACCCGGCCCCGGGCCAGGATGCCGTCCAGAATGGGAGTGGCCTCCTCCACATAGCGGGCAGCGGACCACTGCTCCGCCGGGTCCGCCACGGCGATCATATGGTGGGGCACGCCGTCCATCTCGGCCTCGGTGGGGGCGGCGGTGCCGATGGTCATGCCCCGGTAAATCTGCATGGAGTCGGCGGAAACAACCTCGCCGCCCAGCTTCTTTGCCAGCAGCACCCCCAGGGTGGTTTTCCCGCAGGCGGTGGGGCCCGCGACACAGACGACATCCATATCAGAACGCCCGCCCCAGCCGCCGGGCCTCTTCCATCCCGCGCTCCATGATCTCCGGGACCCGGGCCGGGTCCACGTCCAGCCCTCCGGCGAAGAGATGGTCGAACCGGGGGATGCCGAACATAGCCGCCAGCTGCTTCCAGTAGAGAACGCCCAGGCTGTCCGGCGTCTCAAAATCCCCGCCGGTGGTGATGTAGAGGAGCCGGGAGGCGGCGCAGTCCCCATGGCACCCATCGGCCTCGTAGTGATAGCACAGGCCGCACACGGAGATGTGCTCGATATAAATCCGGAGAAGGGCGGGGAAGCTCAGGTCCCAGAAGGGGGCGGCTACCACGATTTTATCCGCGGCCTGAAAGCTCCGGCCCAGCGCGAAAAGGGGCCCGGAGAACTCCCCGGCCCGGGCCAGGGCGTCCCGCCGGTTCAAATCCTCCGGCGTCAGGGGCCGGAGGTCCAGCCGGTCCAGGCGGGCGATGGAGACCTGGGCATCGGGGTGGGCCTTTTGGTATGCCTCCAGAAAAGCCCCGGCCAGGAGCGCGGTCCGGGACTCCGGCCCCCGCTGGCTGATACAGCTGTCAACAAAAAGCAAGTTCATAAAAAATCCTCATCGGTTCCACGGGCAGATATTCCACCCAATCCATCAGGGCCACCCCCTCCCCGGGGGGGCCAGGGGGGCCGGAGCCCCCTGGTTTCTCCGCCTCCGGCGGAGAAATCCATTCCAATCATTTTCCTGACGGCATGCGCGTCAGGAAAATACCCCGGCCCGTGCGCCCTGGGGGCGCGCGCACCAGTGACCGATGTCACTGGTGAGGGGGAATCTAGTGCGCAGCCGTTGGCGGCTTTGCCGCCTTACGGATGCGGCCTCCCCCTTGCGGGGGAAGGGGGGACGAAGTCCCCTCTTTACCCCCCCCCAAGTCCCCTCTTTAAGGCGCTCAGCGCCTAAAAAGCTTTTCGAGTTCATACCGGCTTATCCGGACCGCCACAGGCCGCCCGTGGGGGCAGTATTTTACCTCCCCCCTGCGGACCTTCTCCGCCAGGACCTGAAGCTCCTCCGGCGTGCTCTTCCAGCCGCCCTTGATGGCGGCCTTGCAGGCCATGGTGTGGAGCAGCGCGTCCCGCCGCTCCGCCGGAGACCGCCCCGCCCGCAGATTCCCGGCGATTTCCTCCAGCGTGGCCGTCACGTCCCCGGCGTCCATGTCCGCCGGAACCTCCCGCACCAGCACCGCGCCGCCGCCGAAGTCCTCACAGGAAAAGCCGAACTCCTCCAGCAGGGGCAGGTTCTCCAGCAGCAGCGCCCCGTCCTCCCGGCCCAGCTCCACGGCGGCGGGCGTCAGCAGCGTCTGGCGCATGGGGGGCTCCAGCCCGGCCTTCAGGCGGTCGAAATGCACCCGCTCATGGGCGGCGTGCTTGTCGATGAGCCACACGTCCCCCTCCTCGCTCTCGCAGACGATATAGGTGCGGAGCACCTCCCCGGCAATCCGCCAGGGGGCCTCCCGGGAGGGGGTCAGGGTCTCCTGCCCCGGCACTTCTCCCCTTTCCTCCGGGAGGGGCGGGACTGCCGGGGGAATCGCCGGGACAAAGGGCCGGGGAACCGGCGCGGCCGCCTTGGCCTCTTTTACCACCGAGGGCGGCGCGTCGTTCCGCAGAGGCGGGAAGGGCGTCCGCCGTCCCGGCGCGATGTCCGAGAGGCGGGGGGAGGGGGCGGGGCGCTCCGTGTCCCAGGCGGGCGGAGAGGGGGGCGGCGGAGCCTCCCCGCTCCGGGCCCGGAAGGCCTTGGCGTCCATGGACCGGAAGAAATCCCCCCTGGGATTCGCCGCCGGGGGCGCCGGGGCCGTGGGGGCCGCCGGGCCGCCCTTTTCCGCCAGGCAGTCCAGCACGGTGTGGTACACCGCGTCGAACACTGCCTTCTCCTGGGCGAACTTCACCACGGTTTTGGCGGGATGGACGTTGACGTCCACCTGGTTCACCGGCAGCGTCACCGCCAGGACACAGCCGGGGAATTTCCCCTTCATCAGCTGGTTGCGGTAGCCCTCCTCCAGGGCCGCCGTCAGCAGCTGGGACTTGATAAAGCGCCCGTTGACGAAGAACACCTGCATAGACCGGGACCCCCGGCACTGGAGGGGCGCGGTGACAAAGCCGGAGACCTCCACCTCGCCGCCCCGGCCCTGTACGGGCAGGAGGCTCCGGGCAAAATCCCGGCCCAGGGCGGCGTAGACGGCGGAGTCCAGGCGGCCGTCCCCGGGGGTGTGGAGGGCTTCCGTCCCGTCCTTGAGGAGGCGGAAGGAGACCTCGGGGTGGGAGAGGGCCAGGTGCTGCATCAGGCCGCTGACCGCCGCCGTCTCCGCGCTGTCCTTCTTCATGAACTTCAGCCGGGCGGGGGTGTTGAAAAAGAGGTCCCGGACCAGGAGGACGGTGCCTTCCGGGGTACCCGCCGCCTCCACCTCGCCGGGGACGCCGCCCTCCAGCCGCAGCACCGCCCCGGCGGAAGCGCCCCGCTTCCGGGTGCGGATCTCCACCCGGCTGACGGCGGAGATCGCCGCCAGGGCCTCGCCCCGGAAGCCCAGGGTGCCGATTTTCCCCAGGTCCTCCGGCCCCCGGACCTTGCTGGTGGCATGGCGGAGGAAGGCGGTGGGCAGCTCCGCCGGGTCGATGCCGCAGCCGTTGTCGCTGACCCGGATCAGGCCCATGCCCCCCCGGCGGAGCTCTGTCACAATGGCGGAGGCCCCGGCGTCCAGGGCGTTCTCCACCAGCTCCTTGACGACGCTGGCGGGGCGCTCCACCACCTCGCCGGCGGCGATGAGGTCCGCCACGTGGGCGGCCAGCTGCTGTATGTGCGGCATGGAAAAGCCCTCCTTTCCGGGGCCCTAGAGCAGAAGGGCCGCCACGATGGGAATGGTGAGAATGGATGCCAGGGTGGATACGAAGGTGATCTGGGCCATGCACTCTGTGTCCCCGCCGTACTCCATGCAGAGCAGGGAGCCGTTCACCGACGCGGGCATGGCCATCTGGGTGACGGCGATGCCCAGAATGAGGGGGTCCGTCCCCAGGGCGCGGAGAACGGGGACCAGGGCGGCGGGCATGACCAGCAGGCGGACCAGCGTCAGGGCCCACAGCCGGGGGGAGAGCCGCCCCATAGGCAGCCCCGCCAGCAGGGACCCCACGAACATCAGGGACAGGGGCACCGTGACGCTCCCCACGAATGCTGCCGCCTCCCCCACGGCAGCCGGAGGCCGGAGCCGGGCCAGGGCCAGGAACAGGGCCAGCAGGCAGGCCAGGACGCAGGGGGAGCACATCTGCCGGAGGCTGAAGCGCCGGGCCCCGGTGAGCAGCAGGGGCCCCAGGGTGAAGGACAGCAGGTTGAAGGGCAGGACGAGAATCACGGCGTAGAGCAGGGCCTCCGGCCCGAAGAGGGCCGTCACCACCGGGTAGCCGATGAAGCCCACGTTGGGAAAGACCAGGGTGTAGCGCCAGACGCCCCGCTGGCCCGCCGTGCCCCCCAGCAGCCGGGGCCCGGCCAGGGCAAAGGCGAAGGCCAGGAGGTAGAACGCCAGGGCCGTCCGCAGGACCTCCAGCACGACGGAGGTCTGGGGGAGGGTTTCCCCGGTGGCCACCGCCCCCAGAATCATGGCGGGCATGGTGACGCTGAGGAGCAGGCGGGAAATCTTCCGGTCGGTTTCGCCGCCCAGGATGCCCAGGCGGTTGGCGGCGAAGCCGCAGGCGATGGCAAAGAGCAGCACCAGCATCTCCGCCAGCGTGTCGAAAAAACTCATGGAATCTTCCTTCCCGTTTACACCAGCCCCGACAGCAGCGACAGGGCGTTCACCCCGGCGTGGAGGCCGATGGAGGCCCACAGGGTCCCGGAGTGGTCATAGGCCCAGGCCAGCACCAGCCCGGGAATCAAATAGGGGGCCATCAGCAGGAAATAGGACAGGTCCCGGTTGGCAATGGCGAACTGCCACACATGGAGCAGGGCGAAAAGGAGGCAGCTGGCCCCGTAAGCCAGCACCCGGCTCCGCTCCCTCAGCCCGCCGAACACCAGCCCCCGGAACAGGGTCTCCTCTACAAAGGGGGCCAGAAAGACCACAATCAGCAGGGTCATATGGGGGGCGTTCCCGATCTGGGACGCGATGGCGGAGTTGTTCAGGTTGACGCCCCGGCTCAGGAACAAGGACCCCAGCCGCCCCGCCAGCTCACAGAGCCCGTAGTGGGCCACAAGGCCGATTCCCGCGGTCTGAAGGGCCCGGCCCGGCGCGTCCAGAAACCGCCGGGTGGTCCGGGAGAGGAGGGTATGAAAGAGGATTACGGTGACGGTGAAGAGCCCGTAATAATACACGGCGCTGATCATGCCCTCCGTCACCGCCTGCCCCAGCTTCCGCCCCGCCAGGCGCAGCGCTGGCTTCGCCGCCAGGGGGAGGAGCAGCAGGTAGAGGACGAAAAAGATTCCCCCGCCGAAGCGCTCCAGGTTCGTCAGCTCCGCCTTCCGCTTAGCCATGGCCCAGCTTCCTCTTCAGCTCATACAGCAGCCCCATGGCCTCGATGGGGGTCAGGGTGTCCGGCTGGCAGCGGCGGAGGGCCTCCAGCACCTCCCCCTCCCCCAGGGCGGACAGGGAGACCTGTTCCGTCTCCCGCCGGGGGGCGGCGGGGGGACCGTTCTCCGCCTCCAGCTCCGTCAGCACCTGCCGGGCCCGGCGGAGCACCCGGTCCGGCAGCCCCGCCAGCTTGGCCACCTCGATGCCGTAGCTCCGGTCCGCCCCGCCGGGGACGATCTTCCGCAGGAAGATGATGTCCTCCCCCCGGGTCTTCACGGCCACGCAGCAGTTGACCGCCCCGGGCAGGGAGTTCTCCAGCTCCGTCAGCTCGTGGTAGTGGGTGGCGAACAGGGTCTTGGCCCCCAGGAGCTTGGGGTCCGCGCAGTGCTCCAGCACCGCCCGGGCGATGCTCATGCCGTCAAAGGTGGAGGTCCCCCGGCCGATCTCGTCCAGAATCAGCAGGGAATTCCGGGTGGCGCAGCGGAGGATGTCCGCCACCTCCGTCATCTCCACCATGAAGGTGGACTGTCCGGCGGAGAGGTCGTCGCTGGCTCCCACCCGGGTGAAAATCCGGTCCACGATGCCCACCCGGGCATAGGACGCGGGGACGAAGCTGCCCATCTGGGCCATGAGGACGATGAGGGCCACCTGCCGCATGTAGGTGGACTTCCCCGCCATATTGGGCCCGGTGATGATGGACACCCGGCTCTCCCGCTCCCCCAGGAAGGTGTCGTTGGGGACGAACAGCACATCCTCCAGCATCTGCTCCACCACCGGGTGCCGCCCCTCCCGGATCTCGATGACGCCGGACTCGTCCACCTCGGGGCGGCAGTAGTTGTTCCGGACGGCCACGGCGGCCAGGGAGGCCAGGGCGTCCGCCTCGGCCACGGCGGCGGCGGTTTTCAGGACCCGGGCGGAGGCGGCGGAAATCTCCTCCCGCAGGCGGGTGAACAGCTCGTATTCCAGGGCCACCACCCGGTCCGACGCGGTGAGGATGGAGCTCTCCAGCTCCTTCAGCTCCTGGGTGATGTACCGCTCGCCGTTGGCCAGGGTCTGCTTGCGGACGTAGGTCTCCGGGACCTGGCCCTTGAAGGAGTTGGAGACCTCGATGTAATAGCCGAAGACCTTGTTGTACCCGATCTTCAGGCTCCGGATGCCGGTGCGCTCCTTCTCCCGGGCCTCCATCTCCGGGATGACGCCCTTACCGCTGCGGAGAATGTGCCGCAGGCGGTCCACCTCGGGGTGAAAGCCGTCCCGGATAAGGCCGCCCTCCCGGACGGAGAAGGGGGGCTTGTCGCAGATGGTCTCGCCGATGCGGCGGCCCAGGTCCTCCAGGGGGTCCAGCTCCGCCGTCAGCTCCGAGAGGAGCCGGTCTTCCATGGAGGCCAGCCGGTTCCGGATGTCCGGCAGCCGCTGGATGGCTGACCGGAGGGAGGCCAGGTCCCGGCCCCCGGCGGTGCCGTAGACGATGCGGCTGATGAGCCGCTCCATGTCCCCCAGGCCGGAGAGGGCGGCGATAAGCTCCTCCCGGTCGATGGTGCGCTCCGCCAGGGCGGCCACGGCGGCGTTCCGGCGGCAGATGGCGGAGACGTTCAGCAGGGGGCGCTCCAGCCAGCTCCGGAGGCGGCGGCCCCCCATGGGGGTCTGGGTCCGGTCCAGCACCCAGAGGAGGCTTCCCTTCTTCTCCTTGCCCCGCATGGTGGCGGTGAGCTCCAGGTTCCGCCGGGCGGCCAGGTCCAGCTCCATAAACCGGCCCTGCTCGTAATAGTCCAGGTCGTTGATGTAGGAGAGGTCCGTCTTCTGGGTCTCATATAAGTAGTGGAGCAGGCCCCCCAGCGCCATGGCGGCGGCGGGGACCTCCGCCGGAAGGCGCGCCCAGGCCTCCTCGCCGAACTGCTTCCGGATGCTCCGCTCAGCCCCGGCCAGGAGGAAGCGCCGCTCCCCGGCGTTCTCCACCCGGCAGCGGAACTTCTCCCGCAGGGCGGAGACCAGGGCGGCCTCGGAGAAGGCCCCGTCGTTCAGCACGGCCTCGGCGGGGGAGAAGCGGCCCAGCTCGTTGATCACATGCTCCATCCGGTCCTTCCCGGTGAAGGCGGTGAGGTGGGCCCGGCCGGTGGTGATGTCGCAGAAGGCGGCCCCGGCGGAGCGGGAGTCGGCGTAGACGGCGCAGAGGAAGTTGCTGGCCTTTTCCTCCAGGGAGGCGGCGTCGGTGATGGTGCCGGGGGTGACGACCCGGATGATGTCCCGCTTCACCAGTCCCTTGGCGGCGGCGGGGTCCTCCATCTGCTCGCAGATGGCGACCTTGTAGCCCTTGGCGATGAGCCGGGCGATATAGCTCTCGCTGGCGTGATAGGGAATGCCGCACATGGGAACTTTCTCCTCCTCGGGCTTGGCGCGCTTTCCCTTGTCCCGGCTGGTGAGGGTAAGGTCCAGCTCCTTGGAGGCCAGCTTCGCGTCGTCGGCGAACATCTCGTAAAAGTCGCCCAGGCGGAAGAAGAGGATGGAGTCCGGGTGCTCCCGCTTCATCTCCAGGTACTGCTTCATCATGGGGGTAAGTTCTGCCATGGGGGGTCTCCTCGTTTCTCTCGGAATGGGGGCCTACAGCTCCGCCGAAGCGCCGCAGTTCATGGGCCGCAGGCGGTCCCCCAGGGTCTCCCGGAGGCGGTCATAGGCCCAGCCGCCGGTGCAGTGGCCGGTGTAGTAGACGGTTCCGCCCTCCGCCAGGGCCCCGGCGGTGGCGGACAGCAGGGCCTCCGCCTTGGGCTCGCCGGGCTCCAGCTCGAAGAGGTGGAAGCCGCCGAACACCACGTCGGGCATCCGGCCCAGGCGCCGCTTTGCGGCCCGGAGGATGTTCACGATGCCCAGGTGCCCGCAGCCCGCCAGGAGGGCGGCCCGGCCGTTCTCCTCCACCAGGAGGTGCTGTTCATGGGCAAAGCCGTCGGGGCGGAAGCCCTCCCCGGCGCGCACCTGGAGCTTGGGGGCCGGGGCCCGGAGGGCGGGGTCGTCCTCCACGGCGGAGAAGAGGGTCAGGCCCCCGCCCAGCCGCTCCAAGTCTCCGGTGAAGACGAAGCGGTCCGACAGGGTGGCGCAGACCCGGGGCAGGCCGATGAAGCCGGGGTCCTGGCCCGGCAGGACGGCGAAATAGGGCCCCAGGGCCTCCCGGCGGAGGTAGATGCTTGCCTGGCGGTTCACGCCGCAGAAGGCGGCCAGGCCGCCGCCGTGGTCCGAGTGCCCGTGGGACAGCACGGCGGTATCCACGGCGGAGAGGTCGACGCCCAGGGCCCGGGCGTTCTCCAGGAAGGAGGCGTCGGGGCCCATATCGAAGAGGACCTTGCGTTCGGCGGTTTCCACGTAGAGGGAGAGGCCCCGGGCGGCGGTGAGGCCGGGGCGGCTGGCGGTGTTTTCCAGAAGGGTGATGATTTTCATAAAGGGACCTCCTGTGTATAGAGGTGTGGGGTCATTTTCCATTATACCACATTTGTCAATAACTGTCTGGAGGTGTCTGTCCGTTTGCCGGAAGTGCCAAGGTCCCGGGAGAAGGGCGGACACACGGGTCCGCCCCTACAGGGCCCGCCTTTCTGCCGGCAGAACACCCTGCAGGGGGCGGCCCCTGGCCGCTCCGTCTTCCGGAGCTGCCCGTCTCCCGATAGACGGTTCTCATTCATGCAATCTCCTCCGGTAGGAGCTTGTACCATCTTTGCGGGGCCCGGTCCCCTGACCGGGCCATTTCCGAAGGGTTTCCGCCTTGTTGCCGGTAGGGCTTTCCTTTAGGGTTTCCGCCGGTTTTCCGGAGGTGGAAACTCTGAGGGGGCTGCCCTGATGGAAACAAGGTGGAAGCCCTAAAGAAATGGCCTGATCTGGGGATCAGGCCCCGCAAGGGGAGTGCGGAGTCCTACAAGAAGAGATTGCGTGAATCCGAACGGTTTACCGGAAGTGCCAGGGTCCCGGGAGCAGGGCGGACACGCAGGTCCGCCCCTACAGGGGCCAATCCCGGCAGGCCAGCTCGTCCAGAGAAAGGCCGTAGAAATCCGCCAGAGCGATGAGGGTAGACAAGCGGGGCTCCTGCTGGCCATACTCAAACCGCTGGTAGGTGTGCAGATTGAGATTCAGATCCTTAACCAAATCTTTCTGCAAAATCCCCTTTTCATTTCTGAGCTGAACCAGCTTTTCCTGAAAGTTCATAAAGATACCCCCTTGACATGACAAATTGGTCACATGGCAAAGACGCGCAGGATTGTCAATGCGTCTCCTCGGGCCAATCCCGGCAGACCAGCTCGTCCAGGGAGAGGCCGTAGAAATCCGCCAGAGCGATGAGAATGGACATGCGGGGCTCCTGCTGGCCGTATTCAAACCGCTGGTAGGCGTGCAAGCTGATGCCAAGGCTCTTTGCCAGGTCCTTTTGCAGGATTGCCCGGTTCTCCCTCAGAAAAGTGATATGATCAGAAAAGGCAGACAAAACAATCATTCCCCTCTTGACATCCCCAAACAGGAATGGTACTATATACTTATATTCATATTCAGGAATACATACTCTGGAGGCTGCGCCATGGACACCTATCTGCACTGCCTGTATCAATACGCTCTGGACGATTTACTTTTAGACGCCCGCCTGAACCTCATTGACTACAGCCGCCGGTCCGCGCGTCAGGACCTGGCATGGAACGCCCTGACAGAATCGCTGACCAGCGAACAGATGAACCTGGTAGAAGACTACATACTCGCCTGTAACAGGGTGCGTTCTCTAGAAGATGAACTGCTCTTTGAGAAAGCCGTGGCACTGGGAAAATGGATGGTCCGTCAGGAGAGCGTCCGATGACGCATTTTTCAAAGAGGACACCCGTAGGGGCGGACCTATGTGTCCGCCCGTTTACCGGAAGCGCCATGAGGAGAAAGGCGGCCACGCCGTTTACCGGAAGTACCAGGGGGAGAAGGACGGCCCCGCCGCCCCTACAGCCTCGAAACAGGCCCCTCCCGTCCGTCAAACCGGCTCTCCATAAAGCGCCCAGGTATTGCTCCCCGTAATCCGCGCATCCACAAAGCGCCCAATCAGCTCCGGCTGTCCCTTCAGCCGCACCAGCCGGTTTCCCTCCGTCCGGGAGGAGAGGGGATAGTCCCCGTCGCCGCTCCCGCCGTCCACCAGCACCCGGACCGTCTTCCCGATATACCCCCCGTGAATCCGGGCGGAATGTCCGTTCTGCACCTCCAGCAGCCGGTCAAACCAGGCCTGCTTCTCCTCCCGGGAGGCCGGGTCCGGCATCTCCGCCGCCTTTGTGCCGGGGCGGGGGGAGTAAATAAAGGTAAACAGGGCGTCGAACCCCACCTCCTCCACCAGGGACACCGTATCCATGGCTTCCGCCTCCGTCTCTCCGGGGAAGCCGATGATCACGTCGCTGGTCAGCACCAGCCCCGGCATGACGGACCGGGCATACCGGATGAGCTCCTGATACTGCTCCCGGGTATAGCGCCGGTTCATCTCCGCCAGCACCCGGTTGTTCCCGGACTGGAAGGGCAGGTGGAGCTGCTTTGCCACGTGGCCGCAGCGGGCCATGACGTCAAACAGCCGGGGCCCGGCGTCCTTGGGATGGCTGGACATGAACCGGAGCCAGTAGTCCCCCGGAATCCGGTCCAGGTCCTCCAGGAGGTCCGGGAACCGGTAGTCCCCCTCCAGGTCGCTGCCGTAGGAATTGACGTTCTGGCCCAGGAGAGTGATGTCCCGGTATCCGGCCTCCACCAGGTCCCGGACCTCCGCCGCCACGGCGGCGGGATCCCGGCTCCGCTCCCGGCCCCGGACGTAGGGCACGATGCAGTAGGAGCAGAAATTGTTGCACCCGTACATAATGGAAACCCAGGCCTTCACGCCCCGCTCCCGGACCACGGGCAGGCCCTCGGCGATGCCCCCGTGCTCGTCGGCCACGGAGAAGACCCGCTTTTTGGTTTCATAGACCTGCCACAGCAGCTCCGGGAACCGCCACAGCGCCTGGGGGCCGAAAACCAGGTCCACGTGCCGGTAGGACTCCCGCACCCGCCGGGACACCCGCTCCTCCTGGGCCATGCAGCCGCAGAGGACCACCACCTGCTCCGGGTTCTCCCGCTTGGAGTGGGTCAGCATCCCCAGGTTCCCGAAGACCCGCTGCTCCGCGTGCTCCCGGATGGCGCAGGTGTTCAGCAGGACCAAATCCGCCTCCCGGGCCTCCCCGGTGAACTGGAAGCCCATGGCCTCCAGCATGCCCATGAGCCGCTGCCCGTCGGCCACATTCTGCTGGCAGCCGAAGGTCTCCACGCAGGCCCGGGGATGGGCCCCCCGGGCGGCGAACATGGCCCGGATATTCTCCTGAAAGTCCCTCTGGCGGGCGATGTCCCGCTCTGGGACGATGATCTCCTCTCGCTTCAAAACGCTTCCTCCGTTGTCCCCATGGATTTTAACCTCTTATAATGGTGGTATCATACCATGAACCGGCGGAAAGCACAAGAAAAATCCCACTCCGGGGCTTCCGTCTGAATGACCAGTCCGGAGACGCCATGGCCCGCCGGTTTTGTGCAATCCATCCATGCCGTGCCGTTGTGCTTTGTCAAAAACGCTAAATTTCACAAAACCCCTTGACAGAAGCGGAAAAATATTGTACATTGTAACTACAGAAAGAGGTGAGTCCAGTGTACAGCTGACACGAAAGCCCACGTCTTCCAGCGCCGTTCGAAAACCCCGTTTACAAAGCGTGATCCCGGCAATTCCCAAAGACGAAACACCCCTCACTATGATGAGCCTGCGGGACCAGCAGGTCGACGCAAGAAGCTGTTTCATGGATTGGAAACCCAAGGATCACCCGCATTTCCCCAGACCCGCGAACGGTAAACTTGAGAAAGCACGAGGTACTGCAGCAGATGGATAGTCCGATCAATGGTTAATCCCCCCATTCGCCGTTGGAGCGGATGGGGGGGAGTTTTTTGCCGCCCGGCGAGGCGGCTTTTTTGCGCGCAAAAGGGCCCGGAGCTGACGCTCCAGGCCCCGGTTATAATCAGCCCTTCACCAGAGAGGCGATCTCGTCGGCGAAGTTCTCCTGCTTCTTCTCGATGCCCTCGCCCTTCTCAAAGCGGATGGCGTCCTTGAAGGCGATGGCCCCGCCCAGCTCCTTGGCGGCGTGGGCGATATAGGCCTCCACAGTGCCCTCGAACACGTCGGCCCGGACGGAATCCTGCTGGAGCAGGCAGTTCTCGGCATAGAACTTGTTCAGCTTGCCCATGACGATCTTCTCCCGGACCTGCTCGGGCTTCCCGGCCATTTTGGGGTCGTTCTCCATCTGGGCCAGCATGACCTTCTTCTCCTCGTCCAGAATCTCCTGGGTCACCTGGGCCTTATCCCAGAAGCGGGGATTCAGGGCGGCGATCTGCATGGCGATGTTCTTGCCCAGGTCGGTGACCTGTTCGGCGGAGAGGCCGGTTTCCAGGTTCACCAGCACGCCGATCTTGCCCCCGGCGTGCACGTAGGGAACGGAAACGCCCTCGGCAAAGCGGGCAAAGCGGCGGACCTTGATGTTTTCGCCGATGACCAGGACCATCTCCTGCTGCTGCTGGGTGACGGTGAGGCCGGTGTCCAGATAGGGGCACTCCATCAGCGCGTCCATGTTGGCGGGATTGGCCTTGGCCACGGTGGCAGCCACGCCCTTGACGAAGTCCACGAACTTCTCATTCTTGCCCACGAAGTCGGTCTCGGCGTTGACCTCGACTACCACGCCCACGCCGTCGATGACGGCGGCGTAAGCCATGCCCTCGGCGGCCACGCGTCCGGCCTTCTTCACGGAGGCGGCCATGCCCTTCTCCCGGAGCCATTCGACGGCCTTGTCCATGTCGCCGTCGGAGGCGGTGAGGGCCTTCTTGCAGTCCATCATGCCCACGCCGGTCATTTCGCGCAGGTTCTTTACGTCAGTTGCGGTAAAAGCCATAATTGCTTTCCTCCAAATCTATATTGATCGCTTACTCAGCGGCGGTCTCCGCGGGCTCCTCGGTCTGCTCGCCCTGGCGGCCCTCCAGCACGGCGTTGGCCATGATGGAAGAGATGAGCTTGATGGCCCGGATGGCGTCGTCGTTGCCGGGGATGACGTAATCGATCTCATCGGGGTCGCAGTTGGTGTCGGCGATGGCCACCACGGGGATGCCCAGCTTGTGGGCCTCGGCGATGGCGTTGCGCTCCTTGCGGGTGTCCACGATGAAGAGGGCGCCGGGGAGCCGCTTCATTTCCTTGACGCCGCCGAGATATTTTTCCAGCTTGGCGATTTCGCCCAGGTGCTTCATGACCTCTTTCTTGGGCAGCATGTCAAAGGTGCCGTCCTCCTGCATGGCCTTGAGCTGATTGAGTCGGTCCACCCGGGTGCGCATGGTCTTGAAGTTGGTCATCATGCCGCCGAGCCAGCGGGCGTTGACGTAGTACTGGCCGCAGCGGCCGGCCTCCTCGCGGATAGCGTCCTGGGCCTGCTTCTTGGTGCCGACGAAGAGCAGGGACTGCCCGGACTCGCTGAGCTGGCGGACGAAGTTGTAAGCCTCCTCCAGCTTGCGGACGGTCTTCTGAAGATCGACGATATAGATGCCGTTGCGCTCCGTGTAGATGTAGGGAGCCATTTTGGGGTTCCACCGGCGAGTCTGGTGGCCGAAGTGGACGCCCGCCTCAAGCAGGGCCTTCATGGAAACGACGCTGGAATTTGCCATGTTGTGTGTTCCTCCAAATTCAATTTAGTTTTACCCTCCGGCGGCTTCATCCCCCCCGCCAATCCGGGAAGCCCCGGACACAGACGGAGAGTCGGCGTGCCGTGCGGAATGCTGAAATATCATACCACAGCAGTATTTCCAATGCAAGAGGAAATTAACAAAAAAGCCGGATTTCAAGGGGGATTTTAAGGAGGGAAACAGCGGGCGGGGGTGAGTCCGTGGGAGAAGGGCCCGGCGGGCGGGGGAATGGGGGATTCATGCCGGGATTTGGGGAGGAGGGCGGGGATGGCGCGGGCTTCTGCCCGAGACCCGGCATGAATTGCCCCTTCTTCTTTCGGATTGCCCTCCACTGCCCCGGATGCCCGCGCAAAAAAATAACTGCGGGCCCTCGCAAAAGGGACCGCAGCTGAAAGCGGAGCGCTTTCCGGCAAATCAGTCGTAGAGTTCCTCGTCGGCGTAATCGTCATACTCAGAGCTGAATCTCTGCTTCAGGCGGTTTTTCATGCCGCAGCAGCCTACGCTGAGATCATGCCATCCGCCAATCAACAGGCAGACAAAGGCGGCAAAGGCCAGGCTTGCGCCGATGATCTTCATCACCATACTTGCGGTTTTGCTCATAACGGCTTCCTCCTAATTCTTCGAAATCACACCTATCATACACCATCCGCACTGTTTTTACAAGGGGGATTTTACAGGGAGACGCCGCCGGACCCGCCCGAAAACCCGGTGCACCCAGAGCGGAAGGGGACTTCGCAGCCCGGGCCGCTGAAATCCCCTGTGCCTGGCGTTCTCCAGGTCACAGGTTCGGTTTTCGGTTTGGCTTCCGCTTGATTCCAAGCAGCCCGGCAAAGCCGTCAAGCAGAGCGCATAATTCCGTCCAAACCTTATATAAAGACGCCCCAACCAAAGCGGTCATCTGTTCCGCGTCAGGTATTTTATTAAGCATAAAAGCCTCCTCTCATTTTCATTGTTTCACAGCGTCTAAATATGCAAGCAGCTCATGCTTCTTCAGCGGTTCACAATGACTTAACACGCAGTACTCGCACTCGATGGAACGTATTTTCTCCATCAAAAGCCGCAGTTTCACCTTATCCATATAGCCGCCATTAAAAAAGTCTTCGCTTGTAGAATCACCTAAAAATAAGGTCTTTTCCTCCGAGATATAAACACAAGTAGTATCCTCGGAATGCGGAGAGACCGTATGAAAAATCTGAGCGGTCAAATTTCCCAAATGCAAGGTCATATGATCCGTATATTCCATATCAGAGATCACAATATTCAATACCGTTTCCCCGGCGTATTCTTTGGCAAAATGAAAATCGCCTTCCTTCAGGAGGTTCATATACGTTATATCATTTGCCCGGTTCTGCTGTTCTCTCAAAAACAGATTGGTTTTCCGGTGGGCAATGCTGACTCCATTTATGGCGTGCAAACCAAATGTATGGTCATAATGCCAATGCGTAATGACCGTAAAATCGGGTTCATCCAAACCGCTGCATCTTAAAGCCCTGTAGAAATCCTGCACATGCCTTCTGGAATAACCGGCATCAATAGCCAGGGAAAATCGCTCCCCTTTTACATAGGCCAGCATTGGCCTGTCAGCCTCTGGCTTGTGGGGAAAAAATAGATATGTTCGCTCAGGTTCTTCAATCCCATTTTTTGTCCCACCTTTCCGGCAGCAGCTCTTTTAGGCTTACCTCCTTTTCAAAGCCGACGGCAACAAGGGTGTTTTCATTGTAAAGGTCTAACTGCGACATCAATTCCCTGCACCTCCCACAGGGAGGCAGAATGCTTCCATCCTCATATACGGCTGCAATGCGCTTGATCTTTGTTTCCCCATGTTTAAGCATCTCGGCAATCGCGGCCTGTTCCGCGCAAATGCCAATCGAACAAGGCACGTCAATACAAATACCTGTAAATACGTTCCCATTCACGGTTTCCAACGCGCAGCCCACATGACCGGCTTCCCCATGGTTCTTTAACCGAATCGGGGACGTAACCTTTAACGCAGCTTGGTATAAATTTTCCATAACTTCTCCATACACTGGCATTTCCTGTTTACATCATAATAGCAGAAAAACACCCTCCGGCAAGTATAAATCAGAAGAATTTCTTCCGGAACGCCCCTCTGCCCCGTCCGGACTCGCGCGTAGCCGCTTGTGGGGGACGGCATCATTTTTGCCGGTCCTCGCCGGACTGCTGGCAGGCGAGTTCATAGAGGGCTTCCGCGTCCTCTTTTGCCGTTGTCTTTTCCATGATGACGGCAAGGACAAGAATCGCGATTAGATTCAAGCAAAAGCGAATGAGGGCGAATTTGCCTCCCAGCTGTGTGATTTCAAATAACATCACCGGAATTTTTGCCGTGGACTATGCGCCGAGAAATATAAGAATATTGGTTAGAAAAACCTCTTTTTTAAGAAAGACCATGGAGACAGGAAAAGCGGCGTATAACGGGCCCGACGAAAACGACCCTAAAACGAAGGCAAAAAGCCCGCCTTTTATGCCCGCGTCCTTTCCCATGAATTTCATGATGGTTTCCTTCGGCACCCATACGTCCATCAGCCCCAGGAGCAGGAAAATAGGCGGAATAATCGACAGCATTTCCAGGAGGTTATCCAGGGAAAGGGAAACGGCCTTCCGGCCCAATTCCGGCTCAAGGATCAGCAGAAGGGCATTCAGCAGCAGCAAAAGCAGAAAGAACCGGTATCG
The DNA here is from genome assembly GCA_041223955.1 of Oscillospiraceae bacterium 38-13. Taxonomy (GTDB): domain Bacteria; phylum Bacillota; class Clostridia; order Oscillospirales; family Oscillospiraceae; genus Oscillibacter. Next base: position 13,160 of record JBCLRG010000014.1, on the reverse strand, counting down.
TTTTGCCATGTTCTTGAAGTTGCTTATGACATCATCACCCCTACTACGCAAGATGTGATAACCGCGAGAATCAGCGATCAAATATTTCGCTTCAGCGCAATCCGTTTTCCGAAACATTTGATCTCAAGGCGTAATGTCATAATGCCGGCCATCATAAGCGTTGAAATAAAAATAGCAATCTGGGCATATCCCGCTCCGGCGGCCAGAAGAAAAGCCGCAAGGGGAAACGCTACAAAGCCGGGGATTAAAGTAATGCAGCCAACAACGGCGGCAATGATGAAGCCGAACATTCCGGAATCCACTCCGAGAAGCCCGGAAATTGTCTGCGGGGCCAAAAGGGGAAGAATGAAGACAATGAGGAGCAAAATTTCCAGAATCGACGGCAGAATATTTTCAAAAGAACGCCAGGCCTTTTTTAAGGCCAGCTTGGTTTTTGCCTGGTCTTTCATAAAGGAACACAGCAGCCCCAATATCGCCGCTCCGTATAAGACTTTTGTAAACATCCCCGACGGCTCCTTCTTTCATGAAGATTTTTCCACTGGCAAAGAGTATACCATAAGATAGCCCATAAATCCACTCTTTTACCATAGCTGGTTATCATGCAGGAGGCAGAGTTCGTCTCTGGCTGTTCCCCGCAGGGCCTTGGGCTCCAGCTTCACTGTCTGGAGGTGGTTCGATCATCACTTAAGTCCCCCTTTCGTCCGTTCATAGTCCTCCTGGAAGCGCGCATGCTTTTCTCTCCGGTTTAACAAAGCCGCCCTGCTGAACGACAAAATCAACAGGGCGGCTTGAATGCCTTTTGCAAGCGTTTTCTTGTGCGGGCGGGTTGAAACAAATGGCGCTGCACATGACTGAGTGAAGGAGAAAGGCCTGTATTCATGCTGGCCTGCGGCTATAAGCGCACAAAAAAGGCGGGGGAATGCCGTTGCATTCCCCGCCTTTTTCCAGGGTATTCAGCAAACGAAAACACCCCGATAAACCGGAAGCTACCACTTCCCTTTCACAATTCGTCCGCCGGCCAGAATGGCGAAAAAGGCAACGGCGAAAAGCAAGAACGTAAGCCAGAGCGGGCTTAATACCCACAGCCAGGGCCACGAAATCAAGCCCGCTGCTTTTAACACAGTCAAAATCAGCGCCAAAGCAACCACAGGGTCCATCCCAGGCCGTTTCCCCTTTTTCTCCTTACGCATAAGCACCTCCCAATTCGGCTTGTATCCCTCGCGTTTTGCCAATTACTCGAACTCGCTCCTGCCAGGTTTGTTCTAAACAGTTTTGCTTATGGGATTTGGCTCTGATTATCTACATTGTTTCCATTATTCAGATAGTTTGGGCTATCTGATTTTTTGTTGCCATTGTGTTGCCAGCAAATATCCTTTAGTCTAACAAATAATTGCCTTGGAAGTATCTTTACATTTACTACGGATAATAATGTCATTCATCTGCTTTAGATTGTTTAACCATAACAATTTCCTTAGAAATATCTGATAGCGTTTGTTCTCTCAACTCAGTATTTTCAATTTTGTTTGCAATGGAATTTGCAAGTAAGAGGTTATTGCTCTCCGCAAATCTTGCATGGAATTTTACTGCTGCTTCGAGATTGTGAGTATACATTTTTATAAAAATAGCTCCAATAAAATCAACAATAATTCCGCTGATATTACCGACAACCAAAAACATTTTATCGGATTCTGAGGAAATATAAACAGTACAGCTTATCAATACTATTACTATACCAGCTATAATCATTACAATGCCCAGTATGGATAGGAATTTTGTCTGCGCTAAATTCATTGTATAATAACGCATCAATTCCTTTTGGTTCATTCTAAAGAGCTTTTCGGCTCGTAAGGCTCTTTTATCTGGGGTTATTTCTGAGAATTCTTGTTCTTCTTTCTTCGCTTCGGCCTCAAGTTGTTCCTTCTTCTGTGCTTCTTTCCAATCAAAAAAGCAACTCCAGACTACGGCAAAACATATAAAAGCTAAAAAGCCAGATAAATAGGTGAGTATCTTTCCCAGAGGAAAGTCACCAATTTTTTCATAGATCAGGTAAGCTAAAAAACTTAATGATACCCCAAAAACTAAGCCACCTATAATGCTGTTCATAGCCTTTTGGGAATCACTTCGTGGTTGCTTTTGATTTGTGTCCTTCTCTTGCTCGGCGTTCTTCTCATTCATTCTCTTTCACCAATTATCACATTATTTAAACTACTCATTGTGCCCTCAAAATCATGCCTAATTTGACACTCCCACAGCACAATCACTCTCCAACCATTCGCTTCAAGTTGCACAATATGTTCTTGATCTCGTTGTTGCGTCCTTTGAATCTTTGGCCCCCAGTATGCCTTATTCGACTTACTGGAGTGTGCATACCTGCTCCCGCAATCATGCCCATGCCAATAGCAACCGTGGATAAAAATTGCGATTTTCTTTTTGGTAAACACTATGTCTGGTTTACCTGGAAGGGCCTTGTAATTGACCCGATAGCGGTATCCCAACGCAAACAAATACCTTCGCACCATAAGCTCAATGCTGGTATCCTTGCTTTTGATGTGGGACATAATCTCGCTCCGCCGCTCCGGTGTAATCGTATCCGCCATTACACAGATAAATCCAGCGGGAGATCAGAGATGTCCTTCAGCCGTTTCCCTTGAACAAGCGTTTCCAACGTTTCAACAGCATCCTCCGAGCCGACCTCTTTAACCGCACGCATCAATTCATATAGCGCAAAGTGGTACACACAATCAATGTCGCCTGTACCGAGCGCCAGCGATGCAAGGCGATTCGGCATCGGCTCCGCAGTTACTACAACGATATGGGGAAGATGGCCTTTCCTATTTCGGATCAAATTAAGAGCCTCTGTCCGGCTATTCTGCGCCCGGTCACTCCGCATGGTATATTTAGCTGATACGCTGGCGTGAAGCAACGGTTTTCCTCCGTTGGCCTTTCTTATGTCCGCCATCCTGCTGGTATCCGCATCTACTACGCATTGCGGTTCATTGATTTCGCTGTCTTCATACAAGTCACGGTAGACAACAACATCAGGAGCAACCAGGTAATCGTTTCCCAATGAGGCCGCAAGCTGGGCATTCTGCGCAGTCAAAGCGCTCAAATAAGCCAGATGCTCATATTGGGCAAAGTCGCTAGTCTTTAGCTTGTTGTTGTTCCCCAACTGCAAGATAGTCCACCGTCCAGGACGGAGATTTTGAAGCTGCGGGAAGGTTTCCTGTAAAAACTGCATTGTGAGCAATTCAAATTGTTTACCTAATGTCTGTCCAGAAATCTTATCGACCTGATTGACAGTATGATGATGCTCACCGACAAGAATATCGACAATCTTCCTGGATATGGCTTTTGACCCACGGCTGCTGGTATCCGCATTAGAGGCTACACCAGCAGAGGTCAAAGTCAGCGTATTTGTTTCAAACAACTGCTCGTGAAAGTGAAATCTTGCTCTGGCTATCAGCGCATCCATGTGCAAGGCACTCCTTTATCTGTTCACCCACCGCTTTCGCTACGGGGGGCGGAAATGCGTTCCCAATCATCCGGCAGGCAACCGTTTTCCGGCTGCCGAATGTCCATGTATCAGGGAACCCCTGAATCCGGGCCATCATCCGGCTGGTAAGCCGGGGCATTCCCTCAAAACCGGGAGCGGGTGCGGTATCCGCAATCCCCCGTCCATCAACGCCCAATTCAGCCCATGCCCTTTTAGCCCTGGTAGGGCCAAGGTCAGGCCCACCATGCTTCTTGGAACCGCCTACCAGCGTTGGAGCAATACGATCCGCTTGCTCTGCCCACCGTTTTGCCCCAGCCCACTTGTTTTCTGCCATCAAATCATACAGTGTTTCGCCGACGGTTTTGGTACTGTCTGGTTTGTCCTCTGGATAGGCAAACGCCCCATATTGATCTTTTCGTATGCCGATAATAACAACTCTTGGGCGAAGCTGGGGAACACTGAAGTTTGAGGCGTTCAATAGCTTTATATGGGTAACATACCCCAAATCTTGAATCGATTTGAAAATATGGCTGCGGTATGCCTCAAATCCGGGGTCTAAAAAGCCCCGGACATTTTCCAGCATCACCGCTTTGGGCTTTATTTCCCGTATCAGCCTGATTGCCTCTGGAAACAAATCCCGATCATCATTCTGCCCAAGCCGCTTGCCAGCAACAGAAAAAGGAGGACAAGGCACGCCGCCCGCCAGCAAGTCAACGCCTCTGTATGGCCGTCCATCGAAATCGTGAACATCCGCACAGATAACATTCCATTCTGGCCGGTTTTTTTTCAAAACCTCGCAATAATCGGCTTCATATTCAACCAGGGCTACATGAACAAACCCGGCCATTGCAAGGCCAAGAGCCTGTCCGCCAGCTCCCGCACATATCTCAACACAAGTCAATGGCCGCTGCATCATGCAATCTCTCCTAATCATACGGTCATTTTTCAGTAAACTCAAGGACATCGCCTATATTGCAATCTAATGTATGACAAATCTTATACAGGCTTTCCATTGAAATAAATTCGCTTTTACCCATCTTTGCCAGAACATTGAAGCTGATCCCTGCCGCCTCTTTCCGTTCAGTCCGGTTCATCTTCTTGTCAATCAATAATTTCCATAGCTTATCATAGCTGACTGGCATTGTGATTCTCCGTTCAAAGCGTTTTTTGCAATATACCATATCTTGCCGCCTATATCAAGAGAACATTTGTCAAGGGAGATTTCACCATAAAGATGAAATCCCCCCGATAACCCGGAATTGCTTATGCGCATTTTACACTGAAGCCTTTTTTCCAAATAAGACAAATAACCAAGGAATAAAGTAATTCAGAAAGCCAATAAAAGGTATAGTGATTGACATATGCTCCCGCAAATAAAAACCAAGTGATGACGGAAACCCCATCCATTCCAAAGGCATTGCCAATCGCATAAAGACTACAGCGGCGGGGCCTGTCGTACTTCCTGAAAGGACTTGGATAACCCATAACAAAAGGCCATATACAACAACAATAGATGCCGAAACAAATATTTCCATGCGAGTTTCATTACGTAGCAGAGCAATCCAGCCAAGAAGCAAGAACACTATCAATAGTCCTCCACTCGTCAAAAGAGACACCTTGCTGTCGATAACACCTGGTTCAATCACACCAAAACGCAATACGATTCGGACATAGCAAGGAGTATAGAGCAAGCCCGCTATCACTGAAATCAGAGGAATACGCCAGAAACTCTTTTTATATTTCTTTAGCTTTTCCATTTTTGATAGTCCCTCCTCACAAATACTGATTTACCGATTTACCACGAGCCAAGTATACCACCAATGGGAATGACATTCAACCCTCATTTATAGGCGCTGATAGTAGTGGCAAGCAATGCGCCGGTATATACCCGGCACAGCTTGTTGGTGGCCGATGGCCCCCAAGCCCCCAGTGCATCGGCGCAGCTCCGCCCGATGCACAAGCCGCTGTTGGCGTCTGCTGGTATATACCGGCAGGGCAGGACGCCCCCGGCGGAGCCGCCCCCGGAGGGCGCATGGCTGCCGTCAGGCAGTACCACCATCGGCCCATGGCCGGTGGTGAGTAAGTGCGCTCTTCGCAGAGGGCCGACAAAGAGAACGGAGCGCCCAAGCCATCCCCGGACGCTCCCGCTTCGGTTCCCTCCTGCTGGTCGATCACCGCCTTTCCGGCCTGTGTCATTTTGCCACAAACGAACCGTCAGCCAATATGTATTTGGGTGGTGAAACCACCCTTTACACAATACATCTCAAGATAATCTCACAAAAAGAGGAGCATCCGCAGTATAATCTGACTTCTATCATATCACGTTCCATCCGATGCGCATATCTGGCAGCTGCTGCCGTCCCACCAGTCTTGCGCCCATCGTGCACCGCAATTACTTTTGTTGAACAATCGGCCATATAGCTGCTGCGCGACGTGCAGCAGCTTTTGGAATATTGCTTCGTATGCACTTTAATAAAATCACTCGTATTCAATCGTGGCCGGGGGCTTGCTGGTGATGTCATACAGCACCCGGTTGATATGGGGAACCTCATTCACAATCCGCACGCTTACCCGGTCCAGCACCTCATAGGGAATCCGGGTCCAGTCCGCCGTCATGAAATCGCCGGTGGTCACGCTCCGCAGCGCCGCCGCGTAATCATACGTCCGCCCGTCTCCCATCACCCCCACCGAGCGCAGGTTCGTCAGCACCGCGAAATACTGGTCCATGCTCCCCGCCAGCCCCGCCTTGGCAATCTCATCCCGGAAAATGAAATCCGCCTGACGGAGCATCGCCAGCTTTTCCCCCGTCACCTCTCCGGCCACCCGGATCGCCAGCCCCGGGCCGGGGAAGGGCTGGCGGTTCACCAGGGCCTCCGGCAGCCCCAGCTCCCGGCCCAGGCGGCGGACCTCGTCCTTGAACAGCATCCGGAGAGGCTCCACAATCTCCCGGAAATCCACGCAGTCCGGAAGCCCCCCTACATTATGGTGGCTCTTGATGACGGCGGCATTTCCCGCGCCGGACTCAATGACGTCGGGATAAATGGTCCCCTGGGCCAGATAGTCCACCTGCCCCAGCTTCCGGGCCTCCGCCTCGAAGACCCGGATGAATTCCTCCCCGATGATCTTCCGCTTCTCCTCCGGCTCCGTCACGCCGGAGAGCCGGGTGAGGAAGCGCTCCTCCGCGTTCACCCGGATCAGGCGGAGGTCCCGCTGCCGGAAGGCCGCCTCCACCTCGTCCCCCTCGTTCAGGCGCAGGAGGCCGTGGTCCACAAAGACACAGGTGAGCCGGTTCCCCACCGCCTCCGCCAGCAGCGCCGCCGCCACGGAGCTGTCCACTCCGCCGCTGAGGGCCAAAAGGACCCGCCCGTCCCCGATCTTCTCCCGCAGGCGGCGGATGGAGTCCTCCTTATAGCTCCCCATGGTCCAGTCCCCCCCGGCACCGCAGACCCCGTAGAGGAAATTCCGGATCATCTCCGGGCCGTGCTCCGTATGGCTGACCTCCGGGTGGAACTGGACGCCGTAAAACCCCCGGGCCTCGTCCCAGATGGCCGCGCTGGGACAGGCGGCGCTGCGGGCCGCCGGACGGAAGGAGGCGGGAACCTCCTCCATATAATCCCCATGGCTCATCCACGTGACACCCGACGGGGGAAGGCCCTGGAAGAGCCTGCACGCCGGGTCGAAGAAGGTCTCGGTTTTGCCGTACTCCCGGGCGGCATCGCCGGGAACGACCCGGCCCCCGAGATGGTGGGCCAGAAGCTGGCAGCCGTAACAGATGCCCAGGATGGGAATCCCCAGGCGGAAAAGCGCCGGGTCCGCCTGGGGAGCGGCGGGGTCGTAGACGCTGCCGGGGCCCCCGGTGAAGATAATGCCGATGGGGGCCAGGGCCTTCAGCTCCGCCGCGGGGGTGGTGTGGGGCCGGACCTCGCAGTAGACCCCCTGCTCCCGGACCCGCCGGGCGATGAGCTGGTTGTACTGGCCGCCGAAATCCAGAATGATGACGGTTTGGTGGGACATAAGCGTTTCCTCGGTTCTTTTGTAGATTTACAGGGGCGCTCCCCTGAAGGCAGGGTTCTCAGGAAAGAACCTCCGCCCCGCCCCACTCCACCACGGTGAAGCCCGTGCGCGCAAAGGCGGGCAGTTCCTGCGGGGGGAGGTCCGCCGGGGCCTCCAGGGGTTTCCAGGCCATAAAGACCCGGAGGAGGCTGTCCGGCTCCGGGGAGATGGCGAGCCGGGCGTGGTCCGTGTAGGCCTCCGCCTGGAAGGAGATCAGATTATAGGGGCTGGGCTCCATCCGGGGAAGCCAGTAGACAATGAACTCATTGGCCTCCCGCCGGGTGAGGCCCAGGCGGGACAGGGCGTCCTCCAGGAAGGAGGCGGTGTCCGCCCCGGGGACGCAGAAGCCCTGGGAGAAGTCGTATTCCCCCGGGGAGACGCCCTCCCAGTAGAGGTAGTTGTAGGTCTGGCCGGACGCGTCCGTCAGGGTGCCGTCCGGAGCGGCGGCGACGGCCCAGCCGTCCGCATAGGCGGGATAGGCGCAGGTCAGCGCCCCGTCGTAGTCCAGGCGGACGGAGACCTCCGTCTCCTCCTCCGGGTAAAGGTAGATGACGGGCTTGGCGTCGGCCTGCTCCTCCCTCCGGCAGGCGGAGAGGAGCAGCAGGGCCGCGAGGCACAGGGGAATCAGCGCTCGTTTCATGGGAAAGCCTCCTTTTCAAAATCAGTCTATCCATAATGACGAGAAAGGGAGCGGGGAGGTTGCGGGGAATTAGAACCTGTATTCATAACCGGGGTATGCCGGATGGGCGAGGATTTTTCCCGTCAGACAAGGAGATTTTCCGCAGCCATCCTGACGGATGGCAAGGGAAAGCGGCGCGGTATGGCGGGAAAAAGACCGCCCGGACGGCGTGCAGCGGTTATGAACACAGGTTCTTACTCCTCCCGGAACACAATATTCCCCGGCTCGGCGCTTTCAATGATGGCCAGGGAGCGGAGGTTGACCCCGGCCTCCCGGAGGCGGTCGCCGCCGCCCTGGAAGCCCTTTTCCACCGCGCAGCCGATGCCCACCAGCGTGGCCCCGGCCTTTTCCACGATGTCGCACAGGCCCCGCATGGCCTCGCCGTTGGCCATGAAATCGTCCACCACCAGGACCCGGTCCCCGGCGTGGAGCCATTCGCTGCTGACCAGGAGCGTGACCTTCTTCTTATAAGTATAGGAGAAAATGTCGCTTTGATACAGGCCGCCCTCGATGTTGTCGCTCTTGGCCTTCTTGGCGAAGATCATGGGCTTGTGGAAGTGCCGGGCCACGATGGCGGCCAGGGCGATGCCGCTGGCCTCGGCGGTGAGGATGACGGTGACCTCGTCCATGTTGAAGTGACGGCCGAATTCCTCGGCGATGTGGTCCAGCAGCTCCGTGTCCACCCGGTGGTTCAGGAATCCGTCCACCTTGATGATGCTGCCGGGGAGGACCTTGCCCTCCCGAACGATGCGGTCTTTCAGCTCCTGCATGGTGATGTTCCTCCTCAATACAGATTGTACCCCTATTATGTCGAATTCCGGCGGCGTTTGCAATTGCCTTTCCCGACAAAATCCGGGGCCGGGGCCTTGTGCGGTCCGTACATATTTTGGAAAAGCCCAGCCCTCCGGGGTTCCGGAGGGCTGGGCGCGGGACATTACGTTTTTTCCAGCAGCCCGGCGGCGGCGTCCAGCCACCCGCCCTGGAAGGACTCGATCTCCCCAGCGTCCGCCAGGGCCGCCAGGGCAGGGTCGACGGGCATCTCGGCCAGCAGGGGCAGGCCGTGGCGCCGGGCGGCCCCGGCGGTTTTGCCCTCGCCGAAGAGGCGGAGCTTCTTCCCGCAGTCCGGGCAGAGGACATAGCTCATGTTCTCAATGAGGCCCAGGATGGGGACCTCCATCATCTCCGCCATCTTCACCGCCTTCTCCACCACCATGGAGACCAGCTCCTGGGGAGAGGCCACCACCACGATGCCGTCCAGGGGGATGGACTGGAAGACGGAGAGAGACACGTCCCCGGTGCCCGGGGGCATGTCGACGAAGAGATAGTCGCAGTTCCACAGGACGTCGGTCCAGAACTGCTGGACCACGCCGGAGATGACCGGGCCCCGCCAGATCACCGGGTCCGTCTCGTTGGGCAGGAGCAGGTTCGTGCTCATCATCTGGATGCCGCCCCGGGACTCCATGGGATAGATGCCCTCCTCGCCGCCCACGGCCTGGCCGTGGACGCCGAAGGCCTTGGGAATGGAGGGGCCGGTGACGTCGGCGTCCAGGATGCCCACGGCATAGCCCCGGCGGCGCATGGTGACGGCCAGCTGGCTGGTGACCATGGACTTGCCGACGCCGCCCTTGCCGGACACGACGCCGAAGACCTTCCCCACCCGGGCGCGGGGGTTCAGCTCCTTCAGGAGGGACTGGGGCTCCTGGCGGTCCGCGCAGGACTCGCCGCAGGCGGAGCAGTCATGGGTGCATTCGCTCATGGTAAAACTCTCCCCTTTTTTCATTCTGAATAGTATCCAAACGGGGTATCCGCGGCCCCCGGAGCGGAGGGCCCCGGGGCGGCCTCTATTTTATACCTCCTTCTCCGGAGGCGTCAAGACCTGAATGGAGACGGCGGGATCGTCCTGGAAGAAGGCGGCCTCCCGGCTGTGGCAGGTGAAGAGGAGGATCTGCCGCTTCTCCGCCTCCTTCCGCAGCCAGGTGAGGGCGGCGGCGCAGCGGGCGTCGTCAAAGCTGGCCAGGGCGTCGTCCAGGACGATGGGGACGGCGTTGGCCTCCGGCAGGACCAGCTCGCAGATCGCCAGCCGGACCGCCAGGTACAGCTGGTCGGCGGCCCCGGCGGAGAGGAGGGCGGCGTCCCGGGGGATGCCGCTTCCCGCCGGTTCCGCCGAGACCCGGAGGGACCGGTCCAGGATGACGCCCTCGTAGCGCCGGGCGGACAGCTGGCCGAAGATTTCCGCCGCCCGCTTCCCCAGGGCCGGGGAGAAGCGGTTTTGCAGGCGGGCGTTGGCATTCTCCAGGGTGGACATAGCCAGCTCGATGGAGTCGTATTCCCCCTGGAGGACCGCGATCTCGTCGCTGAGGCGTCCGGCGGCGGCCTGAAGGGCCAGGGGGTCCCCGGTGGCGTGGAGCCGCCCGGCGATGCGGTCCAGGTTGGAGCGGAGGAGGGCCTGGTCCTGCTGAAGGGCCTCCAGCTCCTCCGTCACGGCCTCCCGGTCTCGCCGGGGCGGGGCGGGGGGCGGGCTTTCCGGCCCCTCCGGCAGGGGGGACTGCCCGGCCTGGAACTCCGCCAGGAGCCGGGCCTCATGGGCGGCCTTCTCCGCCTCCGCCAGCTCCTTGCGGAGGAGGGCGCTGGCCCGGAGGGCGGCGTCGGCGCTGGGGATGTCATAGGCGGCGGGGGCGAAGCGGCGGACCTCCTCCAGGATGCCCTCCGCGTTCACGTCCACGGACTGCCACAGGCTCTGGGCGGCGGCGTCCCGGGCGGCGGCCTCCTGGGCGGCGGCGTCCCGGTCCGCCAGCTGTTGTATGTATGTTTCCGCCAGGGCGGCGATCTCCTCGGGGACGGCGGTGCCGTAGCGGGCGGCCAGGGCGGCGTTCCGGGCCTGTTTCCCCGCCCGTTTCCACAGGAGCAGGGCGGCGGCGGCGGTCAGGGCCAGCAGGGCGGCGGCGGTTCCCGCGGCGGCGTAGAGGTTTCTGGAGTAGAAGTACACGCCGTACCCCGCCCCCAGGGAGGCGCAGAGGCAGGCCAGGGCGGTCAGCAGCAGGGGGGCCAGGGGGCGGCGCTGCCGGGGCAGGGGAGCGGCGGCGGCCTGCCGGGCCTCCTCCGCCGTCCGCCCGGCGAAGGGGCCGGCGGCCAGGGCGCTTTCCGCCCGGGAGAGGGCGGCGGCGGCCTCATCGCTCTGGGCCTGGGCTTTCTCGGCGCTGCGGCGGGTGGTGTTCAGGTTGACGATGGCCCCCCGGAGGCGGCCCGTCACGTCGTTCTCGGGAATCTGCTCCTCCTCCAGGCGGCGGCGGAGGGCGGCGGCTTTTTCCTCCGCCTGGGCGGCGGCGTCCTCCGTCTTTTGCAGGTCGAGGCGTTTCCGGTGGAGCTCCCAGCGGTCCAGGGCCTCCAGCTCCTCCCGGAGGGCGGCCTCCCGGGCGTCCAGCTGAGCGGAGCGGGCCAGCTGGCTTTCCCGCTGGCGGATCAGGTCTGATTGGGAGGCCAGCAGGGCCGCCGTCTCCTGGAGCTCCGCCTCCAGGGCGGGGAGCTGGCCGGTTTTGTTGTGGCGGCGGCGGTTGAGCTGCTTTTTCAGGACCTCCACGGCCTCGGTGTAAGAGGTGTCCTCCTCGCCGGAGGTGATCAGGGAGGCGATGCGGCGTTCCAGCCCCGGGTCCTGGGTAACGGCCATGCCGCTCTGGCGGATGAAGGCGCTGCGGGCGTAGACTTCCCGGCTGACGCCCAGGAGGACGTCGCCGCAGTTGGTTCCGGTGAGGCCGGGGACGGGGTCGGCGGTTCCGGCGTAGAGGGCCTGGAATTCGGCCATAGGGGCCCTCTGGCGGCGGGTGGTGCGGAAGAGGGTCATGGCGTCGTCGCCGGTGCGGCAGTCCAGGCGGCCGGACATAGCGGCGCCGGACCAGGGGGCATAGCGGGTTTTGTCGGCGATGAACCCGGCCCGGCTGCGCTCGCTGGTGCTGATGCCGTAAAACATGGAGAGGAGGAAGGCACACCAGGTGGATTTACCGGTTTCGTTGGGGGCCTGGAGAATGTTCAGTCCGTCCTGAAGCTCCAGGGTCTGCTCCTGGAGCTTGCCGAAGGTGGCGGTCAGGCGGCGTATCTGCAAAACGATCAGCTCCTTTTTTCGTATTATCGTATGATACTATATATAGTAAGGATTCCGGGGCCGTGTATATTTGCCGGACTTCGGGGAAGCATAGGGGTAGTATATCACAGATGAGGCGGTTTGCACAGATGGTTTTTCAAACGGAGGGGGTCAGCCCTTTGGGGGCTGGTCCAATGCACCCCCCATTTTCTCTTTTTATTCCCGGAATAAAAAGAGAAAACGGGCCGTGCACGGTCCAAAAGAGAAAAACAAGGGGACGCGGTTACGGGGGCGCGGTGGGAGGCTTGGTATAAGACAGGCATGTCCCTGCCCGCGGCGCAGTGCGGGCGGGGGTTTTGGTGGTTGTCGAATTGACAAGCGCCAATTTTGGTGCGGTGCTGTGTCCGCCTTTTTCCCGGAACCGCCCTTCTATCGGTAAACGGCTCTTATTCATGCAACCTCTTTCGGTAGAACCCCGCACCATCTTTGCGGGGCCCGGTCCCCTGACCGGGCCATTTCTTTAGGGTTTCCACCCTTCTCCCGGAGGTGCTGCCGTAGGGGCGGACCTATGTGTCCGCCCGTCTCTAGGGTTTCCGCCGGTCTGCCGGTAGACGGTTCTCATTTATGCAATCTCTTCTGGTAGGACCCCGCGCCATCTCTGCGGGGCCCGGTCCCCTGACCGGGCCATTTCTTTAGGGTTTCCACCCTTCTCCCGGCAGACGGCTTCAAATTGCAGAATGCCCAGAGATCACACCTTTTTGGGGCGGGTTTTCCGGTATTTTGCAAAAAGCGAAAAAAATAGAAAAAAAGCGTTGACAAACGGGGGAAGGCGTGGTAATCTAACAAAGCTGTCTGACACG
>JBCLRG010000013.1:45402-92597 GCA_041223955.1 Oscillospiraceae bacterium 38-13 | reverse complement strand
TAGTGGATGACACGGAGTATTAGAGTTTTACTCCCCGACTGCCACGTCGGGTTTGCAATCGCCCTTACGAGCGCACGGTTGACGTTGTTGGAGATGTAGCGCAGCAGCTTTTCACAAGAGGCCAACTCTGGAATTTCCAGGTTTATAACATACCCGTCAATGGACATTTTGCGGATGAAGCCGCTCATATTGTGGATGCCTGCAAGTGCCATCTTTTGTTCAATTAAGTTCCGTTCTTCCTCGGAAACCTTGAAATAGATGCCTTTTTGTTTTCCGTTTTCTACAATAAAAATGCCTCCTAAAAAGGAAAAATAGTGGTGGGGTAAGGGAATCATACAGACCCCCGTTGACCGACACCTTGGAAGTCCCATGATAACGGGCTTCTCAAGCCCCTAATTGTCCACGCTGCACCCTGCGCCGCCGCTCACTCTCGGCCTTCTGCTGACGGTGAACGACAGCAGCGCAGTCGGGGCAGTATTTCCCCCGGTTGGACCGTGGCACGAACCGCGCCCCACACCGGCAACAGCGTTTGCTGTCCCTCTTGTAGAGCAGCGACGTTTCCAGTTCCCGGTCCAGCGGCAGGACAGCGGCCCGGAAGTATTTGCAGACCAGCGACCGGGAAATGCTCTGAACGCAGACGCATGGTTCCCAGCCGTTATCCAGCAGCAGACAGTTCCCGTCATCGTTGTTGCAGCACTCATGTACCAGCCTCTGGACAGTGCGAAACTGTTGATAGGCCAGGTGTGGAATTGAATTTGACAATCAATCATCCTTTCGTGATTTGGGCGCGAAAGGGGCGGTCTGCAACCAAGCACAGACCGCCCCGTGGCGTAAAATATTCAGTTGCCGTTCACCGCCTGCTGCTTCTTGCGTTTCTTTTTTTCGTAGGACTTCCTTGAATATTCCCTCTGCTTTTCCCGCTTCTTCCGCAGCGCCTCCTGTTCCGCCAGTTCCTCCGGCGTAGGCTCCGGGAGAGGCACATCAAACTTGCCGATGAATTTCAGATAGATGTCCACTTCCTGAGTACGTTCGCCAGTGGAGTAGTCCGGCGCGTGAACCATGATCTTGTCCACAAATTCTAAAATCATCGGAGTTGTCAGCGCGGAGAAGTCGGTGTACCGCTTCGCCAGCTCCAGGAACTGCCCGGCCCGGTCTGTGTCGGCATTAAAAGCATCCAACTCGGCCTGCTCCTGGGCGATAGCCGTTTCCAGGTCCTCCTGTTCCTGTTCATACCTATCCAACAGCAGTTTGAACCGCTTCTCCGTCAGAGCGCCCGTTGCATAGGATTCATAAAGTTTTTGGATAAGCCCGTCCAACTCGGAGGAACGCTTGCGGTCACGGTTCAGTTTTCGCTTCAATTCCTTTGCGGCGTTGTCCTGCTGGATTTGGGAGGCGGCACGAATTTTCTCCACAAAGGTCTTTTCATCGGAGATGGCGTAGGTGCTGACTGTTCGGATGGTGTCTAATACCAACGCCCGGACCGCTCTGGTGGTAATGTAATGGCTGCAACATTCCCGCTCTGACCGGGAATAAGATATCCTACTGGTGGAGCAATCATAATGGTCGGTGGGATAAAGGCCGCTGTCCGGGTCGGGTTTCCATCCTTCCTTCAGCGCCTTTGCGCCTTCTTTGTGGTTATACATCTTGGCTCCGCAGTCGGCGCAGAACATCAGTCCGGTCAGGGGATTGGCCACGCCTGTGGTGTCTGTCCGGCGCACGGTCTGCCGGGAACGCTGGGCTAGACGCCAGGTTTCCGGGTCAACAATGGCCTCGTGGGTATTCTCAAAAACCAGCCATTCTGACTGCGGACGCCCTATCATTTTTTTGTTCTTATAGGACGGCTTGTACGAACGGAAATTGACCGTATGGCCCATGTACTCTGGCTTTGCGAGAATTTCCTTGACTGTGGTGGCGTTCCAGTCATAAGGCCGGGACATATCCGTGCTGTTTTGGCACGTTCCCCGCCCCTGCTTGGCCAGATAGCAGGAGGGACGTTCTACCTTGCCCTGCATCAGAGCTTTGGCAATCTGATTTGGCCCCATTCCCTCGATGCTCAAACGGAAAATACGGCGTACAACATCCGCCGCTTCCGCATCCACCAGCCAGTGATGCTTTTCTTCCGGGTCCTTTTTGAACCCATAGGGGACATTGTTCGTGACCGGCTTGCCGGACTTCCCGCACACCTGATACTGCGCTTTCTGCTTCCGGCTGCAATCCCGAACATACCACTCTGCCATGATATTCAAGAATGGGGCAAACTCCCCCGTGGCCTGATCTTCGCTGTCCACGCCGTTGGAAATGGCAATGAACCGGACCCCGTGTTCCTTGAACAGGATTTCCGTATAAAATCCTGTTTGCAGATAATCTCTCCCGACCCGGCTCATGTCTTTGGCAATGACACAGCCGACCTTTCCGGCCTCGATATCCGCAACAAGCTGTTTCCAACTGGGCCGCTCAAAATTTGCGCCGCTCCATCCGTCATCCGTATAATGGACAATATTGGTAAATCCATGTTGGACAGCATAGCTTTCGAGCATAGCCTTTTGATTTACGACCGAGTTGCTGTCCCCGATTTGCTCGTCGTCACGGGACAATCTCTCATACAGCGCCGTGATTTTCTCTGATTCCAACCGCTTTTCGCTCATAGCGAACTCCCTTCCAGCGGCTGGCCCGTTTGCGGCACGCCCATTGTGCCACAGACCGCAAACTTTGCTGCGGCCTCATTTTGCACCAAGTGCAAAATTTTGTCCTGAAGTGTGTCCTCAGCGGTTTCACTGAAATGGATACGCACTTTGTATGTAGTAGACCCGATCCGCCGGTACAGAACGGCGGCGTTTTCGCTTTGAACTGCGCTGATAAGTTCCTTCCTTTCTTGCGGTCAGGCCGCAACTCCAATCGGTTTGGGTTTGTGTACAAGGATTGCGAGTAGGCTGAACCCAACTATCAGCCAAAAAGTCTACTATCGCCAATACGATATCCATCACAATGATTTCCCCCCTTTGCTGAATCAATTTGCGTGTGTTTTGCCGTTCTCTCCAAATGCGGTTCCTGCCCCCGGATTGCACGGCGGCGTTGTCCTCCCATTGGTGCGCTCCTGTCATGGCGGCACTTCCCCTGGGGCGGTATCTCATTCAGACGGTCATTCAGCTGTAGGGTAGACGCGAGGACTTCCCACTCATCGTACACAAAACACTTGAAAAATGCAGTCGGTTTTTGACGTTCACAAAAAGTTTACAAACGAGCCTGCCACTATGCTGTATTTGGTGAAATCTCAGATTCACCCTTCACAGCATATATCTTCATAGAGGGCTTGGAGGTAGTCCAGGGTCTGCTGGGCTGTATAGCCCAGGGCGCGGTTGGCCTCCCGCTGGACAATGAGCGCCAGCGTGGGGGACATCACCCGCCCGATGTTCAGCGTCCGGTTATACAGCACCGAAAACAGGCGGGTGGCGTTGATGCCCACCAACCAATCGGCCTTCTGGCGGCACAGGGCCGCTTGGTGGAGGCCGTCATAGTCCCTGCCGGGGCGGAGGCTGGCAAAGCCTTCCCGGATGGCCCCGTCCTCCATGCTGGAGATCCACAGCCGCTTCATGGGCTTGGCGCATCCGGCCAGATGGTAGGCGGCGCGGAAAATCAGCTCCCCCTCCCGGCCAACGTCGCAGGCGTTCACCACCGCCGACACGTCCTCCCGGCGTAGCAGGGTCCGCAGGGTGCCGAACTGGCTCCGTTTCTCCTGCCCAATAGTAAAGCGCCAGCTTTCCGGAAGGATGGGCAAATCCTCCCACCGCCACTTGCTGTACCGGGGGTCGTAGGCCGCAGGCTCGGCCAGCTCCGCCAGATGCCCCACACACCAGCTCGCCAGCCAGCCCCCGCCCTCCATGTAGCCCTCCTTCCGGGCCGTGGCCCCCAGCACCTTGGCGATGCTCATGGCAACCGACGGCTTTTCCGCAATCACTAACTGATAGCTCATAAATAAATCACTCCTGTCTTTTCAAATTTCCTGTTTCCTCTTTCGGATTTATGGTGTATAATAGGGGTCAAAGGGAGGTGCTGAAATGACACGCAATGTATCGGATATTCAAACTGTCCTCACGCCTGTTTTCCACGACTATGGCATTTCTCGCGCCGTCCTGTTCGGCTCTGTGGCAAAGGGAACGGCCACGGAGAAAAGCGACCTTGATCTGCTGGTAGACAGCAAGCTGCGCGGGCTGAAATTCGTGGGGTTCATGGAGGCGGTTTGTCAGGCAGTAGGGATGCCAGTGGATATTCTGGATGTATCCCACATCGAAAAAGGTTCTAAAATTGACCGCGAAATCAGGTCTACTGGGGTAACAATTTATGAGAAATGAGATCATCCTGCAAAAAATGCACCGATATGCCATAAAGCTGATAGACTATTGCGAGAGCTGTACCTACGAGAGCTTCATCGCGGATATGAAGCTGGTGGAAGCCTGCGTGTTCAATCTCAGCCAGCTGGGAGAGCTGTGCCGCGTGGTGGATGCTTCCTTTGCGGAGGCCCATCCAGAAATCCTCTGGAGGGAGATGTACGGCCTGCGAAACCGTATCGTACATGATTATGAAGGCGTAAACCTCCGGCTCGTTTGGGAGATCATCAGCGAGGACATCCCGGAATTGCGGGATAAAACAGAATCTTTTTCTGATTGAAAACTTTGAGCGGCCCCGATTGGGGCCGCTCGTCAGATTTACACCGGCTGATCTCTCACGCCCCGATAGCAGGGCAGGACGCAGCCCTCGCCGTACCGCCTGCACCCATGGCTGGGGTGGCCCTCCGGGGGCTGGGGCGGGGGCCGGTCCCGCTGGGCGCGGGGGAGCTGCATCATCACCCGCTCCATGGGCCGGTCCGTGAAGTATTTCATACGTCCTCCTCCGCATCCGGGTCAGTGTCCTCCTCCAGCTCGTCCTCGTCGTCTCCGTAGTCGTAATCGTCCAGGTCGGTACTGCCCTTGGCCTCCGGCTTTTTCTTCATAAATTTCAGATAATACACCGCGCCGCCGCCCGCCAGGGCCAGCACCAGCAGGCCGCTGCTGCCGCTCTTTTTCTTCGTCTCCGGCTTCTCCGGTTCCGGGTCGGGTTCCGGCTCCGGCGCGTTCCCGGTCAGGTCATCCACCAGCGTCAGGTTACCCTCCGGGGTGAGTGCGCCGGTGTTCCTCTCTGCGCCGGTCATGCCCTGCATCATCAGGGACAGGAACAGCATCAGGGACTGTTCATCCAGCAGGCCGGGGTCCCCCTCTGCCGCCGCAGGGGGTTCCGTTTCCTCCACACGCAGATACTTGCCGCAGACGTAGCCTCTCTTTTCCGTGATAAGGACTTCGTACCAGCCGTTTTCCTCGCCCAGCACCCGGACCTGATCGTCGGGGGCCAGCTGCCCAATCACGGCATAGTCCGTACTGCCACCGGAGCGGAGATTCAGCCGGGAACCGCCCGTGACCACTGTGCCGGTCGTTTCTGGTTCGGCGGTTTCGGCGGCGCTGTCCGCCTCCAGACTGGCAAAGGCTTTCTCCAGCTCGTCCAGCGTCCACTCCATGCCGTTTGCCAGGGCCTGCCCGGATTCCTGGCCGGTCTCCCCGCTGGCGGCAAAGGCCGGGGCGGGAAGGACGGCGTAGCACAGCGCCGCGCAGAGCAGGATAGATAGTCGGTCGCCTCCTTCGTCTTGGTGGGCCTCGCGCCCTGGATGAGCGCGGCCAGCTGGTCGGGGGTCAGGCCTATGTTCCGCACCATGCCGATGATATCCAGATTCTCCAGCTCCAGGCGCTGCTTCTCCAGCTCCCGCTGGCGGGCTTGCAGTTCGGTGATTTTGGCCGCGTTTTTCTCGTATTCCGCGTCGATCTTCTTGATTTTCGGATTCATATTGTATCGCTCCTCTCAGGGCAGCCGCCCGTAGCAATAGAAATGATTTTGCCAATAACTGCTGTTCAGATTGGTGTAAGAGATGGGATTTCCAATTTGGCTGCTCTCCATATCCAGAAAATCCGCCAGCATCCGGTCGTTCAGCTCCGGGGCCATGATCTGGACAAAGGAGGCCGCGCCGAACTTCTTTCCCATGCGGAACATGCGCCCGTTTCTGAACTCGAAGGAGCTGGGGGCAATGAAGTCCTTGGTGGACAGGCCGGAGGGGGCCAGCCAGTCCCAGGAAAAGCGGAAGGTCTCCTGACCGTCCATGTGGAAGATGGCGTGGAACAGGCGCAGACGCTCCGCGCCGCTCATGGGGGCGGCGGTAACGCCCAGCCGCTTGAAGTTGTTGAGGATGTCGGTTTCAATGCGCTCCAGCCGGGGCTTGGCGGTTCGGATGTTCTCCCCGTCGATGCCAAACGTGAGATACTTGGTTTTGGCGAGGCCGTTGTTGCCCTTCGACAGCTGGTTTTGCAGCATATCCGAGTATTCCTGCCGCACATCGTCAAAGCCGTCCTTTTGCAAAGGAATGACGATATTCCGGGAAAAGCCGTCCTGGGAGGCGGACAGGTTCAGAAAGGACAGCTGGAAGCGGATGGAGCTGTCAAAGTAGTTGAGGAAGTCGGACCAGCCCTCGAAAATGGCGGTCTTGTCCTCGTTCTGGCTTAATTGGTAGTTGCTGTCCTGGAATTGAACGGTCTTGGTGTAGAACGTGTCGGTGACGCGGCATATACCGTCCGGGAACATCCGCTGATAGGGGATGCTGTCCTGGGTGGACAGCTCCTTTTTATCCGTCCCCTTCGCCTTGGCGATGGCGGCTTCGATCTGCTTTTTCTCCTCGCGGGTGAGCTTCCGCTTTCGGGTAGACAATGTGACGCACCTCCCTGTCTAATTGGTCCTGCCGTTCCTTGTGTGGAAGAAAAAGATGCAGGGGCAAAAGTGTTGGCATGTAAGCACTTTTGGCCCCGTTTTTACCACTTGCTTAAATTATATGCAAAGTCTAGAATGTTACCGCCCCATTCTCTCCATGATAGCGAATAGTAGCAGTTTTGTTGATTTTGCCGAATTAGAAAATAACCATGGCACATTTTGAGTTATTGTGGTATGACATTCCCAAAGGAGCTAAGGATAATACTCGATTATCAGACGTTTGGTATAGTACTCATTGCCTAAATTAGCAAAGACAGTATCTGTCTACTGGAGGTAACAGTTTTGAACAAGCAGGTGAATACAATTCAAATCGAAAGATTTTTTGAGTAAAAATATTTAATAAGAGATGTTGCAATTACCATCTCTTTTCTCGGCTTATTTTTAGTTATCGGCTTCTTTGAAAAAAATCTGATACTTCCGGGTAATGGACTTGGACTATTTCAACACAAAACCATATGGTTTTTTTGTTAACGAATTTTTTTGTCCCTTTCGCTATCAGACGAGTATTTGTTGAGCCAAGCTGTAGCTTAGAAAAGAATACGGTTGAAAACATTAAAACTAAATTTGGGAAGATATCACAGCTCCCATTTACCTCTGTTTTATTTACAATTGTGCGAACGGTTGGATTTCTTTGTTTTGTTGGAAATACACTGCAAAATGCGCATATTTTCAACCATTTACCTTTTGACTTTTGGGATTCCATTAGCTTTCCCATAAGACATAGTGTAACCAGATTATATAAGTTTTACCTGTTTGCTCATTTTATTCCAAAAATTATAATCTACATATATGTCTTGTTCAAAGCAATATCTGAACTTATCATTTTAGATGATGAAGATATTAAAGAGTACCCAGCTTTAAATGATAGGCATCTGAACAGCTTGTGCAATATGGGCCTTAATGTAATGCTTATACTGATAATTCCTTTCATCATATCCTCAATCATAAATCATAGTATATCTGACTCATGACCGTTTTGACCCTACAACAGTTACCACATTTATTGTTGTTTTTACGTGTACAATAGGGTCAACGTTGATGTATATGCTGATGGTTAAAAATTTCTATATCAGTATGTCAAAATATTCATTTCAATAATAAATCAACTCTTGCATTTCCCCCGAAGCTATGCTATAAATAATAAATGATATTTTCAGATATCCATTGAATACTACGCGATGAACGGGAAAATAACGATCCCGCTTTGTCAAGAGAGGACGGGCCATCGGCTGAAAGCCTGTCCGCAAAGCGCCGTTTGGTTCGCCCGGGAGCCGCCATGGAGACATGGCCGGTCCGCCCTCCGTTATCAGGGCCTCGAGCGCGTGCCTCCGGGCGCGAATTTGGGTGGTACCGCGGAAGGACTTTGCCTTTCGTCCCAGTCTTTGGGGCGGGGGCTTTTTCTTTTTCCGATAGAGTCCGGCATATCCAACGCCCCTACATTCTGAGAAAGGACCTGAGCTGCTTATGAACTCCCTGCCTCTGGCGCTGGCGCTGTCCCTTCTGTTTTCCGCTGCCGCGCCCTTTTCCCCGCCTGCGGTCCCCTCTCCCCAGGAGCCTCCGGCAGCGGTTCAGGAGCTTCCTGTTATCCGGCCCTCCTCTGAGGCCGGGGCGCCGGTAACTTATGAAATCCGGATACCGGTGCTGATGTACCATCACGTTGTTCACAACTGGCAGGAATGCAACGACATGACCGTCACCGAGGGCCGTCTGGAACAGGACCTTCAATGGCTGGCGGAACACGGCTATCAGACCGTCCTCCCCCGGGAGCTGGCGGCAGGGCAGCCCCTGCCGGAGAAGCCCGTCCTCATCACCTTTGACGACGGCTACCGGAGCAATTACGACCTCGCCTTCCCCCTGCTCCAGAAATATGGAGCCAAGGCGGCCATCGCCCTGATGGTCTTCATGCAGGACAACCACTCCCCCAGCTTCCTCACCTGGGACATGTGCCGGGAGATGGAGGCTTCCGGACTGGTGGAGTTCGGTTCCCACGGCTATCTGATTCACAATCTGGACGGCAGAATGGGCAACTTTGTCTCCGGTCAGGCCAACGGCGTCCAGAGGAGATCCGGCGAATCCGACATCGATTTTCAGTGCCGTGTCCTGAACGATCTCCGGTTCAGCTATGACCGCATCGCGCAAGAAACCGGTAAGCCTCCCACCTTTTTCGCCTATCCCTTCGGCAAAACCGACCCGGACGCCGACGCCTTCCTTGAGGCCCTGTTCCCCCTGACCGTAATCACCGGGCCGGGTAAACAAGCCGCCAATCTCTCCGGAGGACTCCACCAGCTGCCCCGTTTTACCGTCACCATGAAGCGCACGCCCGGGTCACTGCTGAAAAACCTCTGATTCCTCAGACGGAGCCGCGTCTCCCCGCTGATTATTTATTACTTCTATTACTTCCAAGAAAAGGAGCACCACCCTATGAAAGAACAGTTAGAAGCCATCCGCAAGGGCGCTCTGGAGGCCATCAGTGCCGCCCAGGAAACCGCCGGTCTGGAGA
Source organism: Oscillospiraceae bacterium 38-13 (assembly GCA_041223955.1). GTDB lineage: Bacteria > Bacillota > Clostridia > Oscillospirales > Oscillospiraceae > Oscillibacter. The sequence continues at coordinate 83,257 of JBCLRG010000013.1, read as the reverse complement.
CCCTCCGGGTCAAGTACCTGGGCAAGAAGGGCGAACTCACCGCCATGCTGAAGCAGATGGGCAGCCTGTCCGCCGAGCTCCGGCCCGTTATGGGCCAGCTGGCCAACGACGTCCGCTCCAGCCTGGAACAGGCCATCGAGACCCAGTCCGCCGTCCTCTCCAAAAAGGCCCTCGCCGCCCGCCTGGAGGCCGAGGCCGTGGACGTGACCATCCCCGGAGCAAAACCACCGCTGGGTCACAAGCACCCCATGTACTCCGTCCTGGACGAGCTGAAGGAAATCTTCCTGAACATGGGCTTTGAGGTCATGGACGGCCCGGAGATCGAACAGGCCGACTACAACTTCACCAAGCTCAACGCCCCGGAGAATCATCCCTCCCGGGACTGGACCGATACCTTTTATTTAAACGAGGACTCCTCTGTCCTTCTCCGGTCCCAGACCTCCCCCATGCAGATCCGGGCCATGGAGGGCTTCGGCGTGCCCATCCGCATGGTCTCTGCCGGACGGGTGTACCGCAAGGACGAGGTGGACGCCACCCACTCCCCCATGTTCCACCAGATCGAGGGCCTGGTGGTGGACAAGGGTATCACCATGGCGGACCTCAAGGGGACGCTGAACGCCGTCATTCGGGAAATCTACGGCCCCGAGACCGTTACCCGCTTCCGCCCCCACCACTTCCCCTTCACGGAGCCCAGCTGCGAGGTGGACATCCAGTGCTACAAGTGCGGCGGCAAGGGCTGCCCCACCTGCAAGGGCGAGGGCTGGATTGAAATCCTGGGCGCGGGCATGGTGCACCCCAAGGTGCTGCGGAACTGCGGCGTGGACCCGGACGAGTATTCCGGCTTCGCCTTCGGCATGGGACTGGAACGGCTGGCCCTGGGGCGCTACAAGATCAGCGACATGCGGCTGATTTTTGAGAACGATATCCGGTTCCTGGAGCAGTTCTGATGCCCTCCGGGACAGGCCTGCCGGAGGACTGGATGGGCCGGACGGAACTGACCCGCGCCATCATCAACAAGGATACCCCTCTGGCCCTGAAGCTGCTGGAGCGTTGCGGCGACCCGAACCATACGGATAACGCCGGTTGTTCGGACCTGTACTTTGCCGCCGCATACAGTGAGCCGGAGGTTCTGCGGGAGCTTTTGCGAAAGGGCGCGGACCCCGACGGCCGGCACGGCAGGATGCTCCCGCTGCTGGGGGCCCTGGACTCCGTTCAGCAGTACATGCATCAGACGGAATTTGACGCTTATGGACAGGCCTTTGAGATGGTCAAGGCCCTTTTGGAGGCCGGGGCGGACCCGGACCTGAGCCAGAGCGGAATGGCCACTATCCGGCAGAACGCCAAATATCTCGCACCTGGGCCGATTGCCGAATATATGAAAACCTGTCCCAAGCGAAACCCTCGGGAAGAAGGAGTTTGAAATGGCTGACTATGTAATTTCGTCCCAGTATAAGGAGACAGTTTCCCTCACTCTGGACGCGGAAAACAGCAGGGTCATGGCCCTGGGGGAGAAAATGGCGGTCCTCTGCCCGGATGCCTATATGAACGGCTACAACTGGGAGGCCCTGCTCCGGTTCTATCTGGGAAAAAATGCCCCGGATATTCTGGAGGGCATGGACACGGACCCGGAGGCGGGCATGTACGAGGCCCACTGGCCCCTGACTCCGGAGAACGAGGCAAAAGCCAAACGCTTTGAAAATATCATCCGCTCTCTCATCGAAAACGGAGACGAGCTCTGCCGCCTTGTACAGGAGGAGGGCGGCGAAATTGAGTGGGACTGACCGCTCACCTTCACATGAAAGAGGAGTTGCAATATGAAACTTTCCCGTAAATGGCTGCAAGAATTCGTAGACGTGGGCCCGGTGAACGACCGGGATTTTGCCGAGGCCATGACCATCTCCGGCTCCAAGGTGGAGGTCACGGAGGACCTGGGGGCCGAGATCAAAAACGTGGTGGTGGGCCGCATCGAGAAGATGGAGCGCCACCCCGACAGCGACCACATGTGGGTCTGTCAGATGGACGTCGGGCAGGAGGAGCCCGTCCAGATTGTCACCGGAGCGTGGAACATCCATGAGGGGGACCTGGTCCCCGTGGCGAAGGACAACTCCTGGCTTCCCGGCGGCAAGCACATCACCCGGGGGAACCTCCGGGGCGTCAAGTCCAAGGGCATGCTCTGCTCTCTGAAGGAGCTGAATCTGGACGAGCGGGATTTCCCCTACGCCGCTATCACCGCCGCCGCCCTGCTGAACGACTACAAGCCCCTGGACCCGGAAAAGCCCTCCATCCCTGCGGGCGTCGTTCCCGGTCATAAAATCTATGGCTCCGTCAAGGCCGCTTTTGTTACAAAGGTTGAAGCCCTTGACGGCGGACAGTTTGCCGTCAGCTGCGACAGCGGCGGGACTTATCACACCATCACAACCAGCCTCGCCAATATCCACGAACATGACACCCTGGCTCTGGATACGAAAACGGAGCACATCTGCACCCTAGCGGACCTCCACGCGGAGCAGAAGGAGTTCCCCCACTGCATCCCCGACGGCATCTTTGTCCTCCATGAGGAGGGCGTGAAGCCCGGCGACGACATCCGCCCCGTCATCGGCGCGGACGACCGCGTGGTGGAGTTCGAAATCACTCCCAACCGCCCGGACTGCCTCAGTGTCATCGGTCTGGCCCGGGAGGTCTCCGCCACCTTCGACAAGCCCTGCCGCTTCCATCAGCCGGTGGTGAAAGGCGGGGCCGAGGGCGTCCTTCCGGACCTTCTGGATGTGGAGACCCCAGACCCGGAGCTCTGCCCCCGGTACACCGCCCGGATGGTGCGGAACGTGAAGATCGGCCCCTCCCCCAAGTGGATGCGGGAGCGTCTGCGGGCCAGCGGCGTCCGGCCCATCAGCAACATCGTGGACATCACCAACTATGTGATGCTGGAATACGGCCAGCCCATGCACGCCTTTGACTACCGCTATGTCAAGGGCGGGAAAATTGTGGTCCGCCGGGCCCGGACCGGCGAGGAGCTGACCACCCTGGACGGAAACGTCCGGAAACTGACGCCGGACATGCTGGTCATCGCCGACGACACCCGGGCCGTAGGCCTGGCGGGCGTTATGGGCGGTCTGAACAGCGAAATCGTGGCCGACACCGTGGACGTGGTCTTCGAGTCCGCCAACTTCGACGGGGCGTGCATCCGGAAAACCGCCCTGGCCCTCGGCATGCGGACGGAGGCCTCCGCCAAGTTTGAAAAGGGCCTGGACATCCTGAACACCCTCCCCGCCGTGGACCGGGCCTGTGAGCTGGTGGAGCTCTTGGGGGCCGGGGAAGTCGTGGACGGCGTCATTGATATCCTGAACTACGTCCCCCAACCTCGGACCATCCCCATGGATCCGGCGCGGGTCAACGCCCTGCTGGGCACCGAGATTGACCCGGTTGATATGTACCAGTACCTGGAGCGGGTGGACATCCGGACGGAGGCGGGGGACTTCCCCAACGCCCCCGCCGAGGTGGTAATTCCCTCCTGGCGGGGCGACGTGGAGGGCATGGCGGACCTGGCCGAGGAAGTGGCCCGGTTCTACGGCTACAACAACATCCCCAACACCCTCTCCGCCGGGCTGAACGAGCGCCGGGGCTGGACCCCCGTCCAGCAGGCCGAGAACACCGCCGGAGCCCTCTGCCGGGGACTGGGCTACAGCGAGATCATCACCTATTCCTTCATCTCCCCCGCCTACTATGATAAGATCAACCTCCCGGCGGACTCCCCCCTCCGGAACTCCATGAAGATCCTGAACCCCCTGGGAGAGGACACCTCTATCATGCGCACCACCACCCTGCCCTCCATGCTGGAGATTCTAGCCCGGAACTGCCACTACCGCAACAAGGCCGTCCGGCTCTATGAGCTGGGCCGGACCTACTTTGCCAAGGGCGACGGCTCCGGCATGGCCGATGAGCCCAAGGTGCTGTCCTTGGGCGCCTACGGCGGCATGGATTTCTTCGCCCTCAAGGGGGCCGTGGAGGCCGTGCTGGAGGGGCTTCACATCGGGGACCTCCGCTTTGAGGCGGAGAAGGGGAACCCCTCCTACCACCCAGGCCGCTGCGCCAGGGTCTACAGCGGGGAGCGCCTCCTGGGCGTGCTGGGACAGATTCACCCCGCCGTGGCCGCCAACTACGACGTGGACTGTGAGCTCTATGCCGCCGAGCTGGGCTTTGACGCCCTCTTCCAGGGCATGGCCGGGACCCCCGTCTATCAGCCCCTGCCCCGCTTCCCCGCCGTCACCCGGGACATCGCCCTGGTCTGCGGCCGGGGCCTCCCCGTGGGCAGGCTGGAGGACTGCATCCGCCGGGGCGCCCGGGGCCTTCTCAAGGCCGTGACCCTCTTCGACGTCTACACCGGCAAGGGCATCCCCGAGGGGAAGAAGAGCGTGGCCTTCAGCCTGGAGCTCCGGGCGGACGACCGCAGCCTCACCGCCCAGGAGGCCGACGAGGATGTCAAGGGCATCCTGGAGCTGCTGAAAAACGAGCTGGACGCCGTGCTCCGGTGAGAAAAAACCGGGGGCAGTAAAAATCTTTCGTAAAATTCCCGCGGAAACCCTTTACAGTCCGGCAAAAATCGAGTATACTAAGAGTGATATGGAAAGGAAGGTGGTGTACCTATGGACGATTTCACCAGAAAATTCAGTCTCGCACTGGAGAAGGACGCGGAGATTCATCAGATTCTCTCCACTGTATACAGAGCCCTGGAGGAGAAGGGCTATAACCCGATCAACCAAATCGTGGGCTATATCCTGTCCGAGGACCCCACCTATATTACCAATCACAACAACGCCCGGACGCTGATCCGCAAGATCGACCGCGACGAGCTTCTTCAGGTGCTGGTGCGGAAGTATCTTGGTCAGTAACAAAAAGTGTAACAAATTGTCACCGTTTTCGACCTTCATCCCGTGGAAAGCGGCCTGCTCCCCGGTGGGACCACAGGCTTTTTCCACGGGATTTTTTCGTTTTTGTCAATAACGCCGGAAAACCTCCGTTCTTTTTCGTCAGATTGCTCAGAACAGATTGTTGACAAATTGGGAAAAAGATGTTACAATTTGGTTACAAAATTTCTCAAGGAGGTTTTTATGGCTGGAAGTAAAAACAGCAAAACCGAGGGCCTTGTTTATAAAGGCCATCCGCTCCGCCGGGCAGGCAACCTGATCTACTACGGCACGATGGCTGAAAAATATATCATCATGATGCAGGTGCTGGAGACGAAGAAGGAACAGGACCTGGACGTGGCCTCCAAGGTCTCTATCCAGCTCCAGCTCACGGACCCGGACCTGAAATCCAGAGACCGGGTGGTCAAGAAGAGCGAGAAGGACAGCCTCTACGCGGCGATGGACATCGCCACAGTCTGGCTGAACCGGGCTCTGGCCGGTAAGGAGAAGTAACGGGCTTTTCCGAATAAACCTGAAGAAATGGCGTCAGCCGCTTCACCCAACCGTTTTACAAAAGACACGAGAAAGGAAGCGTAACTCCCATGAATCGATTTGCAGGAAAAGCCGCCAAGGTTCTGGCGCTCTCCCTCACCACCATGCTGTTCCTGGCCGTCACGGCCTTCGCCGCCGAGGGCGACCCCCTGGTCGTCGGCATCGGCAAAACCACTGGGTCCTCCCTCCGCCTCCGGTCCACCCCCTCGCTGGACGCCTCCGTCATCACCATGCTGGACAAGGACTGGACCATCGCCGTCCTGGGCGAGGCCGACGGCTGGTATCACGTGGCCCACAACGGCGACGACGGCTATGTCTCCGCCGACTTCTTCACCATGAGCGAGGAGACCGAGTTTGAGTACTATGGCCGCATCAACGCCCGGGGCGTCAATGTCCGGGCCGAGGCCAGCATTGACAGCGAGATCGTGAACAACCTGGGCCTGAACTCCGGCGTTACCGTCACCGGCATTGAGAACGGCTGGTATCACATCACCGGTACATACGGCGAGGGCTACGTCCGCAGCGACTACATCAGCCTGACCAACCAGACTCCCCTCACCCCCGGTGCCAGCGTGGGCGACAGCAATATCGTCGACTTCGCCCGGCAGTTCCTGGGCACCCGGTACGCTTACGGCGGCGCGGCCCCCGGCGGCTTTGACTGCTCCGGCTTCACCATGTATGTGTACAAGCAGTTCGGCGTCTCCCTGCCCCACACGGCCACCGGCCAGTGGCAGAGCGGCCTGGGCACCCGGGTGTACAGCCTGGGCGAGCTCCAGCCCGGCGATCTGGTGTTCTTCAACGACCCCAGCCGCAACGCGGGCAAGGCCTGCTCCCACGCGGGCATCTACATCGGCGGCGGACAGATGATTCACTCCTCCTCCTCCCGGAGCGGCGGCGTGATTTACTCCGACCTGACCGACGGCTACTACAATACATATTTTGTGGGCGGCATCCATATCTGATTTTGGGACAAGCTCAAGGCGGCGCGGTTGATACCGCGCCGCCTTTCTTCTCTCAGTTCACAGGAATCTCTGCAGTTCCCCACCGGACAGCCACAACCCTGTTCAAGTCGATGGGCGTTTCAAAGGGGCCACATTCCTCATTCCAGTTCTCCCCGCAGCTGCCTATGGTATTCTCCAGGAAAATCTCGCTGCCGTCCTCCATCACCACAGAGAGGCGCGCGCCGGGCAGAATGCCCTCCCGGGGCTCCGACCAGCTGTGCCGGATGCGCATTCCCAGAGGCGACAGCCGCAGATACTCCATCGTCATGGTTCCGCACTCCGCGTTCGCCACGGTTACACCGGATACATCCAGGGTCCGGCTCTCAATCTCTCCGGAATGAGCCCCGATGTTGAAATCCCAGCCGCCGGTGAGAACGGGAGTATAAATCTTGTCCGGGCTCTGAACCCAGAGGCCGGGGATATGGAGCACCTTATCCGTCCCGTCGGAGAAATCCACTCCCTCCACCGGCCAGAGGCGGATAACGGCAGTCAGGACACGGGCATCGCCGGTGCGCGGCATCCACTTAAATTCCAGATCTCCGCGAATGTCCGCTCCCGAGGAGTCAGTCAGGGTTATCATCTCCCCGGTGTCGGGGTTGAAAAACTGGTAATACCCTTCATTCTCCCCATAGTCCGGAAGGGTGACTCCCTCCGGAGCGCGGATTTCCAGCATCAGATAGTAGAAATCCTGATCGCCGAAGGCCGCCAGCGGGGTCATGACCGTCCCGTTGGACTCCGCCGCCGGGAGGTCCTTCTGGCTCAGGGTCTCGATAATCTCCCGCTGGTCCGCATCCAGCCCTCCGAAATACCGGTCCCACAGGCTTCCCGCCGCCACGGCGGAGCCAGCCAGCAGTACCGCCGCCAGCGCCGCCGCCATGCCCCGGCGGGCCCAGCCTCCGGAGCGGCGGAGGGGGGCGGTGCTCATCAGGGCTTTCGCCAGGGCCTCCCGGCCCGCCGGGGTGAAGGACACCCGGTCCAGTTCAGTCTGAAAAGCATTCTTGTCCATCGTTACCTCCTAACATGGTCCGCAGCTTCGCCTTGCCCCGGTAAAGCCAGGTGCTGACCTGACTGGGGCGGCAGCCCATCAGGGCGGCAATTTCACCGATTTCGTATTCCTCGTAATAGCGCAGGTAGACCGCCCGGCGGTACTTCTCCGGCAGGGCCATCACCGCCTCCAGCACCGGGCTATCCCCGGACTCCGGCATGGTGACTGCCGCGTCCGCCGCCGTGTCCAGAGAGACCCGCCGCCGTGCCCAGGCGGATTTCTTCAGGTCCTTGCAGCAGTTGATGGCGACCCGCAGAACGAACGCCCGCCGGCGCTCCGCGTCGGAAAATCTCTGCGGGTGCGTCAGCAGCTTCAGCAGCACCGTCTGGCACACGTCCTGGGCGTCCTGGGGATTGCCCGTCCAGGTATACGCTACCCGGAGGATTGTATCCGACCACTGGTCCACCAGCGCCTCCGCCTCCTGGCGGGTGTAGGTGATTTGTTCCGTAGTATCATCTCCTTTTGAACGGCCGTTCTGCTGATAAAACGAATTGGGGACCGGAAATCTGGCACTGTCCGGGAAATTTTTTGCGCAACCAGGCCGGTTGCGGGCCGGGTTGGTGGATGCAACCGGCGCAACCTGCTATACTGAGATCATGAACTCGTGGAACAAGACACATACAAGGAGGTTGCACGGATGACGATTGGCGAATGCATCAAACAGGCCCGGGAAAATCTGGGCATGACACAGGAGGCCCTGGCGGAAAAGCTGGATGTCAGCCGTCAGGCGGTATCCAAGTGGGAGCTGGGGGCGTCGGTCCCCAGCCCGGAGAATCTGGAGCTTTTAGAGGAGGTGTTGGGTGTCTCCTTCCCCGCGCCGGAAGAGCAGCCCCAGTCCGTCCCCAAAGCGCCCTTCTGGAACTGGAAGCGGGTGGTGCTTCTGATTTTAGGCGTGCTGATGATACTTGGCATAATCTCGGGGATCATATTTGATCTTCTGATTCGGGATAGCCACAGGGCCGCTCCCACCCCCATTTATCCGGACATCTCAGAACCGTGCATCACCGGCATCTATTTCTTCGACGGGGACGCCGCGCCCCTCCAGCCGGATCTGGGGGACGGCTGGAACAGCTTCACCGCCGGGGAGCGGGTTCTGGTGCTGGTGGAGTTCGAGGATGGTGCAGAACATTCCGTCAATGCCGTCTCCCTGTTCCTGACCCCTGCGGGGACGGAAACCCTTGACCAGCGGGAGCAGATTGCGATCCAGGCGGCGGGAGAGGGCCGGAATTTCGCCCTCTTCGCCTGGGACATCCCTCAGAGCCTGATGGGGCATCTGGAGATCGTGCTGGAGGGCGGCGGACGGAAGGTCACGGAGATACTGAACGTTACAGCCGTGCCCTCCCCGGAGGAGGATGAAGCTCTGACCCTTCCCGGCGGGGCCGTCCTCATCATAGGCGAACCCGGCCTTACGCTGCCGGTCTCCGGCGCTCCCAGGGAAGAAATCATCTGGACCTCCTCCAATCCCGATGTCGCGGAGGTTTCCGACGGCGGTGAGGTCCTTCCTGTCAGCCTCGGCAGGACTGTCATTACCGCCTCATGGAACGAGTGGAGCGCGGAGTGTCAAGTGGAAGTGCGCAGCAAGCCGGTACCCACGGATATCCCCGGCGTAAGTATATCGCGACAGAAAAACAGGGCCTGATGGCCCTGTTTTTTTACTCAGATATAGCGCCGAACCCGTTTCCGATACTGCCGGTACGCCTCCCCGAACCGCTCCGCGCACCAGCGTTCCTCGGCCAGAATGATCCAGTGCGCGGAGGCCTGAAAGCACACCAGCACCGCCGCCAGGGCCCATGACTCCGCCAGCAGGACGCACCCGGCAAAGAAGACAAAGTACGCGACATACATGGGATTTCGGGAGACCCGGTAGCTCCCCCTCTGCCGGAGGCCGTTCTCCGCCGGGGCGCAGAAATCCACCGTAGCCCAGGTCAGCAGCCCCAGGCCCAGAATATATACGGCGGCTCCGGGGAGGAAAAGCCGGGAATACCGGAGCCTCAAAGGGCACAGACCCAGAACCAGCGCCGCCGTGGAGAGCTGATAGACCCAATAGGCCCACTGTTCCCCTCCCCGGAAGGGCGGGAAATGCGCCGCCCGGCCCAGAGCCTCCCGGTCCAGCAGGGCCATCAGCCCAAAGCGAATCAGGAAAAACGGGACCAGCAGAAGGGCTCCCATGCCCGTCAGCCCTCTTCCGCCAGCTTCCGCCCCATGAGGACGCCCATGGCGGAGGACATCATCAGACCTCTCGTCCAGCCGGAGGAATCTCCCAGGCAGTGGAGGCCCTGGAGGCTGGTGTTGAAATCCGTGTCCATCTTCACCCGGTTGGAATAGAACTTCAGCTCCGGGGAGTACAGCAGGGTCTCATAGGAGGCAAAGCCGGGGACCACATAGTCCATGGCCTGAATGAAATTGATGATGTTCATCATGGCCCGGTAGGGCATGGCGGCGGTGATATCCCCCGCCACTACGTCCGGCAGAGTGGGCCGGATGTTGGACTGGGCCAGCTCCTTCTGCCACGTCCGCTTGCCGTCCAGAATGTCTCCGAAGCGCTGAACCAGAATCTGGCCGTTGGCCAGCATGTTGGTGAGCTCACCCACCTTCTGGGCATACGCGATGGGCTGGTTGAAGGGCACGCTGAAATTATGGGAGCAGAGGATGGAGAGGTTCGTGTTGTCGCTCTTGAACTCCTTATAGGAATGCCCGTTGACCACGGCCAGATCGTTGTCGTAGTTCTCCTGGCTGACGAAGCCGCCGGGGTTCTGGCAGAAGGTCCGCACCTTGTTCTTGAAGGGCTTGGGCCAGCCCACCAGCTTGGACTCATAGAGCACCCGGTTCACCATCTCCATGACCTCGTTCCGGACCTCCACCCGGACGCCGATGTCCACGGTGCCGGGAGCGTGGGCGATGTTGTGCTCCGCGCAGAGGCCCTCCAGCCAGTCCGCACCCCGGCGGCCGGTGGCGACCACGGTGTGCCTGGCGGTGATCTCCATGTCCTGCCGCCGGTCAGAGATGGTGACGCCCTTGCACACGTCATTCTCCAGAATCAGGTTCCGGCACTCCCAGCCGAAGAGGATTTCCACCCCGTTCTCCTGGAGGTAGCGCTCAATGCCCAGATAGATGTCATGGGCCTTCTCCGTGCCCATGTGGCGGATGGGGCAGTCCACCAACTTGAGGCCCGCCTGAATGGCCCGCTTGCGGATTTCCTTCCGGTCCTCCGGGTACTCCAGGCCCTCGATATGGATATCCGCGCCGAAGTCCAGATAGATCTTGTCGGCGTAGTGGATAGTCTCCTGGGCCACGTCGGTTCCGATCAGGGTGGGCAGGTCCCCGCCCACCTCATAGCTCAGGGACAGCTTCCCGTCGGAAAAGGCCCCCGCGCCGGAAAAGCCGGTGGTAATGTGGCAGTAGGGCTTGCAGTTGACGCATTTGTTGGTCTGGCTCTTGGGGCAGCGGCGGTTTTCAATGCTCCGGCCCTTCTCCACCATGACGATTTTCTGTTTGCTGCCCTTTTTCAGCATCTCCAGGGCGGTAAAAATACCGGCGGGACCCGCTCCCACGATGACGACGTCTGCATTCATAGCGGCTTCTCCTTTTATAAGTTTCTTTTTCAGCTTCTCATTTTCCCGACAGGTCCACCGCCCGCCGGACGATGGTCCAGGGGGGAACCTGCCGGGGCAGCTTCATATGGAACACGCTCTGAGGCGTCCGGGGCTCGAAGAGGGGCAGGCCCTCCCCGTCCCGCATCTCCGGAACCGTCATGGAAAAAGGCCGGAGGTCCGGGCCCACCAGCTCCACCACATCCCCGGTCCGGAATTTGTTCCGGAGGGACAACACGGCGCCGCCCTCCCCGTCGCACGCCGTCACCACGGCGGCCACCTGCCACTCCCGGACGTACCGGGCATCGTCGTAGTACTGCCCCGGCGGACCGTAGAAAAAGCCGGTGGAATAGGGCCGGTGGCTGACGTGCTCCACCTCGTCCCGCCAGACGGGGTCGATGGCCTCCCCCGCCGCCAGGGCGTCCAAGCCATGGCGGTAGGCGGCGGTGACGGCCGCAGCATAATAGGCGGACTTGGCCCGGCCCTCGATCTTGAGGCTGTCCAGGAATGCCAGGTCCTCCAGGTGGTCGATCATGCACATATCCCGGGAATTCAGGATATAGGCCCCGCCGCCGTCCTCCTCAATGGGGAAGAACTCGCCGGGGCGCTTCTCCTCCACAAGGGCGTACTTGTACCGGCAGGGCTGGGCACAGGCTCCCCGGCTGGAATCCCGGCCCGTCATATAGTTGCTGAGGAGGCACCTCCCGGAATAGCTGACGCACATGGCCCCGTGGACAAAGGCCTCCAGCTCCAGGGACCGGGGCGTCTTCTCCCGGATGATCCGGATTTCCTCCAGGCTCAGCTCCCGGGCCAGAATGACCCGGCTGGCCCCCAGCTCATGCCAGACCCGGGCGGCCTCATAGTTGGTGACGCCGGCCTGGGTGGAGACGTGGCGGGCCGCGCGGGGCGCGTAGCGCTCCGCCAGCCGGAAGGCCCCCAGGTCCGCCAAAATCACCGCGTCCAACCCGGCGTCCTCCAGCAGCTCCAGATGGGCGGGGAGGCGGCCCATCTCCTCATTCCGGGGCATAGTGTTCACGGTGCAGTGGACCCGGACGCCGTGGGCGTGGGCGAAGGCCACCGCCTCCCTCAGGCCCTCGGGGGAAAAGTTTCCCGCGAAGGCCCGCATGCCGAAGTCCGCCCCCGCCAAATAGACGGCGTCCGCGCCGTAGAGGACGGCCATGCGGAGGCGCTCCGGATCCCCCGCCGGGGCCAGCAGTTCCGGCTTACGTCCCGCCATACTCATTGCTGTTGACGAAGGCCAGATGCTCATTATAGGTGGCGAAGAAGTGGTGCTGCCCGTCCTTGCCCAGGGCGTAGTAATAGTAATCGGTCTCCTCGGGCTGGAGGGCCGCCTCGATGGCGTTCCAGCCGGGGTTGGCGATGGGCGTGGGCGGCAGGCCCTTGTACTTGTAGAGGTTATAGGGCGTGTCCGCCTCCAGATCCGACTGAGTGATGCCCCCTTCGTGGTCCGGCAGACCGTAGAGCAGAGAGGCGTCCACCTGGAGCAGGCCGTTGGTTCCCGCCTTGTCGCCGGGACCGTCCAGACGGTTGTAGATGACGGAGGCGATATAGGCCTGATCGCCGCCGGCGGTCTCCCGCTCGATGAGGGAGGCGATGGTAATCACCTTGTGGAGGTCATAGCCCCGGGCCTCCGACGCCGCCAGGAGCTCGTCGTCAATCTTGCTGTTGAAGTTCTTGATCAGGCGGTTCAGGGCGTTGGCGGGCTTCTCGCCCACGTAGAAGTCATAGGTGTCCGGGAAGAGATAGCCCTCCAGGCGGCTGATGTCCTCGGACTCGTTGTCAATGAAGCTGTAGTCAAAGTCGGCCTTCTGGGCGGCCTCGGTCAGCGCCGCCTCGGTGTTGACACCGTTCTTTGCCAAAAGCTCGATGGTCTTCGCCACGGTATAGCCCTCGGGGATGGTCACGCGGACGGTATCCTCGTTCATGCTTCCGGACACGCTCCGCATCCCCGCCACCAGGGCATGGTAATCCATGTCGGTGTTCAGGGTATAGGAGCCCATGCCGATCTCTTCCTCCGCATTAGTGACGTTGGCGTAGAGCTTGAAAAACCACTTGTACTCAATCAGCCCCGCCGCCGCCAGCTTATCGGCGATGGTGTCCACCGTGTCCTCCGCCGACACCTCGACAACCTTCTCCGCCACGGGGAAGGCGGAGCGGTTAAAGGAGCAGAAGTCGCTGAACAGCAGCCAGCCTCCACAGCCCAGCAGGGCCGAGGCCAGGGCTACAAAAGTCAGGTGCAGCAGGATGAACAGAAAGGGATTCATTCTCCGCCGTCTCCGGCGGCGCTTCCGCTGGGGGGGGCGCTGGGGGCGCTGAGGCTGCTCCCGGCGGACCTGTCCAGCGTCCCAGCTGGCCGTATCGCTGTTGTGGAAATCGGACATGTGAAAACCTCCTTACACGCGGTGCGCCCCCCTGAAAAAGGGCCCTTGAAAAAAGGACAGGATGAATTTTCAGGGGGTCAGGCTCCCGGAGCCCTCCGGAAGCATAGAATATCTCAAATCCCAGAACCCACGGCGGTCCCGAGGGTGCCGGAGCGGAAGCCGGTTCTCTCCGGCTTCGGCCCGTTTTCCCTTACATGGCGGTGCGCGGGAGCTCCAGCGGCCTTCCGGACCGGCAGCGGGTTCAAAGAAAGGTGACTGACTATGTGCTTCAACAATGGAAACGACAATGGCTGCCTGTGGATCGTTCTGATCATCATCCTGTTCTGCTGCTGCGGCTGCGGCAGCAGCTGGGGCGGCAACAACTGGGGCTGCGGCGGCAATTGGGGCGGCTGCGGCGGCTGCAACAACTGGGGCTGCGGCGGCAACAATTGGGGCGGCGGATGCAACTGCGGCTGTAACTGCGGCTGCAATTGCGGCTGCAACTGTGGCTGCAACAACAACTGCGGCTGCAACGACAACTGCTGCTGAGCTCCGGGGCGGGCGGGCTGCGCCCGCCCTTCCCTCACGCCCTCAGCGGGACAGGCATTCCGCCGCGATGGCGGCCACTTCCCGGCCGATATCCTCCGGCGTCCGGGGCTGGTCCCCGGCGGCGCAGGCCACGGTAATCCAGCCCTGAGACTCCGCGATCTGCCGGGCGCTCTCCCGGCAGCGCTGGAGATAGCCGCTGTCCTGCTCGTGGATATCCGCCCGGGTATGGGTCTCCTGTTCCCGGCGGCGCAGCATTTTTCCGGCCACCTCGGTGGGCATGTCCAGATACAGCACCAGGTCCGGCTCCGGCAGGCCCAGCCGCCGGTACTCCAGGTCAAACAGCCAGTCCAGAAAGGCCCGGCGCTCCGCCTCCGGCAGCTTGGAGGCCTGATGGACGGCGTTGGAGGTGGTGTAGCGGTTGGCAATCACCACGCCGCCGGAGGCGTAGAACTCCCCCCAGTCCTCCCGGTAGGAGGCAAAACGGTCCACGGCGAACATGACGGAGGCAGCGTAGGCGTTGACGTCTCCGGGCCTGTCCCCCAGTGCCCCGTGAAGATAGAGATTGGCGGGCTCGGCAAAGGGGTTTCCATACCGGGGAAAATCGATCTCCCGGCAGGGGACGCCCCGGTCCCTCAGAGTCTGAAGCAGCCGCTTCGCCTGGGTGGCCTTGCCGGAGCCGTCAGTGCCCTCCAGAACAATTAAGGTTCCTCTCATTTCCGCTCCTTCCACACGTGGACCAGAAACAGCGGCAGGCGCACCGCCCGCTTCAGCCGGCGGGGGTCCCTGCAAATGCGGTAAAGCCACTCCAGCCCGTGGTCGGACCAGAACCGGGGAGCCCGCTCCACCGTTCCGGCGAAAACGTCCAGGCTTCCCCCCAGGCCGCAGAGGAGCCGGGCCCCGGTCTCCCCGCCGTATCTGGACATCCAGAGCTCCTGCTTCGGAGCGCCCAGGCAGACGAACACCGCCTCCGCGCCGCTTTGGCGGATTTCCTCCGCCACCGGGGCGTCCTCCTGAAAATACCCGTCGTGAGTCCCGGCGATGCGCAGTCCTGGATACTGCTCCGCCAGCCGCTTCCCGGCGGTCTCCGCCACGCCGGGCTTGGCCCCCAGCAGGAAGAGGGACAGGCCCTCCGCCGCCATGCGCTCCATCAGCCCGGCGGCGAACTCGATGCCGGGCACCCGGCCCTTCAGGGGCGTGCCCAGCATCCGCGCGCCCTTGACTACGCCGATGCCGTCGGCCAGCACCAGGTCTGCGGCGTTCACCGCCTGCCGCGCGGTCGAATTCTCCCGGCAGACCTCCACGATCTCCGGGTTCGGCGTGACCACATAGTGGGCCCCGGGGCTGCGGAGCAGCTCCATTCCCCGCTCCACGGCCTCCTCCATGGTCAGATTGTCAAATCCAACGCCAAGCACGTTGACCCGCACACCATCACCCCATCCTGAAAACACTGCCATACCGGCATATTATTACCATTATACAGGCATTATAGCACACATCAGGCCTCTTGTCCATCGCTAAATCCCCGCCGCTCCGCCGTCCTCCGGGGAAGGGGCGGCAGCTGAGCGAGAATCACGGCGGCCAGCATCAGCCCGCAGCCCAGGTATTCCCGCCCGTTCATCCGGTCCCCGAGAATCAGCGCCCCGGCAATCGTGGCAAAAACGGATTCCATGCTCATCAGCAGGGACACCACCGCCGGGTCGGACCCCTTCTGGGCCAGAATCTGAAGGGTGTAGGCCACTCCGCTGGAGAACACGCCTACGTACAGCACCGGCCCCAGGCACTGGGGCAGCAGCTCCAGCGGCGGCAGGGCCTCCGTCAGCGCCCCGGCGGCGGAGAGCACGCTCATCACCAGGAACTGGCCGCAGGACAGCGTCACGCCGTCCACCCGGCCGCTGAAATGGTCCACAGTCAGAATCTGGGCCGTGAAGCAGAAGGCGCAGATCAGCACGTAGAAATCCCCTCCGGTGATGGAGAACTCCTCGGTGACGCAGAGGCAGTACAGCCCCGCCACCGCCAGCACCACGCCCAGCCACACGGACCGGGGCGGCTTTTTCTTCAGCGCCAGCCCCGCCAGGGGCACCAGCACGATGTACAGCGCGGTGATAAACCCGGCCTTGCCGGGGGTCGTGGTCTCCAGCCCCTTCTGCTGGAAATAGCTGGCCACGGCCAGCGCCGTGCCGCAGCACAGGGTCCCCAGAAACAGATCTCTCCGGGACCCGGCGGGAACCCGGTTCCCGGTCCTCCGCCGCCAGAGCTCCCGGAGGCCGCAGAGGACCAGGAGAAACGCGAAGGCGACGACCGCCCGGGCGGTGTTGAAGGTAAAGGGGCCCATGTAATCCGCCCCCACGCTCTGGGCCACAAAGGCCGTGCCCCAGATCAGGGCCGTAACCAGCGGGAGGACATTTTGACGCACTCTGTTCACTTTCATTTTCCTTGCTCCATGTTCTCATCTGTGATATAATCCGTCTCATCAGGCATGCGGACTGCCGCGAATTTGTATTGTAGCACTGAGGTGAGAAAATGGCAAGGCTTTCCCGTGATTTCTACAACCGCCCCACCCTGGAGGCGGCCCGGCTGCTGCTGGGCAAATATCTGGTCCGCCGCTGGAACGGGGAAACGCTGGCGGGGCGCGTGGTGGAGACCGAGGCCTATATCGGCCGATGTGACAAGGCCTGCCACGCCTATCAGTACCGCCGGACGGCCCGGACGGAAACCCTGTTCTCCCCGCCGGGGACGGCGTATATTTACCTGATCTACGGCATGTATCACTGCCTGAACTTCGTCACGGAGCCCGAGGGCGAGCCCGCCGCCGTGCTCCTCCGGGCCCTCCAGCCCGTGGCGGGCGGAGAGACCATGGCCCGCCTCCGTTACGGGGACAGGCCCCTGACGCCCTCCCGGCGGAAAAATCTCCTCAACGGCCCCGGGAAGGTCTGCCAGGCCCTGGCCCTCACCCGGGCGGAGAACGGGCTGGACCTGACGGGGGACGGGCTGTTCCTCTGCGACGGGCCGGAGGACGCGGGGCTGCCCCCCTTCCCGGCGCCGGAGGGGGAGATTGTGATTACCGGGCCCCGAATCGGGGTGGATTACGCGGAGGAGGCCAGGGACTTCCCCTGGCGCTTCCGGCTGGTGCAGGAGGATTGAGGGATGTTTTTCTTTGATATGGACGGTGTGCTGACGGACTCCAACGGCGTGTGGAAAAAGGTGGACCGGGAATTTCTGGCCCGCCGGGGGATGAAGTACACCCATGCCTATTACGAGGGCGTGGCCCACGTGCCCCTGCCCCTGGCGGCGGTGTTTACCAAAGAGTTCTGCAAGCTTCCGGAGTCCCGCGAGGACATTATTGCCGAATGGATGGAGCTGGCGGCAGACTCCTATGCCCACGTGCCCCTCAAGCCCGGCGTCCGGGCCTATCTGAAGCAGTGCCGGGCGGAGGGGCGGCGGATGGCCGTTGTGACCTCCAGCGTGCCGGAGCACTGCCACATGGCCCTGGAATCCCTGGGCCTGGAGAAGTATTTTGAGCGCGTGACCTTCGCCCAGGAGCTGGGCCTGGAGAAACGGAAGCCGGACATCTGGCAGGCCGCCGCCAAAGCCGCCGGAGTTCCGCCGGAGGAATGCACGGTCTTTGACGACAGCCTGGCCGCCTGCCAGGGGGCCAGGGCGGCGCGGATGCGGGTGGTGGGGGTCTACGACGGCCTCTTCGCCCAGGACGAAGCCGAGATGCGGGGCTTCTGTGACGTGTATGTCCGGAGCTTTGAAGAGCTGCTCTGGATACCAGAACGGAAGAAACGAAAATGAGCGGTCTGGAACCGGCTTTTCTCGCCGCCCGGGAGGAGGGGGACCAGCTCTCACTCCGGGACTTCGACCGGGAGGAGGGGGCAGGACTGGACGCGGCGGACCTCACCCTCCGGCAGGTCCGCTTTGTCCGCTGCCGCTTCACGGACTGCGATTTCAGCGGCACGGCGTTTTACGGTTGTCTTTTTGAGGACTGCGCCTTTTCCGGCTGCCGCTTTTCCTCCAGCTTCTGGAAGGACTCCGCCCTCTCCCGCTGCAAGGCCGAGGGCGCGGACTTCCGCAGGGCCCGGTTCAAAAACTGCGCGTGGAAGGGCCTCCGCCTCCGCTGGGCCAACTTCACCGGGGCCCTCTGGGAGCGGTGCGCGGTGGAGGACTGCGACCTGACGGAGAGCGCCTGTCAGGAGCTGCGGGTGGTCAAGACCACCTTAAAGAACGCCGCCCTCACCGGGTCCGACCTCTTCCGGGCGGAGCTCAACGGAACGGACCTCTCCACGTGCATCCTGGACGGCGTAGCCCTCTCCGCCTCCTGCCGGGAGCTGAAGGGTGCGAAAATCCACGCCTCTCAGGCGGCGCTGGTGGCCCGGATCTTGGGCATTGAGGTAATCGAATAAGCGAGAAGCAAACGACGCGGGAGGACCCGAAACACTCGGCCCTCCCGCACTTTGCTTTTATAATGGCGTTTCACCATTCCGGCGGGTAAGCCCGCCCTGCTTCATCTATATACACCATCCCCGCCCGCCGCATACGGCTTTTTGCCTTGCCGCAGCTCTTGCCGCGAAGCCGTCTCCGGGCCTGGGAGGACGTATCTGCTTACGGGACCGCGAGGGTCCCTATCAGCCATAGAAATAGCGGAACAGGTCCTCAAAGGGGTTGTAGTATCCGCCGTTGCTATTGCCGGAGTTGTTGTTTCCGGGGTACTGCTGAACCGGCTCCTGGCTCTGCTCCTCCTTGGGAGCCGCGCCCCAGGTGATTTCCACGGTAATGGTCCCGTCGGGGCGGTAGACCTCCAGGGTGGCGCTGTCCCCGGCGGAATACTTCTTCTTCGCCAGGTTCAGGTCCTCCACCGTCTTGATGTCCGTGCCGTCCACCTTGGTGATGACGTCGCCCATTTTCAGGCCCGCCTTGTCAGCGGCGCTGTCGGGCTCCACATAGTTGATGAAAACACCGGCGGTAACGTCATAGTGGAACTGCGCCGCCGTGCCCTCGGTCAGCGTCTGGGGGGTGATGCCGAGATAGGCCCGGTTGGACACGTAGCCGTTGGTCATGATATCCTTCACCATGGAAAACACGTCGTTCATGGGAATCGCGAAGCCCAGGCCCTCCACCGTCGTGCCGTTGGAGGACTGCGAGTACTTGGCGGAGACGATGCCCACCACCTCGCCGTACTGGTTAAAGAGGGGGCCGCCGGAGTTGCCGGGGTTGATGGACGCGTCGGTCTGAATCATATTGAAGGGGGTGCCGTCCACATTGATGGCCCGGTCCACGCAGGAGATCATACCGCCGCTCATGGAGAAGGTCAGCTCGCCCAGAGGGTTGCCGATGGCCAGCACGTGGTCCCCCACGTTCAGCGTCTCGCTGTCCCCCAGGGTGACGGGCTGGAGGTTCTCCGCCTCCACCTTGATGACGGCGATGTCGTAGTCCTCCTCGCCGCCGATATACTGGGCGGAAAATTCATCGCCGTTGTACATGGTGACGGTCACGGTCTCCGCGCCCTTCACCACATGGTAGTTGGTGAGGATGTAGCCGTCCTTGCTCAGCACGAAGCCGGACCCGGCGGAGGCCGTCTGCACCGGCTGGCCGTAGAAATTGTATCCGGCGGTAGCGGAGGTGCGGATGGACACCACGCTGTTGACGTTGGCGGCGTAGACCTCCGCGTCGCTCATGGCCGTCTTCCCGTCCACATCCCGGAGGGCCACCTGGGTCGCGGGGCGGCTGGAAACGTTGATCTCGCTCTCGTTCTGGGCCGTCTGGGAGACGGCCCACACGGCCCCGCCTCCCGCCGCGCCGCCCAGCACCGCGCAGCTCAGGGCCAGGGCAGCGATCTTCAGGCCGAAACGGTTTTTCTTCACAGGCTTACACTCCAATTCAGGCCCCTGGGGGCCGGGCTGTCCCTCCGGGCGGACGGACTCCCGCCGTTGGGCGAGCTCGCTGCCGTCCTTGCGGTAGGTGTAGTTGTAGAGGTTCTTCTCGTCGTTATACATAATGGGCTCCTCCTTAATTATGTATCCCGTTCTTTCGTTCTTTAGAAGGTAAGATAACAGAAATCTGTGTCGAACGTGTGAACTGGGATTGTCTGGTTTTTGAATTATTGGGGAATTTTGCGGGTTCCCCCGAGTTCATGGCCTTAGTATAGACAGGAGAGCTTAAAAATTACTGAAAGGGATTTAAAGAAATTTTGAACAAATCCGCCGCGCCGCTCCGTGACGGCCCGTTCCATCTCCCGGTTTTCTTTTTATATAGTATATAAGCCGGGGCCCTTGCGGCGGTCCAAACCCGGAAACCCTTGCGGCAGAAAGCTTAAAGGTTTCTGAAAAATCTATGAATAAACTATGAATCCACCGGCGGGCCCTTGCCAAACGCTTCCCACTATGCTATGATGAGGATACCACAACGACTTCAGGAGGTCATTGGTCATGAATCTCAAAAAGCTGCTCCTTTGTGTTCTGGCTCTGGCTCTGCTGACGCTGCCCGTCTCCGCCCACGGCTGTCACGGCGGCGGGCACCATGGAGGACGGTCTGCCGTACGCGCCACCGCCACCGCTGCCCCTGTGGCCGTCTGCCCTGTGGAGGGCTGCACCACCGCCGGGCGGCACATCCACAACGGAGTCACCTACTGCGGCTATGCCCACACCGGCGGATACTGCGACAACACCTGCCGGGCCCTCTGCCCCATTGAGGACTGTGAGCTGTCCGGGCGGCATGTCCACGACGGCGTCACCTACTGCGGCTATGCCCACGGCGGCGGCTTCTGCGACAACACCTGCCGGGCCCTCTGCCCCGTCGAGGGCTGCACCACCGCCGGGCGGCACACCCATAACGGCGTCACCTACTGCGGCTATGCCCACGACGGCGGCTTCTGCGACAACACCTGCCGGGCTCTCTGTTCCGTTGAGGGCTGCGATCTCACCGGCTGGCACAGCCACCGGGGCGTCGGCTACTGCGGCGACCGGCACGCGGCTGGCTTCTGCGAGGGCTGCTGCCACGCCGCCCTCTGAGCACTCAATCAAAAACGCGCCTTTTTGGAGCGCCGGACCTTGGGGACCATCCCCCGGGGACCGGCGCTCCGGTTTTTCTCCCGTCCTCCGGGCAGAAAAAACCGCCTGCCACCGTCAACCCGGCAGCAGGTGCGCCGCCGCCTTCCGGAGAGCTCCGGAAATCCGTTGACCATAACAGACGGTCCAAATTCGTTACCTTCTTCTTCTCCCGCCGCGCTTGCCGTCCATGCTGCGGTTCAGGTCCGCCATCTTTCCCTCGGACGAGGAGAGGAACTGCTTCAGCTTATCCTCAAAGGCCTGATCCCCCGACGGAGGCAGGGGCTTTCCCCGGCCCGGACCGGGTCCGGCGGACCGAGGGGCGGCGGGCCGGGGCCTGGCCGGTTTGGGGGACGCCGCCGGGCGGGGGCGCTCCTCCCTGGGCAGGGCCTTCTTGATGGAGAGATTCACCCTCCCGTTCTCTGCCGACAGGACCAGGACCTTCACGGCCTGACCAGTCTCCAGGAAATCGTGCACATCCTCCACAAAGGTGTTGGCGATTTCCGAGATATGTACCAGCCCGGAACCGCCTCCCTCCAGCGCCACGAAGGCGCCGAACTTCATAATGCTGGTGACTTTGCCTTCCAGAATTCTCCCAACCTGAGGCTCCATACGGTTTTTTGTTTCTCCTTCCCTTGATTCATGCCTGGGGATATGGTCAGTTTCCGACTTCAAAGACATACTCGCCGGGCAGCACCCAGCCCAGCTCCCGCCGGGCGATTTCCTGCATCTTCTCAGGAGTGCAGCCCCCCTCGATGTCCGCGGCCAGCGCGTCGTTTTCCTGGCGCTTGCTCTCCACCAGGGCGGCGACCCGGGCCCTTTCCGCCTCCGCGTCCGACACCTGTTCCCGCAGGGCGTACACCTTGCACACCAGCGCGGCCAGCAGGATCACGATCAGCAGCTTTGTCAGAAGGCCCGTGCGGAGAAGGCGGCGCTTTGCCTTTTTTTGCTTTGCCATGATTGCGGTCTCCTTTCACGGGCCTGTACCCATTTCTTATTGTAAAGCATTTCCGCCAAAAATAAAAGAGGTTTTTTCCGGTACGGAAAATTTTTTTGCAAAAACCCCGGGTCCACCGCATGGGCAGGCACAGCATTTGCGCCAAAAAGGCCAGCGTATCCGCCCAGAAGGTCCAGATGGGCCGCAACGGCTCGGAAAAGGCGCAGAAAAACAGCACCGCTCCCCCCACCGCGCCCACCAGGACAAAGCCCCGGAGCTGTCCCGATCCCCGGCGGAGCAGAAACAAAAACGCGGCCGCGCCCACCACAAGGCAGTATCCCCCGTCCAGCAGCGCGGTGAGCCTGGGGGCCCGGACCCGGAAGGGGCGCAGCAGATCATACAGCAGGCCGGCGGACAGGCCCAACAGGATGGACTGCCCGAACACCAGCAGCTGCTGGGGCGCCTGCCCCCCCATCCCTATCCGAAGAGACGGCTCAGCAGGCCGCCCCGGCTGGACCCCTGGTCCTCATAGGTCATGGAATCAATCCGCCCGTCCACATGGAGCTCTCCCCCGTCCAGGGACAGCTTGCCGATGTGCAGGTCCTCCCCGGTGATGACCAGGGTTCCCACGGCGGTGGACATGACGATGCCCGTCTCGTCAAAGCGCTCCACGTCCTCCACGCCGGAGACCGTCAGGCTCTCCCGGCCGTTCAGCTCCAGACGGTGAGCGGCCTGGGCCACATTGTAGTCGTTCATGCTTCCTCCCTCCCTGTCCACAGACTATGCGGAGAGAAGGCCCGGTATGTCCCTTTTTTCCGGCCCGCCGCGCCGGAGGGGCAGGCCGCCGTCCCGGCTTCCTACTTCTCCTCCCCGGTGAGCAGCTGGCGGTACAGGGCGGACGCCTCGGCCTGGCGGACGGTCT
This sequence comes from Oscillospiraceae bacterium 38-13, assembly GCA_041223955.1. GTDB lineage: Bacteria > Bacillota > Clostridia > Oscillospirales > Oscillospiraceae > Oscillibacter. The sequence goes on along the minus strand of JBCLRG010000013.1, from coordinate 60,336 downwards.
CCTGAACGGAGAGAACCTCCACCGTCACCTCCCGGGCTCCCAGGCGGAGGGAAATCCGGTCTCCCACCTTGACCTCATAAGAAGCTCGGGCCGGGCGGCCGTTGACGAGGACCAGGCCGTTGTCACAGGCCTCGTTGGCGGTGGTCCGCCGCTTGATGAGGCGGGAGACCTTGAGATATTTATCCAAACGCATGGAGCGCCTCCTTATCAATATGAAACAGAAACTGCCGGCAGAGTCTGCCGGCAGTCGGTTTGTCAAAAAGTGCCGCTGGAGGCCGGAGGGAAAACGGGCCGCAGAAACCGCAGACGTGTTTCGGAGCACAGCCGCAAACCGGCCCGCAGTTATCAAGCTGGCGGCTTTCAAAGCCGTGAAAAGCCTCGGAAACGCAGCCTGGACCGGCCCGGCACCTTGGAACCTGTATTCATAACCGGGGAATACCGGCTTTCCGCTGATCAGGCAACGGCTAAAAAATCCCAGACTCGTATTCACCAGTTGTGAACACAGGTTCCGTCACGCAGCCCCCGGAGAAACGCGGAATTCCCTTGGACGCCGCCGGCCGCCGCGAAAAGGCGGGGCTCCGGCGGGTTTGCAAAGGCGGAAATCAGCCGCCGACGGTATCCTTCAGAACCTTACCGGCCTTAAACACGGGCACGGTGGAGGCGGGAATCTCAATGGGCTCCTTGGTCTTGGGGTTCCGGCCCACCCGGGCCGCCCGCTTCTTCACCTCGAAGGAGCCAAAGCCCACCAGCTGAACCTTCTCCCCCTCCTTCAGCGCGTCGGTAATCGCGTCCAAGGTGGCGGTGATGACAGTTTCGGCGTCCTTCTTTGAGACTTCCGCAGCCACGGAAACAACGTTGATTAACTCGGCTTTGTTCATGAATGGTATCCTCCTGAAATCATTTGTGATCTATATTCTTAACGCGGTTGCGTGTTAAGACTTTCCTTCGCGGACCGCCAGAGGGCGACCAGCTCCTCCTCCGTATAGTCCGCCAGGGGCCTGTCCGCCAGCTCCTCCACCCGGCGGTACCGGGCGTTGAACTTGTCACAGGCCCGGTGGAGGGCGTCCTCCGGGTCCACGCCGGACATCTGCGCCACCTTGGCGGTAATGAACAGCAGGTCCCCCAGCTCCTCCCGGACGCCGTGGACCGCGTCCGCCGCCGCCCCGGCCTCCAGAGCGGCCCGGAGCTCCCGGACCTCCTCCTCCAGCTTCCCCAGGGCGCTGAGGGCGCTGGACCAGTCGAAGCCCGCCTTGGCGGTTTTCGCCCCGGTCTTCTCCGCCCGCCAGAGGGCGGGCAGGGTGTGGGGCACCGCCTCGATGGCGTCCGCCGTGGTGGACTGGGCCTTCTCCTTCCGCTTCAGCGCCTCCCAGTTCACCAGGACCTCGGCGCTGTCCTCCACCTCCGTATTTCCGAAAACGTGGGGGTGGCGGTAAACCAGCTTCTGGGACACGCCGTCCACCACATCCTCCATGGTGAAGCGGCCCCGCTCCGTCTCAATCTGGGTGTGGAAGGCGGCCTGCATCAGCACGTCCCCCAGCTCCTCGCACATACCGGCCGGGTCATCCCGGTCGATGGCGTCCAGGGCCTCATAGGTCTCCTCCAGAAAATTCCGGCGGATGGAGTCATGGGTCTGTTCCGCGTCCCAGGGGCAGCCCCCCGGCGCCCGGAGCAGGCGCATGATCTCCAGAAAGTCCTCCCAGCCGTAGCGGTTCTTACATTGAAAATCTACCATAGATTGTCCGCCTTTGCAAGAAATTTCGAGAAAAATATTCCGCATTTTCCTCTTTTTTATCATTTTTAGGGCCAATTGCTAGCGCAAATGCAACAATTTCGCCAATTGCTTCCCATGGGGTACGTTTTTCAAATCTTCCGCCCGCAGGATGCGCAGGGCCACCACCAGCACGGCGTAAACCACCACGCCCGCCAGAATGCCGCAGAGGGTGGCGATGGCGTTTGTGCCGTAGGCCGAGTGTTCGCCGGAGAGGGCCCGGCTCACGAAACCGTGGACCGCCCAGACGCCGCCGCCCATCAGCGCCGAGGCCAGCACCGGCTTGGCGAAGATCTGGAGATACCGAGGCTTCTCCGGGGAGTATTGCCAGACGAAGAACAGATTCAGCCCCACGATTACCACATAGCACAAAAGGGTGGAGACCGGTGCGCCGTGGATATTGATATCGGGATTCCCCACTAACATATAATTCATGACCACTTTCGCAACGCCGCCCGCAATCACCGTCCAGATGGGAATCATCTCTTTGCCGTAGGTTTGCAGGATCACGTTGGTCAGGTTCATCAAGCACATGAAGATACAGGCGATGCCCAGCCAGCGCATGTGGGGCCCGGCGGCGATGGCATCCGCCTGGCGGAGCGGAAAGAGCATCTGGAGCGCAGGACCGCCCACTACGCTCAGTCCTACCCCGGCGGGAATGGCCAGCACCGCTACAATCCGGAAGCCAGAGGAGACAATCCGCCCCGCCTCCGCGTGGTCCCGGCGGGTCAGCGCCGCCGCCGCGAAGGGAATCAGGCTCATGGTGACGGGGAACACGAAAGAGGGCGGCAGATTGATGAGGTTCATGCCGAAGGTATACTGGCCGAAGAGCTCCGCCGCCGAGTCCGCCAGGGCGGGAATGTCCCGCAGCCGCCCCAGGACAATCTTGGTATCCACCAGGGTGATAATGCTCATGGCGGAGTTGCTCAGGGTGATGGGGACGCCAATGGCCAGAATCCGGCGCATCAGCTTCCCCCCGCTGTCCGGCACGTCCGGAGAGCTCCGCCTGTCCCGGTGGCGCAGAAGATAAAAAATCAGGTACAGCAGAGACAGGAAGGTTCCGGCGGTGACGCCCAGAATCGCTCCGGCGGCGGCAACGTCCAGACCCAGGCCCAGCTTGAGGAAGTACCAGGCCAGCGTCAGGCCCAGGCCCAGCTTGCACAGGGCCTCCAAAATCTGCGAGACTGCGGTGGGCGTCATATTCCCCTGGCCCTGGGTATAGCCCCTCATGCAGGCGAGCAGGCACACGCAGAACACGGCGGGCGCCAGCGCCCGGATGGGCCAGTAGCCCAAGGGCTCGTTCATAAAGGCCGCCAGCTGCTCCGCGCCGAAAAACATCAGCAGCGTGCCCACCAGCCCCATGGCAAAGAAAAGCCAGATGGCTGTGCTGAAGATTTTCCGCTTCTGGTTCTCCCGCCCCTGGGTGTGGGCCTGACTGGTAAGCTTGGAAATGGCTAGAGGGAGACCGGCGGTAGAAATGGTCAGCAGTACGTTGTAGATGTTGTACGCAACATTGAAATAGGTCTGCCCCTCCGGGCCGACGATGTTCCCAAAGGGAATCTTGTACACTGCGCCCAAGATCTTGACAATCGCCACCGCCGAGGCCAGAACGGCCGCGCCTCCTAAAAAGGACTGTTTTTTCTTACTTGACATGAAAAGCATACCTCAAATATTTAAAAAAATGCGCAGGACCGCCGTTCCCCCCGGGTCTCCTCTTTTTTTCGCGCCGCCGGGAGGCTTTTCGCGGTTTTTCTCCCCTCCCGGACAGGCAGAAACCACGGCCCTCCATCGGGCAGTCTATGCGCCGCCGCCGGGGTACATGCCTTGAGGGGCCGCTGAATCCCGGAGTTTTCAGCGGCCCCCTGGGCTTCGGCTCTATTGGGCGGTCCCCGTGAAACGGGGGCGCTTCCGGACTTACATGCGCTCCAGGCAGCCCCGGACCAGCGCCGTGAACTTCGGGCCCGCCTCCTCCCCGGCGGCGATGACCTCATCGCCGGAAAGAGGCTGCTCCAGAACGCCGACCGCCATGTTGGTGCAGAGGGTGAAGCCCAGCACCTTCAGGCCGCAGTGGGCGGCGGTGATGGCCTCCGGCACCGTGGACATGCCCACGGCGTCCGCCCCCAGAAGGCGGGCCGCACGGACCTCCGCCGGGCTCTCGTACTGAGGGCCGGGGAAGAACATGTAGACGCCCTCCTTCAGATCCAGCCCCTGGGCCCCGGCGGCATCCCGGGCCGTCTGCTGAAGGGCGGGGGTGTAGACATGGCTCATGTCCGGGAAGCGGGGGCCCAGCTCCTCCACGTTGGGCCCGCAGAGGGGGCTGACGCCGAAGAGCTTGATGTGGTCCGTAATCAGCATGATGTCCCCGGCGCTCCAGGCGGTGTTCACCGCCCCGGCGGCGTTAGTGACGATCAGCGTCTCCGCCCCCAGGAGCCGCAGCACCCGGACGGGATAAGCCGCGTCGGCGAAGGACCAGCCCTCATAGGTGTGGAGGCGGCCCTGCATCACCGCCACGTCCTGTCCGGCCAGGCGGCCAAAGAGGAACTGCCCCTTGTGGCCGGGGGCGGTGGAATGCTTCATGTGGGGCACCTGGTCATAGGGAACCGCCGTCGGGTTCTCCACCTCGTCCGCCAGAGCCCCCAGGCCGGAGCCCAGAATCAGCAGCACCTTGGGGCGGAAGCCCTCCAGCCGCTCCGACAGGAACCGGGCGCTCTCCTGGTATTGTTCATAGGTATAAAACTCCATTTCGCCTTTCTCCTTTCTTCAGTCCAGCTTCTCGCCGCAGGCGCGGCAGTAACAGTCTGCCTTCCGGACGGATGCGCCGCACACCGGGCAGACCCGTTTCTCCGCCGTCCGTCCCAGCGTTCCGTTCAGCGCGGCCAGCTCCGCCTTCAGCGCGTCGATGGTCCGCATCTTCTCCTCCATGGCGTCGGAAACCTGGGAGTTGCCGGTGTAGGCGGCGTAGGCCAGCTCCCCCACCTCCAGCAGCTCCTCATCCATCTCGCCCTCCACGCGGGCGGCCTGGCAGCGGAGGCGCACGGTCTCCGCCAGCTTCTCCGCCTCCTCACAGGCCAGTCCCAGAACTCCCAGCGCCAGGGTGCCCGCCGTAAAGGCCCCGTTTTTCACGCTGTCCAGCAGCTCATAAATCTTTTCCTCGTTTTTCATATTACCGCTCCTTTGATGTCTGAACGATGCCACACCGCTCAGTGATTGTCATAGGGACTGCCGCCGATGAACTCCCGGGACAGCGACCTGGCCGGAATGTACTTCTCATCCAGCGGCTGGATCTTCTCATAGGCCCGGAGAATGTCCTCCGTCACCCGGTATTTCCCCTTGGGAATCTCCTCCAGCAGGGGAACCACGAAGGGTTTCAGGGCGCTGGCGCTGAGGGCCAGGGAGGAGTCGAACATGATATCCGCGTTCTCCTTATAGGGCGAGATGTACAGCCGCTCGCCCCGGCGGACATTCTCCCACAGCTTCAGGGTGAACGCCGCGTCGCTGCCCCGGAACTTGAAATCCCGGACAATCCGGCGGCAGAGGCGAATCCAGGACTTGTCGAACACCATGGCCCCGCCGTCCCGGATGTCGCTCCGGGCGGCGATATAGAGCTTGAAGGCCCTGGGGTTCTTCCCCACGATGATGTCGTTCAGGCCGTGGATACCCTCGAATATCACCATCTCGTCCGGCCCCAGGCGCATGGGCTGGGCCAGGATGTCCGAGCGCATCTGCCGGGCAAACTCATACTTGGGGATGTGAATCACCTCGCCCCGGTCCAGCATGGCGAAGTGCTGGTTCAGAAGGTCGATATCCAGGCAGAAGGGGGACTCATAGTCCACGGCCCCCACCCGGTTCCGGGGAGCGGTGTCCGGGTCGAAGGTCTTAAAATAGTTGTCCATGGAGACGGTATGAGTGCCGATTCCCATTTCCTCCAGCTTCTCCTCGATCTTCAGGGCGGTGGTGGTCTTCCCGGAGCCAGAGGGTCCGGAGAGGAGGATGATGTGGGACTCCGAACGGTGCTCCGCGATTTTTCTGGCGGCGTTCTCCACCTTTCTGGCGAACTGGGCGTCGCATTCCTGGGCGAAGGCGGCGGGGTCGCCGCGAATGGCCTCGTTGATCTGTTTCAGGGAATAGGACATGGGCGTTTGCTCCTTTCCGATGAAAGCGCTTCCGGTTTCAGCGCCGGTAGAAGGCGGCGAAATCCGCTTGATTGGCCAGGAATTTCTCCGGGCGTCCGGCGTACTCTCCGGGGTACTTGGGGTTAAAGCGCCGCTGAATGAGCCGCCGGGACGGGTCCACCATCTTGGTGGAGCCTCCCGCGCCGAAGGACAGGATGGAGCAGAGCTCCGACATGATGTGGATGTTGTACAGGCACTCCCCGCCGGGGCGGGTCCAGCCCACATTCTCAAAGCTTCCGGACATGTATTTCTGCCGGTAGAGGTAATAGGGCGCGTACCCCGCGCCCCGCAGGGCGGGCTCCGCATAGTCCAGCATCTCCCCCACCGCCTCGGGGCCGGGGATGGACAGGCCCTCCAGCAGGATGCGGCTGCCCTTCTTCAGGGCCAGGGTGTGTACGGTGACGTTGTCCGTCCCGAACCGGAGGCACCGGTCCAGAGACCGGCGGAAGCCCTCCGCCGTGTCCTCCGGCAGGCCCGCGATGAGGTCCATGTTCACATGGGGGAAGCCGCACTTCGCCGCCAGCTCCATGGCGTCCTCGATATCCCCGGGGCTGTGACGCCGCCCGATGGCCCGGAGCACCTTCTCCTCCATGGTCTGGGGATTCACGGAAATCCGATGGACCCCGTGGGCCTTCAGCACCGCCAGCTTCTCCGCCGTAATGGTGTCGGGCCGCCCCGCCTCCACGGTGATCTCCCCGCAGCCGTCCAGCGCGGGACCGAACGCGGTTTCGAATACCGTCAAAACCCGGTCCAGCTGGGGCGCGGACAGAGTGGTGGGCGTGCCGCCGCCCATGTAGAGGCAGCGGACCCGCAGTCCCGCCTCCCGGACCATGCGGCCCCCGGCCTCGATCTCCGCCGTCAGGGCGTCCAGATAGGGCTCTACCAGCGCAAAGCTCTTCTCCACCGACTGGCTGACAAAGGAGCAGTAGGCGCAGCGGGTAGGACAGAAAGGGATGCCGATGTAAACATCAATCTCCCGCTCCCCCAGGTCCCCTGCGGCCCGGAAGGCCGCCGTCCCCGTCTCCGCCGCCAGAGCCGCCCGCTCCGGCGAGACGAAATACGCCTCCTCCAGCATAGCCCGGGCCTCCTCCGGGGTCCTCCCCTTCTGGAGGGCCTCCGTCACCAGCTTGTCGGGCCGGACGCCGGTGAGCATCCCCCAGGGAGGCGTGTTCCCGGTGAGGGCCCGGTAGGCCAGGAAGAAGCAAGCCCCGATGGCGTGCCGCCGCTGTCCCTCCCGTTCATAGTCCGTGCCCTCCAGGGGCCAGCTTCCGCCGCCGGGGACGGTCTTTCCCTGCCGGGAGAGCTCCACCTCGACGTGGAACCGGTCCCCCTCCTCCCGGCATGTGACAACGGCCCAGCTCTCGTCTCCGGGCCGGATGGGCTCATAGACGGGCAGCTCGCCGGGAAACAGCGCCAGCAGGCTCTGTTCCACAGTATAACGCTCATCGCAGCCGTTTAGTACCAGTTTCATGATCTCTCCCGCAGAGCCTGCCGGAGGTAGGGATTCCGGGCCCGTTCCTCCTCCAGGGTCGTGACCTCCATGTGGCCGGGACAGACCTGAAAGTCTCCCTCCAGCTCCCCCAGGCGGCGGAGGGACGCCATCATCTTCTCCATACTGCCGCCGGGGAAATCCGTCCGCCCGCAGGACCCGGCAAACAGGGTGTCCCCGCAGAAGAGCAGATTCCCGCACCGGAGGGTCACGCTGCCCTCGGAGTGGCCCGGGGTGTGAAGCACCTGAATCTTAACAGCGTCTTCCCCGAAGGTAATCCAAGCACCCTCATCATAGAAATTGGCGCCCTGAATCTGGGTGCGCAGCGGAAACAGGGAAGGGTCCACGTCCTCCAGATCCTTTCGGTGGATATACATCGCCGCCTGGGGAAAGGCCCGTTCCAGCTCCGCCGCCGCCCCGGTGTGGTCGTAGTGCCCGTGGGTCAGGAGGATATAGCGCACCTTCACCCCCTCCAAAGCCCTCTGGATGACGGGCGCATCCCCGCCGGGGTCGATCACCGCCGCCTCCCGGGTCTTCTCATCCTCCAGAATATAGCAGTTCGTGCCCAGCGGGCCCACTTGCAGCATCTTCACATTCATGGGGTTCTCCTCCCTTTCCGGGCGCTCAGACATCGCCGGAGAGCATGTCGGACTGGTCCTCAAAGCCGGTAAAATCCAGGGGCTTCCCCTGCCACGCGGCCCGGAACATGTCCACGGCTCTCCCGGCCCCACCGCAGCGCTCAATGTAGTGCTTTCCCTTGGCGTCCCTCCAGCCCACGCCCACGACATACTCGCCGGTATGGGGACCCGCCAGCGCAATCGCGCTCTGAATAAACCAGTAATCCTTGTCCTTTTTCTGCTCCAGAATCACAAAGCTGTCGTCATGCGGCCCCAGCTTGTCCAGGGCCTTCGCCACGTCCTCCCAGGCGACGTTGGAGGACGGTATTCCCCCCACCGACAGCACCCACGGCCAATCCGGATGCGGCTGAACACCCAGGGGCGTTTCCGTTTTAAAGAAGCTTGAAAAGAGTCCCATAAAAGCATCTCCTCTCTTCCCGGTTCCATATTCAGGGATTCTCCGTGTCAAACAGAATGGTCACGGGCCCATGGTTCAGGGATTCCACTTCCATCTTCGCGCCGAACTCCCCATGCTCCACCACAAAGCCCCGCTCCCGGCAGCGTTCCATAAACTTCTCATAGAGCGGAATTGCCAAATCCGGCTTAGCCGCGCCGGAAAAGCCGGGACGGCGGGAAGAGGTGTCCGCAAAGAGGGTAAACTGCGAGATCACCAGAAGGCTTCCCCCCACCTGCTCCAGGCTGAGGTTCATCTTCTCGTTCTCATCCTCAAAAACCCGCAGGTTGCAGATTTTATCCGCCAGCTTCCCCGCAGTCTCCTCTGAGTCCCCCGGAGCCACGCCCAGAAGGACCAGATACCCCTCTCCAATCCGGCCCGCGACCTTCTCATCAATCGTAACCGACGCATGTTTCACACGGGTAACAACCGCGCGCATAAGCGTTCCCTCCTTAAAATACAAATCTCCCCCGATTAACCCCCGTCTCTCGTCCTCCGTCCCTCGTCCCCCCGCAGGGGAGGGGGAATGCTCAAGGGGGGACGCAAGTCCCCTCTTGAAGAGCGGCAGAAGGAATGGAGCGGGCGGAGTTTTTGCCGCCTCCGGCGGCGGAAACGGAGCAGAGCGGAATTTCTTCCGCCGCCCTATCCGGCGGGCCTTGTTACTCTCAGGACTCCGGAAATCTGGTTCAGCTTGTTCATGATGGCCTTCATCTGCGCGCCGTCCCGTACGCGGATTTCCAACCGTATCACCGCGAACCCGTCCTCCGTACTCCTGGAATTCAGGCCGGAGACAAACGTGTTCGTACTGGAAAGCGCCGTGGAGATGTCCAGAATCAAATTCATCCGGTCCTTGCAGACCACATCAATCGTGGTGGGATAGCTCTCATTTGTATCCACGCCCCACGTGACCTTCAGCCAGCGGCCCTCCTGGCCCGTCCGGCGCTCCGGTGCCGCGTTGGGACAGTCCGCCCGGTGAACCGACACCCCGTATCCCCTGGTAATAAATCCCACGATCTCATCCCCGGGAACCGGGGTGCAGCAGCGGGAAAACTTCACCAGACAGTTGTCCAGCCCCTCCACTATAATCCCATGCTCACTCTTGGTCACAGGCCTGGACGGCACCGGAATGGGAGGCTCCTCGGGCTTGAGCGTCAGTTCCTCCGCCTGATGCTGCCGGGTAATCCGCTGGAGCTCCCCCTTCATCCGGCTGACTGCCTTCTGGGCGGTGAAGCCTCCATAGCCAATGGCGGCGTACATCTCCTCCAGCGTGCCATATGTGACCTTCTTCAGCAGCTGGGGCAGATTCTCCGGGTCCGTCACGTCCTTCATGGACAGCCCCGCGTGCTTCAGCTCCTGCTCAAAGGAGGCCCGCCCGTTGGCGATGTTCTCCTCCCGCTTCTCCTTCTTGAACCACTGGCGAATCTTGCTCCGGGCCTCGCTGCTCTTGGCGATCTTCATCCAATCCCGGCTGGGGCCCTTGGCGGCCTTGGAGGTCATGATCTCCACAATATCGCCGTTTTTCAGAATATGGTCAAAGGTGACGATCCGGTTGTTTACCCTGGCCCCCACCATGCGGTTGCCCACAGCGGAGTGAATGGCGTAGGCGAAATCGATGGGCGTGGCCCCGGCGGGGAGGTTCTGCACGTCCCCGTTGGGGGTGAACACAAAGACCTCGTCGGCAAACATGTCGACCTTCAGCGAGTGGATATACTCCTCCGCGTCGGCCCCCTCCTGATTCTCCAGCAGGCGGCGGACCCATTCGTACTTCCCCTCGGCCCCCGCTCCCTGTCCATGCTGCTTGTACTTCCAGTGGGCCGCCACACCGTACTCGGCAATCTCATGCATCTTCCAGGTGCGGATCTGCACCTCGAAGGGCAGGCCGTCGGGACCCATGACAGTGGTGTGGAGGGACTGGTATCCATTGGGCTTCTCCGTGCCGATATAGTCCTTGAACCGGCCGGGGATGGGCTTGTAAATGTCATGAATCACGCCCAGAACATTATAGCAGTCCCCCACGGTATCCACCAGCACCCGGAAGGCAAAGAGATCGAAAATCTCATCCAGGGACTTCTGCTGGCTGAACATCTTCCGGTAAATGGAATAGGGGTGCTTGATCCGCCCGTAAACCATGTGCTGAATGCCCAGTTCGTTCAGGCGGTCGTCCATCTGGGTCTGGGTGCGGAGGAGGAAGGCGTCATACTCCGCCTTCCTGGCGTCCAGGCGGGTGATGATCTCCTCGTAGCCCACCGGGTCCAGATACTTCAGGGACAGGTCCTCCAGCTCCCACTTGATGCGCTGCATGCCCAGCCGGTGGGAGATGGGGGCGTAAATCTCCATGGTCTCCAGAGACTTCTGCTTCTGCTTCTCCGGGGACTGGTACTCCATGGTCCGCATGTTGTGGAGCCGGTCGGAGACCTTGATCAGAATCACCCGGATGTCCTTGCTCATGGCCATGAGCATCTTCCTCAGATTCTCCATCTGCTCGTCTTCCTTGGTGGCGTACTGAATCCGGGTCAGCTTGCTGACTCCCTCCACCAGATTGGCGATGGTGGGCGAGAACAGCCGGGCCACGTCCGCGTGGGTGGCGGGGGTGTCCTCAATGACGTCGTGGAGCAGCGCCGCCTCGATGGACTCGGAGTCCAGCTTCAGCTCCTCCGCCACAATCTGGGCCACGGCCAGAGGATGGATGATATAGGGCTCGCCGCTCTTGCGCTTCTGCCCCTCGTGGCACTGGTCCGCGTACTCAAACGCGGCGCGGATATGGTCAAAGTCCGCGGCGGGATTGTAGCCGCGAACCGTCTTTTCCAACAGCTCATACTGTTCCTGTACCGTCATAACGCACTATCCTCAAATCCAAAATGATGAGCGCCCCGTCCCTCAGAGGGACGCCTCCAGCCGGGCCAGATAGGGGCAGGCGGCCAAATCCACCTTCCCCTGAATGGCCGTCAGGCACAGGGTCAGCCGGTCCCCCTGACGGGTCAGGGAGATCAGGCCCCGCTCCCGGAACACCTCCAGCGCCAGAGCGGCCCGGAGGAAGGCCTCGCTTCCCCCGGCCCGGCCCGCCAGCCCCCGGAGGTAGGGCAGGTAATCCTCCTCCGCCTTCCCCTGGCGGAGCTGCTTTTCCAGCGCCACCCAGCACGCGGCATACTGGTTCCGGGAGGCCCGGAGCCGGAGGGCCTCCTGGGCGGACAAGGCCTTCCCCTCCACCAGGCGGCGGACCAGGTCCAGGGATTCCGCCTCGTTCCGGCTGGGCAGCAGGGAGGGCCGGACGTCCACCAGCTGCAATTGCAGGGTGGTCACACCCCGGAAGGTGTTGGCCTGGAGGTAAAAGGCGGCGTCCACCCGGCTTCCGGGGACAATGCCGCACTCCTCCGCCGTGACGGAGAAGAAAATGGCGTCAAACCGGCTGGCTCCCTTGCTGAGCCGGAGCTTCAGGTGCTTCCCCTGGCCCACGGGCTGCACGGCCTCCGCCGTGGCCCCCAGGAGGGCGAACACGGGCCGGGGATTCCCCGCGCCATAGGGCTCCAGCTGCTCCAACTGCTCCGCCTGCTCCAGGGTCAGCTCCCCCGGCGCGAACACCGCCGCGTCCACCTCCAGGGAGCTCACCGGCGGTTCGCCTCCGGTGGCGGCGCGGACAAAGCGGTTCATCCGGGCCCGGAAATCCGGGATGTTCTCCTCCGGAATGGTGAATCCGGCGGCCAGCTCATGCCCGCCGAAGCCGTCCAGCAGGTCCGCGCAGGACTCCAGGGCGGCAAAGAGGTTGAACCCACCATAGGACCGGCAGGAGCCCCGCCCCGTGCCGTCCTTCAAATGAATCATGAAGCTGGGGCAGGAGTACTTCTCGCTGAGGCGGGAGGCCACGATGCCCACCACTCCCTGATGCCACTCCTCGCTGGAGAGCACCAGTGCGCTGCGCTCCTCCTGCCGGAGAGACTCGATCTGTTCCATAGCGTCGGCGCAGATGGCCTGTTCCACGGCCTGCCGCTCGCGGTTCAGCTCACAGAGCTCCCGGGCCAGCTCCTCGGCCCGGGCGGGGTCGCTGGTCTCCAGCAGGTCCGCCGCCAGGTCCGCCGCCCCCATGCGCCCGGCGGCGTTGATGCGGGGAGAGAGGACGAAGCCGATCTGAATAGACGTCACCGGACGGCCCAGCAGCCCCGACTCCCGCAGAAGGGCGTGCACCCCCACAAAGTCCGTGTGGGACAGGGCCTCCAGCCCGCAGGAAACGATGGCCCGGTTCTCCCCCTCCATCCGCATGACGTCGGCCACGGTGCCGATGGCGGCCAGGGTGCAGTACCGGGCGAAGAGGGCGTCCTCCCGGCTCTCGCCTCCCAGGGCCAGAACCAGCTTCAGGGCCACGCCGCAGCCCGCCAGGAACTTGAAGGGATAGGGGCAGTCCGGCCGGTGGGGGTCCACCACGGCCACGGCGTCGGGCAGGTCCTCCTTGCACTCATGATGGTCCGTCACCACCACGTCCATCCCCAGGGAGTTGGCGAAGGCCACCTCCTCGTTCCCGGTAATGCCGCAGTCCACGGTGATCATCAGCGTGGCCCCCTGGTCCCACAGACCCTGAATCGCGGGCTTCGACAGGCCGTAGCCGTCCTCAATCCGCCGGGGGATATACCGCAGGCACCTTGCGCCGCAGCTCTTCAGGTAATCCATCAGCAGCACGGTGGAGGTAATGCCGTCCACGTCGTAGTCCCCGAAGACGGCGATGGTCTCCCCCGTTCCAATGGCCCGCTGAATCCGGGCCACGGCCCGGTCCATGTCCCGCATGAGCATGGGCGAGAGGGTCAGCTTCCGGTCCCGGTCCAGGAGCTCCGCCGCCGTCTCCGGCGTGGCCACGCCCCGGGCCGCCAGAACCAGCGCCATCAGGTAGGGGTATCCCGCCTCCCGTAGGCGAGACACGTCCCCGTCCGCGGGAGAGCCGATGTTCCATTTTTTGTATTTCATTCACGCGCCCCCTTCCCTATCCGGCTGCCGGGCATAAAGTAACTTGTATATTATAACAGAGATAAACCGTCAGGTAAAGGGAAATTCTCTTGTTTCCTCCATTTTTTTACCCAATGCGATTTCCCGGGAAAAGTCTTTCCAAATCATGCTTGCAGTTTTCCCCGGTTTGTGGGATAATGACACCAATACGCTATTAACACCCGTCTCCCCCTGCGGGGCGGGCCCTGAAAAGGAGTTGGAAACACGTGACCCCTCAAAAGATTGCGCTGCTGACAGATTCCTGCGCGGATTTGTCCCCCCGGCTGGCAGCTGAAAATCACATTTACATCGTCCCCCTGCGCATCCTCTGCGCCGACGGGGAGTACTCCGACGGCGTGGATATCCACAGCGCCGACATCTACCGCCGCCTCAAGGCCGGGGAGCTCCCCCAGACCTCCCTCCCCTCGGCGGAGAGCGTGGGGGCCGCCCTGAAGGACATCCAGGACGCGGGATACGATGGCGTTATCGCCGTCATGCTCTCCAGCGGCCTCTCCGGCACGTACAATCTGGTTCGCCTCCTGGCCGAGGAATGCGGCGAGAGTTTCCCCGTCCGGGTATTTGACTCCGTCAGCGGTTCCCTGGGCCAGGGCCTCACCGTGCTCCAGCTGGCCGAGGACATCCGGAACGGCATGGACTGGGACACCCTGGTGGAGCGCCGGGCCCCCGCGCTGATTGCCAGCACCTTCCCCTTCTTCTCCGTGGACACCTTGGAGTACCTGATGAAGGGCGGGCGCATCGGCAAAGTCACCGCCACGGCGGGGACTCTGCTGCAAATCAAGCCCATCATCACCTTTGCCCCCGACGGGCAGCTCCAGTCCATCGCCAAGGTCCGGGGGCGGCATCAGGTCATTGACAAGCTGGTGGCTATGACCGTGGACCGCTGCGGCGCTCACAAGCGGTACAATCTGGCCGTGGCCCACGGCGGAGCCGCCGGTGAGATGGAAATCCTGCGCGAGAAGCTCACCGCCGCCCTTCCGGATTACGACCATCTTTGGGACGGCGAGATCGACGGGACTCTCAGCGTCTACATCGGTGACGGCGTCCTGGGTGCCGCCGTTCAGGTTCTGGACTGACGCGGATGTCCGGTGATAAGCCGGGCGGAAGCGGCGGTGCGGTTTACACTATTATATTATAGGCAAAACAAGACGGCCCCCGGCACATGGCATGCCGGGGGCCGTTTTTCTTGTTTATCTTCCGCGGCCTCTGCCGCCCCGGCTTGCGCCTCCGCCAAAGGAACCGCCACCGAAGCCGCCGGACCGACCGCTGCGGCTTGCGCCGCCTCCGAAGGTGCCTCCGCCGAAGCCGCCGGGCCGTCCGCTGCGGCTTGCGCCGCCTCCGAAGGAGCCTCCGCCGAAGCCGCCGGGCCGTCCGCTGCGGCTTGCGCCGCCTCCGAAGGTGCCTCCGCCGAAGCCGCCGGGCCGTCCGCTGCGGCTTGCGCCGCCTCC
>JBCLRG010000013.1:0-45302 GCA_041223955.1 Oscillospiraceae bacterium 38-13 | reverse complement strand
GAAGGTGCCTCCGCCGAAGCCGCCGCCGAAGGTCCCGCCGCCGAAACCGCCGGGTCCGCCCGGGCCTCTGGAAGGCCTCCGGGGCGGCGGGGGACGCCGGGGAGGTCTCGGACGCCCCCAGAACACAGGATAGTAGACCGGCCGGGGAATGCCCATCACCGTGGGACCCCAGTACCGCCGCCGGTAGCTCCGATACCGCATCCCGTCCAGAATCACCCAGAGGACCAGCAGGACGACCAGCAGCGTCACCAGCATGGAGAGGACGGCGCCAGCCCTCACGGCGGTCCCCACAGAGGAATAGCCGCCGGAAATCGTCTGGTAATTCCCCATCGCGGCAGCCGCTGCCGGAACGGGGGTCACGGTGACGTGATAGACGCTTTCCAGATAATCCACCATCTCGTCAAAGGTGCGCCGGACTCCCGCGTCATAGCGACCGGCGGCAAAATCGTCCTCCATCGTCTCAAACAGAATATCCTCCAGCCGGTGCTGCTGGCCGGTGCTGAATCCGCCGCCCCAGGCGATGGAATAATCCCCCGCCGGTACGCCGTTGTACAGATTCCGCAGGGCCAGAACCAGCAGGATGCCGTTGTTCCGCTCCCGGGACCCTATGCCCTGACGGGTAAAAACCTGATCGGCATAGTCGATAATCTCCAGATCACCGGTGGTATCCACCACATCCACGGCAATCTGAGCGCCCGTCTGGGAGAACAGGGACGCATTCATGGCCTCAATGTATTCGGCGGTCTCCCGGGAAATCACACCATCCTCGTTGTGGATGATGTAGAGGAATTCCCCGGCAACCCCCGCCTGTCCCGAGGGTTTCCTGGCCCCTCCCAGGGCCAGGCCCGCCAGAATGGCAAGGACCATAATAGCCGCCGCGACCGGGCGTTTCTGCAAGAATTTCATAGGCTCATTCCTTTGCCGTGCTTGTATGGAGGTCCGGCTCGTCCGTCCGGCCCACCAGATAGTCAATGGATACCTGATAGTAATCCGCAATTGCAATCAGGGTCGCAAGTTTGGGGTCGCTCTCGTTCGACTCATAACATTGATAGCCACGGAGAGACAGGCCCAGTAATTCCGCTAATTCTTTTTGATAAATTCTGCGGTCTTCCCGCAAAGCCTTTAACCGCTCAGACAATATTTTCATTTGTCCCCCTTGACAATCAATATTATTGCATGTTAAAATGAAGTAAAATTACATATGGAGGTGTCCGCCATGACCAGTCTCATGCAGCTATTGATGGATTTCACCTGTACATCCCGTCTCCCCCGTTATCTGGACCACTTGGCCTACGAACAGGTGGGAATACAGGAAAACAAGAGTCTGTCGGCCCTGCTGGACGGCCTCTCCGAAGAGCGCGCCGCGTCCCTGAAACGCTATCAGGACGCGCTGGAGGACCGCCGTTCCTTAGAGCTGGAGGCCATGTTCCTAGCGGCCTTCTCCATCGCCCGGGAGCTCCGGTAGGCGAAACCGTAGGGGCGGACCTGTGTGTCCGCCCGGCCCCCGCCAGGAACCCCCCTACCGGCAGAACGGACGTCGAAGAACCAGGCGGACACATAGGTCCGCCCCTACGGGCCGTTCTATCGATAGACGTTTATTTGCACGCGGACCTGCGTATCCGTCCAACCCCCGCCGGGAACCTCCTACCGACAGAACGGACGTCGAAGAACCGGGCGGACACATAGGTCCGCCCCTACGGGCCGTTCTACCGATAGACGTTTATTTACGCAGCTCCAACAGCTTTGCCCGGAGCTCACCTTCGATACGGCCCAGCTCTGCCTCGGCGGCTTTCCGCTTCTGCGCGCCCTCCCGCTGGATGTTCAGCACCTCGTCCAGCGTGGAAATCAGCTGCTGATTGGTGTGCTGGAGGGTCTCGATGTCCACCACGCTCCGCTCCGCCTCCCGGGCGGTCTGGATGGTGCCCATTTTCAGCATGTCGGCGTTCTTCTTCAGGAGCTCGTTGGTCATCTCCGTCACGGCGCTCTGGGCGGCGGTGGCCTGACGGCCATGCTCCATGCCCAGCGCCAGTACCATCTGGCTCTTCCAGAGGGGGATGGTGTTCACCAGAGAGGACTGGATTTTCTCCACCATCAGCGTGTCGTTATTCTGAAGCAAACGGGTCTGGGGACCCATCTGGATGGAGATCATCCGGGTGAGCTCCAGATCGTGGAGCTTCTTTTCAAAGCGCTCGCACATCTGCACCAGGTCATTATACCGCTGGGCATCCTCCTGGGCGCCGGTCTGCTCGGCCTTGGCCCGAAGGGCGGGAATCTCATTGGCCTGAACCTCCGCCAGCTTCTTCTTCCCTGCCAGGATATACATGGTCAGTTCCTTATAGTACTTCAGGTTCAGCTCATACATCTGGTCAAACATGGCCACGTCCTTCATCAGCGTCACCTGATGCTGCTCCAGCTCCCGGACGATCTTGTCCACGTTGGTCTCCACCTTGGAATACTGGGCCTTCATGGCCTCCAGCTTATTCCCGGCCTTCTTGAATTTGCCGAAGAGGCCCTTTTTCTCCTCCTCCTCGCCAAAGCCCTTCAGCTCCACCACCAGCTCCGAGAGGGACTTGCCCACCTCTCCCAGGTCTTTGGTGCGGACGGAGGCCAGGGCGCTTTCCGAAAAGCCCGCCACGTTCTTCTGAGCCGCCGCGCCGTATTGCAGGATGAGATTGGAGTCCATCACGTCGATCTTTTTGGAAAATTCCTCCACGGCCTTCTTCTCCGCCTCGGAGAGCATGGAGTCATCCAGCTCCACCGGCTCCGGCTTCTCCGGCTCCGGAGCGGCGGGGGTGGCGGCGGGCTCCAGGGTCAGCTCCGGCACAGGGGCCGCAGCGGCGGCAGGGTCCAGGGTCA
This sequence comes from Oscillospiraceae bacterium 38-13, assembly GCA_041223955.1. GTDB lineage: Bacteria > Bacillota > Clostridia > Oscillospirales > Oscillospiraceae > Oscillibacter. The sequence goes on along the minus strand of JBCLRG010000013.1, from coordinate 42,446 downwards.
GCTCGGGAATCATGTTGTCATTCATAGTCGTATTCCTCCACCAGCAGAATATGTTCTTCCTTCCGGAGGCCCATCAGCCCATGGAAGATGGAAACCGCCAGCCACACGCAGCCGGTCATCAGATGCAGGGGGGCCCGCTCCTTTTTGGCCAGAAAGAAGTAACCTCCGGAGAGCATGCCCTCCAGAATGGAGAGGAACAGGTAAACGGGATTCCGATTTTTCATGACGCTTCCTCCTTATTTATTTGCATTCCGCGCAGGTCATAACTCCAGCCGGATGTCCGTGCCGTCCGCCTGGACCGGGTCTGCTTTCATCTCCGGCTCCGTCAGGCCCTCCTGGGCAAGCAGGGTCTCCATTACCTGGATATCGGCGGAGATATCCAGGGCGTCGGAGCCGTAGAGGCTGTCCAGCTGCTTCTCGAAGGCCCTGACGATGGTTTTCAGCATATCCTCCACCTTGGTCTTGGTGCCGTCGATATTCTCCCCGGAGACTCCCGCGCCGCTCATGCGGTCATAGGTGTTGAGGAGCTTTAAGGTGGTGGGCAGGTAGTAATTCATGAACTTCCGAATCTGGGGCAGCTTGTCCGGGTCGTCCTTCACCGCCTGGAAAATCTTATCCGACACCTGGCTCAGCCGCACGATATCGGCGGAGACGCCGGGGTCGGCGATGTTGTCGTCCAGGCGCTTCATCTCGCTGAGGGCCAGCCGCCCGTCCTTCAGCATTTTGTCCAGCTCCGGATTTCCGGAAGCCGGTTCTTCTTTTTCTTCGCTGGGTTCGGCTTTGGTTCCGGCCACAGTCCCCGCCCCAAGGCAGAGCCGGTTGACGGTCAGGAACACCGCCAGTGATACTGCCGCCAGCAGTGCAAGGGCCACATTTGAATACAGGGGCAGCAGCACCCCGCCGGCCAGCCACAGCACCGCCACGGCGTAAAAGGGCGCTACCGGCTTCCGTTTTTCAGCGCTCATCGCAAGACCTCCATTCCCCACGTTTCCGGGGAAGGGTTTTCCCCGCTCCCGGACCCTTTTTGATTATTATACTCCCCCGATAGGCTGCCGGTCAAGCCGAAGGCTTGTAAATTCCCTGTAAATTACAAAATAGAAAAAACGCCCGTCGCCGGGCGCTTTCAGAAAAATCACCGGAAGGGCCATTCCAGCTTATGGGAAGATCGTCACAGCTTACCGGGAATTCCATACGCTCCCGTTACCGGGTCCTGCCAGAGGGGCAGGCGGACGGGGTGGAAGGTGCACCAAACGAAGCAGAACGCCAGGCCCCACAGCACCGCCAATCCCAGCATCTGCTGCCAGCCGGAGGAAAGCCGTCCCCGCCGGAGCAGGGCGAAATCCAGCGCGAAGGCTCCGAAGTCCGCCAGGAAGAACAGGGCGATATTCACCCAGGTGAAATCCCGTCCCAAGATGCCGGTATAGGTGTAAAACAGCACTGGTATCAGCGTCAGCCCCGTCACAATGCTGAGCGCCCGGACAGCCGGAAGGTTCGGGTAATTCCGCCCCAGCAGGCACACCTGCCCTACCGAGAACAGGAACACCGGTATGAAGAGCAGCTTCATGTGCTCCCAGGTGGACTCGTTGACGGCGGAAAAGGCCGCCGCCGGCGCACTGCCGCCGCTCCATTCATAGGTAAAGTGGAGCAGTACCCCCAGCGCCGCCGTGAACAGGAATCCTCCGGCCTCCCAGTAAAACAGCCGCCGTTTCATCATACCAGCCTCCATCCGGAAAGAGTCGCGGTCCTGACCGCTTTTCCATTCTGTGCGGAGGTTGGAAAAATTATGCGTTTTTGTGGAATCTGGGGCAGTTGATGAGAGAACGAAGAAAGCGGCGTCCCGGCGGACGCCGCTTTGTCTTTATTTCAGCGCCATAGACGGATTCACCTCGTCCAGCCATGCCGTCAGCTCCCGAATATCCGTAATCACCATATCCGGCTTTTCCGCCGTGCTTCCCAACTCCGCATCCTTCTGGGCGGAGAGGTGAGAACCGATCTGAACCGCCTTCCCGAAGCCCGCACGCTTGGACCCGATGATATCCCGGGAAACCGTGTCGCCCACATAAACGCACTCCTCCGCCCGGCCCTGCATCTGCCGCAGGGAAATGCGGAAAATCTCCGGGTGGGGCTTGCGGTAGCCGGTGACGCTGGATACCGTCACGTCCCGCATGAAATGCCGGATGCCGTAATCCTCCAGCACATTGAACACATTATACAGGGAGGCGTTGTTGGAAATCACGCCCAGCTTATAGCCCCGCTTCTCCAGCGACTCCAGCATCTCATGAACCCCGGGCCGGAGCTCCCGGTGGAAGTAGGTCAGCTCCCACATATTCGCCAGCTCCTCCGTAATGGGAAGCAGCTTCTCCCGGTCGAAACCAAAGTCCCGCAAATAGAACTCCGGCCAGATTTCCTCTGGCTTCTTCTCCAGCCACACCGATTCGCTCCAGCTCTTATAGGCCTTCAGGCCCGCCAGCACCTTTGCCTGGAAGTCCTCCGGACCGCAGCCGGGCTCCAGGCCGGCTGCCCGCAGCATCTCCTGCAGCTTCTCCATCACCGCCGCCAGAGTCTCTTCGTTGTTCCAGATGTCCTCCAGCGTGCCGCCCATGTCAAATAATATGGTGTTCAGCATCCGATTGCCTCCTTTTATTCTCTTTGGGAACGCCCCGGCTCAAGGGTCCCGGCGGTCCGGCAGCGCGCAGGACGCCCAGACCGCGTTATGGTCGGAAAGCTCCTCTCCGGTAAAAGCAGCTAGAGCGCTCCCCTCCGGAGCAAAACCGCAGTCCTCCCTCCGGGTGGAGATGGTGCGGCTCTCCGCCGTCTCCATCCCCCGGACCAGCAGCCAGTCCAGCCGCAGATCCAGGTGCCCCCCGCCGGGGAGGGGCTTCCGCCGGGTGGGCAGCGCCTGCTCCGGCAGCAGCCGGTATCCCGCTGCCTCCGCCGCCGGAAGGCACTCCTCCCAGGCGGACACGTCCTCCAGACAGCGGCGCTGGAGGGCGGCGCTGCCCGCTACCGCCTGAATGGCGTCCTTGTCCCGCCCGTCAAAGGTATTCGTATTCAAGTCGCCTCCCAGAATCGCCGGCATGCCCGGGAACATCCGCTCCGCCTCCGCCAGGACGGCGTCCAGCTGGACCCGGCGGCCCGGGCCATGGGTCCGGTTCTCCAGGTGAATCGTGGCCACGCCCACCGGCGTTCCGCCCACGTCCAGCTCCGCCAGAATCGCCAGACGCCCGCCAATCCGCCGTTGGCGGTCAAAATACCAGTTGTATTGCTCCGGCAGGCGGACGGCCTGGGCTCTCCGGATGGGCCAGCGGGAGAAAATGGCGTTCCCGTGGAAGCCCTTGGGGTCCTCCCCGTTCACCAGCTCAATGAACTCCAGCCCGAAGGCCGCGTTCAGCCCCAGGCGCTCCGCCAGCTCCAGCGTGGTGTTTTTCCCGCCGGAACGGACACAGCCGTCATCCAGCTCGTTGGCAAGAATCACGTCCAGCGGCCGGACCTGTGGACAGGTCTCCAGAAAATCCCCCAGCTCCGCCAGACAGACGCCCCGCTCCATATTGAACACCAGCGCTCCCAGCGCTGCCGGAACCTCCGCCGGAACCGGGGCCAGATTGTGGATTTCCACCTGAGCAAACTGGGGAATCTCCGCCATAACCGCCTCCTGCGCGGCATGCTCCAGCCGCGCTCCCAGGCGCTGCCGTTCCTCATTGGGCAGACCCTTCATAGACCCGCTCCTCCTTCACCGTTTTTTGATACAGGTGGACCGCACTATCAGCTCCGGCTGGAGCAGGTCCACTGTCCGCTCCCGCCGTCCGTGAATCTGCTCCAGCAGACGCCCCACCGCGATCTCTCCCTGGCGGAATTTCCGTTGGGACACGGTGGTCAGGTCTATCCGGGGCAGCGCCGCGAAGGAGATGTTGTCATAGCCCAGAAGGGATACGTCCTGGGGAATGCGCACGCCGCACTCCTCTGCGGCCTCCATAATCTTCAGGGCCGTGATGTCGGAAAAGGCGAAAATCGCGTCGGGCACCTTGCCGGAGCGGAAGAGCTCCAGCGCGTTTTCATAGCTCCACTGCCGCAGCTGGCCAACGTTCCCCGGCGCGGTAATCTGCCGCCCCTCCACGCCCTGCTCCGCCAGAGCCTGCTGAAAGCCCCGGTGGCGAATTTCCCGGGTGCGGGAGGTCTCCCGCCCGCCGAAAAAGAGGATGTCCCGGTGCCCCAGCCCCAGCAGATACCGGGCGGCCTCACAGGCCCCGGCGGCGTTGTCCGCCATGACGCAGCTGCACGCCTCGCTGTGGTTGACGCCGATGTACACACAGGGCAGATTTCCGATCAGCGCCCTGTGCTTTGCCTGGGACTGGGGGGAAATCGCCGCCACCAGCAGCCCGTCGATCTGCCGGGCCAGGAAGTGGTCAATGGCCCGGAGCTCCTGCTCCTCGTTCCGCATGGAATTGCTCAGCAGAACCCGGTATCCCGCCTGAGCCGCCCGGCGCTCAATGGCCGTGGCCATGCCGGAGAAATAGGGGTTGGACACGTCGGGCACCACCATGCCGATGATATGGGTCCTCCGCCCCGTCAGGCCCCGGGCGGCGGCGTTAGGCACGTAGCCCAGGCGGACACAGGCTTCCCGGACCTTCTCCTTGGTCTCGCCGCTGATCTCCGGCCGGTCCCCCAGAACCCGGGACACCGTGGCGGCGCTGACCCCCGCCAGAGCCGCCACATCCTTAATCGTCGCTCTCTTCATCGCCGTCCATATAGAGGAACCTCCTCTTCCTCCGAGCGGAAGGAACCGGGCCCGGCGCGGAATTCCCGCGCTTTATTTTCAGGTAAATGGGCCATGCCGAGGCGTTGCCCAGCTGGATATGACGGTACAGGGGCTCCGCCAGCAGGGCATAAAGCACACCATAGACGCAAAGGTACAGCAGAGCCGCACCAAAATCCGCCAGGGCCAGGAGGCTCTTTCTTCGGTTGTGCCGGTCAATAAACAAACTCATGGGGTCTCCTTTCCGGGCCGGGACAGCGCCAGAAAGAGAAAGCGGCGGACGGACATCCGCCCGCCGCTTCTCTCAATTCTCAGAACAGGAAGGGTGTGTCTCCTCCGCTCAGCCCAGCTGCTGCCAGAAGTCGCGGACGGCGTGAGCTGTAGTAAATCAAGGGCAATCAGGACGATCACGTTATAGGGATTCGCCGCCAATTCCTTCAGCCGATTCTTCAGCCGCCGGGACTTGGAGTAATTCTGTTCAATCGGTTTCATCTCAGGCAGACAGCATTGCTTTCTCCTAGGAGTCTGAAAACGTTTGCCCTCCGGCTTTATGCAAACGTTTCCGGTTTTGTAGCTACAGGATACCTTCTCCTCCAGCAATTGTCAAGACGGATTTCAATTTTCCACAGATACATGCACAGTGCCCGGTGATTTTTATCGGTTTTGTACAATATCCAGATTCCGAAATCTATGCTACAATAATGGCATAAAAGTCGAGAATCTTTGCTGGTTCCGCCGATATATTTCACAGATTGTTTCCGATTCCGCCCCACGGCTGTTTCCGGAAACTCCCAGCCTCCGCCGCCGTGTCCCCGCCTCCCGTCTCCGGAGGGCGGCGGTTTGCAAACGTTACCAAAGCGGTCCTGTTTTCTTTCCGAAATGAGGAGGAACCCTTATGCAGCGTGTCACCATCAAAGATGTCGCCCGCCTGGCGGGGGTTTCCGTCACCACGGTATCCCGCGCCCTGAACAACGCCCCGGAAATCCACGGAGAGACGCGGGAGCGGGTCCTCCGGGTCTGCCGGGAGCAGGGCTACCGGGCCAACCTGCTGGCCCGGAGCCTCAGTTCCAGCCGCTCCAGCCTGCTGGGCCTGATCGTCCCCGACCTGGCCAACCCCTTCCACGCCGCCCTGGCGCTGAACCTGGAGCTCTGCGCCCAGGCGGCGGGCTATCAGGTCATGCTCTGCTCCAGCCGCCCGGAGGAGGGGCAGCTGGAAACCCTCTTCGACCTTTTTTTCAGCCAGCGGGCCGACGGCGTTCTCCTCAGCAGCTCTGGTGACGGGGCCTATGACCTGGCCCGGCGCTGGCAGGGGGACATGCCCTGTGTGCTGCTGGGAGCCTGTGCGCCGGAGGACTCCCCCCACCGGGGCAACACCGTCAGCGTGGACAACTACGCCGGGGGCCGGATGGCGGCGGAATACCTCCACCGCCTGGGCCACCGGGACGTAGCCTACCTGGGCCTGCGGGAGGGCAGCGCCACCCACGCCCTCCGGTACCGGGGCTTTCTCTCCGCCGCCGGGGACCTGGGCATGAAGGTGACGGCCATCCCCAGTCCCTACTCCGTCTCCACCATCGAGGGGGGCCGTCACTTGGCCCGGGGCTTCCTGTCCGCCCCCTTCTCCCAGACCGCTGTCTTCGCCGTGTCCGACTCCGTGGCCCTGGGGCTGATTCAGGTGGCGGACGAGCTGGGCGTGCCGGTCCCTCAGCGGCTGTCCGTCCTGGGCTTTGACAACATTGAGTACGCCGCCCTGCCCAACATCCGCCTTACAACCCTCTCCCAGAACACGCCCCGGCTGGCCCAGTCCGCCCTCCGGCTGCTGCTGGAGCTGATTGAAGACGGAGACGGGGGCGGCTACGTCCGCCGCCTGATCACGCCCTCCGTCATTGAGCGGGCCACCTGCCGGAGGCTGCCGGGTCCGGCAAACACCTAGGCCGCACCCTGGCCCACGGCGCTCCCCTCCTTGAAAACCGGCCTGAATGCCCGCCCTATCCGTTTCGAAACATCTTTACTATCCCAGAAAACTCCCGGAAATCCCTCGACGGGGTTTCCCTTTTCTGGTATAATGGTCGGTAATTTATGGAAGGTCCCCGCGGCGGAGACGGCGTTTCTCCTCCGGCGCGGCAGACGGAAGGGCTCTCGCGGCTCTTTGACGTAAGGGCATGGAAGGGGAACGGGAAGGGGAAAGGTATCTGATGGACCATACGCAGCTCAATATTCTGGATTTGCTGATCATCGGCTTCTATCTGCTTTCCATGGTGGCGGTGGGCGTCTACTTCGTCCGCCGCATCAAAAACACCGGGGACTACTACGTGGCGGGCCGCTCTCTGGGCCCTCTGGTGATGATGGCCACGGTGTGCGCCACCATCATCGGCGGCAGCGGCCTGATGGGACGGGCGGGCGTCGCCTACTCCAGCGGCTTCAAGGCGGTGATCACCGCCATTCCCTATCTTCTGGGCATGTTCATCTTCTCCGGCATCGCGGGGCGGATCTCCGATATCGGCATGCGGCACGACGTCGCCTCCATCCCGGACCTCTTCGACCGCCGCTTCGGCCGGACGGCGAAAATCCTGCTGGCCGCCATGGTGGCCTTTACCATGATGGGCACCGTGGCTTCTCAGGTGACGGCCACCGCCACCATCATCAACATGCTGGGTGGACAGGTGGGCCTCTCCTATGAGGCCGGGGCACTGATCGCCTGCGTCATCTTCATGGTCTACACCGCCTCCTCCGGTCTCTTCGGCGTGGTGTACACCGATGTGCTCCAGTTCTACATGCTGATTCTCTTTGTGTACATCCTGATTCCCGCCGCCTCCCTTCGGAGCATCGGCGGCTTTTCCGCCTTTCTGGCGGACCTGGACCCGGCGCTGGCGCGGCCCTATCTCAACGGCAGCATCCTGGGGGATATCGTCACCTATCTGGTCTTCACCATGGCCGGGGCGGAGATGTGGCAGAGGGCCTTTGCCGCCAGGAACCGGAGCGCCGCCAAAAAGGGCATGTTCCTGGGCACTGCGGTTTACGGCGTCACCATCGCCCTGGTCTACTTCATGGGCGTGGCCGCTCATCAGGTCATTGGGGACGACGCCCTGTCCGTCTACGGCAACACCGACGCGGTGGTCCCCGCCCTGGCGATTCACGTGCTGCCCGTCGGCCTGACGGGGCTGGCACTGGCGGGCATCCTCTCCGTGATCATGTCCACGGCGGACAGCTATCTCCTGGTTTCCGTCCAGACCTGCGTCCACGACATCGGCAAAACCTTCTTCCCCCAGATGACGGACAAGACGGAAATCCGCCTCTCCCGGCTGTTCTCCATCGCCCTGCCCCTGGGCGCTCTGGTGATCGCCCTCTATATCAAGAACGCCTATAACATCCTCATGTTCGCCTGGAGCTTTTACGCGGCGGCGGCGGGCATCCCGGCCTTTGCCGCTCTCTTCTGGCGGAAGGCCACCAGCGCCGGCGTTATCGCCGGCATGACCGCCGGATTCACCGTCTGCGTGGGCTGGAAGCTGCTGGGCGAGCCCTTCGGCCTGGGCTCCGCCGTGCCGGGCACCATCGCCTGCGGCATCGCCCTGATTGCGGTGAGTCTGGCCACCTGCAAGACCCATCCCTCCGCCTTCCTGGAGGCGAAGTAAGCAGCACTCGGAAGGGAGAAATCGCTATGCTGACTCTGGACATGATTCAAGAGGCCCGGAAGGCCCTGGCGGGCATCGCCCGCCGCACGCCCCTGGATCCCGCGCCGAAAATCGGCGGAAACATCTACATCAAAGCGGAAAACCTCCAGCTCACCGGGGCCTTCAAGCTCCGGGGGGCCTATAATAAAATCCGCTCCCTCACCAAAGAGGAAGCGGCGCGGGGCGTCATCGCCTGCTCCGCCGGGAACCACGCCCAGGGCATCGCCCTCTCCGCCGCCCGGCTGGGGATTCCCGCCGTTATCTGCATGCCCGCCGGAGCCCCCATCAGCAAGGTGGAGGCCACCAAGGCCTACGGCGCCCGGGTGGTGCTGGTCCCCGGCGTGTATGACGACGCCGCCAAGGAGGCCCAACGCCTCTGCCGGGAGGAGGGGTACACCTTCGCCCATCCCTTTGACGATCCCCTGGTCATCGCTGGACAGGGCACCATCGGCCTGGAGATTCTGGAGCAGCTCCCAGATGTGGAGCAGGTGGTGGTCCCCATCGGCGGGGGCGGGCTGATCAGCGGCGTGGCCTTCGCCATCCGGCAGCGGAAGCCCTCCTGCCGGATTGTGGGCGTACAAGCGGCGGGAGCGCCGTCCATGTACCTCTCCCTCCGTGCGGGCACGCCCACGGAGCTCCCCGGCGTCTCCACGATTGCCGACGGAATTGCCGTCAAGCGTCCCGGAGACCGGACCTTCGCCCTGTGCCAGGAGTACGTGGACGAGGTCGTTACCGTCACCGAGGACGAAATCGCTTCCGCCATTCTGGCGCTGATGGAGGAGCAGAAGACCGTGGCCGAGGGGGCCGGAGCCACGCCGGTGGCGGCCTGCATGTTCGGCAAGGTTCCCACGGATGGCCGGAAGACCGTCTGCCTGGTCTCCGGAGGCAACGTGGACGTGACCACCCTCTCCCGCATCATCACCAAGGGCCTCTCCAAGGCGGGCCGTCTGGTGGAGCTGACCACCAAGGTGGAGGATAAGCCCGGCAGCCTCCTCCGGATGCTCCAGATTGTGGCGGACAGCGGGGCCAACCTCATCAGCGTCAATCACAACCGGGAGGACAAGGACTCCGACGTGGGGGCCTGTATCGTCACCATGGTCCTGGAGACCCGGGACAGCCGCCATGCCGAGGCCCTTCAGCTGGAGCTCCTCTCCCGGGGGTATCTCATGCGGTAAGCACCGCCTCCGGGCCGCTACAAGAAATCCTCCAGAACGTCCAGAAGGTGGATGGGGTCCAGCTGCTTCTCCGTGAACAGCCCGGCCAGCCGCAGAACAAATGTAAAATCCGTGGATATGTCCGGAAGAATCATGAGCTCCAGATCCTGCCCTGCTTCCATGCGCATGACGCGCAGACCGAAGGTCCGGTGCCATCCGGTGTCTGGAGAGAAGATTTTATTTTCGACCGGCAGATACTGTACCACTGCGCTTCACCTCCTTCGTCAGCTCTTCGGGATCAATTTTCAGGATCGAAAGCAGGTGGATCGTATCCTTCCAATTCAGGTTGCTCTTTCCCCGTTCCACATTGTTGATCCAATGCGGAGAGCATTCCAGCACCTCCGCAAGTTTTTCCTGTGACAGTCCGCACCGGATTCGCGCGTCATGGACCGCGCGGCCAAAGCACTCCCTCTGAACCTGAGTCGGGATACGCCGTTTAAACACGATTATCTTCCTCCTTGTAACTTCTTCTCAATAGGAAGATTATTCCAAAATTCGCAAACGGTCTATACATGCGGCATGCAAATTTCCGGATTTTGTCGAATTCTGTCCTTGAAAAATGGGGCGAAGAAAAAATATCACTTTGTTTTGCTATCCATTTGTAACTATACAAACTTTTTTCGCCGCCGCCGGACGCTCCGGTTTGCCCTTACCGTCATTCCTCAACCGCGTCCGCTCTTTTTGCCGGATAAGAAAAACAGCCTGTCCCCCCGGTCGGGACAGGCTGTTTTTTCACGTTCCGCGTTTTTCCGGCTCCTCCGGACAGGGAACGCCCCTCACCACACCAGCGTGGCGAAATAGTCCTCCAGGGTTTCCGCCCGTCGGATCAGCTCTACGGAGCCGTCCTCCCGGAGGAGCAGCTCCGCCGAGCGGAGCTTGCCGTTGTAGTTGTAGCCCATGGAAAACCCGTGGGCCCCGGCGTCGTGGATAACCAGCAGGTCCCCCCGGTCAATCCGGGGCAGCATCCGGTCCACGGCAAACTTGTCGTTATTCTCGCAGAGACTGCCCGCCACGTCGTACCGGTGGCCGCAGGGAGCGTTCTCCTTCCCTAGGACGGTGATGTGGTGGTACGCGCCGTACATGGCGGGGCGCATCAGGTTACAGGCACAGGCGTCCACCCCGATATACTCCTTATAAATGTGCTTCTCATGGATGGCGCGGGTGATGAGGTGCCCATAGGGGGCCAGCATAAAGCGCCCCAGCTCCGTATAGAGGGCCACATCCATGCCGGCGGGAGTCAGAATCTCCTCATAGGCCCGGCGGACCCCCTCGCCGATGGCGGCGATGTCGTTCTCCGGCTCCTCCGGGCGGTAGGGCACGCCCACGCCGCCGGAGAGATTGATGAAGGTAATCCGGCACCCCGTCTCCTCCTGAAGCTCCGCCGCCAGCTGGAAGAGAATCCGGGCCAGGGCGGGATAGTAGTCGTTGGAAAGGGTGTTGGAGGCCAGGAAGGCGTGCAGGCCGAACTTCTTGACGCCCAGCGCCTTCAGCCGCCGGAAGGCCTCCGCCAGCTGGGGGCGGGTCATGCCGTACTTGGCATCGCCGGGGGTGTCCATCACCTGGGCGCCGTCCCGGCTCTCCCCCAGCGTGAAGACGCCGCCGGGGTTGTAGCGGCAGCAGATCTTTTCCGGAACCTGTCCCAGCGCGCTTTCCAGGGTGTCGATCAGGGTGACGTCGTCCAGATTGATCACGCCCCCCAGGCGGAAGGCGGTCTGAAACTCCTCCTCCGTGGTGTTGTTGGAGGAGAACATGATTCCCTCCTCCCCGGTGATGCCGCAGCGCTCCGCCATCAGCAGCTCCGCCATGGAGGAGCAGTCGCAGCCGCAGCCCTCCTCATGGAGGATTTTCAAAATGGCGGGGGTGGGCGTCGCCTTCACTGCGAAGTACTCCCGGAAGCCCGGGTTCCACCCAAAGGCGGCGGACAGGCGGCGGGCGTTCTCCCGGATGCCCCGCTCGTCGTAAATATGGAAGGGGGTGGGATACCGGGCGGTGATGGACTCCATCTGCTCTTTTGTAACAAAGGGTGTTTTCATAAAACGACCTCGCATCTCTCAAAATCTGATTTTCCTATTGTATCCGCCGCCTTCCGGCCCTGTCAAGGACTTTGCCGAAAAATCCAACGATATTCTTTGGAAAAAATAGCCCTTGTATTCCGCCGCCTCCAGCGGTACAATGGAGGGGACACGCCGCTCAGGCGGAAGACGGAGGTATGACCATGAAAACAGTCGTTGTGAACGCCATCGGGGAGCCCTGCCCCATCCCGGTAGTGAAGGCCACCCGCGCCCTGCGAGCCATGCGGGAGCCGGGGACTCTGGAAATCCGGGTGGACAATGAGGTTGCCGTCCAGAACCTGCTCCGGATGGCCTCCGGGAACCATCTCGCCGCCAGGTCCGAGAAACGGGGAGACGCGGAGTTCGCCGTCATATTGGAAGTCCCCTCTCCCCCGGGGGACGCCCCCCTGGAGGAGCCGCCCCTCACCTGCTCCCCGGACGCCGGAGGAAATCTGGTCGTCGCGGTGGACAGCGCCGTCATGGGCCAGGGCAGCGAGGAGCTGGGCGGCATCCTGATGAAGGGCTTCCTCTTCGCCGTCACGCAGCTGCCGGAGCCGCCCCGGACCATGCTGTTCTATAACGGCGGGGCCCGCCTCACCTGCCGGGGCTCCGGCTCTCTGGAGGACCTGAAGAGCCTGGAGGCGCAGGGGGTGGAAATTCTCACCTGCGGCACCTGCCTGAACCACTACGGGCTGACGGAGGAGCTGGCCGTGGGGAGCGTGACCAACATGTACGCCATTGTGGAGAAGCTGGCGGGAGCGGGCAAGGTGGTCAAGCCGTGATCTATCTTGACAACGCCGCCACCACCCGGACCAAGCCCCCCGCCGTGGCCCAGGCTGTGCTGGAAGCCCTGTCCTCCTACGGCAACAGCGGCCGGGGAGGCCACGAGGGGTCCCTGTCGGCGGCCCGGACCATCTACGCGGTCCGGGAGAAGCTGGCCGCCCTGCTGGGCTGTCCCCGGCCGGACCACGTATGCTTTACCCAGAACTCCACCCAGGCCCTGAACACCGCCATTTCCGGTCTCCTGGGGCCGGGGGACCACATCCTCTCCACGGACCTGGAGCACAATTCCGTCCTCCGCCCCCTGTACCGCCTCCGGGAAGCGGGGGCCTCCGTGGACTTCGTTCCCGCCGGGGCGGATGGGCGGCTGGACTACAGCGCGTTCCAGCGCCTCCTCCGGCCCGAAACGAAGGCCGTGGTGTGTACCCACGCCTCCAACCTGACAGGGGACGCGGTGGACATAGAATGGGTGGGCCGCTTTGCCCGGGAGCACGGCCTGCTCTTCCTGCTGGACGCCTCCCAGACGGCGGGGGTCCTCCCCATCGACATGACAGCCCAGAACATCGATGTGGTGTGCTTCACCGGCCACAAGAGCCTGCTGGGCCCCCAGGGCACCGGGGGACTTTGCCTCCGGGAGGGGCTGGATATCCGGCCTCTGGCCGCAGGGGGTACTGGAGTCCAGAGCTATTCCGAGACGCAGCCAGCCGAATACCCCACCCGTCTGGAGGCCGGGACCCTCAACGGCCACGGCCTGGCGGGGCTGAACGCCGCTCTGGACTTCCTGAACGAAACCGGCATTCCGGCCATCCACGAACGGGAGGACGCCCTGGCCCGCCGGTTTTACCGGGCGGTCCGGGACCTGCCCGGCGTGCGGGTCTACGGAGATCAGGAGGCCCCCCTCCGGGCCCCCATTGTGACGCTGAACATCGGAGCGTGGGATTCCGCCCAGGTATCCGGCGAGCTGGAGGACCGCTTCGGCATCGCCACCCGTCCCGGGGCCCACTGCGCCCCCAGGCTCCACCGGGCCCTCGGGACAACGGACCAGGGCGCCGTCCGGTTCTCCTGGTCGTACTTCAACACGGAGGAGGAGACTGGCGCGGCGGCGGAGGCCGTGGCGGTTCTGGCGCGGGAGGCCCTGGAGGAATGAGGCGGCGGGAGGAGACCTGTGTGGTAACGTTCCGCACCACCGCCGCCGCCATGGCCATGGAGTCTGCCTGCGCGGCGGAGGGTCTGCCGGGGCGGCTGATTCCCGTGCCCCGGAGCGTCACGGCGGGCTGCGGCCTGTGCTGGGCCGCGCCGAAGGAGCGGCGGGAGGAGTTGGAGGAGCTGGTGATGAAAAAACACTTGGCGGTGGACGGCATTTATGCTATTATCCTTTGAGAGGTGATGCCCGATGTCCAAGATCTGCGAGGACTGCGTATGCTATGACTACGATGAGGAGCTGGAGGCCCTCGTGTGCACCATGGACCTGGACGAGGACGAAATGGAGCGCTTCCTGAAGGGGACCAACACCGCCTGTCCCTTCTACCGCCCCGGCGGAGACTACAAAACGGCGGCCCGGCAGTAAGGGGGAGATTTTATGGAGCTGGTGGATTTATACGATGAAAACCGCCGCCCTCTGGGGCGCACGGCGGAACGGAGCGCACCCCTGGGCCCCGGCGAATACCGCACGGTGGTCCATGTCTGCGTCTTTGACAGCGGCGGGCGGCTGCTGATTCAGCAGAGGACCCCATCAAAGCAAATCTGGCCCGGCCTCTGGGACGTGACCGTGGGCGGCGGCGTGGACGCCGGGGAGACCAGCCGCCAGGGGGCGGAGCGGGAATTCCGGGAGGAGCTGGGGGTTTCCCTGGACCTCGGCGGGCTCCGGCCCTCGGCGACGGTGAACTTCGGCGGCGGCTTTGACGATTTCTATATCCTGACCCGGGACCTGGCTCCGGAGGAGCTGACCCTCCAGGCCGAGGAGGTACAGGCGGTCCGCCGGGCGTCTTTGGAGGAAATTCTGGACATGCTGCGCCGGGGGGAGTTCATCCCCTATCCCGAGAGTTTTCTGCGGTTCCTGTTCGACATGCGGAACCAGTTCGGGTTTCCCACAAAATAGCAAAGGCCGGAAGGGGCGGTTCCCCTTCCGGCTTTTTTATTCCTTCGGCTCTCCGCCGTACTGCTTCCTCCAGGCCTCCATCTCCTCCGCGTCCTGGTCCTCCAGGGCGTGGAGGCCGCCGCGGCCCTCCATGTGGTGGGTCAGCTCGTGGGAGAGGGTCTGCCGGAGCTCCTGCCGCCAGTCCTCCAGGGTCCACTCCTCTTTCTCCGCCACGGCAAGAAAGGAGCCGTAGTAGAGGTTGATATAGCGGCCCAAAAGGTCCTCCCGATACTCTCCCATGACATACAGCTCCGCCTCCGGAAGGGTCTCGTCGGGCACGGTGTCCCGCACCAGATGAACGCCGCCGTTCAGGCCCTCGAACAGCGCCTCGGGGAAGGGTTCCGCCAGCTCGTCCAGCAGCGCCCCCACCTCGTCAAAGCTCAGGTGCATGGTCCCTCCATAATAATGGTTTCCAGCTCCTCCATGGTGTCCGCCAGCCGGTCCGCCCCCGCCTCCACCAGGGAGGCCCGGGGACGGAAGCCCCAGGTCACGCCGCAGGCGGTAAGCCCGGCGTTGTGCCCGGTCTGAATGTCCACGCTGCTGTCCCCCGCGAAGAGGGTGGTATCCGGCTGGGCGCCCAGCTCCCGCATGATGCCGTGAATGCCCGCCGGGTCCGGCTTCACGGGGACGCCGTCCACCTTCCCCCGCACCAGCTGGAAGAAACCGGGGAGATAGTGCTCCACGATCTCCCGGCTGAAGGAGTCCGCCTTGTTGGAATACACCGCCATCTGAACACCGGCGGCCTTCAGCCGCTCCAGCAGCTCCGGGACGCCGGGATAGGGAGCGGTGGCGTCCATGTTGTGCTCCCCGTAGTATTCGCTGAACTGAGAGAGAGTATTCATGAGAATCAAGGGGCTCTGGCAGCCCTCGGGGGAGAATTTGGAGACCAGATTGGGAATGCCGTGGCCCACCATGGCCTTGAAGGACTCCAGGGAATGCTCCGGCCAGCCGTTCCGGCGGCACACCCAGTTCCCGGCGGCGGCCAGGTCCTCGATGGTGTTCAGCAGGGTCCCATCCAGGTCAAAGATCACGGTACGATACATATGACACCTCATATTTTCAAACTGTCCAATTTGTGGAGAGGGGGACTCGATTGGTCCGCAAACGCTCTGATTACAAATATTCTAACAATCCCCCACCCCCTTTACAAGTGGCGAACAGACTGAAAGCCGGGGCGTCCGGCGGCGGGTTTTTTAGCGTATCTGGCAAAAAGGGCCCGGAACGGCCCCCGGGTTTCTTCCCCTCTTTACTCCGTAATCAGGACCAGCCCCAGAACGCACACGGCCATTCCCAGAATCTGGCGCAGGGTCAGCGTCTCCCGGTAGAGCAGGACCCCCGCCAGCAGCAGTACGCAGGACAGCGTGATACTGGCCGTCAGGTTCCCCATGCTGATGTTCCACCCCATCCGGTAAACGCAGAGAAATCCGAACTCCAGCCCGACGATGGACAGGCCCAGCACCCATGCCGTCCAGTTGGTTTTCCCCAGCTCCGCAAGCAGCTGCTTCTCCTCCGCCGTGAGGTAAAACAGGAGCACCGCGCAGGCCGCGGCTATTGTGTAGGTTATCGCCAGAGGGGCGAAGCCGTTTACAGTTTCCGGCGTCGACTTGGCGCAGATGTTATAAACGGTGTTGGATGTCACGACGATGAGAATCGGCCATATCATACTCCACTTCGTCTTACAGAATCCTCCTCTAAAAAAATACCGTACAAGGCCCCAGCCTTATACGGTAGGTGCTCACCCGTTTTCAGACGCGCTCCCCGGCACGCATCATACACCCCCGGCGGCGAAAAAGCAAGTCCGGCGGTGCTCTCCGGCGGATTTTCTTACAGGCTTCCGGTTGACTTTTCACCCCAAAGTGTGGATAATGACAATGTCTGTAAAATACGCCGGGGCGTCCCCGGTTTTGCTCAAGGAGGTCATTATGGCAGCTGAAAGCCGCTTTTTCCAGGACATGGAAGACCGGATTCCCAAGGGAACCGTCCGCACCCGTTTCGCCCCCTCCCCCACGGGCTACATGCACGTGGGGAATCTCCGCACCGCCCTTTACACCTGGCTCATCGCCCGGCATCACCACGGCACCTTTATCCTCCGCATTGAGGACACCGACCAGGGCCGCCTGGTGGAGGGTGCCACAGACGTCATCTACCGCACCATGGCCGAGTGCGGCCTGACCCACGACGAGGGCCCCGACGCGGGCGGTCCCGTGGGGCCCTATATTCAGTCGGAGCGGCGGGACCTCTATGGGAAATACGCCAAGCTCCTGGTGGAGAAGGGCGCGGCCTATTACTGCTTCTGCGAGAAAACCGAGTCCGAGGAGGACGATTTCAGCCGGGCCGCGGACCCCTGCCGGGACCTCTCGCAGGAGGAGATTGACGCCAACCTGCTGGCGGGCATGCCCTACGTCATCCGCCAGCGCATTCCCCAGGAGGGAACCACCACCTTCCACGACGTCAGCTTCGGGGATATCACCGTGGAGAACAAAACCCTGGACGATCAGGTCCTGCTGAAGCGGGACGGCCTGCCCACCTACAATTTCGCCAACGTGGTCGACGACCACCTCATGGGCATCACCCACGTGGTCCGGGGCAGCGAATACCTCTCCTCCGCCCCCAAATACAACCTCCTCTACGAGTCCTTCGGCTGGGAGATTCCCACCTATGTCCACTGCTCCCCCGTCATGCGGGACCAGCACAACAAAATGTCCAAGCGCCACGGCGACCCCTCCTATGAGGACCTGATTGCCCAGGGCTATCTGACCCCCGCCGTGCTGAACTACGTGGCCCTTCTGGGCTGGGCCCCCAAGGGGGAGCGGAGCGAGCAGGAGGTCTTCTCCCTGGAGGAACTGGTGGACGCCTTCGACATCGCGGGCATTTCCAAGTCCCCCGCCATTTTCGACATCGAGAAGCTGACCTATTTCAACGCCCTCTACCTCCGGGCCATGACGCCGGAGGACTTCGCCGGAATCGCGGAGCCCTATATCCGGCAGGCCGTGAAAACCCCCGCCATTGACGCCGCCGCCGTGGCCGCCCTCCTTCAGGCCCGGTGCGAGAAGCTGACGGACATCCCGGAGAAGGTGGATTTCTTCGACGCCCTGCCCGACTATGATACGGCCCTCTTCACCAACAAGAAATCCAAGACCGACAGCGCGGTTTCCAAAACCATGCTGGAGGCCGCCATTCCCGCCCTGGAGGCGCTGGCGGACTGGACCCAGGACTCCGTTCACGACTGCCTCATCGCCCTGGCGGAGCGCCTGGGCGTGAAGAACGCCACGCTGATGTGGCCCGTCCGCATCGCGGCGGCGGGACGGCAGGTGACTCCCGGCGGCGCGGTGGAAATCTGCCACATTCTGGGCCGGGAGGAAGCCCTGCGGCGGCTCCGGGCGGGCCTGGAACGACTCCGGGAAGAATAACTCCGGATTCAAACTTTCCCGCTCCCCCCTTCATCTCCCCTGTTTTCTGATATCGAAAGGACTGGTTTTATCAATGAGCAGACTCACCATCCCCACCGGCTACAAAATGCCCCTGAGCAACAACGAGCTCCAGCGGGCCATTGAACTGATCCACGAGGATTTCCAGCGCAACCTCACCCTCCGCCTGAACCTCCACCGGGTCTCTGCGCCCCTGTTCGTCGATGGCCGCACCGGCCTGAACGACGACCTCAACGGCGTGGAGCGCCCCGTCAGCTTTGACATCCCCGACGTGGGCGCCGAAGGCCAGGTGGTGCACTCCCTGGCCAAATGGAAGCGCCTGGCCCTGAAGCGCTATGAGTTCCCCCAGGGCATGGGGCTCTTCACGGACATGAACGCCATCCGCCGGGATGAGATCGTAGACAACATTCACTCCATCTACGTGGACCAGTGGGACTGGGAAAAGCACATCGGCGTCGAAGACCGGAACCTCCAGTATCTCAAGGACACCGTCCTGAACATCGTCGGGGCCCTGTGCGACACCGCTTCCGTCCTCCGGAACCACTTCCCCGTCCTGAATTTCCGTCCGGAGCGGGAGGTGACCTTCATCACCACCCAGGAGCTGGAGGACCGCTATCCTCAGCTGTCCCCCTCGGAGCGGGAAACGGAAATCTGCCGGGAGCATTCAATGGTATTTCTGATGCAGATCGGCAAGACCCTGCGATCCGGAACCCGCCACGACGGCCGGGCCCCGGACTACGACGACTGGGAACTCAACGGGGACATCCTCGTGTGGAACCCGGTGCTGGAGCGCTCCTTTGAGGTCTCCTCCATGGGCATCCGGGTGGACGCGGCGGCCATGGACCGCCAGCTCACCGCCGCCGGGTGCGACCACCGGCGGCAGCTGCCCTTCCACCAGATGCTGCTGGGCGGCCGGCTGCCCCAGTCCATCGGCGGCGGCATCGGCATGTCTCGGGTGTGCATGCTGCTGCTGGGGGCCTGCCACATCGGCGAGGTCCAGGCCAGCCTCTGGGACCGGGAGACCATTGAGGGCTGCGAACGGGCGGGAATCACGCTGCTGTAAGCACTCCGGCGCTCCGCCGGATGCGGGAGGGGGAATTTCATGAGCTTCACGGTTGCGGATGTGCTGAAGCTCCCGTCCATGGCCGGGGCCGAAGTGGCGGCGGGCCACAATGGGCTGAGCAATCCTGTGGAGTCCGTTACCGTTCTGGAATACGGGCGGATCTCCGACGTCCTGGACGAGCTGTTTCAGCACAACCGGTTTGAGGGCAACGAGATGATGATCTCCGCCTTCGCCAACATTCTGGACAATGTGGACACCCAGTGTGCCAACATCCGGCGGTATCACTCCGTGGGCTCCGTGGCTCTGGTGCTCTATTACGTGGGCGTCATCCTGCCGGAAATCGACCAGCGGCTCATCGACTGCTGCAACGAGCTGGACTTTGTGCTGATCTGCATGCCCAAGGGCCGGGTAGACCTGCGCTACAGCGACGTGATCAGCGAGGTCATGTTCGAAATCTACCGGGCCAACAGCCGCAGCCACTTTTTCGTCAGCACCCTGATCGACCGCATTTCCAAGCTCCAGCCCCAGCAGCGCACCATGGAGACCCTGCTCCGGATGCTCAGCGAGCATCTGCGGGCCTCCGCCGTGCTGACGGACCACCGGGCCGCCGTTCAGAGCGCCGTGTACTGGCCCCGGAGCATTGAGGACGCGCTGTCCGGCCCCTTCCAGGAGTGCCTGAAAAAAGTATCGGACCGTCAGGAGGCCCGGATTCCCCTGGGGGACACCGCGGTTCACCTCCAGCGCTGCCCCGCCCTGCTGGACGACGCGGACAGCAGCCGCCTCTACCTCCTGAAGTACGGCGACCCCCTCTCCAGCGACGCCCTCTGGCAGGCCAGCGAGGTGGTCCGCCTTTTCATTCACATCTGGAACCAGAACCATGGCCGCCTGATGACCTCCGAGCTGATTCGGGCCATCATCAACGATGAGCCGCTGAACATGAACCGCCTGGCAAAGCTCTTCCACATCCAGGTCTCGGACCTGGACCAAATCTGGATTTTCGCCCGGAAGTCCGGGGACGCCGGTCCGGATGAAAAGCTCCTGCGCCTGTGTACGGAGTTCTTCCCCGTCCCGGCGGGTGTTCCCCTCCTGGGCTATTACGAGGGGAAGCTGATCGCCTGCACCATGGCGCCCCGCAGCGCGGCCCAGAGGCACCTGCTGGCGGACAGTCTGGCCGCCCAGCTCCGCGCCGAGGCGCTGGAGTACGAAATCGTCTGCTGCGAGTGCCTGAACAACACCGCCGAGGTCCGTCAGGCCTATTTGGACAGCGTGGCCTACTGGGAGACGGCGCGCCGGATTTTCCCCCGGCGGGAGGTCCTCTATATGGCGGATATTTCCATCGCCAAGCAGTGCCAGCTCCTGGCCGGGCGGCGGGAAACCCTGGAATACTACCAGGCCCTCCTCGTCAAAATCCAGGCCTCCGGAGCGGAGCTGCTGGGCACCGCCTCCGTGTACCTGCTGGACGCCGCGTCCAACATGGCCCTGACGGCCAAGCTGCTCTTTGTCCATTTGAACACCGTGAAATACCGCCTGAAGCTCATCCACGACTCCACCGGTCTTTCCCCCTACAAGTCCCCGGATGCCTATCAGATCTATATTGCGCTGGCACTGAACCGCATTCTTCATGACACGGACTGACCCCGCCCCGGCGGGCCTGCTTATCGGATTGATACAGTAGGCCCGCTCTCTTTTTGTCCAAATGGCTAATTACATTTTTTGCCACGCCCTATATAATTTAATTCGACAAATTTCCCGGCAATCCCCGGGAAAGTCTCAAAAACAGGGAGGAAATACCATGGCAAAGAAAATCGAAGCCTCCGGCCTGGGGCAGGTCCGGGCGGAGGACCGGAAGAGCTGGCTCAGCATCGCTTTTATCTGGGCGGGCTCCGTCTGCTGCGTCCCCGCGCTGATGGTGGGCGCTGGAATCACCATGGGACTCAGCTTTGCCCAGGCGGCGGTGGCCATGTGCTTGGGCTATGGAATCTGCGTGGTCCTGATGATCCTGATGAGCATCCTCTCCGCCGACAAGGGCATTCCCACGGTATCCGCCGCCTCCAGCGCCTTCGGCAAGACCGGCTCCGGCTATCTGGTCTCGGCGATCATCGCCTTCTGCTTCATCTGCTGGTTCGGGTTCCAGGCCGTGATCTGCGGCGAGGCCTTCGCCGCCATCCTCAACAGCTTCGGCATCCCGCTGCCCGGCATTGTTTCCACCTTCCTCTGGGGGCTGCTGATGTGCCTCACCGCCGTGGTGGGCATCAACCTCATCCGGCTGCTGAACATCGTGTCCGTTCCCGCGCTGATTCTGATTTTGATCTACGCCATGATCAGCGTCTTCCGCAATCCCGGCTCCGCTGCGGCGATCTCCGGATATACCCCCGCCACCGTCACCCCCATGGTGGCCGCCATCGGCACGGCGGTGGGCGGCTTTGCCACCGGCAGCGTCCTCTCCGGCGACACCACCCGCTATTGCAGGAGCCGTAAGGACGTCATCATCTCCAGCATCGTGGGCGTCATTCCCATGGGCGTGGGCACCATGCTGGCCGGAGGCGTGTTGGCGATTCACTCCGGTTCCGCTGGTATGGACACCACCAGCATCGTCAACATGCTCTCCAGCATCGGCGCTCCCATTCTGGGCCTGCTGGTCCTGGTCCTCGCCACCTGGACCACCAACGTCTCCAACGCCTATTCCGCTGGCTTTGCCCTGCTGAGCCTGACGAAGGGCCGGGACGACCGGCGCTGGCTCTACACCCTGATTGCCGGTGTTCTGGGCACGCTGCTGTCCGTCTTCGGCATCACCAACTATTTCAACAGCTTCCTGAACATCCTCGCGGCCTTCATTCCCCCGGTGGCTGGCGTGGTGGTGATGGACTATTTCGTCATCCACAAGGGAGACCCCGACCGCTGGGAGGCCGTGGAGGGCGTCAACTGGACCGGCATCATCGCCTGGGTGGGCGGAGCCCTGTTCGCCCTGGCCTTCCCCACCCTTCTGGTTCCCACCATCAACGGCGTGGTGGTGGCCTGCGTGCTCTACCTGATTCTGCACCCCATTCTGACCAAGTCCCGGAAGACGGCCTGAGGGCGCGTCCGGGGGACGCCCTACCGGCGGCCTCCGGCGGGCTCCGGAGCCCTGAAATAATGAAAAGGAGATTGGTATCATGAGGAAGCTTTATGAACAGGACATTATGGAGATTCTGTACGGCGCGACGCTTCTGGGCGCGGGGGGCGGCGGTTCCCTGTCTCAGGGCATGTCCATGCTGGACGGCCTGAAGGAGGACGGGTACAAGATCGAAATCGACCTTCTGGACCTGGACGAAATCGGCGACGACGAGTACGCCGCCATGGTGGCGGGCCTGGGTTCCCCCGTGGCGATGATGGAGCCCGGCAAGCCCCGCTTCGGCCCCGACGCCATTCACGCCTACCGCGCCTTCCAGAAGGCCTTTGTCAGCGAGGGCAAGAACTGCAAATACCTCTACTCCGGCGAGATGGGCGGGTTCAACACCTTCGCCCCCATGCTGGTGGCCATTCTCTCGGACAAGGACCCGGAGAAGCGCATTAAATTCCTGGATGTGGACTCCAACGGCCGGGCGGTCCCCGAGCTGAACACCACACTGACCTCCTTCTGGGACCATCCCCCCAAGCCCATGGGCATGGGCAGCCTCCACGGGGACGAGATCATCGTCTATCCCATCAGCGACCACTCCGGCGAGGCCATCGCCCGGCAGCTCTGCATGCTGTACGACATGCGGATCGGCTTTGCCACCTGGGGTCTGAACAAGGCGGAGATGCAGGAGGCCCTGGACGTGGGCTGCGTCACCAAGGCCCAGAAGATCGGCCACGCCATCTTTGCCGCCAGGGACAGCGGAAGCGACCTGATGGACGAGCTGAAAAAGGTGATGGAGGTCCGGGAGTTCTGCCGGGGCACCATTGAGAAGCTGGACATCAAGGCCGAGGGCGGCTTCGATTTCGGCACCACTGTGGTCAAGGACGAGAAGGGTGCCCGGTACTACATCGACTTCAAGAACGAGAACCTGATTCTCCGGGACGAGTCCGGCAAGACCGTCCTGACCGCCCCCGACGGCATCGGCATGGTGGACCTGGAGACGCTGACGCCCCTGACCAACGCGGACACCAAGGTGGGCATGAAGGTGCTGGTCACGATGACCCCCGCCCATCCCAACTGGTGGGACCCCCAGCGCAAGCCCAACGAGTGCTGGCTGCCCGAGCTGCGCAAGGTCGGCATGAAGGGCGACCAGGTTCGGTATTGACAGCTCCTGCCGTTCTATGGTAAAATTTGAAAGGAGATGAGTGTCATATGGGCGTATTATCCCATTTGGAGCCCCAGAATCTCTTCGCGTACTTCGAGACCATCTGCGGCATTCCCCACGGCTCCGGAAATACCGGCGCCATCGTGGACTACTGCGTCCGCTTTGCGGAGGAGCGGGGCCTGACCTGGTATCGGGACAAGGCGGATAACCTGCTGATCCGCAAGCCCGCCTCCCCCGGCTATGAGCAGGCGGAGACCATAATCCTTCAGGGACACACCGACATGGTCTGTGAAAAGGACCCGGGCGTGGACTTCGATTTTCAGAAGGACGGCATCCGCCTTGTGGTGGAGGGCGACACGCTCCGGGCCGACGGCACCACCCTGGGCGGCGACAACGGCATCGCCGTGGCCATGTGCCTGGCCATTCTGGACAGCCGGGACCTGCCCCATCCCCCGCTGGAGGTCCTGCTGACCGCCGACGAGGAAATCGGCATGCTGGGCGCTTTCGCCTTTGACGGTTCCCAGCTCACCGGGCACCGGCTGATCAATCTGGATTCCGAATATGAGGGCGTGCTGATGTGCAGCTGCGCCGGCGGGGCCAACGCCTATTCCAAGCTGCCCGTCCGCCGGAAGGAGCTGGCCCTGACCCAGGTGGAGCTGGAGATTTCCGGCCTGACCAGCGGCCACTCCGGCGTGGAGATCGACAAGGGCCGGGGGAATTCCAACATTCTGATGGGGCGTATGCTCCAGGGGCTGATGCACAAGGCCCCCTTCCAGCTGATTCATTTGGAGGGCGGCAGCCGGGAGACGGCCATCGCCTCCAAGACCACGGCGGTCCTGGGCGTCAACGGCGACGCCTCCGCCCTCCTGGCCGAGGCCGGGCGCTGGGCGGAGATCCTCAAAAAGGAATACGCCGCCACGGAGCCCAGCATGACCGTTTCCGCCAAGGCCGGACCCGCGGCCAACGCCGCCGCCCTGACCGCCGCCGACACGGAGAAGGTCCTGAAGGTCCTTCTGGCCCTCCCCGACAGCGTGCAGGCCATGAGCGCGGACATGCCCGGCCTGGTGCAGACCTCTTTGAATTTCGGCATCCTGCGGCTGGACGAGGGGGAGCTCTTCCTCGCCAACACCGTCCGCAGCTCCATGACCACCCAGAAGGAGTGGATTCTGGAGCGTGTCGCCGCCATCGTCACCCTGGCCGGGGGAACCACGGAGTTCTCCGGCAGCTATCCCGGCTGGTCCTACAACCCCAGCTCGGTGGTCAAGGACACCATTCTCCAGGTGTATCAGGACCTTTTCGGCAAGGAGGCCACGGTGGAGGCCGTTCACGCCGGAATCGAGTGCGGCCTGTTCGCGGACAGCATCCCCGACCTGGACTGCGTGTCCATCGGCCCGGAAATGGCCGACGTCCATACGCCCCGGGAACACCTGAGCATTTCCTCTTCCGCCCGGACCTATCAGCTTTTGTGCGAGGTTCTGAAGCGGAGCAGATAACTGTCCCCATCGGTTCATAACAGGCCGGTAGAGCGGCGGCAACTAAATCACGTGACCTTTGGGCTTGCTCTTTCGGCCATCGCGCCGGAAGAGCAAGCCCTCTTTTCGCATTTAAAGTAAAAATCCAAAGAAAGGCAGGTCCTCAACCATGGAAAAGATCCTCATGTCCGGAAACGAAGCCATCGCCCGGGGCGCCTACGAGGCGGGAGTCAAAATCTGCTCCGCCTATCCCGGCACCCCCAGCACGGAGATCTTCGAAAACCTGCCGCAGTACCGCGAGGCACTGTACTGCGAGTGGGCCCCCAACGAGAAGGTGGCGGCGGAAGCGGCCTACGGCGCGGCCATCGCCGGGGTGCGGAGCCTCTGCGCCATGAAGCACGTGGGGGTAAACGTCGCGGCGGACCCCATCTTCACCGCTGCCTATAACGGCGTCAGCGGCGGATATGTCATCGTCGCGGCGGACGATCCCAGCATGCACTCCTCCCAGAACGAGCAGGACAGCCGCCTCTATGCCCGGGCGGCCCGCATCGCCCTGGTGGAGCCCTCGGACTCTCAGGAATGCCTGGATTTCATGAAGGAGGCCTACCGCATTTCCGAGGAGTTCGACCTGCCGGTGCTGTTCCGCGTCACCACCCGGGTCTCCCATTCCAAGAGCCTTGTGACCACCGGCCGGCGGGAAGAAATTCCGGTGCTCCCCTACCAGCGGAACACCCGGAAATTCGTCTCCACCCCCGCCAATGCCATGCAGAACCACCCCAAGGTAGAGGAAAATCTGCGCCGCCTGGAGGCGTACGGCGAAACCAGCCCTCTCAACCGGATGGAGCTCAACGGCTCTAAAACCGGCGTCATTACGGCCTCCATCGCCTATCAGTACGCGAAAGACGTCTTTCCGGCGGACACGTCCTTCCTGAAGCTGGGCCTCACCTACCCCTTGCCCATGAAGCTCATCCGGGAGTTCGCCTCCAAGGTGGAGACCCTCTATGTCATCGAGGAGCTGGAGCCCTTCATGGAGGAGCAGATCAAAGCCGCCGGGATTCCCTGCCGGGGCAAAGAGCTCACCGGGCGGCTCTATGAGCTGAATCCCCAGCTGCTGGCGGAGCGGATTTTCCAGACCCGGACGCCTACGGTGGATGTGGGAGTTCAGGCGGTGTCCCGGCCTCCGGCGCTGTGTCCCGGCTGTCCTCACCGCGGCTTTTTCTACACCATGTCCAAGGGAAAGGACTTTGTGGTCACGGGGGACATCGGATGCTATACCCTGGGAGCCGCCACGCCCCTCAACGCCATGGATACCTGCGTGTGCATGGGCGGCGGCTTCTCCGTGGGCATGGGCATGGCCCGGGCGTTCCAGGCCACGGGGCAAAAAAAGAAGGTCTTCGGCGTCCTGGGGGATTCCACCTTCTTCCACAGCGGCATGACCGGCGCGGCGGAAATTCTCTATAACAAGGGCAGCGTCATCCCCGTGGTGCTGGACAACTCCATTACCGGCATGACCGGCCATCAGGACAATCCCGGCAGCGGCTACACCCTCCAGGGGGAGATTGCCGCCGCCATCAAAATCGAGGACGTCCTGCGCGCCCTGGGCTACGCCAATGTCATCATCGCAGACCCCCAGGACCTGACGGCCATGCAGAAGGCCGTGGACGATGCCCTGGCCTCGGAGGTCCCCGCCGCCATCATCGCCCGCCGCCCCTGTCTGCTGATCAAGCGGATTTCCCACAATACCGGGCTGTGCGAGGTGGACCAGGGAACCTGCATCGGCTGTAAAAAGTGCCTGAAGGTGGGCTGTCCCGCCCTCTCCGTGAAGGACGGCAAGTCCCAAATTGACGCAACGCAGTGCGTGGGCTGTACGGTCTGCGCTCAGGTGTGCCCCGTGGGGGCGATTTCCAGAAAGGAGACGAAATGATGGAACGGCAGAGCGCGTTACTGGTGGGCGTCGGCGGCCAGGGGGCCATTCTGGCGGCGAAAATTCTGGTATCCGGCCTGATGGAAGCGGGTTACGATGTAAAGATGTCTGAGGTCCACGGCATGAGCCAGCGGGGCGGCAGCGTCTCCACGCAGGTCCATTGGGGCGAGAAGGTCTATTCCCCGGTCATCGGCCCCGGCGCGGCGGACATTCTGGTGGCCTTTGAGAAGATGGAGGCGGTCCGTTACGCGGAGTTCCTCAAGCCCGGCGGTGTGGCCGTGATCAACGACTATGAGCTGCCCTCCTCCACCGTGGCGGCGGGGCTGTGCGAGTATCCCGCCGGGTGTCTGGAGGCCATGGAGGCCCACTTCCGCTGTGTGACTCTGGACGCGGCGGAGACCGCCCGGAAGCTGGGGAGTTCCAAGTGCATGAACGTGGTGCTCTTCGGGGCCATGGCAAAGGCGATGAAGCTGGACCATATTGACTGGGAGGCGGTTATCACCCGGGTTGTCCCGGAGAAATTTCTGCCGCTGAACCTGTCCGCGTACCGCGCGGGCCGGGATGCGGTGCAGTAAGGAGGCGGCGCGGATGTTGATGGACCAGTACCGGCAGAAGCTGCGGACGCCGGAACAGGCGGTGCAGGCGGTCAAAAGCGGGGATTGGGTGGATTACACCACGAATGTGTGCTTCCCCACCCTTCTGGACGCCGCCCTTGCCAAGCGCCGGGACGAGCTCACCGGCGTCAAGCTCCGGGGAAATCTGCTCTTCGGCCCCATTCAAACCGTGGAGTGCGACCCCACCCGGGAGCATTTCCTCTATAACTCCTGGCACTGCTCCGCTTATGAGCGGAAGCTCTGCGACCAGGGCCTGTGCAACTATATTCCCATGATCTTCCGGAACGTAGTGCCTTACTACCGGCATTTCCTGACGGTCAATGTCGCCATGATGTGCGTTCCTCCCATGGACAAGCACGGCTATTTCAATCTCTCCTGCGCCACTGGCGTGGCCCGGGGGATTTTGGAAAAGGCGGACGTGGTGATTCTGGAGGTGAACGAGCACCTTCCCCGGATTCTGGGGGGCTTTGACGAGTGCATCCATCTTTCGGAGGTGGACTATGTGGTAGAGGGCCCCCACGCTCCCCTGCCCCAGTTCCCGGTGGCGGAGGCCACGGAGGAAGACCGGAAAATCGCGGAGCACATCGTTCCCTTTGTCAAGGACGGGGCTACGCTTCAGCTGGGCATCGGGGCCATGCCCAACGTGGTGGGGTCCCTGCTGGCCCAGTCGGACCTGAAGGACTTGGGGATGCACACGGAGCTGTGCGGAGACGCCTACTTTGAGCTCTTCCGGGCGGGGAAGCTGACCAACGCCCGGAAGACCATCCACCGGAACAAGGGCATGACGGGGATCATCTTCGGCTCTCAGGCCCTCTATGATTGGGCGGACCAGAACCCTTCCGTAGTGGTGGCGCCGCTGGAGTACGTCAACGCCCCGGAGACCATCGCCCAGCTGGACGATATGATCTCCATCAACAGCTGCATCGCCGTGGACCTGTACGGCCAGACCTGTTCGGAAAGCGCGGGCCTGCGGCACATCAGCGGCACCGGCGGACAGCTGGACTACCTCACGGGCGCGGCCATGTCCCGGGGCGGGAAGGCCTTCATCTGTATGACCTCCTCCTTTGTGGACCGGGACGGCGTCCGCCATTCCCGGATTCTGCCCCACTTCGGAGGGGATATCATCACCGGTCCCCGGAGTCAAGCTTATTATATTGTCACGGAGTACGGCGCGGTGAACCTGGTGGGCCGTACCACCTGGGAACGGGC
The DNA here is from genome assembly GCA_041223955.1 of Oscillospiraceae bacterium 38-13. Lineage (GTDB taxonomy): Bacteria > Bacillota > Clostridia > Oscillospirales > Oscillospiraceae > Oscillibacter. Next base: position 13,871 of record JBCLRG010000013.1, on the reverse strand, counting down.
GGAGCTGCTGATTTCCATCGCCCATCCTGATTTCCGGGACGGGCTCATTGCCTCCGCGCGGGAGCAGAAAATCTGGTGCCGGTAAAAAGGCAAGACCGGAGCAAGTTTTTCAGAACTTTTTAAGTTCAGAAAAACTTCTGATTGAAAACGAGAGAAACCCCTGATAGGTTTCTCTAGTAGCTCTTTTCCTTTCCACCCGCTTTCAAAGGGCACTTTGGGGATGAACAAGGGCGGAGGAAAATTCCTCCGCCCTTGTCTGAAATTGGTAATTTGTGATATCCAGGCTGCCTCTCAGATTTTTCCAGCCAGAACCAGCACCAGGAGGGTAAAGGTAGCCAGCAACGCCAAGGAGAACAGCAGGAAACCCGCGTCAAAACGGTCGCCGCTGGAGACCGTCTCCCGCTCGGGAACCAGGCGGGCCTTCCGCAGAGCGGTAACGACTGGCTTGTAGAGAATCAGGGTCAGGGCCATGTTCAGCCCGCCCTTCACCAGATTGAAGGGAAGGAATACGGTGGGCAACATCTCCACCACCTTTTCCCGTTCAACTCCCATATAAATGGGGGTAATGAGGTAGTTCCAGAGGAGCATGACAACGGTCATGGCGAGGACGCCCACCGTCAGACCGACAACCGCACCCTTCCGGCTGCGCTTTTTCTGGTAGATCAATGCTGCGGGGCAGGCGAAGGACACAGCGGCCAGGAGGTTCATGACGCATCCGACAGGGCCGGTATCGCTGACGGTAATCATCTCAATCAGGGCCACCACGATGGAAATAATGGCGGCAGACAGGGGCCCAAACAGGAAGCCGCCGATGACGATCACGGTGCCCTTGATTTCCATTTGCAGGAAACCCGCCACCTTGGGCAGCAGATTGCTCAGCAGCATAGCGAGATAGGTCAGGGCGGTGAGCATGGCCAGGGAGGTAACGGTTTTGACCGTCACTCGGGGACGGGCGGTAGAGATAACGCTGGCGTTGTTGAAATCGGACATAAGAAAGCACTCCTTTACATACTTGAAAACACCCTGGATGCTTTGACTTCTCCAAGGTGAACAAGCAGCAAAGAAGCGCGCGAATAACGCACGGACTTACGCCGCACTCATCTTCTTCCATCCAGACTGTAACTGTTGGTCCCGGAGTTTCACCGGGTCAGCGGAGGTGTTCCAAGGGTGGAACCGGCCTCCGGTCGCGGACTGTACCGCCAGTGGGGAATTTCACCCCGCCCTGAAGACAAAGTATTCCGTTCGGTTTTCTGAAGATAGTATACAACATCCTGCCGGAAAATGCAAGCCCTATTTTTATTAGGGGAGTGTCCAAATATGCAGTTAAAGGAAGTCAAAAAGAGAAACGGGGAGAGAAGCATCTGGATGTCTGGAAGGATAACGGTCCTTATGAAGTCTGAAGCGATTATAGGCCCGCACAAAAACAGCTAAAACAGTCTGAAGGTTTTCCAGCTTTCGCGGAAAACATCTGCTGCGGTGTTCCAGAGTAGGGGTATAATGGCGCAGATCAGCATTGACACCCTCCGCAGTGAAGGTGTCATTTTTGTTGTGAATATTGAAGATATGTTCCCCGGAAAGGAACATCCAGATATCCAGAGTACCCATCTGTGCAATAACGTTCCGCATCAGGAGCTGCGTCTATCTTCTTCTGAATCGTCCTGGAGTTCTTATCACGGCTCATAACATGGCCTATGATCTGCCGCGGTTCCCGGCTTACCATCGTCATGATGCAGATATTTTCCCGTATTTCTGCGCGGGGCTTGTATTCCAGAAACCAGTACAATTCATCCAATTTCACAGTTTTTACCCTGATTGTGGATATCGCTTCCGTTCTCTCGGTCCGAACGGTCTTTTTTGTCCAATTCATTACATTGGGCTTGTTCATTTCAAGAATTTTCCCACCCCTCAGCCAATGACTCCCCCGTAGTACATTTTGATTGCCAGTTCTTTGCTTTCTTCAGAGTACTCATGGCGCTTGGGTTTGATGGTGTAATATATGCCGCACTCCCTACACTTGCAGCGTCGGTCCCCCGAGCTGTTGCGCCCTGCCTTCACTTGGTTTTCAATCTTTCCACATTTCCAACATCTCTGCCTTGTCTCTACCGTTTGTCTTCTCATAATGTCTTATCATATCATAAAGATTACACTCCCGGAAACCTTGCTATTGATCTTGGAGTAGATCAAGCATCTATCAGTTCTTATGAATGCGGTAAATATCTTCCAACAATTGAGGTGCTTTTGAAGCTGGCGGAGTATTTTGGGGTATCCACGGATTATTTGCTTGGTTTATCCGACATAAAAACACCAATAAAATTTGTGGCTGATGATCAATCAGCTTACCTTCTGTCCTTGTTTGAATCTTTACCAGGAAATTATAGAGATCGCGCTGTCAGATATGTCGAGGCTTTAAAAGATGCAAAATAAGATAAGGTTGCCTTCAAATATCAAGATATAGAATCATAAAAAAACGCGTCTCAAATTGAGACGCGTTTCTGTCAACGTAGGCATTGCGGTAGAAGGGTTTTCCAGCGGTTCGCAAATGGTTATTAGAGTATAGATTTTTTGCAAAAGTATGGTATAATATTCTAAAGCAGAGTTACTCAGAGAGCTTTTGTCAAGGGTAAATTTCAAAACATAGGCCATCTGCCATAACCAAGGCAGACGGCCTATGTTTAATATTTGCAGCTAAGATTTTATCTTTCCAGAAAATTCATTAACATTTGCGCCACCTGTGCCCGTGTCGCCTGCCCCTGGAGGCCTAACCGCCCGTCGCCGTAGCCGTTGATAATGTCGTTCTCCACAGCCCAGCGCAGGGCCTCCAGCGCAAAGCCGTTGATCTCGTCCGTGTCATTGAAGTGCAATTCCTTATTCGTGGCAGCTGGACTGCCGGAGTACCGCCAGAGCATGACGGCCAACTGCTCACGGGTGATGGGGTCATTGGGGCCAAAATTCCCGTTGCCGTAACCGCCCATCAAGCCGTTTTCACTAACGAACCATATCGCGTCATAATACCATGCGCCCTCCGGCACATCCGCAAAGGGATTGATCCAGGGGGTTCCCGGTGTTTCAGCCGGTACAAAGGTGGCCTCCACCTTGACCGTACCCGCTGGCATGGTAAAGGTGTACTTGCCGCCGCCCTTTTCCGTCAGGGGTATGGATTTCCCGCCGCTGGTGACGTTCAGAACGCCCAGGCGGTAGCCGTCCTCCGGGGTCACGGTGATGGTCACGGTGGCGTTCCGCTCTGCGCGGACGGGGCTGATCGTCAGCTTGCCGTGGGGGAACGTGGCCGGGGTGGTGACGGGGTAAGTGGTGATGCTGGGGGGATTGTACCAGCCGCCCCCGCCTCCGCCGCTGTTCTGTGTCCACTTGGCATAAAGGGTAATATCCCCGGTCACGGTGTCGGTGGTAAAGTTCCAGGCATTTGTGTAGCCGCTCTCCTTGTACCAGCCGCCGAACGCATAGCCGCTTCTGGTGGGATTGCCGGGTTGCACCGCAGTTTTCCCGTGGGTCACTTTGATGGGGTTGACCGCAGAGCCGCCCTGACTGTCAAAGGTCACTGTATGGACATTCAAAGTTACTTCACCGGTGCCGGGATTTACTGTACCGCCGCCATCAGGAACCGTGATAGGGTCTTTGCCGGTCGGGGTAACAACAGTTCCGCCAGGGAGGGGAATGGTGCCGTCCGGGTTGGGCTTGACGGTGCCGCCGCCCTCTGGCAGCGTAACGGTGGTATCGCCTACTTTGACAGTCTCGCCGCCCCCAACGGTCACGCCGCCGTTACTGCCTATGGTGCCGCCGTTCCCCGGCCCCACAGTGACTTTCGGCCCGCCATTACCAGACTTGACCGTGGTGCCGTCGGGAACAGTCACGGTGCCGTCCGGGTTGGGGGTCACTTCGCCGCCTGTGGGCGGGGTGATGGTGGTGGCCGGGTCTTTGCCGATCTGGACAGTGCCGCCTCCGGGAACGGTGATTTCGCCGTTGCCGCCGACATTACCGCCGTTTCCCGGCCCTACGGTAATTTCCGGGCCGTTCTCTCCGGTCTGGACAGTGGAGCCGCTGGGAACGTCCACGGTGCCATCCGGGTTGGGCTTGATGGTGCCGCCGCCCGGTATGGTGATCTCGCCGTTGCCGCCGATGGTGCCTCCATTTCCCGGTCCCACGGTGATCTCCGGCCCGCCGTTCCCCGGTTTGATGGTGGAACCGCCGGAGACGGTCACGGAGCCGTCCCCGCCCACTTCAACATCTTTGGCAGGGGTAACAGCGGTAGTCGTGCCGCCTGTGATGATGGTAACTTTCTCGCCATCATTGGTGATGGTGGTCTTGGGGTCTGTGCCAACTTCCACACTCTCGCCGGGTTTCACGGTGGTGGAACCGTCCCCGGCCACGGTGGTGACGGCCTGTGTCATGCTGGCCGATTTGAAGCTGCTGTCGGTGGCCTTTACCCGCACTTGGGCAGGGTAGGTCTGCCCTGCGGTCAAACCGCTGAACGAGCTGCCATCCTACCAGTTGGTGCCGTCTGTGGAAAATTCACAGCCGGAGTAGCTGTTGGTGATGGTAATGCTGTTTGCCGTCTTGGTGAGCGTCAGCGGCGGGGCGATTGGGCCGGGCCGGGATGGGTAGGCTTTGCGCCTCGCTGTCCGAGTAGTCGCTATCCCTCACCACTTTGACGATAGAGAGGGTCTTGCCATACCAGCTCTCTTGAATATCAATCGTGCCGCTTCCGCTGGCGGCAACTGTGACCGTTGTGCCGCCTGTGGGAGTGATGAAATAGCTGGCCCCTGCTGTCAGGCCGGTCAGCGTTTCCGAATGGTAGTCAATGCTGGCGCTGGGTGTTTCCTCCCGCTGGGCAGCAATCGTAACTTCTATACTCTGCGCCGCCACATCACTGTAATAATCGTCCCCCGTCACCTTGTAATACACGGTGTAGGTTTTGGCGTCGGTGCCTTGGGGGATATTGGTAGAATAGCCGTCATTCTGCGACAAGCTGTACTGCATTGTGCAGCCGCTTGTGGTACTCCCTGCGCTGACTAGCTCCTGCGCCGCGCCGGTGTAGGTCAGCCCGGTTTTTGCTGCCGGCGCGGTCGCTTGCGGCGTGGCTTTCTGAACTGTCAAAGTCGGCTTCGTCCACTAATTGCTCCGCCGCCTGACGGAACAGGCAGGGGAACCACTCCCGCCCGGTTTGCAGATGTATCTCTATGCCCCTGTCCTGGCTCAACAGGCAGCATATCTGTTCCAGAGGGACTTGCCGCTCTCCCTGCTGGTCTGGCAGGGTCAGGCAGCGCGGAGGGCGCTCAACGTGGGTAAAAAACCGTTCCAATAGTTCTTTGAGTTTTTCCACCGTCACGGGCTTCATAATGTAATGCAGAGCGTCCAGGAAAAAGGCTTCGACGGCAAAATCCCGGCTGGTGGTCAGAAACGCGCAGGGAAGTCCGGGTATCAAACCGCGCAGAACGCCAGCCGTTTTCACCCCGTTTTCCTCGCCCATGTAAATATCCAGAACAGCCAGGGCGGGCCGCACTCCGCCCTCCACCGCTTCGACCAATGCCGCGCCGGAGGGGTATGCGGCGATCTCTATATCGGCGGATAACTCCAACGCCGCCGCTGTCAACGCCGCGTCTATGGCTTCCAACTCCCGCTGTTCATTGTCACAAATGGCAATCAACATAGTCTTACCTCTTTGAAAAGAAAGTTATCAGGGGTTTTCATGTGCGTATATACGCACATGACCGCTGCACACGCAGCGGTCATCAGTCCTCTTTGGGTTATTTTATCCTATCCCCGAGGGGAGCGTAATACCACCGCCTTACCGCTCATGCACGTTTTCGACCGTTCATGTAACAGTGAGGCGACTATTTTAAATGTAGAAGTCAGCGATGACAGCAAATTTACCATCAGCGGTTCCGGCAATATCGTTCCGGCAAACAGTGCCATTGATACATGGAAGGTTCAGCCCAATGTCGGATTGAGCGCGGGGGAGCATACCGCTACCATCACCGTGACCTATAACAACAACGCCACCGCCGAGGCTGATGTGAAATTCAAAGTAACCGGCGCGGCCCAGGCCAGCCTCGCCTTGGAAGTCACCACAGAGGCCGCACCGGTAACAATCTATCTTGTGACAGTCAATGGCGGCATAGGCGGTGGGAGTTATGCGGAGGACGCAACCGTTACCATCACGGCGGACGCCGCCCCTGATGGCCAGCGGTTCACCGGCTGGACCGTGAACGCGGGCGGCGTGATCCTTACCAATGCCAGCAACGCCACGACCACCTTTACCGTGCCCGCCCAGGCTGTCATCGTTACGGCGAATTTTGAGACCATCATCACACCTCCCACAGAATATACTGTGACTTTTGACGCGCAGGGTGGCAACGTAGCTCCTGCCACGATGAAAACGACTGTTGGTAAGCTCCAAAGTCTGCCCGTCCCGACAAAAAGCAGTCACACTTTTGAAGGTTGGTTTACACAGTCCAGCGGCGGCGAAAAAATCACAGTAGATAACGTATTTACAGCAGATACTACAATTTACGCTCATTGGAAATATACTGTCGGCAATTCCGGCAACAACTCCGGCGGCTACACCCCGTCCACTACCACCTACCCGCCCACGGTGGAAAAGCCCCAGGGGGCGGCGGAACGGCGGAGGTTTTCCCCTCCCGCCCAGAGCGGGGAGACACCGTGACCGTCACCCCCAAGCCGGACGAGGGCTATGAGGTGGACAAAATCACAGTGACCGACCAAAACGGCAAGCCCTTGGAGGTGACGGTGAGGCCGGACAGGACGTACACCTTCAAGCAGCCCAACGGCAAGGTGACGATTGAAGTGAGCTATAAGGCGGTTGAAAAGCCCTGGAACAATCCCTTTACTGATGTGTCCAAGGGTGACTGGTACTATGAGGCGGTGCGGTTCGTCCAAGAGCAGGGCCTGATGAACGGGTACAGCGATGGACGGTTCGGAGCGAATGATACCCTCTCCCGCGCCCAGCTTGCCCAAATCCTGTTCAACAAGGAGGGGCGTCCCGGAGTAGATTATTTGCTGGACTTCCCCGATGTGGCTGGCGAGGCATGGTACACCGAGGCCGTCCGCTGGGCTGCCAGCCAGGGCATTGTGGGCGGCTATGGAAACGGCACATTCGGCCCCAACGACCCCATCACCCGTGAGCAGCTGGCGGTCATGCTCTGGCGGTACTCCGGCAGTCCCGCCGCCACCAACAAGGAGCTGCATTTCAATGACGAGGCTCGGCAGAACGCATGAAGGTTCAGACCGCCGCAAAACGCCAGTTAGAACAACATACACGCCGTATTTCTGAGATTGATACCATCATCCAGCGTCTCTATGAGGACAACTTAAACGGTAAGCTGACAGACGCACGTTTTTCTAAAATGACAGCAACCTATGAGGAAGAACAAAAAAAGCTGGAGGCCAGCGTTACGGAGCTTCAAGAGACAATTGAAACATACGAACAGCAAACGCTCAATGTCAAGAGCTTTCTAAAGCTGGTCAGGAGCTATACAGAGCCAGAGCGACTTACTCCAGAAATCCTACGTATGTTTGTTGAAAAGATCGTCATTCATGAGCCGATGAAAGAAGATAGCCGCCGTATTCAGCAGGTTGACATTTTTTATAATTTTGTGGGACAGCTTGACATGTCAATCAAAAAAGCAACTACCAAGAAGAGAACGAGCCAAGAAATCTTGATGGATGCCTTAGCGTACAAACAAAATATTTAGGTCTTTATCAATATTGCCCTTTTGGGTACTTATTATACAGGAAATCCCTGGCTTGGACTGCTGATCGGCATACTGGCCGGTGTAGTGATTGCCGGAGTTCACAGTCTCATCAGAGTGGAATTCGGCGGAGCGCAGAACGTCAGCGGTATCGGCCTGAATACGCTGGCGGCGGGACTGACGGCGTTCTTCTGCCGCTCGGTGTTCGGCTCCGGCAAGTTCGACGTCATCGCCTCCATCCAGACCACTCCGTTGCTGTCCGGCATTCCAGTGATTGGGGACTTCCTGGCCTCTTTCTCCCCAATCTTCTACATCATGATTGTTCTGTTTTCTGTGTGCGCGTACTTGATGAACAAGTCCGTTTTAGGCCTTCGGATGACGGCAGTGGGCGACGATCCCGCCACTGTGGAAACGGCGGGCATCAATGTGTGGAAACTGCGTCATATGTGCGTCCTGATTTGCGGAGCTTTTGCCGGACTGGCCGGTGCGTATCTGTCCATTGGACAGCTCAACATCTTCGTGGAGGACATGACCAATGGCAAGGGTATGCTGGCGGTTATTGCGGTCAAAATGGGCCGCTGGGACCCTAGGCGCATTGTGTTGGTGGCGCTGATGTTCGGATTTTTTGACGCCCTGCAATTGCAGCTTCAAATCAGCAATGCGCTGAATATGCCCACGGAAATCATCCAGACGATTCCCTACATCGTGGGCATCATTGCCATAGCGCTGGACACGAACTCCGTCGCGGTCCCCAGAGCGATGCGGAAGCCCTATCTGAAAAATAAGTACAAGTTCTGATTTATCGCATAGGAGGAGCGTATGGAACGTCAGCCAAATACATCGCCGGGACCGCCTTCGCGCTGCTCTCCGGCGGCTTGAACAGTTTCCTGATCGCCCAGGGCCGCTCCGGGCTGGGGATGGGCACAGTGGTGCTGGGAGCGGCGCTGAACATCATCCTGGATCCGGTGTTTATTTTTTCTCTGGGCCTCGGTGTTTCCGGCGCGGCCTGGGCCACGGTTCTCTCTCAGGGCGCGGCCTGTGCCTTCGCCCTGTTCTGCCTGCGGATGCCGGACCTGCCGGTGCCTCTGAGCTGGGGGCAGCTTCAGTCGGCGCTGTGCGGGAGAATCCTGTCCCTGGGACTGTCTCCGTTTTTGACCTACGCTCTGGACAGCGTAATCCTGATTCTTCTCAACACGGCCCTTCAACGCTTTGGCGGGCCGGAGGAAGGCGACATCCTGATTACCTGCGCCACCATTGTCCAAAGCTACATGCTGCTGCTGGCCATGCCCATGAGCGGTATTACTCTGGGCTGTCAGGGCGTGGTCAGCTTCAATCTGGGAGCCGGAGACCGAGGACGGGTAAAGCAGGCGCTGTGGGGCGTGTTCCTCCTGTGCTTCTTTTTCGCCGCCCTGATGCTGATCGTCACGAAGCTGTTCGCGCCGCGGTTCGTCCTGCTCTTCTCAAAGGACGGCGAGGTCCTGTTCCGGACCGTGAAATATATCGGAATCTACATGGCGGGCGCGCTGTGCATGGCGGTCCAGTGGATGTGCGTGGATATGTTCACCGCCCTGGGAGAAGTGAAGTTTGCCCTGTTTTGTTCGCTCTTCCGCAAGAGCCTGTTTTTAAGCGGAATCTTACTGTTTCCGATGATGTTCACCGCAGCTGCCGCTTTTGTTGCCGAACCCTTTTGTGATGTTGCGGCCAGTCTGGTTTCCGCCGCGCTGTTTCTCCGTTTTGTGCCGCGCGTGCTTACAAAATACTGTTCGCAAAAAGGTCCTCAGCCCAAAAATGAGCTGGTAAAGGAATCACTATGAAGTAGAGAGCGTCCCGTCCGGTGGCTAACGTCCAGGCGGGGCGCTTTCGTCTTCGCCGCAGATGCCCCGTACCGCTTTGATCTCCACCATGCCGAGGCCACCAATGGCGACATCCGCTTTCATGTCTATGCAGTCATAAACGGGGACTGCCTCCGGCTGAGGAGCAGATTGCGGCGGAGCTTTTCGACGGGGCGGCTCTTTTGCCTTTGCGCCCGGTGCTGGAGGCGGCTCAGGAGGCATCTCTGGCGGCGGCGTTGGAGCGGGAGGTGGTGGGGCCTTTACCGTCTCTTCCTCCCGCCGTTTCTACTCCGGCGTGTAATCTATGACTTTGCAAGGTTTCAGCGTATCATATCCCGGTAGCTCCTCCGGGGCCAGCTTGTAGAGCAGGGCAGGCTTGCGGCCCTGAAACAGGGCGATGCACTGCCGCCGGTCCAGGCGCAGAATCTCATCCGGCAGCATCAGGTCCCGCTGGGTGCTGCTCCGGGTCTGGGAGTAGGGCCGGGTGGAGGTGTAGACAGGAGAGAACAGCGGCATGAGGGGCATCTGGTTATTGGTGACGGAAATTGTCACCTTGCCGCACTTCTTGGAAATGTACTCCGCCGAGGTCAGGTCGTTGCAGCCCATGTAGAGGGTCTGGTCAAAGGTGGCCAGCTGGTTCTGGGCAATCTTGGAGAGAATCTTGTCCTTGGGCTGGCGCTTGAAAATGAAGCTGAGATTCACGCCCTCCCCTGCCTCCACCAGCGGGGCCAGCCAGCAGGAGCCGACGGTGGTTGCGTAGCCGTAGCCGGTGACGTAGAGGTAAGCGTGGTATACGCCATCCACCACGATATAGTCCCGGCTTTTGGTGTCCACGGTTGTGGGAGACAGGATGTCCATAATGGTGGTGGAGCCAGATTCCAGTTCGGTCAGGTCCGGCTTTTCCTCTCCCATCAGCAGGCGCTTGAGGGAAAACTTTTCCTGGCTGTTCTTTTGGGCGGAGAGTTTTTTCTTTTTTGCCTTGGGCGGAGGTGATTTTGCGGATTTCTTTTTCAAAAGGGTACTCATATACTCACATCCTTGGCTTGAATTTGTGTGAAAAATGCGTATAATAGAGATATAGAAAGTTGCTGTTTTTCGGAAAGGAGGCCGGTCTTATGGTGTATACCCTGGAAGAAATCAGCCGCCGTGTACGGCCTGTAGCGGAAAAGTACAAGTTGAAAGCCGTATACGTGTTCGGCTCCTATGCCCGGGGCGAGGCCCGGGAGGACAGCGACGTTGATTTACTGGTGGACGATACTGATTCCGGTCTGCGCGGCTGGGACTATGGAGGGTTGTACAGCGATTTAGAAGACGCGCTGGAAAAGGAACTTGACATGGTAACGGTGGGTGCCTTGGAACAGCCTGTTCGCTATAAAAGTGACATTCATTTCCGCGAAGCCGTCGAGAAAGAGAGGTTGGAAATCTATGCAGCCGCGTGATCGCCAGCGATTGGAAAAGATCAAGGAGTATTGCGTATCCATCGAGGAAAGTGTTTCCCGCCACAGCGCGTCGTTTGGCGCATTCGAAGAAGATCAAGAATATCAGCACTCCGCCGCGTTCCGTGTTTTGCAGATCGGTGAATTAGTTGGCAAGCTGTCAGAGGAATATTGTAATGCGACAAAAGGTCATATCCCGTGGACGCAAATCAAGGCATTGCGAAATGTAGTTGTCCACGATTATGGTCGAGTCAATATTAAGGCCCTTTGGGATACCATTACCGTCAATATTCCAGAGTTAAATCAATTTTGCGGAGAACAACTTGCTGAAGATGAATAAGGCCCTTGGGACGCCGCGTCAGCGGCGTCCTTTTCCTATTCCTCATAAATACCATGCACCGCCGTGGTCATGTCGAATACGCCCTCCGGCAGTTTCATACGGCGGCTGGTGCGCTTGTTGATGATCTCGTAGAGCAGCTTCAAAATGAAATCGTCCGTGTACCGGGGCTCCAGTACCTCCAGCTCGCAAACATCCAAATAGCGCCGGGCCGTGTCCGCCTCCTCATTCAAACGCTGAATGATAGCGGCGATGCTACGGCCTTTGGACCTCATGTGGGCTTCGTACTGGAAGATCGGGAAGAAGCGGTACCGGATGGCGTCGCTGGCCACCCCCTGACCGATTTCTGTGATGTTGTCCTCGATCATCTCCCGGCAGGATACGTTTTCTTCCTGTTCGGCGAAGCCCTTCATACGCTCCACATACTCGGCAGTGTCCGCCGGGAGAGTGCGGGCCTCCAGTTGGATGTTGTCCGGTGCGATCTTCAGCCAGGCGGTGTAATGGGCTGTCAACCTTACGCAAAACATCGCTTCCGACAAAAATCGGAGCGGTGTTTTTGTATATCTTCTGGTCACCGTGACCAGAAGGGACCCGCCCATTTCCCCCGCTTCGTCCACGGAGGCTCTGCTGGATGTATCCCCCGTCGCCGCGCCACCCATAGCACAGCCGGGGCAGCCTGTCAAGGGCAAAGCCGCCGCTGCGCGGCGGTGCTCCGCACCCTTGACTGGCAGTCCCGGCTGTGCTACCTCCCAAGGCGCGACGGGGGATATATCCTCCAGAGCCGCCCCCTTTCCCTGGATAGGGAAAGGGCGGGGGGATAGGGTCGGATCGCTTCCTCTCAAACCGCTGTCTTTCCACGGCTGATGTGTTGAAAATTAGCAATTTCAAAGCCTTGCCCCACAAGGGTTTTTAGCTTCGGTTTTGTGGGAGCTGATATAGTATCATTCCCCACCCCCGATTTATCGAAATACTGTCAACATCTGAATTTATGGGAGGTACCTATGAGCGGTCAAAATTCAATGCCTTGCAGCCCTGAAAACCAGTCAACGCTGGTCGCTGGGAAAAAGCGTATTCGGAGCACGTCCGTTTGTGTTTGGTTGTCCCCGGATGAACAGGCAAAAATCCGGAAGCGCATGGCAGACGTGGGTATTCGCAACCTTTCAGCATATATGAGAAAAATGGCTCTCAACGGCTATGTGCTCCATGTTGACCTTGCGCCAGTCAAAGAGATCGTTTCCCTGCAAAGGCGGTGTGCAAATAATCTCAATCAAATCGCCGTCAGGGTGAATACTTGTGGCGGAGTTTACCCCGAAGAAATCAAGACCCTGCAAAAAGACTATGCGGATTTATGGGGGCCTCTCTCTGAACTGCTGGAGAAACTTTCGGAGGTGGTGGCGCTGTAAGCGCATAAGGCCCATGAGCGTCAGCGACGGGGCCGCAGACAGGGAAGCCTCTGGACACGGTGTCCAGAGGTTTCCGGCGGGTTTGGGGGCACCCCAACAAGCATTTTCGCAAAGCGAGAATTGCAAGTGTTATACACTTGCCCTGCTTGCTGTTAGTGCGCTCCCCCAGAATTGCGTAATAGTAGAGACTGCGTATTCCTAATCTCTTTTGTAAAATTATGGACTTGACAGAAGGACGACAACGTGTTATATTTTAAATATCAACACGATGTTATACATTAAGGAGGATAAAAACGTGGTACAGCAAATTTCCGATGCCGAACTTGAAATTATGAAAATCGTATGGGGAAACCCGGAGGATGTGACACTGTTTCCTTATATCATGGACGGGCTGGCAGCAAGAGGCAAGCCGTGTCAAAAGAACACCCTGATTGTACTCCTGTCGCGACTGATGAATAAAGGCTTTTTGAGCGCAAAAAAAATCGGACGCCGCAACGAATATACCACGCTTGTTTCGGAAGCGGAGTACCAGACGGCGCAGACGAAAAATTTCCTGGATAAGATTTATGAGGGAAGCGCAAAAGGTCTTGTTTCCAATCTGATTATGGGCGATTTGCTGGCAGACGAGGAATATGAGGAATTGAAACGGCTGCTGGAGAAAGGAAAAGGGCAGCAATGAACGCAGTTTTGAAGATTTTCCTATCCATGTCTTTTTCCGGCAGTTTACTTATTCTGGCTTTACTTTTTGGAAAACAGTTTTTGAAAAACAAAATCAGTCGGCAATGGCAGTATTACATTTGGCTGGTTGTTGTTTTGCGGCTGCTGCTCCCGTTCGGGACGGAAGTAAGCCTGATGGGGAAGGCATATCAGGCTGTCGATCAGGCAATATCCCAGACCGCTCCTTTACCGCCGCAGCAACAGTTCCCATTAAACGCTCCGGAAAGCAATCTTGCTCCTGCTGTTGGGGCGGAACATCACAATGAAACGGTGAGTAGTCCGGCAGATGATGTAACAACTGCCCACCCACTTCAAGATATTGGAGTGTTGTTAATCAATCAGATCTGGCTGGTGTGGCTGGTGGCCGCGCTGGGCTTGCTGATACGAAAAATAACAATCTATCAGGGCTTTATGCGGTA
>JBCLRG010000012.1:0-96243 GCA_041223955.1 Oscillospiraceae bacterium 38-13 | reverse complement strand
CACCTTCGCATAGGCCGAGAGGGGCCGCTTCTGTGTAGTCACATGGTACTTGGGGTCATCCACCGGGATGGCGGGGAAGGCTGGCGTGGGCCGCGTTTCGCAGGAGAGGGCGGCCTGGTGCTCCAGGTAGTCCCGCATAGTGTTGGCGCTGTAGAGCCTGCTGCGCTGGCAGAAGCCAATGGCCTGGAGCGCCGCCTCCATGCCGTACTGGTCCAGCAGGGAGTGGATTAAGCGGAACTGGTCCCTGGCATAGCGGGATTTGTCCACGCGGATGGCTGTCAAAAACTCGGTGGCCCTGCCGTCCAGCTCGGTGTCCAGTTCCTCCAGCAGCTTGTCCAGTTTTGAGGTGCGGTCCCGCCGGTGGGACTGGCTCTGGATCAGCAGCCCCCGCCCGGAGGAGATGCGGTGCTCGCAGATGGGTTCGCCAAACAGCGTCTGGATGTACAGAACCCCGTCCAGTGTTTCAATGCGCACCTCTGGCTGGGTGGTGTAGGTACCCAGAGGGACGGAATAGCGGTTGCTGTTGTAGATAATTGTGTTGTCCTTGCGCACCGTCCGGCAGATCACCGGGCGCTTCACCTGGTCACAGACCGGCAGGGGCCGCAGGTACTCTCGCTCCTCTTGGAATACCTCCGCTGGGATCAGCTTGGTGGTCCCATGCACCTTGGCGTTGGCGGTCCGCTCCAGCCATTCCAGACAGCTTCCGTTGAGGATGCCATCGTCCACATACAGCCGGTGGCTGAGGAAATTCCCCTTGATGTACTTCACCACATTCTCAATTTTTCCTTTGCTTTCCGGGTCCGCTCCGCGGCACATCCGGATGGACAAACCACATTCCTGCCGGAACTTCTCAAACTCATAGGTGTAGATGATGTCCCCCGCGTTTTCACTTACGCATACGATACTGTCCTGGTCGAATACCAGTTCCTCCGGCATCCCGCCCATGTATTGGAAGCAGTCATGGCAGATCCGTACAAGGTCTACGCTGGTAAAGGGCCGGTTTTGCTCTTGCGCGTACTTGTACCGCGACCGGGACAGTACGAACGCCGCCACATACACCTTGGTCTGCCCGCCGTCCACGTTGGGCATCATCTTCTGTCCGAAATCCACCTGCATCTGTTTCCCCATCGGCAGCTCCGGCACCGCCTCATACTCTCTCGGCGCCGCGCTCTTTTTCAGCCCGTATTCTTCCCGTACCTGCTTCACATACCGGGATACTGTTCGCTCGCTCACCTCCTCCCGGTAGTGTTCCCTCAGCCAGTCGCATACCTGGGCCGCTGTCAGGTCTGGAAATTCCCGCAGCCACTCCAAAATCTGCGCCTGGTACTTGTCCAAGTACTGCATCCGGCAGACAGTGCTGCTCATTTCCTCGTACTCATCTACCGGCATTTCCCAATACCGCTTTACTGTCTTGCGGTTGATTCCAAGCCGCCGCGCCACTTGCCGCTGGCTGAATCCCGCCAAACGAAATTGCTGAATCTTGCTGTACACGTGATACCCCTTCATTCCTTTCTGGCCTCCATCTGGGTGAGTGTCCTCTCATTTTACCAGATGGCTGCCTCCGGCTTCTGTGGTATACTTCGTGACGGGATTTGGCCCCTTTTGTGGCGAGGATTGGTATCCTTTCAGTGGCGGATATTGGTACACTTTATCTTACTATTTACAAATATACCGGAGGAGTACCGGACGCTGGAGGTGGAGGGTTATCCAACGATTCAGGCGGGGCATGATGACTTTGTCCGCCGGGGGGAATATGAGATCGAGGCCATCCGGAAGGCCCGGCATGTCATTGGCCGAACGGATTGGGACGAGGCTTGTACCCAAAAAATCAATCCAGAGGCCCAATATTATTTTTGCCATGAGATTCTTCGGGAAACGTTTTACAGGCATATTGGCGAGTGGCAGTATGACGGCTGTGAAAAACACTCCATTTTTGTGAGTCAGGCGGATTATCCGATTAAGGGGCTGCACTATTTGCTCAAAGCCATGCCGGAAATACTGCGCAGTTATCCGAATGCCCACATTTATGCAAGCGGTTCCAACCCCATGGAGCCTGACTCGTTTGGAAATGTACGTCCCTATGGGCAGTATCTTTCCAGGCTGACAGAGGAAAACCATCTGAAAGAACGGATTACATTTTTAGGGCTGCTGAATGAAGAGGAAATGCTTGCTCAGTATAAGAGGGCAAATGCTATGGTTTCTGCTTCCAGTATTGAAAATTCATCAAATTCGGTTCATGAGGCGGTTTTAGTAGGCTGTCCGGTTGTAGCCTCCTATGTGGGGGGGACGGACAGCTTCTTGTCTGTGGGAAAAAACGGATATCTGTATCAGCACGATGCGGAATATATGCTGGCTTACTATATTCAGAAGATTTTTGCCCAAAGGGAATTTCCATTTGGCTGCGAGGCGGTTCAAAGACTTGCTCAGGGAATGGAGAACGCGGAAGCACTTTTCGCGATTTACAGCACGGTTATGAAAACGATGAGGTGATGGAGGACAGGATGGATTACTCGAAACAAAAATGGTTGGGGATCGCGGTATTTACATACCGGCGTCCTTGGCACACACAGAGGGTTCTGGAGAGTTTAAAGAAAAATCCGGTAAGCAAGCTCTACATATTCCAGGACGGACTGCGAGATGAGAAGGACCGGGAGGACTGGCAGAAGGTTTCAGATTTGATTCGCGGCGTAGATTTTGCGGAAACAGAAGTTTTTATTTCGGATGCAAATAAAGGCCTTGCCAATTCCATCATCGAAGGCGTTGACTACGTTTTCTCAAAACACGACAGAGTAATTGCGCTGGAAGACGACATAAGGCTATCCAGCCAATACCTGGATTTCATGAATGCCTGCTTTGATAAATACGAACGGAATCCATTGGTTTCCTGTATTGCGGGAGGCGGATGTCCGGTTGAGCTGCCGCCGGATTACGGCTTTGACGCGTTTTGTTCATATCGAATGTCCAGCGTAGCCTGGGGGACCTGGAAAGACCGCTGGCAGCAGTACAGCAGAGACTATACGCTGCTGGCGAAAATCCTTCGGGATTCTGAGAAGAAGGCAATTCTTGACCAATGCGGCAGTGATATTTGCAGCATCATGCAGGCGCAGGTTATGGGCAAATCGGATTCCTGGGCCCTGTTTTGGACGCTTATGCAGCTTGATAATAAGCAGGTATGCGTTCTGCCCTCTAGATATCTGGCCCAGGATATCGGCCACGATGGCGAGAAAGGGACAAATTCTGTAAACTTTACCACGCGGTTTGATACCGTCTTATATGATGAAAGGCGCACAGACTGGAACTTGCCGGATCAGATATCTGTGGACGGCAGGATCATGACGCAGATTGCGCGTGTTTTGAATAATCCGCCTCGGGAAAATGTTCTAAGCTCCCACTATTCCATCTCGCGCAAATGGATTGAGTGCCTACAAAAAGACCGTTCCTTTGCGGAATACTTTGCGCAAAAGGAGATTCATACAGTCTATATTTACGGCGCATCCGATATGGGGCAGCTGCTGTTTAAGCAGATTAAGGATTTGGTGGATGTCAAGGGATTCCTGGTGCATGACAAGAAGAAAGAGGAATTTTGCGGGTGCAGAATATTTGACTTTTGTGATGAGATTACCCTGTGCAATGAGAACATCATCGTTACACCTGTACACGATTGGGACTATATTGTGTATTCCGTAAGCAAACGGTTTGGAAAGCAGAACTTTATCCATTTGCATAAAATGCTGGATGAGATGCTGATAGATTGGAGATAGAACATGAAGCATTACTATGAAGATGAGGCCGGGTTTATTGACTATTTACAGGGAAAGAAACTGTTTCTGTGGGGAACCGGGAAAATGGCTCCGGTTGTTACGGAGTGGCTTTTATCCCGGGGGATTGTATCGTTCTCCTTTGTCAATTCAAACCCGGAACAATGGGGCAAAACATACGACGGCCGGTTGATTTATTCTCCCGAAGAATTGTTTGCATGGGACAGAGATGCTTTCCTGATAATTTCCTGTTCTCATCTGAAGGAACTTTCTGGGATACTCTCAGCCCACGGCTGGCAGTGGCATCGGGATTATATCGATGGGCTGAATCTGGAAAATGAGCTTTGCTTGATAAAATATGACCACATTCCTCCGGCTCCCCGGCTGACGCTGAAGGAAATGTCCGCTATTGAAGCGGAACTGCGGGAAGAAAACCTTCAACTCCAGTCAATTGCCTATCGGGATGAAGACATTGAAACGCTGGAACACTCCATGGATTTTGAAGCGTTTTATAGCAAGGGCAAAAACCTGACCTATAAGCGGAAGATGTGTGAGTATTTACTCAACTACAAGCTGCTTGGGCTGGCCCAATATTCGAAAGATGATATTTATGTTGATGTGGGGTCAAGCACTACACCCGCCGTACTTACCTTGCGGGAACGGTATGGGCTCCGAGCGTATGGCGTGGACTTGTGTGAAAGACCTTACCCCAAAAGCTATTATCTTCAGGAGAACGCGGCAAGGACCAGCTTTGCAGACAATACGATATCAGGCATTTCCCTTCAGTCTTCCTACTGCCTGTTTATGGGAATGGAGGATATGGACTTTATCCGTGAGTGCAGCAGAATTTTAAAGCGAAAGGGCCGGGTATGCATTAGCCCTCTGTATCTCTATAAAGAATATATATCGCTGGTTTCGCCGCAGCATTATCACAAGGGGTACAATGATGATGGTGCGAAGGAGTATCTGAGAAGAGATTGGCCCGATATCAAAATGTCAAGATACTATGATGTGGAGCATTTGAAAAAGCGGGTAATTGATCTTGCGGAAAGCGTGGGCCTGAAATCAACGATTTTTGTTTTGGACAACACACAGGTGCCAGAGTATGAATTTGCCTATTTGAAGTTCATTCTCATGCTGGAAAAGATAAAATAATCCAAAATTCTCTGGACGGCTGGGGGAAGTTTTATGATGGAAGAATTGGAAAAATCAAGTGCGCTGTGCTTTACAATGGATATTGACTGGGCGTCAGAAAGCGCGATCCGTTACGCGGTGTCTTACTTTCTGGAAGCCGGAATTCCTCTGACCGTATTCTGTACCCATAAGAGTGCGTATCTGAATGAGCTGATTGGGAACGGGCAAATTGATGCGGGAATTCATCCCAATTTTGTGCAGCCCAGCAGCCAGGGGGAAACGGAAGACGAAATTATTCGGTTCTGCCTGAATGTGGTTCCGGAGACAAAAGTGTTCCGCTGTCACCGCTGGTATGCGGTAAATGACATCTACGAAAAGCTGTACGCCCAGGGGTTCCGCTATGAATCCAATATCTGTACACTGCTGGACCCGGTAAGGCCTTTTCTGCATCGTTCGGGCATGATTTCTATCCCGGTCTTTTTTGAGGATGGCGCCTATCTGTACCATAAGTTAAGCCTGCATTTTGAGGAGGTGCAGGCCCGCTTCACAGTCCCGGGATTGAAGGTTGTGAATGTGCACCCCATGCATTTCGCCCTGAATACGCCTTACTTCTCCTATATGCGGGAGATTAAGGACCACGTTTCCCGGGAGGACTGGAATCGCATGTCCGAGACGGAGCTTCAGGCTTTGCGGTTCCAGGGCCGGGGAATCGCGGATTTCACGCGGGAGTTGGTGAACCATGCCGTTTTACAAAAGCAGGTGGTGTCGCTGAAGGATGCTTACGAAAAGTATGCGCCCTCGTTTTTTGACGGACAGGGGCAAAGAACCGAGTCCATGAGGCCAGCGGAAGAGTTCATTTGAATATAATCTACTTACAGTGCAATATGCAGCTTAACCGGAATTTGCTGCATCCGTTTGCGGATACGACGGTCATAGGAGCCGTTGTTAAGAAATTTGCGAGAGAAACGGAAATGCTTCCTGTGGCGGATGTGTATGACTGCGCGGAAAATGTGGAGCTGATTTCTCATCTCAGGTCATTGGGTGTACAGGTGCGTGTGAGTCCCATCAGCGATATAACTCACCGCTTGCTTGATTTTTGCGAAACACTTGAAGGCGATTTGTATCTGCTTCGCGTTTCCGGTGCTCAGGTCCTGCTGAACATGGACTATGTTCACACAATTCTTGAGGAAATGACCGCGCAGGATTGTGACTATTTTTATGCGGAAAATAACGATGGACAAGTTCCGGAGGTAGTGAAGGCCAGTGTGATTCTTCAGAACCGGGATATTATAAGGGGGTGCGCAAGATACTATCAGGCGTTTGAACGGATACCAGATTTGAAGACGCTTGCGTTTTCTTATCCTGCCATGCCAATAAGAGTTCAGGCTACAGACAGGGCTATGATTTCTATACTTGAGCGCTATGCTTCGAATCAAGAGCTTTTGAGGAAAAGAATCCGAGATGTCATCTATAAAGCGGGTTCCGGCTCTTATTTGACATCAAGTGGCTATTTGCAATCCCTCATTGAAAATGAGCTCTATGACAGCGAAATGGAGCCTGTTCCCTGGTATACCTATTCCATGATTGCGTTGCTGAAGGAGCGGCTGAGAAAAGACATGAAGGTGTTTGAATTCGGCTCCGGATACAGCACGCTGTTTTATGTAAAGAGAGTGCGGAGCGTTATTTCCGTCGAACACGATTATGACTGGTACCATAAAATTGCCGCAGAGAAACCGGCAAACGCGGATATTCAATATGTAGAGCTGGAATATGGAGGAGCGTATTCCAAGACCATCCAGCATTACCACGAGGAATTTGACGTGATTTGCATCGATGGAAGAGACCGGTATAACTGTGCGAGGAATTGTGTCCCTGCCCTGAAGCAGGATGGTGTGATTATTTTTGATGATACGGACAGGGAGCAGTATAAAGAGGCGTATCAATATTTGAAGGAGTCCGGGTTTAAGCGGTTGGACTTTAAAGGCCTGATTCCCGCTCTTATCTATCCGGCGGAAGGAAGCACGAGCATTTTTTATCGCGAGGACAACTGTTTTGGGCTATAGCCTTAGCACAGGGCCTCTCAGTTTATGAATTTGCGGAGAATGGCAGAAGGAATGGGGCTTTTGATGAAACAGCTGGAGATCAGGAATGAAAATCCGATGCGGATACTGGAAGGGCTGCGGAAGCTGCCAAACCAGAAGATAGGGGGCATTCGGATAGCAGGGCCCTGTATCCCGGCCTAGATTTCCCGAATACCATGCGCACGGGAGGAGGCGGTTCTTACTGATCTTTCCGGAATCACAGCATCGTTTTTCTTTATCCACAGGGCCATGAAAGCGGAAAGGCGGATCGGAAATGATTAATGTAATTGGAATGGGATATATCGGACTTCCCACGGCATTAATTCTAGCGGCGAACGGGAATGACGTCGTAGGGACAGATTATAAGGCGGAGGTAATTGAGAACTTGAAGCGTGGCCGCCTGACATTTCGGGAAGACGGGCTTCAGGAGTTGTTTGACGAGGCCCGAGACTGTGGAATCAGGTTTACGGAAGACTACATAAAAACAGATATGTACATTATTTCCGTTCCTACGCCCTATAACAAAGCAACTAAAAAGGTGGATTCTTCCTATGTTCAGGCAGCTGTCCAAAGAGTTGCGGAGGTGTGCGCAAGAGGGAGCGTCATCGTCATTGAGTCGACAATACCGCCCGGAACCATTGACAAGTCCATTCGTCCTGTTCTGGAAGCGAAGGGATTTGTGACGGGAAAGGATGTCCACCTGGTTCACGCACCGGAGAGAATCATTCCGGGTAATATGCTCTTTGAACTGCGGAAAAACGCGAGGACCATCGGAGCGGATGATCAGGAAATCGGAGAACGTGTGAAGCGGGTTTATGAAACGTTTTGCTCCGGGGAAATAGTGGTCACTGATATTCGCACGGCTGAGATGACAAAGGTGGTGGAGAACACCTATCGGGATATCAACATCGCCTTTGCCAATGAGCTGGCAAAAATCTGCCACAGTGGGGACCTGGATTTGTATGAGGTCATCCGCATAGCCAACAAGCATCCGAGGGTGAACATCCTGAATCCCGGTCCGGGAGTGGGCGGTCATTGCATATCGGTTGACCCATGGTTTCTGATTGGGGATTACCCGGGGCTTGCCAATATCATTCTGGCGGCAAGAAAGATCAATACTTCCATGCCGGAATTTGTGCTGGAGCGGATTTATGAAATTATGACCCAGCGAAAGGTGACGGATATCTCAAGAGTGGGGCTTTATGGACTTGCGTACAAGGAAAATGTAGATGATATCAGGGAGAGCCCTACACTGCAAATGCTGGAGAGCATGCGGAAGCATTTGGCTGTGGGAGTTAGGGTTTACGACCCTTATGTTCAGCGGGATGTTGTTGAAAACCAAAGTCACAGTTTGGAAGAATTCCTTCGTGATATCGATCTGATTGTTTTGATGGTGGGGCACGATGAAATAAAAGAGAACATGGCTCTTCTGCGGGATAAGATTGTGCTGGATACGCGGAATATCTGCCCGTTTCCGACTGCGTATAGGCTTGCATAAGGAAATGTTGATAGTGCAGCTGCCGCAAGCGCGGGAATGCCGCTTGCCCCCTGATTGCCGTTCTTTTGCATGCATTCTTTTGTATATAGTTTTAAACAAATTTGAGTATGTGAATTGACTTAGCAAGAGGCTGCCGTTAGCATTATACTAAACCGAACCCCCGCAGGGTTATCCCTGCGGGGGTTCTCTGTCAGCCCCTCCCGGCGGACAGGGTTTTCAAAAACAGGTCCCGGATATGGTCCTTGGGATACCGCCCCAGCCGGGCGAGCTGGTCCGGCTGAATCATACCCCCCGCCATGGCGGCGTGTCCTCCTCCGCTGCCCAGGCCCTTCAGGGCGGCGCGAATCAGCCCCCCGGCGTGGACCTCCGGTGTCTCGGAGCGGACGGAGAACTTGATGCCGTCCCCCCTCCGGGCAAAGACCACCGCCACATCCACCTCCACCAGGGAGAGGAGGAAGTCCGCCAGGATGCCGATCAGCGCGTCGGGGCAGGAGAAGGGTATGAAGGAAAAGCCCGCAGTCCCGTAAATCTCCACGCTCTCAATGGCGGCCCCATAGGCCCGGAGGTCGCTGAACTCCATATTGTTCCGCTCCAGCCGGGAGAGCTTTTCCCCGTCGCAGAAGCGGAACAGGTATTCAAACATCCGGATATCCTCCTCCGTCACGCCCCGGGTGAATTGCAGCGTGTCCATCTTCAGCCCGTAAATCAGGGCGGAGGCGGTGTCCGGGTCGGGCTCCAGGCCAAGCTGGGCATAGTAGCCTGCGATCAGCGTGGCGCAGGCCCCCACCATCCGGATATCCTGATAGCGGTACTCCATGGGCACAAAGGTGGGGTGATGGTCGATGCAGGCCACCTCGTCCCCCACGAAGTCGGTGATGTTGCCGCTGAGCTTCTGGGCGTCCACGCAGATGATGTAGTCCTCTGACCTCATGTTGGCGGACAGCTGGCTGTAGGGCACCATTTCGATGTGAAAGGCCTCCAGCATTTTGGAGGCGCTGAGCTTGTCGATCTGCCCCTCATAGCACAGCGTGGAGGGTATCCCGTGCCGGGCCAGCAGGGTCTGTAAACCGAAGGCGGACGCGATGGCGTCCGGGTCCGGGAAATTGTGGGTCTGAATATAAACCGTGTGCCCCCGGCACAGGTCCGCGAGGGTGAGAAACGGACTCATCATGGAACGACCTCCTGAAAACAGCCTGACCGGGAGGGCTCCTCCCGTCCCGCCTATCCTACCACAAAATTCCCCGTTCGTCAAAAGCCTTTCGTGCCGCCCCCGGCCGGGGAATCCCTTCTCCCTGGCCGGTTTGCCGGTTCTGGACATGAATCCGAAAATGTTTATTGAAATTTCCTGACTTTTCCTGTATAATCAGAATCAGGGAGGGCCCGTTTTCCTCCCGTCTGTTCACACCCGATCAACCGATACAAAGGAGGAATACAGTATGAAGAAGATTCTTGCATTACTGCTGTCTATGATTCTGGTTCTGAGCCTGGCCGCCTGCGGGGGCGGCGGTCAGACCGGCGATCAGACCGGCGGCGAGCCCGCCGGGGATCCCCCGGCGGACGCCGGAACCCCCGAGGATACCGGGGCCAAAACCGTGAAGGTGGGCCTGATCTGCATCGGCGACGAGAACGACCAGGGCTACACCTACAACTTCATCCGGGGCAAGGAGGCCGCCACCGAGGCCCTGGCCGCCAGCGGCATCACCGTCGACTGGGTGGTCAAGTGGAACGTCCGGGAGGACGTCAGCTGCGAGGACGCCAACATCGAGCTGGCGGACGACGGCTGCGACCTCATCATCAACAACTCCTTCGGCTTCGAGCCCTTTATGCTGAAGGTGGCCCCGGACTATCCCGACATTGAGTTCATCGCCTGCACCAATCAGGCCTCCTGGCACGACGATCTGGAGAACACCCACAACGCCTTCGCCAACATCTATGAGGGCCGGTATCTGGCCGGCGTCGTGGCGGGCATGAAGCTCCAGCAGATGATTGACGAGGGGACCATCACCGCCGACCAGGCCGTCATCGGCTACGTGGGCGCGTTCTCCTTCGCCGAGGTCATTTCCGGCTTCACCGCCTACCTTCTGGGCGCGCGTTCCGTCTGTCCCAGCGTCACCATGAAGGTTCAGTTCGTAGGCTCCTGGTCCGACGCCACCGAGGAGGCTAACGCCGCTTCCGCCCTGGCCGACATGGGCTGCGTCATGATTTCCCAGCACTCCGACAACACCACCCCCGCCACCACCGCCGAGTCCAAGGGCGTCTTCCACACGGGCTATAACAACGACATGATCTCCGTGGCCCCCGGGGCGTCCCTCATCGGCACCCGCATCGACTGGGCCCCCTACTTCGAGTACGCCATCTCCTCCGTGGCCAACGGCGGGAGCTTTGATCAGGACTGGTGCCACGGCATGGACATGGGCGCCGTGGTGATGACGGACCTGAACGAGGCCATCGCCGCCCCCGGCACCGCCGAGAAGCTGGCGGAGGTGGAGGAGCAGATTCGCTCCGGCGAGCTCCAGGTCTTCGATACCAGCACCTTCACCATTGACGGCAAGACGCTGGAGAACGCCTTCGCCCTGGACACCGACAACGACTACGTCCCCGATTCCGAGGAGGCCGTCTTCGACGGAGCCTTCCACGAGTCCTATTTCCAGTCCGCTCCCTACTTCGCTCTTGAAATCGACGGCATTGAGTGGCTGAACGCCGAGTTCGGCTGATCTCCGAAGCCGGAGAACTCCATAGGGGCCCCTGCGGGGGTCCCTTTCTCTATCGCCAGCGAGGGCGAACGGGGGAGCTCGAGGGGGCGGAACCCGCCTTGCATCCAGGCGGGCGCCCCGGTTCGTCTCTCTTCCATTCCACTCCATCCCGACTCCGCCCGGCGAAAACGGCATCCCCGCCGGGACCTCTTAGAAAGGATGACAGTATTGGAACACAACACATGCGCCATTGAACTGAAAGGAATCACCAAGCGCTTCGGGGAGGTGGTGGCCAACGACGGCATTGACCTGAAGCTGAACCGGGGAGAAATCCTCTCCCTCCTGGGGGAGAACGGCAGCGGCAAGACCACGCTGATGAACATGCTCTCCGGCATCTACTTCCCCGACGAGGGTCAAATTTTCGTCAACGGCCAGCCCGTCTCCATCCGCTCCCCCCGGGACGCCTATGCCAATGGTATTGGCATGATTCACCAGCACTACAAGCTGGTGGACGTCTTCACCGCCGCCGAGAACATCGTCCTCGGCCTGGAGGAGCCGGGGCGGCTGGACATGAAGGCCGCCGGGGAACGGGTCCGGGCCATCTGCGGGAAATACGGCTTCGGTATCGACCCGGAGCAGAAGATCTACGACATGTCTGTCTCCCAGAAGCAGACGGTGGAGATCGTCAAGGTCCTCTACCGGGGGGCCGACATCCTGATTCTGGACGAGCCCACCGCCGTCCTGACCCCCCAGGAGACCGACCGGCTCTTCGACGTCCTCCGGGCCATGAAGGCCGACGGGAAGGCCATCGTCATCATCACCCACAAGCTCCATGAGGTCATGGTCCTCTCCGACAAGGTGGCCGTCCTCCGGAAGGGGAAATACATCGGCACCGTAAAAACCGGCGAGACCAGCCCCCAGGCCCTCACGGACATGATGGTGGGCCGGGCCGTCGCCCTGAACATCCAGCGCCCCCGGTACGAAGCCCCGGCGGAACGGCTGACGGTCCGGGGCCTCACCGTCCTGGACGGGGAGGGCGTGAAAAAGCTGGACGATGTTTCCTTCGCCGCCCTGGGGGGCGAAATCCTGGGGGTGGCGGGCATCGCGGGCTCCGGGCAGAAGGAGCTGCTGGAGGCCATTTCCGGCCTGTGCCCCATCCGGAGCGGGGAGATTCTCTACGCCCCGGAGGGCGCCCCCCCCGTGAATCTGGTGGGCCGGACGCCCATGCAGATTCGCCGGGCCGGGGTGGCCATGGCTTTCGTCCCCGAGGACCGGCTGGGCATGGGCCTGGTGGGGTCCATGGGCATGACGGGGAACATGATGCTCCGCTCCTGGCGGAAGGGGAGGGGCGTGTTCGTGAACCGAAAGGACCCCAACGCCCTCGCCATGCAGATCTGGAAGGAGCTGGAGGTCGTTACCCCCGGCACGGACTTCCCCGTCCGCCGGATGTCCGGCGGCAACGTCCAGAAGGTGCTGGTGGGCCGGGAGATCGCCAGCACGCCCTCGGTGCTCATGACCGCCTACGCGGTCCGGGGCCTGGACATCAACACTTCCTATACCATATATAATCTCCTGACGGAGCAGAAGATGAAGGGCGTAGCCGTGCTCTACGTGGGGGAGGACCTGGACGTGCTGCTGGAGCTGTGCGACCGGATCCTGGTTCTCTGCGGAGGCCGGGTCAGCGGCATTGTGGACGCCCGCTCCGCCGCCAAGGAGGAGATCGGCCTGCTGATGACCCGGCTGGGCGGAAAGGAGGCTGCGGAATGAACCACGAGCAGAAAATCCCCCTCATCCGCCTCGCCAAGCGGGACGGCATGGAGGGCTGGAAGGTCTGGTGCATCCGGTGCGGGTCCATTCTCTTTGCCCTGCTGCTGGGGGCCCTGGTAATGGCCCTGGTGGGGGCCAATCCCGTCACGGCCTACGGCACCATGATCTCCGGAGCCCTGGGGAAAAAGAGCGCCATCCGCCAGACGGTGAAGCTTGCCGTGCCCCTGCTGGGCTGCGCCCTGGCGATTGCCCCCTGTTTCCGGATGCGCTTCTGGAACATCGGCGCGGAGGGGCAGATTACCGCCGGAGCCATCGCCGCCTCCTACTTCGCCCTCTTCTGGACGGACCGCCTGCCCTCCCCGGCGCTGCTGGTGGTGATGGGCGCGGCGGGGGCGGCGGCCGGGGGTCTCTGGGCCCTGATTCCCGCGTTTTTCAAGGCGAAGTGGAACACCAACGAAACCCTCTTCACCCTGATGATGAACTACATCATCATCGGCGTGGTCCGCTGGCTCCAGGGAGGCCCCTGGGAGGGGCGGAAGGGGTCCCAAATCATTCCCCAGTTTGACGAGGCCGCCTGCCTCCCCCGTGTGCTGGGGGTCCACTGCGGCTGGGTGATCGTGCTGGTGCTGGTGGTGTTCATGCACATCTATATGAAGTACACCAAGCACGGCTATGAGATTTCCGTCATCGGCGACAGCGTCAACACCGCCCGGTACGCCGGGATGAACGTGGGCCTGGTGATGATGCGGACCATGTTCCTCTCCGGGGCCATCAGCGGCCTTGTGGGCTTCATCGTGGCCTCCGGGGCCAACAACACCCTGTATGACGGCGTGGCCGGAGGGGTGGGCTTCACCGCCATCACCGTGGCCTGGCTGAGCCAGCTGAACGCCTTTGCCATGGTGGGCATCTCCGGACTGCTGGCGGTGCTGAGCAAGGGGGCGGAGACCCTGCAAACCCGCATGGCGGTACCCGCTTCCATCTCGGACATCATCACGGGCATCCTGCTGTTCTGTATGCTGGGCTGTGAATTCTTCATCAACTACAGGCTGATATTCCGCAGAGCGGGCCGGAAGGAGGCGCGGCATGGGTAATTTTCTGAACCTGTTTCTCGCCCTCATCATCGCCGCCATCACCTATGGCACGCCGCTGCTCTTCGGCACGCTGGGCGAGGTCCTGACGGAGAAGTCCGGCAGCCTGAACCTGGGCGTGGAGGGCATCCTGTTCATGGGCGGCGCGCTGGGCCTGGGGGGCGTGTTCTACTATGAGAAGGCGGCGGGAGCCGGGGCCAGCGGCCTTGCGGCGGTGGGCATCGGCATCCTGTGCGCGTTTCTGGCGGGGGCGCTGGCCTCTCTGGTGTTCAGTTTCCTCACCATCACCCTGCGGGCCAACCAGAACGTCACCGGCCTGGCCCTGTCCATCTTCGGCACCGGCGTGGGCCAGTTCGCCGGGGAGTACATGCGGGTCCGGGAGAACGGATACATCTCCATCAGCAACCACCTGAAGGGCTTTTTCCTGAACTCGCCCTTCCCGGATTCCCTCCAGAAGCTCCCGGTGGTGGGCGGCGTGCTCTTTGGCAGCAGCGCGTTTTTCTACCTGGGACTGCTGCTGGCCGCAGGGATGTTCTTCTTCCTGAACCGCACCCGGACGGGGCTGTATCTCCGGGCGGTGGGGGAGTCTCCCGCCACGGCGGACGCGGCGGGCATCAATGTGACCCGGTATAAGTATCTGGCCGCAGTAATCGGCGGCGGAATTTCCTCCGTGGGCGGCATGGTGTATATCATGACCATCGCGGGAGGCGTGTGGAATCATGAGGGTCTCAGCGGCGTAGGCTGGCTGGCGGTGGCGCTGGTGATTTTCTGCATGTGGCGTCCGCTGGCGGCCATCTGGGGAGCGGTGCTCTTCGGGGCGCTGATGATTTTGTACCTGCGGCTGGTGCTGCCCTTTGTGCCCACGCAGCTGTATAAAATTCTGCCCTATGTGGTGACGGTGGTAGTACTGATTGTCACCAGCATGCGCAACAACCGGGAGAAGCAGCCCCCGGCCAATCTGGGGCTGGCCTATTTCCGGGAGGACCGGTAGTCCTGCAGGAGCGGCATGGGAAAGGACCATGCCGCTCCTCTTCCACCCCCCTGGAGAGGGAAATACCATAAGGAGGAAATGCATATGGCGGCTTTGCATCAGATAGAAGAGGTTTTCCAGCTGCTCGTACAATACGGGGTGCTCCTCTTGGAGTGCGCCGGTGTAGCGGTGCTGCTGGCCACGGCGGTGAAGAGCATGATCGGCTGTATAAAGCGGCGGCCCCATATCCGGCTTTATCTGGCCCAGGGCATTTCACTGGCACTGGAGTTCAAGCTGGGAGGCGAGGTGCTTCGGACGGTGGTTGTCCGGGAGATGAGCGAGCTGCTGACGCTGGGGCTGGTGATTCTCCTCCGGGGCGCGCTGACCCTGATTCTCCACTGGGAGATCAAGAACGAGGAGGCCCGGATAGACGGAGCCGCCGCCCAGGAGGAGACTCCTGTCCTGCGGTAGGGCGGCAGGGATGGGGGATTCCTGTCAGGCCATTTGGCGGGTGATTTGTCAAACGGTCGAAAAGGGCGTTTCTTTTTGAGAAAAGTGTTGGTGAGGTATCATTTTGGCAGTTTCTGCAAGGCCGGGTTGATGCAGTAACAATTGTGTACTATACTCAGCGCAGCAAATCGGGAGTTTCGGAGGGAGATATGAAAAATTTTTTTGTATTGCTAATGCCTGTAGTGTTAATGATAGCTGCCATTGTTTTCGCCTTATTTTCAGATAAAATAGATATGGCAGTAAAAGGGAATAAGCAGGTTAAAAAAGTGATTATCATATTCAGTGTGGGAGTATTTTTAATTTGCACGATTGCCATTATAAGTGTCTTATTGTAAATATCCAAATCGAAAAATTTAGTCCTTTTGCCTTTCGGGGTGGCGGAACCGGGCACTAGTGATTTTGTGAATCACGGCTTGAAGCTGAAACTAGGCCTAAGCTGTGCTATAATCAGAGCAACAAATCGGAAGGCAAAATGGAGGTATTATTTCCACAGTGGTGTTGGAAAACCTTTGAAAGCTGGAAAGCAACGAAAGAGCCATCAAAAGCGTATTTTTTTGAGGATGCGAGTGGCAGGAATTATTGGAATGGTTATTATTTCTGTTGTTGCATTAACACCAACTTTGATTGCTCATTTTGACAAGTAATATTGGTATTATAGAGGCAAATCTTTCAGTTTATTGGGCAACCGGAAATTCAGTCATTTTAACGATGGAAAGATTTTAGGCGTTTATCAGTACAAAAGGTATCCTTTTTACCTTTCGTGTTGATAAACGCCTACCCGGAAAAATTTTCGTCAGAATGCTGAAATGGGCAGTTATCTTCTATGGACAACTGCCTATAAATCAACATTTATAAGTATCTACTCACATCATTTTGTTCAATGACCTTTTTCCCTAGCAGTGTGATTACCTGCTCCGGACATTTGCTAATACAGCGATAACACATTGTACATTTATCACTTGAAACAGCAATTCCATTTTTCACTGTAATGTTACCCATAGGACATAACCTTTCACACAAACCACAACCAATACATTTTGAATGATTGATTTTTAATCTATCCGTATATTTTTGAGTCTTCCCCCAAAAGTACAGTCTTTGCCCAAACAGTCCCGCCAAATGACATACGGCTCCTAATCCCTCTTGCGGTGGTTTTCCATTCTTTATATTGTCCACGCATTTACATATTTTTTCCGTTGTTTTTACTACAATTCTTTTATTATGTTCAAAACTTCGCTTTAATGCTCTCTCATCACAAATACTATCTGGCATTTTCAAATGCAATCCGCCCACTATAACAGCACCGTAATTCTTTAACAGCCGTGCTAATATCCCTGCGCCGTCACCACTGAACATCCCCATTGTAGCAATGATAAAGATATTTTTTCCTTTCCAGACATACCGGTTATCAACAATATAATCCCGCAGTATTTTAGGAATATTGCTATATTGTACTGGATAGCCCATTACGATTTCATTGTCATTTTTTATTCTCTCCAAAGCTTCACTATCTTCAATAGAAAATGAATTTTTACTGCAATCATATTCTTTCAAGAATTTGTCAACACAATATTTTGTGTTCCCTGTGCCGCTAAAATAAATTCCTGTCATGATATATCACCAACCTCTGATTCATTATTTTTATCTTAACATATCAAAGTGTCCATTGCAACGATGTTAGTGAAATCGACGAAGTTATAAATCATCAACACAAAAGGTAAAAGGGAGAAAAATCTGCATTTTTTCATGTATCGAGCAGTTACATGTCTGTATAGGGGGATTTCTCGTTTTAGATATTCTGACGAATTATTTTGTCAAATAGCTTTGGGCAACAACGCTTTGGAAAAGAAAAGGGAAGCCGTCTCTGTAGAGATGACTGCCCGATAAACTTGGAAGCCGTTGAAGACTTCTGAATAATTTAATAAATGACATGTGCTTTGTGATATTGGAGGAAATCCTTTTTCCCAAAATCCGGCAGGTATCCGAATTCGTCCAGCATCAGCCTGATAATCGCGGCGGCTCTCGCTTGGGTATTGAGACTCTTTGCCGGATTAAACTCGATATCGGTAAAATAGTCGTAACCTGAAATTGCAAGAATTTCATCTGCCGACAGCGAATTTTTTGCTGCGGCAATATAGATAAAGTCATAGAATGCCGTTTTAGGCAATAATGGGAACTCTTCGCCTTGATAACGAAACGCTCTCAGATCCCCGGAATTGCGTAACCTTTCATCACGCTTAGCTTCCCTGGGCGGCAGGGCAAGCAAATCGAGATACGGGCCTCCGCCCTCAAAAACCTTGGAGCTCTGAAAGACATTTTCAAGCGCATAGCCGTTCAGCGTGAGATTGAAAGCGCTTAGCTTTGTTCCAAGGGGCTCTTTGCTCTTGGTGCTGATTTCCAGTGGTTTAGCAGCTGAGTTCCTTTCTATGATAGCACTATGCAGGCTATCTATGGATTTTTGCTTTTGCGATACCGAAAAACCGGGAAACCATTCAAACGAATATTTTTCCGCAGCAACGGCTCCTTTGTGGATAAAAAATGCAGGCCGTTCCGCCATGACAGTTCTCCTTATATAAATACAATTGAATTCTCTTTGCCGGATTGATTATAACATATGAGATCCGCAGTATCAATCCGATTCTACGGGATCCGCCGCATCCGCGGATCTTATGCAGAGACTGTTATTCGGTTCTGGCTTGTCTCCCGAAACTGGCATTTCCGAAAATCGGAGCGGTCAGGGGACCACCCCCTACAGTACCACTACCTGATAAAATGCGTATTTGGACACTCCCTTCCTACACCAGTTGTTGACATAACCGCCACTTTCCGGTATAATGGGTAGGCCGTAATTATCGGAGGAGGTTGACAGCGTCGTGAAGCAGTTTTTTGGCATGAGCCCGCGCGGAAATCTGGAGGAGGCACTCAGCGGACTGCGCAGCCCTCAATTTATTATGTTGTTATCCAACAACACCCAGTTCGAGGCCCATGTAAAGGACCTGGAGCGGCGTTTCCCCGGCGTTCCCAGCATCGGTTGCATGGGAATGAGCTATCAGACCAGCATCGTGGAAAACGGTGTGGGCGTCATCGCGTTTACCGACGGCGTCCGGGCTGCCGCCAACGTGCTGCAAAACGTTTCCACCATGCCCGTAAAATACATCCAGCGCCTGGAGAAGGATATCCAGACCGTGGGAGGCGACGGACGGGACACCGTATGCATCGATTTCTGCACCGGAAACGACGCCTGCGTACTGACCACCATCTTTACCGCCCTCCGCCGCCGGGGCATCTCCCTGGTGGGCGGCACCGGCGGAGAAGGCCGGGTTTCCGCCAACGGCCTGATTTATGAGGACGCCGTGGTCTACGGCATGGTGCGGAATCAGAACGGCCGCGTAAAAACCTATAAGGAAAACATTTATCACCAGATGGGCAATTACCGGTTCATCGCTTCCGATACGGACCGGGCCAATTACATACTGGGCTCCCTGAACGGAAAGCCCGCCAAACAGGTTTACAAAAGCATCCTCCACGTTACCGATGAAGAAATCCTGACCCGAACCTTTCAGAACCCCTTCGGCAAAATCAACGGGGACGATACATGCATCATCTCCATCAAAGAAGTCAACGGCAACGCCCTGGCCTGCTTCCGGCAGGTGAACGACTCCGACGTGCTGATCCTCCTGGAACTGGGCGATTATCAGGCCATTACCAAAAGCACTATTCAGCAGATCATGCGGGAGTTCCCACGGCGCTCCGCCGTCTTCTCGGTAAACTGCCTGTTCCGCTACAAGCTGTTTTCCGAGCGGGGATATATGCAGACCTATCTGCGGGAAATGGGCGTCCTGGGCTGTCACGCCGGGTTCGTCGGCTACGGCGAGCACTACAACAACCGGTTTGTCAACCAGTCCATGACCTGCGTGGTATTCGAGTAAGGGGGGAGAGACGGCCATGTTGTTTTCGGAAAAGCACCGTAAAAAGCCGGCTCAGCTTCAAGAGGAAAAGAGCCTCTATCCGGTCCTGCATGTGGCGGGCAGTCTGAAGGAGTATCAGAAGGAACTGGTAAAAAAGGAGGTCGCCTCTCTTTTCGAGCTGAGTTTGGTGGGCGATTCCTTCTCCCATGTATTGACCGAGGCGGACCATTTTCAGGCGAAGCTCCAGGAGCTGGGCCTGTCCTTCTCCACCATCAACCAGACCGCAGAACAGTTCCATCAGGTCCGGACGGATATCGCCGAAACTGTAGGCGAGGCCCAGGGCCAGATCGAACAGCTGGGACAGACCTCCATGAAGGTCCAGCAGTCCTATGAGGACATGCGGGAAACCTTTTCCCAGCTTCAGGGGGCCATCCGGGAAATTCAGCAGTGCATGGGGAAAATCGTCTCCATCGCGGACCAGACCAACATCCTGGCCATCAACGCCTCCATCGAGGCCGCCCGGGCCGGTGTGGAGGGCCGGGGCTTCGCCGTGGTGGCCGCCCAGGTGAAGGAGCTGGCCAAGGAGATCAAGGTCTTGGCCGGAGAGGTGGACCGGGGCGTCTGCGATGTGGAATGCCGCGCCGGTGAGCTCAGCGACAGCATCCAGGCCTCTCAGGAGACCCTCGGGCAGAGCAGCGGCCTTGTCACGCAGACCGATGAGAGCTTCCACAAGATCACCGCCGCCGCCGAGGGCGCGGTGACGGTGCAGGCGGAAATCTCCGGGGTGATCAGCACCTCTCAGAGTGAGCTTCAGGTGCTCTGCCAGTTCTTCGATCAAATCCGGGAGCAATATCAGGAGGTCGTCCGGCACATTGACCAGGCCAGCCGCTTGGGCACCACCAAGAGCGCCATGTTTGAGGATATGGACAATATGATCTCCCAGCTTCCTCCCCTGGTCAAGGACTTCGAGGCGGACGGCTAAGCGCATACAGTCAAAAACAGAAAGCGCTGAAATCCATCGGATTTCAGCGCTTTGCTTTCTGCTCCCTGCGGGAATTATGTAAGCCGAAAAAGGCCCTCACATCAAGACAATCTCGCCGCACAGCAACTTGGCGATGCACTGCCGGGACTCCTGCCGCAGGCGGAGCTTTTCTGTCCCGATGGTAATCTCCGTCCCTGCGAAGGCGATGCCGCACTCCATGCGTCCAC
The DNA here is from genome assembly GCA_041223955.1 of Oscillospiraceae bacterium 38-13. GTDB lineage: Bacteria > Bacillota > Clostridia > Oscillospirales > Oscillospiraceae > Oscillibacter. The sequence goes on along the minus strand of JBCLRG010000012.1, from coordinate 75,627 downwards.
TGCCCTCTTTCTCGTCTCCTTCCGAGCCCTTGGCAAGCTCCTCTTCCAGCTGCTTGAGCTTGAGCTCCGAGACGGACAGCTTCATTCGGACCTTGCCCAGCAGGCTGGACTTGACCGGGCTGTCCAGCAGGGCCTCCAGCCGTTCCAGCTCCTGGGAGAGCTCCCGGTATTCCTTCCGCACCAGGGCCCGCTCAAAGTTTGTGCAGGGCAGGCCCCCCAGGGCAATCGCGGTCCGGACCTCCGACTTGGCCCCGATGGTGCTGGCGCTGACTTTCTTCGCCGCCCAAATTCGCCCACCGATGATGCTCCCACGGCCGGAGCGGACGATGACCTCGCCGTCGCAGTATACATGGCCGTTGACGATGCAGTCCGTCTGCAAATTCTCTCGGACATAAATTGTGGCGTTTTCAATATATTTGGAGAAGATGCACCGGGAGGAGCGGATTACGGTGCTGCCGTCTCCCAGAATGCCCTTGACCACGGTCAGGTCTCCTCCGGCCTCCACGGTGCTCCCGGCCTCCACCACGCCGCCCACCTGGATGTTCCCCATGGCCCGGACGGAGAAGCCGCTGAGCACGTCCCCCTTGATGTTCACATCGCCCACGAATTTGATATTTCCTGTGGAGAAGTCCACGTCTCCGTCAATGTCCAGCACGGGCTTGACCTGGAAATTGTGGCCGGTGAACTCCACATGGCCGGGAATCATGGCCAGGAGGGCGTCTCCGTCCTCGCTGATTTCCGTATTCCGCCCCTTGGGCAGAGGGACGGACTTGCCGCTCTTGGCGGGAATCTCCTGGTCCAGCACCGTCCGGCCCGGTTCGCCCTCGGTGGGGCGGATCAGGCGGCAGATTTCCTGACCTTCCTTGACGTTGCAGATGAGGTTCAGGTGGGTGTAGTCCACCTGGCCGAATTCATCCACCTCCAGCACCCGCTCGACAACCCGGGGCACATAGTCCACAATGTTGCCGTTGCGCCCGTCGAAAGCGGGCTTTCCTTTTGCAATCAGGTAGAGGTTGAAATACTTCTCCTGCTCCCGGGACACCCGGTCCACCAGCTTTTTGTCAATGCCGAAGGTGACATTGTGCTCCGCCAGCGCCAGCTGAACCATTTTCCGGGACAGTTCCTCGCCCTGGCCGATGGGGGGGAAGGCCAGCATCCAGGCATACAGTTTATCCGATGAGAGGAAAATCCAGGGACGGGCGTCCATTACCAGCGGTTCCTCCTCGGCCTCCGCCTCGTTTTTCTTTTTGTTGTGCTTCCCCCGGGTCCTGCCCTTGGCCATCTTCATCCGGGAGCCGCAGACGCTCTTCAGCGCGGACTGAAGACGGTTCTTCTCCTTTGCCACCGTCTCCGGAGGCAGGATGCCCTCCTCGTCCATGTACAGCCGGGGAGGCGGCAGGTAGCCGCTCTCGCTCCGCCGGAGATCATAGAGCTGCCGGATGGGATGATCCGCGGGAAGCTCCAGGGCGGACGGGTCCTCCGGAGGCCGAATCTCCGGGCCCTGGGGCGTCTCCTCAATGTGTTCCCGCTCGGTTTGAAGCGCTTCTTCCTCAGACGTTTCCTCCGCTTTGTTCCGGAAGAGGAAGGATGTGAGCTTATCCTTAAATGACATGCCGTTTGCACCACCATTCTTCCATGTCAAATAAATATATATCCATTATATAGGACTGTACGCCAATTTGCAAGAAGCAAGTTTCTCGGCTATTCCCCCGCCGGTATAAGCGGAAAGAGAACGCCTACAGATTCGCGAACACATCCAACTGCCGCCGGAGCTCCCCGACGATTTCCTGATTCGTATGCATCCGCTGGGTAATTCCCGCCATATCGTCCACCAGGGCATGCGTGCTCCCCGCCGCGCCGCTGACGCCGGAGGCCGCGCCCTCAATGGCATCGGAGATGTTGGTAATGGACCCGGCGATCTCATCCATGGCTACCCGAAGGCGCTCCACACGGCTGTTGAACGCCTCGATGCAGTGCTCGATATAGGCGGCGTCGTCCCGGTACTGCCGCCCGGACTGGACGGATTGCTCAAACTGGGACAGCACGGCGCTGCTGAGATAATCCACCAGCTCCTGCGCGCTTCCCGCCAGATATTCCACCGCCCCTGTCACCACGGCGGAGACCTCCTGAATATGCCCGGCGGTCTCGGCGCAGGAGTCCGCCAGCTGCCGGATTTCCCGGGCCACCACGGCAAAGCCCCGGCCCGCCTCTCCCGCCCGGGCGGCCTCTACAGAAGCGTTGATGGCAATCAGATCCGTGGAGGAGGAAATGGACAAAATGTCCTGGGTCAGGATGCCGATCTGGTTGACGCTTTTGCTTTTTTTGATGGCCTCGTCCAAAACGGCGGTGATCTCCTCCGTCTTGCTCCGGACGCCCTCCATCCTCACCTGGGTGGAGTGCTCCAGCTCCTCCGCCCGGTTCCGCATGTCGCTGGAATAGGCGGTGATGTCCGCGCACTCCTCCGCCATGTCCGCCGCGTCCCCCTGGGTGCCGGAGGCGCTGGCCCGGATTGCCGCCGTACTGCTGGCGATCTCCTCCAGGGCGGCGGAGAGCTGGTTGGTGACGCCGGACAGGGCCCGGATGCTGTCGCCGGAGCGCTGGGTGCTGCCCCGAACTTCCTCTACCACGCCGCTGATGCGCTCGGAGCTGCTTTGCAGGGTGGTCATTGCGCCCCGGATGGGGGCAATCACGTACTTCCGGATGATGCGGAAGCCCGCCGCCACCAGGAGAATTCCCAGCACCAGCGTAATCAGGCTGATGATCAGAGAGGTGATGTACACAACGGTCAGGCGGCTCCGGGCCGCTGCGGCCTGGGTGCTGACGGCGGTATACAGGGTGTCCACTCCCGCCTCCACCCGTCCGCTCCAGGAGGCAACATCCCCGTTCGCCATGGCGTAGGCCTCCTGGGTCTTGCTGTTGGCGCTGGCGCAGACCAGGAGGACCAGGGCGTGCTTGAAGGACGCGTAATCCGAGGTCAGGGTCCGGCAGGTCTCCTGTTCCTCCGGCGCGGCTCCCGCGGCATACGCCTCCAGGAGCCCGTCCAGCGCCGCCTCTTCTTCCTTGATCTCCTGAACCAGCCGGATCATGGTCCCATGGTCCGCCGCCACGATATGGGACAGGGCCAGACGGTGGATGTCCATCATGGAATGGCGGATTTCCTCCAGCTTCGCCTCGCTGGTCATATACTCGTCCACAATGACGCCGGCGTTGGCGTTCACATTGTTGATGCTGAACACCGCCAGCAGGTTGGACAGCAGCGTCACCAGGCCCAAGAGAACGATGGGCAGAATCAGCCGCTGCTGTAAGGTCAGCTTTCCCTTCATGCGATTTCCTCCCATTTGCTTTGTGCTTACCGTGCCGTGACGCCCTCAACCATACGGTCCAGCTGGGCCTGTAAGGACGCGCCGGAAGGATTGCCCTCCGCCATGCTGCCCGCGAAGGCGGCCACCGGGTCCCAGAATTTTCCGCCCACCCGCTGGAGCTGCGAAAACTCCGACTGGGCCAGCAGCGCGGCAATGGCCGGAGAGGCCTGTACCTCCGGGGAATTGGCGGCGTTGACATTGGAGGGCCCCTGGCCCCGGAGCTGGAAGCGAAGGGTCTGATTCTCCTCGCTGGTAATCCACTCCGCCAGCCGGGCCGCCCATTCCGGGTGGCTGGAATAGGCGTTCACTCCCACCAGCTTGCACCCGGAGAAGGAGGCCATCTGAATCTCCTGCCCGGCGCAGCGGAACGTGGGCAGCCGGGCGGCCCCGGCGTTTTTCCCCCAGGCCTCCTGAACGGCCACGGCGTTCCACACGCCGCTGACGCCCGCGATAACGGAGCCGTCCTGCACGCCGGACAGGAACTCCGGGTCCGTCCGGCTGGCGAAGCCGGGGCTGGCGGCGATGTCCAGCATGGCCTGGGCCACGTCCACGCCGGAGACGGTTCCCCCGGTGCTGTTCCAGGTGCAGTAGTTGGTGATGCCGTCCTCGTTCAGCCCGACCTCCAGGCCGGTGTTGCCGAAGAAGGCGTAGACGTACCAGGCGGAGGTCCAGTCCATGACCACCCGGCGTCCCGCCTGTGCCGCCACGTCCACCATGCGGTTCAGGCTCCGGATGTCCTCCTCGGTAAAGTACGCCTTATTATAATAAAGGAAATAGCCGTTGTCCGCCGTCAGGGGATAGGCGTAAAGCGTCCCATCCACGCTGGCGGCATCCACTGCCGCGGAGAGGCTGGCGCCTTGAATTCCCGCCGTGTTCTCAATGGGGTCCAGCCCTCCGGCGGCGGCCAGGGCGGCCACCTGATCGTCCGCGAAGGTGAACACGTCCGCGCCGCCCTCCAGGTCGCCCAGCAGGCGGTCCTTGCAGGTGGATTCGCTCTGGGGTTCGTAAGTAATGCGGAGCTCCGCCTCGGCGGCATAGCGCTTCTGGAAGGAGGCGAGGATCTCCTCCATCAGCGCCGCGTCCTCCTCCGCGCCCCAGACGGTCAGCCGGATGGTCTCCGGCGGGGCCTCTTCCGGGGGCGGCGGCTCCTCTCCAGCCTTGCAGGCGGTCAGGCCCGCCGCCAGGGCCAGCAGCAGCAGGATTCGAAAAAATGTCCGTTTCACGCGGGACCACATCCTTCCCTTTGGTCTGGGGCATATTATACCATTTCCTGATTCCACTGGCAACTGCATATTTGCGGGGGGCCTTTTTCCGCTCCGGCAAAGAAGTGCCAGGAAGCCATTGACAAGCCGTCTCGCAAGCACATATAATAGAAAAGAAAGCCCTTTGCGCCCCGGCGGCGCTCAGTATGAAAACAGAGGTGCAGTAGAGATGAAGAGTATTCGTAAAAAAATCACGGTATGCCTGATCGCAACGGTCCTGATCGCGCTGGCGGTGGTGGGCATATCCAGCATCGCCCTGAACTACCGAAGCACTCTTGCCACTGTGGATCAGATGATGAGCGAGACCGCCGTCCTGGCGTCGGAGCGCATCAAGGAAGAGCTGATCGCCTATAAGAACGTGGCGATGGACACCGGACGCATCACCCAGTTGGCCAATTCCTCCACCGCCCTGGATGAAAAGAAGGCCATCATCGACGAGCGCGTCAGCCTCCACGGCTTCCAGCGGGGCAACGTCATCGGCCTGGACGGCATCAGCATCTTCGACGGGAAGGATTATTCCGACCGGGAATACGTGCAGCAGGCCATGAAGGGGAACGTCTACGTCTCCGAGCCCCTGGTCAGCAAGATCACCGGGGAGCTGTCCATCATGGTGGCCGCGCCCATCTACTCCAGCCGCGGCGTTATCGCGGGGGTGGTGTACTTCGTGCCGCCGGAGACCTTCCTGAACGACATCGTGTCCTCCATCAAGATCAGCCCCAACAGCCGGGCCTACATGATCAACAAGAACGGCGATACCATCGCCGACGTCACGCTGGACACCATCACTACCCAGAACATTGAGCGGGAGGCCCAGGGCGATCCCTCCCTGAAGCAGCTGGCCACCATTCATGCGGACATGCGCCAGGGGAACGTGGGCTTCGGCGGTTTCCACGCCGCCGACGGGCCCCGCTTCGCCGCCTACGCCCCCGTGGGTGGAACCGACGGCTGGAGCGTGGCCGTCACCGCCATGAAGAAGGACTATCTGGCGGATACATATTTCGGCATGGCGATCAACATTCTGGTGATCATCCTCTCCGTCCTGGCCTCCAGCGTGGTGGCCCTGAAGCTGTCCAGTAACATCAGCGTCCCTATGCGGGCCTGTGCCGAGCGGATGAAGCTGCTGGTGGCGGGCGATCTGGAGTCCCCCGTTCCCCAGACCCAAGGGCAGGACGAGACGGCGGAGCTCACCCGCTCCACGGCGGAGATGGTGACGGGGCTCAACACCATCATCAACGACATTGGCTATCTTCTGACAGAGATGGCCGGCCAGAATTTTGACATCCGCTCCTCCCACCGGGATGCCTACGTGGGCAAATTCCAGAGCATCCTGACCTCCATGCGGACGCTTAAGGTGGAGCTCAGCGGCACCCTGCGGCAGATCAACGACTCCGCCGCCCAGGTCTCCTCCGCCAGCGGGCAGGTTTCCACCGGCGCGCAGACGCTGAGCCAGGGTTCCATGATGCAGGCCAGCTCCGTGGAAGAGCTGGCGGCCACCATCAACGACATTTCCGACAGCGCCCGGAAGACCTCCGACGCCGCCGAAGAGGCGGGCCGCTTCGTGGAGCAGGCCGGGGGGCAGCTGGGCGTCAGCGTGGAGCACGTCAAGGAGCTGAACGCCGCCATGGAGAAAATCTCCCGTTCCTCCGAGGAGATTTCCAAGATCATCGCGGCTATTGAGAACATCGCCTTCCAGACCAATATCCTGGCGCTGAACGCCGCCGTGGAAGCCGCCCGGGCGGGTTCGGCGGGCAAGGGCTTTGCCGTGGTGGCGGACGAGGTGCGGAACCTGGCCTCCAAGTCCGACGAGGCCGCCAAGGCCACCAAGGAGCTCATCGAGGGCTCTATCGCCGCCGTCACCGAGGGCAGCCAGGCGGTGGTCCGGGTGACGGATTCCCTGGAGCAGACCAGCGTCTACGCCGGTCATGTCTCCACGCAGATGGGCCTTGTGGTGGAGGCAGTGGCGAACCAGACCACCGCGATTGCCCAGGTTACGGAGGGCATCGACCAGATTTCCAGCGTGGTGCAGACGAACTCCGCCACCGCGCAGGAGAGCGCCGCCGCCAGCGAGGAGCTCTCCGCCGAAGCGGCCAGCCTGAAGCAGCTGGTGGACCGCTTTACCCTTGCCAGAGACTGAGGCTTCCGTTGAGCGAAAAATCCCGCCCAAAAGGGCGGGATTTTTTGGTTGCGCTTTACCAGGGGAGCGGAGCGTGCAGGGGTTCCCTGTTTTCCAGGAACGCCAATCCGGGGCCCTCGTTTCAGGCGTTTTTTGTCCGGGCGGACTTCTGGCCCTCCAGGTCGATTTCCCCGGCGGCCAGCAGGGCGCGCTTGGTCAGCGCTGGGCCCACCAGCTCGTAAACCAGCACGGAGAACAGCACCACGCTCCGCACCACTGTGCCGCCGGCCAGACTCTGGGCGGTGATCGCCATTCCCAGAGCCACACCGGCCTGGGGCAGAAGGGTGACGCCCAGGTATTTCGTAATCTTCTCGCCGCAGCCCGTCATGGCGCAGCTGCCATAGGCCCCCACATACTTGCCCAGGGAGCGGACCAGAATATAAATCACGCCGGTCAGCAGCACGGAGGGATTCCGCAGCACGGACAGGTCCAGCTCCGCGCCGGAGAGAACGAAAAACAGCACGAACAGCGGCGCTGTCCACCCGTCCACCCGGGACATCAGCTCCTCGGAGAAATCGCAAATGTTGCAGAACAGAGTCCCCGTCATCATGCAGACCAACAGCAGGGAGAAGCCGCAGTGAACGCCGCCTACCTCGAACTCCTTCATGGAGAGGCCCACTGTCAGCAGGACGAATCCGATGGAGATGGACAGGCGCTTGCTCCGGGAGTGGAAAAACCGCTCCACCCAGTACAGGACCAGTCCCGCCACGGCCCCCAGAACCAGGGACAGCACAATCTCCACCACCGGCTCCACCAGCACCGTTACCACGCTGACCGCGCCGCTTTCCAGCGCCATGGCTACGCCGAAGGAGGCGGAGAAGAGCACCAGTCCCACCGCGTCGTCAATCGCCACCACCATCAGCAGCAGCCGGGTCAGGGGGCCGTCCGCCTTGTATTGCCGGACCACCATCAGCGTGGCGGCGGGAGCGGTGGCGGCGGCGATGGCGCCCAGGGTGATGGCGGAGGAGACCGAGATGATCTCCGGATGAATCACATGCAGGAGAATCAGCGCCAGGTCCACCAGCGCTGTGGCGGTGGCCGCCTGCAAAATCCCCACCACGATGGCCTGACGGCCCATGGTCTTCAGCTGGCTTACGCGGAACTCGTTTCCGATGGTGAAAGCGATGAAGCCCAGGGCCACCTGGGAGATGATATTCAGGTTTTCCACCGCTTCCATGGAGGAGAACCCTACGCCGCCAATGCCCAGCGCGCCGATGCAGAAGGGGCCCAGCAGAAGGCCCGCGACCAGATAGGCCGTGACGGCGGGCAGCTTCAGGCGCTTCGCGACGCGGGACATCAGCAGTCCTCCGATGAGGGCGGCGGAAAGGCTGATTAGAATTTCCATACAGGCATAACCTCGATTCGCTGACTTTAGAAGTGGGGGCAATCCGGCGGAATGTCCTTCCCCATAGAGTGCGGAGTGGGACAAGGCACCATTCCGGAGCTCAGAAACCTGCTTGACTATAGCACCGCGTCCGCAAGCCGTCAAGTGTCAGAGGTACAAAAATACCGGAACGGCGAACTGGGATTTTGGCGGTTTTTTCGCGCCCGCCCGGGCTGGAAAAACGGGAGAGGACCGCGCCCTGAGGCACGGTCCTCCGTTTTCGTATAAATGTGCGGGGATTCGGCAGACTTCCCTCCGGACGCCGTCTTACGCCGTCCGGAAGCGGCTGATCAGGCTGTTCAGCATCCGCGCCTGATTAGACAGTTCCTTGGAAACCGCCGCGCTCTTCTCCGCCGCTGCGGAGTTGGACTGCACCACCGTGGAAATCTCCTTGATGCCGTTTTCCACCAGCACGATCATATCCGACTGCTGGACGCTGGCGGCGGCAATTTCATCCATCAGCGCCTTGATGGTCTGGATGCAGTCGTTGATATCCTTCATGGCGGACACCACAAGATCCGTGGACTCCGCCCCCATTTTCACGTCCGCGATGGACCGGTTAATCAGCGTGTTCGTGTTCTGGACAGCCTCGCCGGACTTCTCCGCCAGGCTCCGGACCTCCTCCGCCACCACGGAGAAGCCCTTGCCCGCCGAGCCGGCCCGGGCGGCTTCCACCGAGGCGTTCAGGGCCAGGATATTGGTCTGGAAGGCGATATCCTCAATGGCCTTGATGACCGTGACGATCTGGGCGGAGGAGCGGTCCACGTTCTGCGTGGCCGTGATGAGCTGTTCCATTCTTGTGTCGGCCTCCGCCGCGTATCCGGTAGCCTTATCCACCAGCTCGCTGGCGCTGCCGCAGCGCACGGTGCTGGTCTGAATCTGGTTGGTGATGGCGGTCACATTGGACACCAGCCCGTCGACGGACACCGCCTGCTCCATGGTCCCCTGAGACAGGGCCTGGGCGCCGGAGGAGACCCGGCCCGCGCTGGTGTCCACCTGATTGGCTACCTGGGAGATATCCCGGATCACCTTCATCAGGTTCGCGTGAATCGATTGCAGGCTCTCAAACAGGACCTTGAAGTCCCCGATGTAGTAGGACTCGTTCTTTGCCACGTCCACGGCCAGATTCCCGTCCGCGATTTCGCCCAGAATCCGCCCTACGTCGTCAATGGTCTTCCGAAGACAGCCGCAGACCCGATGGGTGGTCTGGGCAATCATGCCGATCTCATCCGACCGGCCGTAAAATACCTCCAGCTCCTGGTCGGCGGAGAGGTTCAGGTCTCCCAGCCGCCCGATGGCCCGTTCCACGGCCATGAGCTCCTTGCCCTCCCGGTAGAGAATCACGCGGGTAATCAGTGCGATGGTCACGGCCATCACGGCGCACAGCAGGCCCACCACGACCCGCACCGTCGTCACCGCGCCGTAGACCTCGTCGGCGTTGTCCCGGACCATGAAGACCCAGCCCCGGTCCTTCAGAAATTTATACACCACCAGCTGCCTGGTCCCGTTCTCGTCCCGGTAGGAATGGGTGCTCGCCTGGGTATCTCCCTCCGCCTGGATTCTCTGGAGGATTTCCTGATAGCCGGTGTCGGCGGTGGCGGTGTTCAGGAGCTCGGCCTCCTCATGGTAGAGGTACACGCCGTCCTCCACATTTAAAAAGACATACTCGCTTCTGGGCAGCCCCTGTATATCCAGGTTCAGCAGGGCGTCCATCAGGCGGCTGGCGTAGACGCCCGCGCCCACATAGCCGATGCACCGCTGTCCCTCGAAAATCGGGTAGTACATGGAGAGAATCATGCTCCCCGTTCCGGGGGACTTCATGATGCCCAGGTTGGTCAGCTCCTCCCGAGCGAGGATGGTACTCTGGAAGCTCTTCAGGGAGTCCCCGGACCGGGTGGTGATTCCGATGGCCCCCTCGGAGGTGTGGGCCAGCACATAAGTAGACGGGGTGGCGATGTACAGCCCCTCGAAAATCCCTTTGACGGCGGCGAAGTCCTCCGTATAGCGCTGGGCCTGTGCCAGCAGCGCCGGGTCCTCCGGGTGCAGGAGCAGGTCCCGGACCTCTCCGGCCAGGGCAAAGGCGGCCATGTATTCTTCCGCGGAGGTCACATAGTCGTTGATGATCGCCGCTCTGGATTCCACCGCGTCGGTCATCTGATTGGTGATGTCGTTCTTGACCATCGCCGCCGTATTGGTGGACACCACCAGCCACAGGAGCAGCATACCGGCCATGATGATCACCGTGGTAATCAGACCGATTCGCGCGGCCAGCTTTTTGTTCGCAAGAAATCTCATAAAACCTCTCCTCCGCTGAAAAAGGGTCTTCGGGTACGCCCGGTTCGCCGGGCCCTCCCCGAGGCCGCCTCCCGCAGGCCGGAACTGCCCGCTTCGCGGCGGCCTTCTATTATAACATACCGCATATCTGGTGTCGAGTTTGGGCCCGTCCGCTAAATATACGAATTCACAGGCCGGGCAAATCCCGGAAGTCCGGGAAATTTCCGCCGGATTTTCTCCATGCGCCCGGTGAATTTTTATGCTCTCCGCCATGGATGAAATTGAAGTTTGTATAAAACGCTAATTTTTGCCGAAAAGTTTTCGCAGCCCGTTGCCCGCGCCGGAGCGGACGGAAACGCGCTTACATTCCTCCGTTTCGCCTCGGATTCGGCAAAGAAGGAAGGGCTCCGGCGGGGAACCGTTTCCCCCGGACGGGGCGGTTTTTTTCCGGCGGAACCGGCGGAGGAACGGCTTTCCTCCCTTTACAGATTTTGTCTTGAAATGCGGCGTTTTCTTTGATATAGTAAGTTGACTATGGAAGCCGCCCCCGGCAAGGCTTCGGCAGAGGTGGAAACGTGTATTTAAAAGCGCTGGAAATTCAAGGCTTCAAGTCCTTCCCGGATAAGACCGTCCTGAACTTTGGAGAGGATATCACCGCCATCGTGGGCCCCAACGGCTCGGGGAAAAGCAACATCTCCGACGCCATCCGCTGGGTCATGGGCGAACAGAGCGCCAAGGGCCTCCGGGGCGCCAAGATGGAGGACGTTATCTTCGGCGGCACGGAACAGCGGAATCAGGTGGGCTTCGCCCAGGTCACCCTGGTGCTGGACAACACCGAGGGCATCTTCCCCTCCATGGAAGAGGCCGAGGTGGCCGTCACCCGGCGGTATTACCGCAGCGGAGAGAGCGAATACTACATCAACCGCCAGGCCGTCCGCCTCCGGGACGTGACGGAGCTGTTCCTGGACACCGGCCTGGGCCGGGAGGGTTATTCCATCATCGGCCAGGGCAGAATTGACGAAATCCTCTCCACCCGGAGCAGCGAGCGCCGGGAGGTCTTTGAGGAGGCCGCGGGCATCTCCCGCTTCCGCCACCGGAAGGAGGAGGCCGAGCGGAAGCTGGAGCGGACCGAGGAGAACCTGGTCCGCATCAACGACAAGATTTCCGAGCTGGAGTTACAGGTCGGCCCCCTCCGGGACCAGGCGGAGAAGGCCAAGAAATACCTCGTCCTCCGGGACGAGCTGCGGGTCCTGGAGATCTCCGTGTGGCTGGAGAATTTGGACGCGCTGAAGCTCAGCGCCCGGAAACTGGAGCTGGACTTCCGGACCGCTGAGAAGGAGCGGGACGAGGCCCGGGCGGCGCTGGACCGGCTCTACGCCGAGGGAGAACGCTTCAGCGAGGAAATGCGCCGGAAGGACATGGAGGCGGAGCGGGTCCGGGAGGAGGCCGGGACCCTGGACGCCCAGGCCCGGGACCAGTCCGCCGCCGTGGCCGTGCTGGAAAACGGCATCGCTCACAATCAGGAGAATATCCAGCGGGCCCAGACGGAGCTGGTGGAGTCCGACAGCCGGGCCGGGGGCCTGGCGGCGCAGTCCGCCGGGGAGACCCAGCGGGCGGAAGCCCTCTCCCAGCGCCTGGAGGAGCTGAACCGGGACCTGGACGCCCTCCTGGAGCGGGCCCGGGCCGCCGCCGCCCAGGCGGGGGGACAGCAGTCCGAGGCGGAGGCCCTCCGGGGACAGGAGGCCTTGGCCGTGGCCGCCGCCGCCGGCTGCCGGGCGGAAGCCGCCGCCATATCCGCCGAAAGCGGGCAGCTGGAGGAGCGCCGCGCTGCCGTGGAGATGGAGAAAGCCGCCGCCGGGGCGCAGCTGGAACAGGCCCGGGAGGAGTCCCGGACCAACCGCCGGGCCCTGGAGGACGCCCGGGAGGAGGCCCAGGCTGCCGCCAATATCATCGCGGGCCACAGCCTGCGGATGGAGGAGCGGGAGAAAAAAGCCGCCGCCGCCTCGGACCGGCGGATGAAGCTGACCATGGACGCCGGGGCCCTGGAAAACCGCATCCGGCTCCTGACGGAGATGGAGAAGGACTACGAGGGCTTCTCCAAGGCGGTCAAGCTGGTGTGTCAGAACCATCTCCGGGGCGTCCACGGCCCCGTGGCGGGACTGATGAAAACGGAGCAGCAGTACACCGTGGCCATCGAGGTGGCCCTGGGGGGAGGACTCCAGAACATCGTCGTGGACCGGGAGGAGGACGCCAAGGCCGCCATCGGCTTCCTGAAGCAGCGGGACGGGGGCCGTGCCACGTTCCTGCCCCTCACCGCCATCCGGGGCGAGGAGCTGCGCATGAACGGCGTGGAGCGGGAGTTCGGCTTTGTGGGGCTGGCCTCCCGGCTGGTGAGCTTCGCGCCGGATTACCGGAGCATCTTCCAGAACCTGCTGGGCCGGACGGTCATCGTGGAGGACCTGGACTGCGGCATCGCCATGGCCCGGAAATACCGGAACGCCTTCCGCATCGTCACTCTGGACGGGCAGATCATCAACCGGGGGGGCTCCATGACCGGCGGCTCCATGTCCCGGAACACCGGCGTGCTGAGCCGCGCGGCGGAGCTGGAAAAGCTCCACGGGCATTCCGCCGCTATGGCGGAGCGCCTGGAAACCGCCCGGCGGGAGGAAGAGGCCGTCCAGCGGGAGCTGGCCGCCGCCCGGTACGACCTGGAGGCCGCCGAGGGCCAGCGCCGTCAGGCCGAGGACGAGGTCCTGCGGCTGGAGGGCACGAAGAACCACTTCGACCTTCTGCTGAACGCCCTGACGGAGAGCCTGGAGAACCTGACGGGAGAGCTGGAGAGCCTCACCGGCCATCTGGAGGACAACGCCAAACGGAAGGCGGCGGCGGAACAGGCCATCGCGGAGCAGGAGGCCTTGGCCGCAGAGTACCGGGAGCGGGCCGGACGGGCCCTGTCCGGACAGTCGGAGCTTTTGGCCCAGTCCAGCGCCCTGGCGGAGGAGGTCACGGCAAAGAAAGAGAAGCTGGCCGCCCTGTCCGCCGAGCGGGACGCCGCCCACCAACGGGCGTCGGACCTGCGCCGCCTGGCGGCGGAGCTGACCGGGGACCGGCGGCAGAAGGAAGAAACCCTGGGGAACTATCAGGCCGCGATTGAGAAGGCCCGGGAGGACATCGCCCGCCGCCGGGAGGACATGCGGGCCCTGAACGAAAGGCGGCAGGGCTGCCAGGACCGTCTGGCGTCCCTGAACGAGGAGAAAATGGCCCTGGAGGCCCGGCGCACCGCCCAGAACCGGGCCAGCCAGGAGATGAACGAAACCCTCCTGAACCTGGAGCGCTCCGCCTCCCGGCTGGAGCAGAAGCTGGCCACCTCGGCTCTGGAGGAGAAGCAGATTCTCGACCGCCTCTGGGAGCACTATGAGCTGAGCCACAGCGCGGCCCAGCAGCAGAGAGTGGAGCTGGAGAGCGTTCCGAAGGCCACCCGGCGCATCGGGGAGCTGAAGCGGGACATCGCTGCCCTGGGCGCGCCGAATATCGGGGCAATTGAGGAATATGAACGGGTGAACACCCGCTATACCTATCTGACGGGCCAGCGGGACGACGTAGAGCACGCCAAGGGCGAGCTGGAAACCATCATCGGCGGCATCACCGGGGAGATGACCCGGATATTCGCCGAACAGTTCCAGCTGCTGAACGAGAGCTTCCAGGCCACCTTCCTGGAGCTCTTCGGCGGCGGTCAGGCCCAGCTGGAGCTGGAGGACCCCAACGATATCCTGAACTGCGGCATAGAAATCAAAGCCCAGCCGCCGGGAAAGACGCTGAAAACCATCTCTCTGCTGTCCGGCGGGGAAAAGGCGTTTGTAGCGATTGCGCTGTATTTCTCCATTTTGAAGGTACACCCCACGCCCTTCTGCGTCATGGACGAGATTGAAGCGGCGCTGGACGAGGTAAATGTCACCCGCTACGCCCGGTATATGCGGAATCTGGCGGGCAAAACACAGTTCATCATCATCACCCACCGCCGGGGCACCATGGAGGAGGCCGACGTGCTCTACGGCGTGACCATGCAGGAGAAGGGCGTTTCCAAAATTCTAACCATCAACTTGAACGACATGGCCAAAGAACTCGACATCCAGTAACCGGCAAGCAGTTTACCTTCACACCGAACGCACCGAAACCGGCGCTTGCCGGTTCGATGACATCCAAACTCCCGCCCGCACCGCGCCGCGGGCAGGGACATGCCTGTCTTATTCCCAAACCTCAAGCGCGCCCTGCGTCCCCCGTCCCCCCCGCAGGGATCGTACTTCTTTTTCTCTTTTGGACCGTGCACGGCCCGTTTTCTCTTTTTCTTCTGGCAAGAAAAAGAGAAAATGGGGGGTGCAAAGCACCAGCCATCTTCATGGCTGAATCGACAAGGAGGACCTATGGGTTTTTTTGACAAGCTGAAAAAGATCACCACCAACCTCTTCACCACCTACACCGAGGCCGACGAGGCCTTCTTCGAGGAACTGGAGGAAACCCTCATCCTCTCCGACTTCGGCATGGAAATCGCCGTGGAAACGGTGGAAAAGCTCCGCGAGAAGGTCCGGAAGGAAAAGCTCCACAGCCAGGAGGAGGTCCGCGCCGCTCTCCGGGAGATCATCGTGGACACGCTGAACGTGGGCACCACGGAGGTGAACGTCTCTACCTCCCCCTGTGTCTTCCTCTTCATTGGGGTCAACGGCGTGGGCAAAACCACCTCCATCGGCAAAATGGCAAACCTCCTCCGCTACGGCGGCAAAAAATGCCTCCTCTGCGCGGCGGATACCTTCCGGGCCGCCGCCGCCGACCAGCTGGAAATCTGGTCCCAGCGGGCCCAGGCCGACCTCATCCGCCAGCACGAGGGCGCTGACCCCGGCGCGGTCCTCTTCGACGCCCTTCAGGCCGCCAAGGCCCGGGGGGTGGATGTGGTCCTCTGCGACACCGCAGGACGCCTCCACAACAAGGCCAACCTCATGGCCGAGCTGGCGAAGCTCTCCAAGATCATCGACCGGGAGTGCCCCGGCGCGGCACGGGAGACCCTGCTGGTGCTGGACGCCACCACCGGACAGAACGGCCTCGTTCAGGCCAAGACCTTCAAGGAGACGGCGGGGCTGACGGGCATCATCCTCACCAAGCTGGACGGCACCGCCAAGGGCGGCATCGCCGTGGCCATCGCCCAGGAGCTGGGCGTCCCCGTCAAGTTCGCCGGAGTGGGGGAGGGCATCGACGACCTCCGGCCCTTTGATTCGGAGGAATACGCCGAGGCGATTATCTGAGGCGGAATGTACGGGGGAATTCTATGAACAAGGCAATCCTGAGCATCAAGCTCATGCTGCTGGGCGGGGTCCTGTTCCTCTTTGGATGCATCTTCATCGAGTGGAACAGCGCAATCCCCCTGCTCACCATTTTTGCGGGCCTGCCCCTGCTGCTGGCGGGCCTGCTCATGGGCAACAAAACCAGAAAGGAAGACGAACCATGACCAGAGAAGACGGCCGGGCCTTCCATGAGCTGCGGCCCGTGAAAATCACCACCGGTTTCATCAAATTCGCCGAGGGCAGCTGCCTCATCGAATGCGGAGACACCAAGGTCCTCTGCTGCGCCAGCGTGGAGGAGAAGACGCCGCCCCATGTCCCCTACGGGGAGGGCTGGATTACCGCCGAGTACTCCATGCTCCCCCGGGCCAACCGGGAGCGGAGCCGCCGGGATGTCGCCAAGCTGAAGCTCTCCCCCCGGAGCGCCGAAATCCAGCGCCTGGTGGGCCGGTCCCTCCGCTCCGCCGTGGACATGAAGCGCCTGGGGGAGCACACGATCACCATCGACTGCGACGTCCTCCAGGGTGACGGAGGCACCCGGACTGCCTCCGTCACCGGGGGCTTTGTGGCCTTGGTGCTGGCCTGCCGCCGGCTGGTGGAGGAGGGCGTCCTGGCCTCCAGCCCCATCCGCCACGCCGTCACCGGCGTCTCCGCCGGAATCGTGGAGGACACGGCCCTGCTGGACCTCCGCTACAGCGAGGACAGCCGGGCCCAGGTGGACCTGAACTGCGTGATGAACGAGCTGGGAGAGCTCATTGAAATCCAGGGAACCGGCGAGGGCCGCGCCTTCAGCCCCGCGGAGCAGCAGGAGCTGGTGCGCCTCTGCGCCAAGGGCTGCAAGGAGCTCCTTGCCATCCAGAAAGAAGCGTTGGGAGGTACAATTTAATGGCAGAAAAATTCGTGCTGGCCACCCGCAATCCGGGGAAGCTGGCGGAGATGCAGGCAATCCTCTCCGGACTGGGGGTGGAGGTTGTCAGCCCCGCCGGGGCCGGGATTGAGGTGGAGGAAACCGAAACCACCTTCGCCGGGAACGCCATGCTGAAGGCGAAGGCCGTCTGCGCCGCCACGGGCCTGCCCGCCATCGCCGACGACTCCGGCCTCTGCGTGGACGCCCTGAACGGCGGCCCCGGCGTCTACTCCGCCCGCTACGGCGGCGAGGGCCTGGACGACCGGGGGCGGTACATGCTCCTTCTCCGGGCCATGCGGGGGCAGACCACCCGGGCGGCCCACTTCACCTGCGCCGTGGCCTGCGCCTTCCCCAACGGGGACACGCTGGAGGCCGAGGGCCGCTGCGACGGCGCCATCGCCTTCGCCCCCATGGGGGAGGGCGGATTCGGCTACGACCCGGTGTTTTTGGTGCCGGAGAAGGGGAAGACCTTCGGCCAGCTGACGGCGGGGGAAAAAAGCGCCCTCTCCCACCGGGGGAAGGCCCTGGCGGCTTTTACGGAAAAACTGGGAACTTATCTGAAAAAATAAACGTCTATCAATCGATAAAGGAGAATGCGTCATGTTCAAGTACAGCGAAGAGACCGGCGCTTATCTGGCCGAGCTCAACGGAGTTGAATTTGTCTGCGAGGACCCCTCGGAGGAGTTCGAGGCGCTGGCGGAAACACTGGCGGACTGCTATGAGGACCGCCTGCCCGCCCTGGCGGAGTTCATTCTGGAGGAGATGGAGAACGACGGGCTGGGCTACGGCCCCCTCACGGCTCCCCAGCTCATCGCCGCCCTGGGCAAGCCCCAGATCGACCTGGACCAGAACGCCGTCCGCTATATGGAGCACACGCTGGACGACCACATCTTTGAGGTGGAGTTCGACGGCGACCTGAAGGAGTTCCTGGTCTTCACCATCGACGGCTGACCGGCCGGAGCAAAAAAGAAGTCTCAATTCAGCTGTGTGTTCCCGGTTAAATGCAAAGTATTACGCTTTTCTAGGAGGTGACCAACCATGAGGCAACAGGAAGAACAGCTGCATCTGATCATGGACGAATCGGACGCGCCATATAGGGATGACGAGTACACCTGGACCTTGGCGGACGATCTGAGGCTCATCCGCTTTGCAAAAGAGCACGGGCTGGAGTTCATGCCTGACAGCGACCTCGGAAAGCTGTCACAAGCCATGGACGCTTCCAGGAATCAGGATTGATCAATATTCAATGAACACGAAAGCGAATTGGGACAAAAAGAAAGGCGGCGCACACGCGCCGGAAAAATGTATGGATTTGACAAGCAAGCAGAGGGCCCAGCTGCGGGGCCTGGCCAACAGCATCGACACCATTCTTCAGGTGGGCAAGGACGGCGTCGGGGACAACCTGATCAAGCAGGCCGACGACGCCCTGGAGGCCCGGGAGCTCATCAAGGGCCGGGTCCTGGACAACAACCTGGAGTACGACGCCCGGAGGGCTGCGGAGGAGCTGGCGAAGGCCACCCGCAGCGAGGTGGTCCAGGTCATCGGCACAAAATTCGTCCTCTACCGGGAGAGCCATTCCAAGCCCCGGGAAAAGCGCATTCAGCTGCTGCGGGAGCGGAGGCGGAATCCGGGCTGACGCCTCCGGCTTCTGAATTCTCAATTCACAAAGGGGTGTTTTTTTGAAGATCGGCGTATACGGCGGCGCGTTCAATCCGCCGCATCTGGGACATATTACCGCCGCCCGGGCGGTATTCGAGCTTTTGAAGCTGGACAAACTGCTGGTGATTCCAACCGGCCATCCGCCCCACAAGCAGCTCCCTCCCGGAAGCCCGACGCCGGAGCAGCGGCTGGAGCTGACCCGCCTCGCCGCCGGACAGATGGGCCTGGGAGACCGGGTGGAGGTTCTGGACCTGGAGCTCCGGAGGACCGGCAGCAGCTACACCGCCGACACGCTGGAGCGGATTCACGAGCAGTACCCCGGAGAGGAGCTGTGGGTGCTGATGGGCGCGGACATGTTCCTGACCCTTCAGGCGTGGCATGAGCCGGAACGCATCCTCTCCCTGGCGGGAATCGCGGCCTTTGGCCGGACCGAGGCCGACACGGAGGAGCTCTTTGCCGTCCAGCGGTCCTGCCTCTACCGCACCTATCCCCAGGCGCGGATTTTCACGCTGACGGTCCCCGGCGTGGTGGACGTGTCCTCCACGGAGCTCCGGGCGCTGCTGGCCGGGGGCGGCGGCGGGAACCTCCTGTCCCCGGCGGTATACGGCTTCATCCTCCGGGAGGGGCTGTACGGCACGGCGGCGGACCTGAAGCACCTCCCGCTGGAGCAGCTCCGCCCGGTGGCGCTGTCCTGCCTGAATCCCCGGCGGGTTCCCCACGTGCTGGGCACGGAGCAGGAGGCCATCCACCTGGCGGAGCGCTGGGGGGTGGACGTCCTCCGGGCCCGGCGGGCCGCCCTTCTCCACGACTGCACCAAAAAGCTGTCCCCGGCGGAGCACCTGGCCCTGGCGGAGCGCCTTCAGGTCCCCCTGGACGAGCAGGAGCGCCGGAGCCCGAAGCTCCTCCACGCCAAGACCGGCGCCGCCGTGGCGGAGTCCGCCTTCGGCGAGGACGGGGCGGTGGTGGACGCCATCCGCTGGCACACCACCGGCCGGGGGGGTATGACCACGCTGGAAAAGGTGATCTATCTGGCGGACTACATCGAGCCCACCCGGGATTTCCCCGGCGTGGACCGGCTGCGGCAGGCCTGCTATGAGGACCTGGACGCGGGGATGCTGCTGGGCCTGGAGATGACCATTCAGGAGATGGAGAAGCAGAACGCCCCCATTCATTCCAAAACCCTGGAAGCCAGGGACGCGCTGAAAGGATAGAGAGACCATGAGCAATGTTGGAAAGCGTCTGGCGCCGAAATCCGCGCCAACCCCCCAGGGCCCCCGGAAGGGGAAGCTGACCCGGCAGCAGATTCTTCTGATTGTCGTGGTTGTCATACTGGCCATCGCCCTGGGGGTGACTCTGGCTCTTCGGAGTCTCTTCGTCCGGCCCACGGTTCCGGTGCGGAACGACCCGAAAAATACGGTGGACGCCGACGGGGACGGCCAGCTCGACGGACCCCAGCCCATCGACTACGGCGATGGCATCCGCCCCCGGGGCGGCGACGGTGAGAGGAAGAGCGAGGATTACTGGACGGTCCTCATTCTGGGCCGGGACACCGGCGGCGGCGGCCTGACGGACACCATGCTGCTGGCCAGCTACGACGTGACAAACCAGAAGGCCACCGTCATGTCCATCCCCCGGGACACCATGGTCAACGTCCCCTGGGATGTCAAGAAGCTCAACAGCGTCTACAACGGCTACGGCGGCGGTGATAAGGGCATGCAGCACCTCTACAAGGAGATTGCCCAGCTGGTGGGCTTTGAACCGGACTTTCAGGTCGTCGTGGAATGGGAGGCCGTGGGGGAGATTGTGGACGCCATCGGCGGCGTGTATTTCGACGTGCCCCGGGATATGAACTACGACGACCCCTATCAGGACCTCCATATCCACCAGACCAAGGGCTACCGTCTCCTCTCCGGGGACGATGCCATGCAGGTCCTCCGCTACCGCCACGACAACCGGAAAAACGGCATCATGCTCGGCTATTCCGAGGGCGACGTGGGCCGCATCAAAACCCAGCAGGCCTTCTTGAAGGCCATGGCGGAGCAGGTCCTCCAGCCCAAGAACATGACCAAGGTGGGGCCGCTGGTGGAGGCGTTCAACAAGAACGTGGAGACGGACATGAGCTTCCAGAACATTCTCTGGTTCGGCAAGTCCGCCGTCCTCGGGGGGCTGAAGATGGAGAACGTCAACTTCGTCACCATGCCCCATTACCTCAAGGACGACGTCTACAGCCGGACTTATGGAACGCAGGGCTACGTGATGCCCAACGCCAAGCAGCTGCTGGATCTGGTGAACAACGAGCTGAGTCCCTTTAAAGAGGTCTTCACTCTGCGGGACCTGGACATCATGTCCGTCAACGCCGACGGCAGCCTCAGCTCCTCCACGGGCTACGTGGAGGACAAAAAAGCGGCCATTCCGCCCCCAAAACCCGAGCCGGACCCGGAGGTGGACGAGAACGGCAACCCCATCGACCCGGAGACCGGCCTGCCCATTGACCCGGAAACCGGAGAACCCATCCCCGTGGACCCGGAAACCGGAGAGCCCGTCACCACGGACCCGGAGACCGGAGAACCCATCCCCACGGCCCCGGAGACCGGGGAACCCACAAACCCGGAGACGGGAGAGACGCCCGTGACCCCGCCTCCCGGCGCCGGCGAAAACAGCGGGGGAGACCCTGCCCAGCCCGGCGGCCCCTCCGTCCCGCCGGAAACCACGCCGGAGGCCCCCGGTACAGAGAACCCCGGTACGGAAGCCCCGCCCTCCACAGACCCGGAGGGAACCACCGGAACGGAGCCCCCCTCCGTCCCGGAGACGCCCCAGGACCCCCAGATTCCCGAGGACCCGGGGTTCACCTTCATTGATCCATCCCCCGGCGTATAGGCCGGTATCATTCACATATTATCAGGAAAGAGAGGAACGTCTATGACACCGAAGGAACTGGCTGTCATCGCGGCAAAGGCCCTGGACGAGAAGAAGGGCAAGGAGATTTCCGCAATTGAAATCACGGACCTGACCACTCTGGCGGACTATTTCGTCATCGCCACCGGCTCCTCCAACACCCAGATCAACGCCCTGTGCGACGCGGTGGAGAAGGCCATGAAGGAACAGGCGGGCGAAGTCCCCCTCCACCGGGAGGGCCACCGGGACGGCACGTGGGTGCTGCTGGACTACGGCTGTCTGGCCGTCCATGTGTTCTCCCAGGAAGCCCGGGAGTTTTACGACCTGGAACGCCTGTGGTCCGACGGAAAGCCCCTGGACCTCAGCGGCGTACTGACGGCGGACTGAGCCGTTCCGCCCCGGACATGAAAAAACCGCCCTCCGGGGCGGTTTTTTACTCTTCCTTCAGGCAGCTTTCAATCATGGAAACGACCACGTTGTTAAAACTGGTTTTGTTCTCGGCGGCAATCTTTTCCACCTGCTCAGCAACGGAGCGTTTCATGTAAATCGTCTTATAAACCGTTGGTTCCTTATTTTTGGTAGTCTTAAGCTCGAAATTCATACATCCGCCCCCGTCTCTTTTATATATATTTCCAATATACCAGAACTTTTATGAAAAAAATAAATGAGAAATTTCTGTTATATTTTGGAGAAATGTAGTATGATGGTTGCGGAGGTGTATTTACATGAATCAAAATTTGGAGAAATTGGAAGAGCTGGAAAGGATGATTCTGGAGGATTATGCAGCCCACGAGGAACGCCTGTGGGTCTGGATAGCGGCGGCGGAAGAGGAGCTTACAGGGGATGGGGTCCGGGAGGAAATTTACAGCATGCTGTTCTGGGCGCAGACCGAATTCCACCGCCGCCGGGTTTATCTTGGCCTGGACATGCCGGAAATAGAGCGCCGGGCCGCCGAAGTGCTGATCGCTTTGGGGGACCGGGCCCAGGAATTTTGGCGTCCGGACCCGCAGGACCTGTTGCGCATCTTCCGAAGACCCGGTATAATCAAATCGGAAAAAGACCGGTATGGGAGGTACAAATCATGAAACTGGCAACAGCCGCGCAGATGCGGGAGCTGGACCGGAGAGCCATTGAGGAGCGGAAAATTCCCTCCATCGACCTGATGGAGCGGGCGGCGGCGGAAGTGGCCCAGGCGGCGCTGGACGCCCTGCCGGACAAACCCGGCAGATGCCGGGCGGCGGTGTTCTGCGGCGCGGGAAACAACGGTGGGGACGGCGCCGGCGCGGCCCGGCTCCTCTTTCTGGCGGGGCTCCGGGTCCGGGTCTTCCTGGTGGGGGACTATGGCCGCCTCACCCCTGACGCCATGGAGGAAGCGGGCCGCCTCAGCGAGTGCGGCGTGGAGCTGGAGGACTTCCGCCCGGAGGACGCCGCGCAGGCCGCCTGGGCCCGGGACAGTCATGTGATCATCGACGCCGTCTTCGGCGTGGGCCTCACCCGGGAGATTGCCCCGGACTCCCGGTACGCCGCCGCCGTGGACCTCATCAACTCCTGCCGGAAGGGGACGGTGATCGCCGCCGACATCGCCAGCGGCGTGGAGGCGGACACGGGCCGGGTTCTGGGCCGGGCGGTGAAGGCGGACCGGACCGTCACCTTCTCCCTCCCCAAAATCGGGCAGGCCGTGGGAGACGGGGCCCTCCTCTCCGGGCGCGTCACCGTCCATGACATCGGCATCCCCGCCGCCCTGGTCCGGGACATGGCGTGCTCCGCCCAGACGGTGGAGGCGGACTTCGCCGCCGCGGCTCTGCCGCCCCGGAAGAGGGACGGCCACAAGGGGGACTTCGGCAAGGTGCTGGTGGCGGGGGGCTCCGTGGGCTACACCGGCGCACCTTACCTGACGGCCTCGGCGGCGGTGAAGTCCGGCTGCGGGCTGGTGTACCTGGGCGTCCCGGAGGACATATGGCCGGTGGAGGCGGCCAGGTGCGTCTCCGCCATGCCCTTTCCCCTCCCGGCAAACCGCCGGGGCGGGCTGGGTATCCGGGCCCTCCCCCTTCTGCTGGAGCGGCTGGAGGGCTGTGACGTCCTGGCCCTGGGCCCGGGGCTGGGCCGGAGCGGGTCCGCCCGGCGGCTGGCGCTGGAGCTCCTCCGGCAGACGGAGAGGCCCGTGGTCCTGGACGCCGACGGCATAAACGCGCTGGAGGGACATATAGATATTCTGGACCGGCGACGGGGGCGGGTCACCATCCTGACGCCCCACGATGGGGAGTTCGCCCGCATTGGCGGGGGCCTGGGGGACCGGGCGGGAGCGGCCCGGGCCTTTGCCCAGGCCCACGGCTGCATCCTCGTCCTGAAGGGCCACCGCACCATCACCGCCGGGCCGGAGGGGAACGTGCTGGTGAACACCACCGGGAATTCCGGCCTTGCCAAGGGGGGCAGCGGCGATGTGCTGACGGGGCTGATTGCCTCCCTGCTGGCCCAGGGGGCCAGCCCGGTGATGGCGGCGGCGGGCGGCGCGTGGATACACGGCCGGGCCGGGGATCTGGCGGCGGAGGCGCTGACGGAGTACTGCGCAGCGCCGGAGGATGTGTCCGCCGCGTTCCCCAGGGTTTTCTCTCAGCTTCAAGGAAATTGAACATCAAGGAGGTTTTCCGGTGCGCCATTGGAAATGCGTACCAATGATAACCCTGCTTCTCCTGCTGGCGGGCTGCGGCGGCGGAGAGGCGGAGACCGTGGACCTGCGGAACCAGTACCACGACATGACGGCCTGCACCATGGAGGCGGAGGTCTCCTGCGATCAGGAGGGCCTGGCCTGGGAGGCGTCGCTGCGCTGCGACTATGTCCCCGGCGGGGAGAGCACCGTGGAGGTTCTGGCCCCGGAGTCCATCGCCGGCGTGCGGGCCGTGCTGAACGACACGGACTGGCGTCTGGAGTATGAGGGCGACTGCCTCAACGCCGGGACCCTCAGCGGCGAGGAGATCAGCCCCGCCGCGTGCCTGCCCCGCCTGATGAGCGCCCTCCGGGACGGCTGGCTTCTGGAGGAGAACGAGGAGGAGTGGAACGGCGTTCCGTGCCTCCGGCTCACCGTGGACCAGAGCGGGCTGAAGGACGGAAAGATTCTCTCCACCCTCTGGCTCCGGCAGGACGGCGGGACGCCCCTCCGGGGGGAAATCGCCGTGGATGGGGAAATCATTTTAACGGCGGACTTTACGAACTTCCGCTTTTGTGATACAATGACGGCGGAGTCTGCCGGGTGAGCGTCCGGTCCCTTCGCCGGTCCCAAAATTCTCCCCGAATCTCCCCGGGAGCCGCACGCCCCTTCCCGCCGCCGCATAGGATGACGTGGGGCGAGGACGCCGGAATTTGGCCCTCCCACGGCGCGGACACAATGTTTGCGGAAAGAGGCGTATAAATTCCGAAACTGCGTGGGAGAATGAGAGTGGCCTCACGGATGGGGAAAACCTTTCCTCCTCCATGACGGGTACTTCTTTCGGCGGAGTGTGAACTTTGTGGATACGAGTGTCAAGCGTGGCGATATTTACTATGCCGATCTCTCCCCGGTGGTGGGCAGCGAACAGGGCGGCGTCCGGCCGGTTCTGATCATTCAGAACGACACCGGAAACCGCTACAGCCCCACCGTGATCGCGGCGGCTATAACTTCCCAGACCGGGAAGACCCGGCTGCCCACACATATCGACCTCCCAGTGGACCAGAGCTGCGGCCTGAGCCGGGATTCCGTTGTTCTTCTGGAACAGGTGCGGACCCTGGACAAAAAGCGGCTGCGGGAACGCATGGGCCATGTGGAGGAAAATGTGATGACAAAGGTGGATACGGCAATCGCGGTCAGCTTCGGGCTGCCGCACGACCAACTGGTTTAGACCATCTCCCGGCGGAGGGCCTCCCCCTCCGCCGGGAGGGATACAGAGGAGGTACATATGAAAAAAGACCGATGGGTACTGCGCTCCGTTGTGCTGCTGGTTCTCAGCGCCCTGCTGATGACCACCGTCTCCCTGGCGGCGGAGGCCGGGTCCAGCGGAGACCCGTTGGTGACGCTGAGCTATCTGAACGAGACTTTTTTCAACAGCATCATGGACCGGGTGGACCAGAAAATCGCCCAGCGGACGGGACAGGCCATCCCCGGCGGCGCCTCCTCCGCCTCCTTCGCGGTGGTGACGCTCAGTGAGGGACAAACCCTCACCGGGGATATCGGCTGTGAAGTGATGCTCCGGGTGGGCAGTGCCGTGTGCGTCTCCCCGTCGGATCCCGGCCTCATCGACGAGACCACCGCCTCCACCCTCTCCAACGGCGGGGCGCTGGTTCAGAACCACCTGTATATGATGACCATCGAGGGCCGGGGCGTCCGGGCCGCGTCGGGCACGGTGAAGGTTCTGGCCCGGGGAAGCTATTCCGTCTCCTGATTACATAACGGGACCCTCCTGCGCATAGAATGGCGTAAGAGGGCCCCATTTTTTGACGGCGGGAGGCATGACGGACATGGACAAATTCCCCATGATGCGGAAGGGCCGCCCCTCCGGCGAGCTGACGGTGGAACCGGAGGGGCTTTACGCCCGCTTCACCGCCCGCTGTCCTCTGCCGGAGGGGCTCTGGTGTGCCTGGGCCGTGGGGGACCGGGGGGAGCTGCGCCTGGGGGTGCTGGAGCCGGAGGGAGGACAGGGGGTCATCCGCCGCCGCTTCTCCCGGCGCTTCACCGCCCCCCTGGGCCGCATTCTCCGGGGAGAGGTCCGTCCGGCAGGGGAGCGGGAGCCGGAGCACTGGGAGCCCGTACCCGCTCCGGAGGAGCTTTTCCGGGCCTCCTGGCTCCGCCGGAGGCTGAAGGGAATTCCCGGCGTCCTCACCCGGACGGAGGGAGAATTCCGGTATCTGGCCCTGCCCTATGACAAGGGAAAGCCCTTTCCGCTGCCCACTCTCTTCTGCTTTGCCCAGCTTCGGGAGATCGGGGAGGGGGCCTATGTGGTATACCGCTTTGACCGAGGGGAGAAACCGGCATTTTGATGGAAAAATGCGGGAAATTTTGTAGAAAAAATTTGTCAAAAATATATCTATTTTACACTCGTCATGATATAATACCCTAATCCTGGTACGTTTCAGAAAAACCGCCGGGAGACACAAAAGCGTCCGGAAGCACGGACATGGGCCGCCGGGAGACCGGCGAGGATCAGGAGGTCCTTTATGAAATGCCCCTATTGCGGCTTCAGTGAAAGCAAGGTTATCGACTCCCGCCCCGCTGACGAAAACAGCAGCATCCGCCGCCGGAGGGAATGCCTCTCCTGCGGGCGTCGCTTCACCACGTACGAAACGGTGGAGAGTCTTCCTGTGATGGTGATCAAAAAGGATGGCAGCCGCCAGAGCTTTGAACGGGGGAAGGTCCTCAGCGGCATGATCCGCGCCTGCGAGAAGCGCCCCGTCCCCGTGGCGAGGCTGGAGAGGATTGCCGCCGACATTGAGCAGGAGATTCAGAATTCCATGGAGCGGGAAATCAGCACGGATATCATCGGCGAGCGGGTGATGGAGCACCTGCGGGCCCTGGACCAGGTGGCCTATGTCCGCTTTGCCTCCGTGTACCGCCAGTTTAAGGACATCGACAGCTTCATGGAGGAGCTGACCAAGCTTCTGGCGGAGCGCTGACCGGTCCCGGGGAGGTGAACATCTGCCCGGGAGGTATGAGCCCTGCCCGGCCCGCCGGAATGTTCCGGCGGGCCGGGGGGCTTTTTTTGTTAAGATGTACCTCGGAAACGTACAGGAATCAATTTTACAGGCAGGCAGAGAACCTTCAAACGTGTAGTTTCGGTGCCAATTCTTCCGCCATTTGGACGGATGCACACCGTTCCCATGGCCCTGCGCGGAATAGCGGCAAGCGCGTAAAGGGGGTAAAATGCGGCGAAACCATTTAATAGGGCGGAAAACTCTCGATCTGATTGCGCTGTGTATACAATTGATTATCATAATCCCAAGGACTTTTGCGTCTGCTTTTTGGTGGAGTTACAGGTATGTAGCCAGGCTCCATAGCCAAAGCGCTCACCTCATTACCTCCATAGACTATAGACCAAATCCATCAACAGATAAACTGGATGGGCAGTTGGAACCGGACTACTGCAAAAGGGCACGGTCTTCCAGGGCATCACTGCGGTTTCCGGCGGATAACCCTAACATTATCCTATCCTGATCAGATGCGGCGGTCATATGAAGTTTCAGTATTGCATCCGCTTCGTGTTCTTCCATCAGACTGAGAATCCCTGTTTCAAAGCTTGCATTCCATTGGAACGAACTTTCATACAGGTGGAATCCAGACTCACTACACATACTTGGGTTTGGATGATAGCAAGTTGTTGCAAACTCAAAAGATTGCTTGCAGCATACCCCTTTTGCGCAACGGTTCACCTGGACATAAATCACAAATCTCTGTATTCTTTGGGTAGACACCTCTATTGGCACCCATTCGTCAGTCCAATCAGGTTATCAGCAGAGGCCGCCCCGCAGGAGCGGGAACGGCCTCTGTTTCACTTTTTGGCAGGGGGGACGGACGGCGGGAGCCGGGGGTACAACACCAGCTCAAAGCCGTCAGGGGTGCCGCCTTGCCGGACACCGCGCTCCTTGTTGTAGACGACCTTTTCGAGGACGCTCTTGAGCATATCGTTTTTGGTCTTCGCATCCGGTAGCTCATCGTAGACGGCCAGCAGGTGTTCGACCTTCGGAATGATGCTGCGGCGGCTTTCCTCACGGGCAGCGTCGAGGGCGATCTCTGTCTCGATGGCCTCAAGGCTCTCCTTCGCGGTCTGGATTTTTTCGGCAAGGATGCGAGAGCGCTCAAGAAATTTCTCGGTGGAGTAGACCCCTTGCTCCAAAAGGTCATGCACGTTGTCGAGCTGCTTATCCAGCGTGGCAAGCTCCCCGGAGAGGCGCTTGGCGGCCCGGCGCTTATGTTCAAGCAGGGAGGTGTCCTGCGGCCTGTCAAGGCCCCATTCGAGGCGATAGTCCGCGAGCCATTCTTGGAGGCCGTCAAGGACGCGCTTCTCGACGAGGGCGAAAGCGGAGGAGACATTGGTGCAGGAGGTAGCAGCACACATGAGGGTGGGAGGCGTTTCGTGGTGACTGTACGGGCGGCGCACCATCCGGCGGCCACACTTCCCGCAGATCACCAGCCCGGCGAGAGGGCTTTTGACCGTGTACCGCTCCCCGATGGGGCGCGGAGGATTTTTCGACATCAGCTCTTGAGCGAGGTTGAACTGCTCCTCGGATATGATTTTGGGATGCAGGCCGTCCACGATAACACACTCCTCTACAGAGGCGCGGGGACGCTCGACAACGAGCTGACCGTCCACCATCCTCTTGACTTGGTGCCGCCAATTCCAGCGGATTTTCCCGCAATACACGGGATTGATTAAAATATCCCGGATGGTAGCCACCACCCAATCCCCGCCCATCTTCGTAGGCACCTTGAGGGCATTGAGGCGGCGCACGATCAGGGAGACACCGAGGCGCTTGCGGGTGCCGTCTGGCAGCAACTCCCCAGCGGTGTAGAGGTCGTATATCAGCCGGATTACATCAGCCTCCTCTGGGATAACTTCGAGGGTAAACCCCTTTTCGTGTTCCAGCTTCACACGGCGGTAGCCGTAGGGGGGTTTGTTGCTGACATACTTGCCCTCTTTGACAGAGGCGACGCGACCGCGCTGCAAGCGGCGGTTGATTGTCTTATACTCGCGCCGGGACATGAAAAGCCCAAACTCGAAATACTCCTCGTCGTACTCGTTGGCAGGATCATAGGTCTTGATGGGGGTAATTATCCGGGTGTCGGAAAACTTGAATGTCTGCGCGACGATGCCTTGGTCAATGGTGTCGCCACGGGCCAGACGCTCGACCTCCATCACCAGCACACCCTCCCACGCGCCCTGCTCGACCTCGGAGAGGAGCCGCTGCATGACAGGACGGGCGGCGATAGTATCGCCGGAGACGACTTCCCGATAAATCTCGGTAACGTTGAGGCGCAGGCGCTTAGACAGCTCTAAAAGGGCCTTTTCGTGCCGGGCCAACGTTTCGCCCTCGCCACGGGCCTCGGATTCCGTATCGGCGCGGGATTTACGCAGGTACATACAGTACGGCACGAAAATCACCTCCTCTGCGCCGTTTTGTGGGGCCGGGAGAAATCAACGTAGATCACCCCGCCGACGACCTTGGAGACCCCGTACCGCTCCCGCCAGCGTCTTTCTTGATGCTAAACGCGACCTCCATATCCGCCTGCATGAGCTTGTCCAGCAGGGAGGAGACCTCGTTCTTGAGCTGGCTTTGCAGGGCCATGAGGTCGGACAGAGCCACCGGGTCGGTGATGGCACCGCCAGAGGATTCAATCAGCTTGCGAATGTCGGCCCGAAGGGATTGCAGAGTATGAAGCAGCTCTTGGTAGACACGCAGGCGCTCCGAGCGACGAAACTGCATATCCCGATTGAGGAGCAGGTAGAAGTCGTCGAAGCATTTGGTGACGACCGGGCGCA
Source organism: Oscillospiraceae bacterium 38-13 (assembly GCA_041223955.1). Lineage (GTDB taxonomy): Bacteria > Bacillota > Clostridia > Oscillospirales > Oscillospiraceae > Oscillibacter. The sequence continues at coordinate 45,880 of JBCLRG010000012.1, read as the reverse complement.
GCTCCACAGGCATTTCCTTGAAGTGGCGCTCGAAGTTCACGCGGTCGTTGTAGAAGACCTGCTCGACGTGGTTGCGCTCATCAGAGTAGCCCAGCAAATAGTCGGTGGACACGTCGAAATATTCGGCCAGAAAGCAGACGGTTTCAAAGTCCGGCTCCTTGCCCCCGATCTCGTAGCCGGAAACGGTGGTTCGCTTCTTGTTTATGAGGTTCGCCAAATCGGTCTGCGTTATTCCCCGCTCCTTACGCAGGGAAATGAGCCGGGTGGAAAACTTTTGCATTTGTAGCACCTCCATGAAAAATTATTATACATCACTTGCCCCGTTTTGTGTAGTCAACGACCCGATAAGCGTCATTTTTGGATAAAAAATAAAGCGAGTTTTGAAAAATGGTTGACAATGACCCAAACAGGGACCATAATGAGCTCACAGGCCCGGAAAGGGACATTGGGTGGAGAGGAGGAGACACTATGAGGGTGAAGCTAAGACGGTTGCGAGAGGCTCACGGGTACACACAGCAGACGTTTAGCGCCGCAGTCGGGGCCAGCCGCACACACTACACGCAGATTGAGGCCGGGGATAAGCAGCCGTCTTTGAAGCTGGCCTTGCGCATCAAACGGGTACTGAATTACTACGGCGACGACATCTTCGACAACACCATGCCCGTCGGGAAGTAATTTTTTTACCAGAGAATGACCTGTAACGGGACAGGCTAGAGGAGCAAGCGCAGAAAAAGGTTTCCTTTAGCGTCGTCCCCTTGTTTCAATCTACGCCCATTTTACCGCAGGAGGAGGCGAAAATAAATGCCGAGGCAAGCCACAAAAGCCATAGGCAACAGGTACTTCGAGGCACGAATGAGGGCCGCAAAGTACAACGAAAAGCTCTTGACAAGAGCGGGAGCGGTCGAATACCTCCCCGGCGTGACCGAGGACAGCCTCAAGAAGTACGAGCTGGACATCACCCGTCCGCCGAACGTCGTGGTCGCGCTGATGGCCGACGCTTATAACGAGCCGGAGCTGCGAGTGTGGTACTGCTCCCAAGAGTGCCCGCTGGGAAAGGACTGCCGGGAGATACCAGAAATGCCGCCGGAACGGGTGCTTATCAGGCTGCAAAACGCAAAGACAGGGGTAAGCGCCGTAGCCGCCAGCCTCTCCGAGATACTGGACGATGGGGTGGTAGATGCGGGCGAGGCAGAGCAGCTACCACAGCTTCGAGACGAACTGCTGGAAGTCCGGCGGCGGATCCCTGATCACTATGACAACTGGGCCAATACCGCAGGCGACCCGGAGCTGCTGGTCCAGCAGTTTGAGCGTATTGTCCGGGAGAACACGCCGGAGATCAAGACGATGATCATGCGCTGCGGCGGCCGTTTCAACTATCCCGCCGACAAGGACAAGGGCCGCTACCGCTATCCTGACGGCAGTGAAAACTATGATTTCAGCAAGTCTACTTTCGCCAAAAAGTAACGGGAGGATTCGGCATGAGAGAATACCGGTTTTATGCGCCAGAAACCATGGAAGCGCTCTTTCAGGCTGCCGCGCAGCCTGAGACAGAAGTGCGCTTCCTGGCCGGCGGCACAGACTTGGTCCCCAGAATCAACATGGAGAGGGACCAGATTCCCTATGAGGAAAAGCTTCCCATGTCCGTGATCTCTCTGGAGAAGCTGAACCTGACGGGAATCGAGGATACGGGCGATACCATCATAATCGGCGCCGCCACAAAAATCGTGGACATTCAGGACAGCGGGCTGCTGCGGAAGCGCGTCCCCGCCTTGTGCCAGGCCTGTGACCAGCTGGCCAGCTTTGCAATTCGCAATACGGCGATCTTGGGGGGCAATATCATGAACGCCTCCCCTGCCGCAGACACGCTTCCGCCCCTGTTGGTTCTGGATGCGGAGGTTGTGCTGCAAAGCGCCAGGGGCAAGCGCACCGTGACGCTTTCCGAGTTCCTGACCGGCCCCGGCATGACAGCCATTGAGCCCGGGGAGATCCTGACATCCGTGGTGCTGCGTCCCGGTCCGGGCGGCACGGCCTTCCAGAAGCTCGGACGCCGCGCCGCGGAGAGCCTCTCCGTAATCAATGCGGCCGCCTATATCGAGATGGAGAATGGCGTCTGCGCGAAGGCCCGTGTCGCGGTGGGAAGCGCTGCCCCCACGCCCAGGCTCTGTGAAGCTGCCGCCTCGGCCCTGGCGGGGAACAGGCTGACGGAGGAATTCGTCCATACCGCTATGGAGAAGGTAAAAGAAGAGCTTTCCCCCATTGACGATATCCGTGCCTCGGCATGGTACCGTCTGGAGACGGCTCCCGTCATGGCTGCCCGCGCGGTCCTGGCTGCCATGAATTACACCTGACTGGAGGGCGAAATATGAAACAGCTTATATCCTTTACCCTGAATGGAATTCCGGTAGAAATCGCCGTCAGGGCTGAGACGACCCTGCTGGAGCTGCTGCGGGATGAAATCGGCCTCACCAGTCCGAAGTGCGGCTGCAATCGCGGAGACTGCGGCGCGTGCACCGTCCACCTGAATGGCCTGGCGGTCAAGAGCTGCACCGTTTTGGCGATGACGGTGGAAGGAAAGTCCGTCGTTACGCTGGACGGCATTACGCCCGCCGAAGGACTGCACCCGATTCAGCAGGCGTTTTATGAAAAGGGCGCCCCCCAATGCGGGTACTGCACGCCCGGCATGGTCATGGCGGCGGCGGCCTATTTGCGGAAGAATCCCCACCCCTCCAAGCTGGAGGTCAAGGAGGCTCTCAGCGGCAACCTCTGCCGCTGTGCATCCTATGAGAAATATGTAGAGGCCGTCCTGGCCGTAGCCAACGGCGAATATGGGCCTCTGCCGGAAGGGAGTGTGCAGCATGTTTAACAGCGTTGGAAAACCTGTCCCCAAATATGACGGCCTGGGCCATGTGACAGGACGCACGATTTACGTAAGCGATGTGAAGATGCCAGGCACCCTGACCTGCAAGGTGCTGCGCTGCCCCTTCCATAAGGCCCGCATCCGGTCCCTAGATGTATCCGAGGCGAAAAAGATGCCCGGTGTATATGCCGTGATCACGCGTGAGGACGTCCCGTTCAATCGCTTTGCCATGGTCCCGGATAATCACGTGCTGGCGGAGGAAATCACGCGCTATCGCGGCCAGCCGGTGGCCGCTGTGGCGGCGTCCTCCAAGGAGGCCGCGCTGGACGCCCTGGCCAAGATCCGTGTGGAGTATGAGGAGCTGACGCCGGTCTTCGACCCCGAGGAGGCGCTGAGGCCTGATGCGCCCCAGGTCCGCCCGGAGGGGAATGTCCACATGTTTGACGGCACATCTCCTGTCCGGCGCATTCGCCGCGGCGATGTGGAAAAGGGCTTTGCGGAAGCGGACTTTATTGTGGAGGGCCGCTATACCACTCCCTGCCAAAAGCATGCGCCGATTGAATGCACATCCACGTTGGCCTATGTGGACGAGAGCGGCAAGCTGGTGCTTCACAGCAAGTCCCAGGGCTTATACTTTGTCATGGGAGACCTGGTAAACGTATTCCAGCTGCCCATGAACAAGGTGAAGTTTGTGGGCAATACCATCGGCGGCAGCTTCGGCGTGGGCAACAGTGTCGCCACCGACCATATTGCCGGACTGCTGGCCCTGAAAACCGGGAAGCCCGTCCGCTATCAGCTGACCCGCGAGGAGCAGATGATGTTTACGGTCATCCAGACCCCCTGGGTATTTACGTTCAAAGACGGTGTGCGGAAGGACGGAAAAATTGTGGCCCGGGAAATGCACGTGCTCCATGACTGCGGCGCGTTTACGGAGCTCGGGCTGTACGCCGCGGAGAAGAACGCGAATCTGGTGGCCGGGCCGAATAGGATTCCCAATCTGGCGATTGATTCTCAAATGGTCTACACCAATAAAATGCCCAGCGGTTCCCGCCGGGGCTTCGGCGTGAATGTGGGCCAGTTTGCGGAGCAGGTGCAGCTGGACAAAGTCGCGCGTGCCTGTGGGAAATCCCCCATGGAAATCCGGCTCATCAACGCTTTCCATGAGGGAGAACAAGCCCATGTGGGAAATGTCCTGCGGGCGGTTTCCACAATTGAGACGCTTCAGGGGGTAGCCGATATGGCCGGTATTCCTCTGGATGAGAATTACCGGAAAATGAGTTCCAGGGAGGTGCTGAAATGATTCGCAAGGGCCGCGGTGTTTCCACGATTTACTATCCGTCCGGCTTTAATGGCGGCGGCTCCACGCCTTCTTCCCCCTACTGCACGGACAAAAAGGGCTTCGGCCCCGCCTGGGCTATGAGCCTCTTCGAGGACAACGCCGAGTACGCCTACGGCTACCTCCTGGGTCAGGATGCCATCAAGCGCCAGCTGGTGGAGCATGTCCATGCTCTGGCCGAGAGCGGTGTGGCGGTAGATGTCTGCAACACCTATCTGGAAAAGGGCAATGATCCCGCCTGCTCCAGGGAGGTCAGCGACGCCCTGCTGGCCGCCATTGAGAACGAATCCGGCGAGGACGCCGCCTTCGTCCGGCAGAACAAGGAGTTCCTGACCAAGAAATCCGTCTGGGCCCTCGGCGGCGACGGCTGGGCCTACGACATCGGCTACGGCGGGCTGGACCACGTGCTGGCCTCCGGCAAGGACATCAACGTCCTGGTGCTGGACACCGAGGTCTACTCCAACACCGGCGGACAGTCCTCCAAGTCCACGGCCGCGGCGGCCATCGCCAAGTTCGCGGCGGGCGGTAAGGAGACCAAGAAAAAGGACCTGGGGCTCATGGCCATGAGCTACGGCTACGTGTACGTGGCTCAGGTGGCCATGGGCGCAGACCCTGCCCAGACCCTCAAGGCCATTCGGGAGGCCGAGGCGTATCCCGGCCCGTCGCTGGTCATCTGCTACTGCCCCTGCATCGAGCACGGCATGAAGTGCGGCATGGGGCTGAGTCAGGCGGAGGAGAAGAAGGCGGTGGAGTGCGGCTACTGGCACCTGTACCGCTACAATCCCGCCCTGAAGGCCGAGGGGAAGAACCCCTTCACCCTGGACTCCAGGGAGCCTGACGGCGACCTCCAGAAGTTCCTGATGGGGCAGAACCGCTACGCCTCACTGAAGCTCAGCTTCCCCGGCAAGGCCGGCGAGTTCTACGCCAAGGCTGCCTCCGACGCCAAGGAGCGGCTGGAGAGCTACCAGAACCTGGCGAAATAATTAAAAAGCCAATGACCCGGCGGATGGTCCTTCCATCCGCCGGGTGCAGTTAAATGGTTTTATTTTTGGAAAACTACAGTTTTCCCCTCTGTGGTGCTTGCTATAAAAAATGGGAAACCTGCCAGCCAACATTCTGGCTATTGCCGTGGCTGTGACACTGATGTCGTTCTTTGCTGCGTGTCAGGTCAAGGGTGTGGCTGTGACGTGGTACATGGAGTTCTCTGCTGTTGTTCTGAGCGTATTTATGGCCTATGCGTCCTTCGGAGAATGGGTATTGACCACAATCTCTTTCCTGCGATTCCGCCTGTCTTTTGGCTGATGCCGCATACTCTTCCTAAGATTATGACTCGCTTTTAGATAGGGCCTAATCTCTTTTTGCCGCCATGGCATCATGGAAGAATCTTTGGGATTATGATAAGATAAGCAATTGTACGAGTAGTGTAATTAGGTCAAGAGACTTTTCCGCCATATCAGACGATTTCACCGCATTTTGTCCACTGCGATAAATTTGATCATGATTTTTCCCTTTTGCCGGTAGAACTTCCTTCCAGCAACTCCAACACTTCACCCCCTCCCCGCAGCCAGGCAGGCCGACAAGGACCAGGTATGCCAGTCCCCACATTCCCGCTGGGCATCCAGCCATCTGCCCCGCAGCACCTCCGCCAGGGTTTCCCCCTGCCTCCAGTGTAAATCTCCGGTATAGCTGGAAACCCGCTGCGCTCCATCCAGCCGCTCCAGCTGGGACAGAGTGTCAAATGACAAATCATATGCCAGATACTGAACGCTCACCGTCGGACTCTCCCCGCTCAAATAGCGGTCCACCTGATTTCGCGCTACCAGATAGTCCACCGGCACACAGTTGATCGCCAGCCACCCCGCCAGCGCCAGCGGAAACGCCCATTTACAGAACCGCACCTCCGGCCTCCGGCTCTTCCACAGGCCTACTAGAAGAAACAGCGCCATCATCCCCATGCCCCAATAGGTCATGCACCGCTTGAAGCTCAGGCCATACGCGGAGACATACAGCGTCATTCGCCACGCGGCGGAGGCCAGAAGAACCAGGCTCTCTCCCGCTAGTACCACGCACAGCCACCGGAGAACCACCCAGGCCCTGCCCTCCCGCCGGGAGAGGCTCAGCGCCCCTAAAGTCAGGCTCAGGTTTAACACCGTCACGCCCACCATCTGGAAAAAGCCGCTCCGGGCCCACTCGGCATAGTGGATTCCCCGGCGGGCCAGATACTCCGGCCCGCCGAAAAGTCCTGCGGACTGCACCGCCAGAAAGGCCAGATACAGCCCAACCACCGCCGCCAGAGCCAGAACAAAGCCCAATGCGTCCAGCTGCGGCCCCTTCTTTTCCACCGGTGGACAGAGCAGCTTGGGATGGGCCAGCGCATACAGGAGACTGAAGAAGAACGGTGTAAACACCAGTGCCCAAAACAGCCGCTGGAATACGTCGCCGAAGTGAATCATGGACACAAACCTTTGAAGCTGTTCCGTGGACGCCGCGAAAAGGGCGTCCGCCGAAATCAGCACCGGCATCAGGACCGACACCAGCGCCCCCGCCCCGCAGAGGCCCAGGACGATGGTCATAGTCCGCCCGTTTGCTTTCACCTTCCGCTTTTCAGGAACCGCCGCCGCGAAGAAGGCCCAGAGGTTCCCGAACAAACCCTGAAGCAGGAGCCCGAACCGCTCCGGCAGCATCCACGGGTCCCACCAGGGGCGGCTGCCCGCGATTGCGTGGACGGGGACGAGTACCAGCAGCGCCAGCAGATTCCAATACCGGAAATACCAGTTGGAGCCCAGGGCCATCGTTGCCGCCAGAAACAGATTCACCGGCAGCAGCACCCGGTAGGAAGGCTTCTCCAGCATCCCCGGCCCCATCCAGGCCAGGATCAGCCCGTACCACGCGAACACTGTGACCGTCAGTCCGGCCGTGGGTCCGTGCCAGAGGAAACCGTCCACCAGCAGGAGACAGAAGCCCAGAGTCAACGCCAGAAACAGCCGGTAACGGCCAATGGATTCCCCAAGTTCCCGTTTTTGGGCATGCTCCGCCCCGCACTCCGGGACAGGAGCGCTTTTCTGTTCATTCATATGAAATTCTCCTATCTGTCTGTCCGCCTGGTGCGGACAGCTTTTCGTTATTCGGCGTCGCCGGGGACGTACTCCAGAATGTCCCCCGGCTGGCAGTCCAGAGCGGCGCAGACCGCCTCCAGCGTGGAAAAGCGGATGGCCTTGGCCTTGTTATTTTTCAACACCGAGAGATTCGCCAGGGTGATGTCCACCTTCTCAGAGAGCTGGGAGAGGGTCATTTTCCGCTTCGCCATCATGACGTCCAGATTCACAACGATCATGGCGGCACCTCAAATCGTCAGGTCATTCTCCGCCTTCAGCTCCGCCGCCTGGCGGAAGAGGGCGGACATGACCAGACACAGCAATCCTCCCATGGCGAACATGGGCACAAAGAGGGCGTTATAGGTCGCCAGCGGCTGGGAGGACCGGTAATAGCAGACGCTGAAAACCACCCGGGCCAGCGCCGCCCCGGCGATGAGGAAACAGAAGGCGGCGGCCCGCCGCAGGCTGACGGGGTTTTCCGGCGCGAAGGGCTCCCCCCGGAGGATGGTTTTCAGCACCCGCCGGGCCTGCCAGAGGATACCGGCGGTACAGCAGCCGGAGAAGAGGAGGAAGCAGGTCAGCACAATCTGGTAGGTGTCAAAATAGCGCCACCAGCCCAACAGCCAGATTGCCCCGCCCCCCACGAAAAAGGTTAAAAGCCTGTTTTTTCCAACCCCGTCCATAATCAGCCCGCTGTCCGAGTAAATCCGCATGCCGTCGGGCAGACCGAGCTTTCCCTGCCAGACGGTCTCCGGCACCAGGTACAGAGCAATCACGTTGCACACCAGCGCGATCAGCACCAGGACATACAATACTCTGGCGATTTTCTGAACCGGAATTTTTTCCACAAACCTTCCCCCCTTTCAAAGCGGCCGGGTGATGAATTCCATCAGCACCGACGCCCCCGCAGTCAAAACCGCAAACGCCCCCACGGCGGAGAAAATTTTCAGCCTGCTCCTCTGCCGGAAGCCGCTGACCGCCATCACACAGCCCCAGAGGGCCAGCGTCAGCGCGGCGGGTATTAAAAGCATCGTCAATCCCATGGCAAACGCCTCCTTTTTCTGGTATCCTACCATGGCTGCCTCTGTTTGTCAATAAGTTTTTATCGTTTTTCGATAAAAATACATTGATAAACGAATCTGCCTATTGAGCTGTCATCAAGCAAAAGCCGCCTAAGCTCCTTGAAGTACCATGGACAAAGCGCTATAATGGAACCTGAACAAAACTGCGGATGTGGAAGAGATGGGACAGACCAAGCTTGAAGCAGTCCTCGCGCTGCTGAGAGAACGCCGTATCGAACTGAACCCGCCCGCTTCTCCGGACGCCGTCCGGCAGCTGGAGGCGCAATACCAGATCACCCTGCCGCCGGAGTACGTTTCCTTCATCACCACGGCTGGAAACGGCGGCATCCTGCCGGACAGCTCAGGGCTGAAACAGCGCTCCTGTTACCTCCTTCCCATTGAACAATGCCGCCTTGAAAACGCGGCCCGCCCATTCCCTTACATGGAACCCGGAGAATGGGCCGGAGATGACGCGCCTCCGGAGGAGAAGTCCGCCTGTGGGCACTTCGCCTTCACCGCTCCCGACGATGGCGAGGGATACACCTGGGACCTGATTGTCACCGGGCCCCGCCGCGGCGAGGTCTGGGAGTTTTCGGACTGGAAGCTGTGCCGGGGAGTATCCACCGGCTTTCTGGATTGGGTCCTGGACTGCGTCGGGCGGGGCTTTCCGCAGGACCGGTATGTTGATTCGGAAGCCCCGGCGGCAAACAACCTGGATGCCCGGCTGGCGCGAATAGAACAGAAACTGAGGCAAAAAAAGCTGAAGCCGCGCCCGCCCATTCCGGCGGAGCAGCTTCAGGAAATTGAGAACCGTTATGGAATAAAGCTCCCGGAAGAATACGCCGCCTTTCTCACAAAGACCGGCAACGGATTTGCCCCCTCCGAAGACATGCCCGGCAGATTCCTGTATCCCTTCGAGCACATCAACAGCGCGCGTGACGGAATCCCATGCGCCCACATTCTTCTCACCTCAGAAAAAAAGCGCAACGTCCCCATAGAGCATGCGGTTTTCCTGCCCGTCACCGGCGCGGGGGAAATCTGGTATTCCTTCCACTACACAGCCACCAGCGCGGAACACTGCGGACCGCTTGGCGGCATGACCTTTCTGGACTGGCTGGAGAAGTACCTCTCCGGCTTCAGCTTCTGAGGGCGCTCCGGGAAAACAGGAAAACGGACAGCCCTTCCGGGTTGCCCGTTTTCCTGTATGATATAGAGAAAGGAGAGGGAAAATGGTGGGGTCCACAAGCGTTTTTCGCTTGTTGTGGCTATCATAAAGGCACTTCTCCCAAATGTCAACGGCTTTCCTGGAACCTTCACAATTTGTTTACAATCGACAAAATTTCCGCCCTTATATTTACAAATCGTTCAAAATATATCCATTTTCCACCTCTTGACTGAGCTGTTAGAATATGCTAATATTTAGCACGCTAACATTTAGCGTACTAACGGCTTATCCCGCCGGGACGCGGAAGGAGCTTTCGGATGGACGACCATATGCACTCTCTGGGCCCCACCTTGGGCTGGGCGGCGCAGCTGGCCCGGGCCGCCGTGGAGGTCCGGGTCTCCCCCTATGACGTGACGCCGGTGCAGACCCACGTTCTTCTCTACCTCCAGCGCCACGACCGTCAGGTCCCCCAGCACGAGCTGGCGGAATACCTCCGGGTGAAGCCCTCCACGGTCAACGGCGTGCTGGACCGGATGGAGGAAAAGGGCCTGGTCCGCCGCTCCATCAGCGGCAGGGACGCCCGGTGCCGCCTTATCCAGCTGACCCAAAAGGGCGCGGCCCAGCAGGCCCTCTTTCAGAAGAGCTTCCTGGACGCGGAGGCGGCCATGGTCCGGGGCTTCTCCCCGGAGGAGCGGGAGGCCCTGCTGTCCCTTCTGGAGCGCGTGATTCAAAATCTCAAGGAGGATTCCCATTCATGAGAAACAAACTCTGGCCCCATGCCCGGCCATACACCCCATGGATTCTCGCGGGGGTGGCGTGCAGCGCCATGGAGGCCGTCTTCGAGCTGCTGATTCCCCTGGTGATGAGCGACATCGTGGACACCGGCATCGCCAACGGAGACCAGTCCTACATTCTCCGGAAGGGCATGCTGATGATCGCGCTGGCGGTGGCCTCCCTGTGCTTCGGCCTGGGGGCGGCGGTGATGTCCTCCGTGGCGGGCATGGGCTTCGGTGCGAATCTCCGCCGGGCGGAGTACGACCATATCCAGACCTTCGCCTTCTCCAATATCGAGCACTTTTCCACCGCCTCCCTGGTGACGCGGCTGACCAACGACGTCCACAACCTCCAGATGTCCCTGATGATGGCCATGCGCTTGATGGTCCGGGCTCCCGTCATGCTGGTCTCCGCCCTCTTCTTCTCCATCCGGATCAGCTACCGCCTCAGCAACGTCTTCCTGGTGGCCCTGCCGCTGCTGGCGGTGGTGGTGTCGGTCCTGCTGGTGAAGGTGGGCCCCCTGTTCCGCTCCCTTCAGGAGAAGACCGACGCGCTGAATCTGGTGGTGCAGGAGAATCTGGCGGGCATCCGGGTGGTCAAGTCCTTCGTCCGGGAGGACCACGAGCGGGAAAAATTCGCCCAGCGCAACGACGGCCTGAAAAGCACCTCCCTCCGGGCCTTCGGCAAGGTGGTGATCAACATGCCCCTGATGATGCTGATCATCTACGGCACCATCATCGCCGTCATGTGGTACGGCGGGCAGATGGTCTACGCCGGGACCCTGGAGGCGGGAAAGCTCATCACCTATTTCACCTATATCTCCCAGATCATGATGTCCCTGATGATGGTCTCCATGATCTTCATGATGCTGACCCGCACCGTAGCCTGTGCCAGGCGGGTGGCGGAGGTCCTCAGCGAGACCCCCGCCATCACCGACGAAGACGCGGAGCGGGGCCCGGACGGACGGCCCCTCCCGGTGACCGACGGCAGCATCGACTTTGACCGCGTCTTTTTCAAGTACAACCCCGACGGCGCGGGATGGATTTTGCAGGACATCAGCCTCCACATTCCCTCCGGCGCAACGGTGGGCATCCTGGGCGGCACCGGCAGCGGCAAGACCTCCCTGGTCTCCCTCATTCCCCGGCTCTATGAGGCGGACCGGGGCGTCGTGTCCGTGGGCGGGCGGCCCGTATCCGCCTATACCATGGAGAGCCTCCGGGAGGGCGTTAGCGTCGTGCTGCAAAAAAACACCCTGTTCTCCGGAACCATCCGGGAAAACCTCCTCTGGGGCAACCCCAGCGCCACGGAGGACCAGCTCTGGGCCGCCTGCCGCGCCGCCTGCGCGGATGAATTCCTGGAGCGGATGCCCAAGGGCCTGGACACCGACCTGGGCCAGGGCGGCGTCAACGTCTCCGGCGGGCAGAAGCAGCGCCTCTGCATCGCCCGGGCCATTCTGAAGCAGCCCCGGGTCCTCATCCTGGACGACTCCACCAGCGCCGTGGATATGGCCACGGACGCCGCCATCCGGTCGGCCTTCGCCAGGGAGCTGAAGGACACCACCAAGCTCATCATCGCACAGCGGGTGGACTCCGTCCGGGAGGCGGACCGGATCCTGGTCATGGACGGCGGCCAGGTCGTCGCCCAGGGAACCCATGAAGAGCTGATGGAAAGCTGCGCCGTCTATCAGGAGGTCTATCAATCCCAACAGGAAGGAGTGAGCATCGATGGCTGAACACGGTCCCCATGGCCCCGGCGGCTTCCGGAAGCCGAAAAACATGCGGGCGACCCTGGGCAAGCTGATGCGGTATCTGGGGCGCTACAAGCCCCTGCTGGCCCTGGTGGCGGTTCTCCTGGTGGTCAGCTCCGCCTGTACGGTAGGCGGGTCCTATTTAATCCGCCCGCTGATCAACGACTATATCCTTCCGGGGGACTTCCCCGGCCTCGCCGGGATGCTGGCGGTGATGGCGCTGGTCTATATTGTGGGCGCGGCCTGCTCCTTCGGGTACAGCCGGATTATGGTTCACATTGCCCAGACCACCGTGGCGAAAATACGGGCGGACCTCTTCGGGCGGATGCAGAATCTCCCCCTGAAGTTCTTCGACGCCCACACCCACGGCGAGCTGATGAGCCACTATACCAACGACATCGAGACGGTCTCCGAGGCCCTGAACAACAGCTTCGGCAGCCTCATCTCCTGCACGCTGAATTTCACCGGCACCATCCTCATGATGCTGGTCCTCAATCCCCTCCTGAGCCTCGTCACCTTCGCCACGCTGGCGGTGATGCTGCTGGTGGTGAAGAGCATCGGCTCCCGTTCCCGGCGGTACTTTGCCCAGCAGCAGAAGGCCCTGGGCGAGGTCAACGGCTATATTGAGGAGATGATCGAGGGGCAGAAGGTCATCAAGGTCTTCAACCACGAACAGGCGGCGCGGGAGGGCTTCCGGCAGCGGAACGAGGCCTACCGGTCCGCCGCCACCCGGGCGCAGATTTTCGCCGGGATGATGATGCCCGCCATGGGAAACCTGAACTATATCAACTACGCCGTCACGTGCTGCGTAGGGGGCCTTCTGGCCATCCGGAACGGCGACCTGGGGGGCCTCGCCGCCTTCCTTCAGTACTCCCGGCAGGTGGGCCAGCCCGTCACCCAGATTTCCCAGCAGGTGAACACCCTCCTCTCCGCCGTGGCGGGGGCGGAGCGCATCTTTGAGATCATGGAGACCCCGCCGGAGACGGACGAGGGCAAAATCCGCCTGGTCCGGGCCTCGGAGGACGCCTCCGGCAAGCTGACCCGGGTTCATGAGGACACGAATGCCTGGGCCTGGCTGAAGCCGGACGGGACGCTGATTCCCCTCCGGGGGGACGTCCGCTTTGACCACGTGGTCTTTGGCTATGACGAGAACCGGACCATCCTCCACGACGTGTCCCTCTTCGCCAAGCCGGGGCAGAAAATTGCCTTCGTGGGCTCCACCGGCGCGGGGAAGACCACCATCACCAGCCTGATCAACCGCTTCTATGAAATCCAGGGAGGCGTCATCACCTATGACGGCCTGAATATACAGGACATCGCCAAGGAGTCCCTCCGCCGCTCCCTGGGCGTAGTACTTCAGGACACCCACCTTTTCACCGGCACCGTGGCGGACAACATCCGCTATGGGCGTCTGGACGCCTCGGACCAGGAGGTGGAGGCCGCGGCCCGACTGGCGGGAGCCGACGGCTTCATCCGCCACCTGCCCCAGGGGTATCAGACCCTGCTCTCCGGCGGCGGGGCCAGCCTGAGCCAGGGGGAGCGCCAGCTGCTGAACATCGCCCGGGCGGCCTGCGCCAACCCGCCGGTGCTGATTCTGGACGAGGCCACCAGCTCCATTGACACCCGGACGGAAACTCTCATCGAGCGGGGCATGGACCGCCTGATGGCGGGGCGGACGGTTTTCGTCATCGCCCACCGCCTGTCCACCGTCCGCAACGCCAGGGCCATTATGGTTCTGGAGCAGGGCGCGATCATCGAGCGGGGAGACCATGACGATTTGCTGGCGCAGAAGGGCCGGTATTTCCAGCTCTACAACGGCATGGCGGAGCTGGCCTGACGGTCCTCCGGAAATTTTCCTCTTGACAAAGCCGGGATTCTCCGTTAAAATTGCAGTCACAAAGATGCGATGAAGGGGAGAAAGACAGGCCGTTCCCACTCAGAGAGCCGGTGGCTGCTGTGAACCGGTGTGGAGAAACCTGTGGATAACTGGCCCCGGAGCAGTCCGCCTGAACCAGTGGGTAGGGCGGGACGGCTGGCCCCGTTACCGGCTGAGGCCTTGTTGGAGGCTGTGAGGGCCGCCGGGCAACCGGACGGCTGAACCAGGGTGGTACCGCGTGTGATTGACACGCCCCTGACTCGAAGGAGTCGGGGGCGTTTTCTCGTCCCCTGACCCATCCAACGCCACATTTTTGAAGGAGGACACCGCTATCATGAAACCCGGATTTGAAAAGTACATTCCCTTCCAGCCCCAGCCCATTCAGGGCCGCACCTGGCCCGACCGGGTCATTGCCAAGGCCCCCGTCTGGTGCTCTGTGGACTTACGGGACGGCAATCAAGCCTTGATCGACCCCATGAATCTGGCGGAGAAGCTGGAGTATTTCCACACGCTGGTGGACATCGGCGTGAAGGAAATCGAGATTGGTTTTCCCTCCGCCAGCGAGACGGAGTATGAGATCTGCCGGGAGCTCATCGAGGGGGGGCATATCCCGGACGACGTGACCATCCAGGTGCTGGTCCAGGCCCGGGAGCACCTGATCAAAAAGACCTTCGAGGCCATCCAGGGCGCGAAGAATGTCATCCTGCATTTTTATAATTCCACCTCCACGCTCCAGCGGAAAGTGGTCTTCCACATGGACTGCGCGGGCATCACCCAAATTGCCACGGACGCCGCAGACCTGATCTATGAGATGTCCCAGCCCATGATTGCATCTGGTATGAATCTGCGGTTTGAATACTCTCCGGAATCGTTTATGGGCACGGAGATGGACTACGCCGTGGAGATTTGTCAGGCCGTGCTGGAGCATCTCCACGCCACGCCGGAGAAGAAGGTCATTCTGAATCTGCCCACCACGGTGGAAAACTGCATGCCCAACCAGTTCGCCGACATGCTGGAGTATTTCATCCGCAAGCTCCCCGGCCGGGACAGCGCCATCATCTCCCTCCACCCCCACAACGACCGGGGCTGCGGCGTCGCCACCACCGAGATGGGCCTCCTGGCCGGAGCGGAGCGGGTAGAGGCCACCCTCTTCGGCAACGGCGAGCGTACCGGCAACGTGGATATGGTCACGCTGGCCATGAACATGTACACCCAGGGCGTGGACCCGGAGCTGGATTTCTCCAGCATCAACCGGATTAAGGAGATGTATGAGCGGTGCACCAAGATGCCCGTGGGGGACCGGCAGCCCTATGTGGGAAAGCTGGTTTTCACCGCCTTCTCCGGAAGCCATCAGGACGCCATCAACAAGGGCGTGCAGTATATGAAGACCTCCGGCACGGAGTATTGGGAAATTCCATATCTTCCCATCGACCCCGCCGACGTGGGCCGGGAGTACGAGCCCATCATCCGCATCAACTCCCAGTCCGGCAAGGGCGGCGCGGCGTATATCATGGAGCATGACTTTGGCTTTGACCTGCCCAAGTCCATGCAGCCGGAGTTCGGCCATATTGTCCAGGTGGAGACGGACAAGGTGGGCAAGGAAGTGGCTCCGGAGCGGATCAACGAGCTGTTCCACCAGGAGTATATCGAGGCCCGGCAGCCCTACCAGCTCCTCAAGCACGCCTTCCAGGAGACCATTGATGAGGAAGGGCATTCTCATGTGGCTTTCCAGGGGACCCTCCGTCATACGGATACGGTTTTCCAGGTCTCCGGCCAGGGGAACGGGCCTATCGACGCCTTTTTCAATGCGATTCAGGGGGAGAAGATCGACCGGTTTACCTTCCTGGATTATGCCTCTCATGCCATCACCGACGGCTCCGACTCTCAGGGCGTGGCTTATATTCTGCTTCAGGATAAGCGTACTGGGAAGCAGTATTGGGGCGTAGGGCTGTCCCATAATATCAATCTGGCGCCTCTCCGGGCCATCCTGGCGGCAATCAACCGGGCTAAGCAGGCCTGACGCCAGGGGCGGATAGGACGGCATTCGTTGACAAGCGCGGCCTTCAATGAAGGCCGCGCCTTTTTGCGGCAACTCGGCCAGATAGCCGGTTTATCTGTTAATGGATTTGGCATATGAAGGTGATGAGGCAAGAAATTTGGTTTTGCCGTATACTTACCTGCTATGATAAACTTGCCTTTGGGCTTTATTTATCATTTATTTCGATGCACTTATGGGAATAGATTCTAGAAACGGCGGTGTCTGAAATAAAGATTTTTGGTACAATAAGAGATATAAGAAGGAGAACGGAAATGGATCGAGGGATATATTGTAGGCCAGAATGATTATCTAGGATGATTCAAAAGATGCTTGATGATGGTTTTGGAGTCCAGGAAGAACGTTGCCGCTCCTGGCACCTAGAGACTGCGGTACCTTTTCCGTTCTTTGACTTTCTTTAACTTTGCCTTTGGATACTCCGGTGTAACGGCATCCTCTTAGTTTTCTCTTTTTTGGGGTGCATTGGACCAGCCCTCAAAGGGCTGAAGCCTCCCCCGCCCGCAAGGGCGAGCAAAAGCTCCCCCTAGCAGGGGCGAAAACGTTTCCCTGCTTTTCGGAAAAGCAAACAAAAGGGCCAGCCTGGTGGAAAGGCTGGCCCTTGTCTTCAAAGCCCCGGTGGATGATGGAAGATATCGCATGAACACATGCGCCTGTCGGGGCAGAGAAGCAAACCCTATTTGAGCACGGAGGCGGCGATGGCATCAGCCAGCGCGTCAATCTCCGACTCATTCTGAGGCTGGAGCGAGGACGTAACCGTCATCTCATCATCCAAAACCTCCATGTGCTTGAGCTGCTCAAGCTCTTCCCGCATCAGCGCTCCGGACCGGGGAGCCCAGGAGCCGCTGCCCATGATCGCCACGGTGCGCTTCTGAAGATTCAGCGCCTTCATGTCCATCAGGAAATTGTGCATCGGCGGGAAAATCCCAAGATTATACGTCACGGAAGCCAGCACCAAATGGCTGTACTTGAAAAGATCCGAAATCAGATAGCTCACATGCGTGCTGGACACATCGTACAGCCGCGTGTTCGTCACGCCCCGGGCCGTCAGCTTGGCCGCCAGAACCTCGGCGGCGGACTCCGTGTTGCCGTACATGGAGGCGTAGACAATCATGACGCCCTTCTCCTCCGGCTCGTAGGTGGCCCAATGCGTGTACTTGTCAATGATATACCCCAGGTCCTTCCGCCAGATGGGGCCGTGGAGGGGACAGAGCATCTTGATATTATCCAGCCCCACCACGGAAGCGGCCTTGTTCAGAAGAGCCACCACCTGAGGCCCATACTTGCCCACAATGTTGGTGTAATAACGGCGGGCGTCGTCAATCCACTCCCGGTCAAAATTCACTTCATCGGCAAACAGCTTCCCATCCAGAGACCGGAAGGAGCCGAAGGCGTCGGCGGAGAAAAGCACGCCGTTGGTCGTATCAAAGGAGACCATGGCCTCCGGCCAGTGGACCATGGGGGCGTACACAAAGGCGATGGTGTGCTTGCCGAAGCAGCGGCTGTCACCCTCCTTCACCTCGTCCACCTGATTGGGATCCAGGGCAAAGCCGAACTGATTCAGCAGCGTCACCGCCTTGGGGGTGGTGATGATCTTCACCTTGGGCCAGCGGAGGAGAATCTCCTCAATGGACGCGGCGTGGTCCGGCTCCACGTGGTTGATGACCAGGTAATCCAGAGGACGGCCCGCCAGAACGGCCTTAACGTTGGCGATAAACTGCCGTCCCACCGCCCAGTCGGCGGTGTCGAAAAGGACGGTCTTCTCGTCCAGAAGCACATACGCGTTGTAGGAAACCCCGTGGTACAGGGGATGGATGTTCTCAAAGAGGGCCAGACGGTGCTCGTCTGCGCCGACCCAGTAGAGGTCGTCGGTGACCATGCGGTAATTATGCATAGAGTTGCCTCCTTGTTATTTAATAGCAGTTGTGGTGGACCATCAGAATGTCGTCAAAGCGGCAGGCGTTCAGGTCCTCGGGCCTGATAAAGAAGCAGATGGTGTCCGCGTCGCAGCGCTGGGACAGGAGCGTCAGGTCGAACTGGAACAGCAGGACGGAATAGGCGGCATAAGCCGTGTCATCCAGACGCAGGTCGTCGCTGCGCAGGGATGGGTGCCCTCCCAGCTTGAAGCCCCAGTTGCCAAAGTCCTCGGTCAGGTCGATCACGCCGCCGCAGTCGCCAAGGTCGTAGCCTTCCGGATTCTCATCCGGCTCGCCGGCCTCCTGGCGCTGGTAATCCGCCAGAAAGAGCTTTTCCACCGTTTCTGCCCCGGTCTCAAAGCCCAGGTCCGACACGAAATCACAATCGTTCCCAAAGGCAATGCTGGCCGTCTCCTCCCCGGTCTCGAACCCCATGCCGCCAGTGACCTTGTCCATGGCCCAGCGCGCCTCAGGGACCTCGTCCGGGTGGGCGGGGCCGTCCGCCGGGACCTCTGGATACCAGCGCGCCTGAAAGAAGCCTGCGTCCGACCGCCATGCGAAAGCGTCCTCAATAAACGCCTCAAATTTTTCCGCCTCCGTGCAGAGGAAAAACTGCAGCAGGCCGGTTTCCGGAAAGCCCTTCAAATGGGGGATCTGGGCGAAATTGATCTGGGCCAGAAATTCCATGTCCGGGGCCGTCTGTCCGGCGGGGAGGCAGAAATCCCCGCCAAATTTGCTGTCTGTGGGAGCGGGCGTTTTATCCAGCTGAGGCGTGATGCGGACACAGGGAAGCTTTGTGGGTTCCAGCGCCGCCAGAATTTGCTCTTTTGTGACCATACTTTTTTACGCCTCGATCTCGATAAAGCTGTCCACCGGTTCGCCGCAGTGGGGGCAGGTCCAGCCCTCGGGCAGGTCCTTGAAGGCGGTGCCGGGCTTGACCTCGTTCTCCGGGTCTCCCACCAGCACGTCATACTCGTGGCCGCAGCCGTTGCAGATATAAAGCTTCCGGGGCGGCGTGACCTTCTTGGGTACCATGCGTTTCATCTTCACCATGGGCGGCGCGGGCTGCTTTTCCCCGGTGTCCAGGGCGGCGGTGAGCAGGGGCAGAATCTCCAACACGTCCCCTACGATGCCATAGTCGCAGTTCTTGAAGATTTTCGCGTTGGGATTTTTGTTGATCGCCACGATGCACGAGGCATCCTTGATGCCCTTGAGGTGCTGAATCGCGCCGGAGATGCCGCAGGCAATATACAGATTCCCCTTGAACTTCTGGCCGCTCATGCCCACGTAGCGGTTCAGGGGCACGTATTTCAGCGTCTCCGCCACCGGGCGGCTGGAGCCCACGGCGGCTCCGGCCGCCTTCGCCAGATTCTCAATGAGCTTCATGTTCTTCTTCTCGCCGATGCCCTGACCGGCGGAAACCACCCGCTCCGCCTGGGTGATGGGCGTGTCGATGGGGATGCCCACGGTGAAGTCGTGGCCGTCCTTCTTCAGGCTGGCAACCAGGGCCTCCACCTTCTCCTGGGCGGAACCGTCCTTCCAAATCTGGCGCTTTCTCGCGCCGGTCTCGGGGCCCCGCTGCTGGGTGGGGGCGGCGCTGTCGGCCTTGCCCGCCTTGCCCAGAATGTGGGAGGCGATGACCACCCGCTGGATTTCGTTGGTGCCCTCGTAAATGGTGGTGATTTTGGCGTCCCGGTAGAAGCGCTCCACCTCCATGCCCTTGAGGTAGCCGCAGCCGCCGAAAATCTGGAGGGCGTCGTTAGTGACCTCCAGGGCGATGTCCGAGGCGTACTGCTTCGCCATGGCGGACTCCATGCCGTAGGGCACGTGGGCCTGTTTCAGCTCGGCGGCGCTGTAGACCAGGAAGCGGGCGCAGCGGAGCTTGGTGGCCATGTCGGCAATCTTGAAGGCGATGTTCTGCTGCTGGCAGATGGGACGGCCGAACTGGACCCGGTCCTTGGAGTACTCCACCGCCGCCTCATAGGCCCCCTGGGCGATGCCCAGCGCCTGGGCCGCGATGCCGATGCGCCCGCCGTCCAGGGTGGACATGGCGATCTTGAAGCCCTGGCCCTCTTTGCCCAGCAGGTTCTCCTTGGGAACCTTGACGTTGTTGAAATTCAGCTGGCAGGTGGCGGAGGAGCGGATGCCCATCTTGTCATAGTGCTCCTCAAAGGTGAAGCCCTCCCAGCCCTTTTCCACGATAAAGGCGCTGATGCCCCGGGTGCCGATGCCGGGCGTGGTGACGGCGAAAATCACGTAGGTGCTGGCCTCGCCGCCGTTGGTGATGAAAATCTTCTCACCGTTGAGAAGGTAGTGGTCCCCCATGTCCTCGGCGGTGGTCTCGGTGCCGCCGGCGTCGGACCCGGCGTTGGGTTCCGTCAGGCCGAAGGCGCCGAGCTTCCGTCCGGAGCACAGGTCCGGCAGGTATTTCTTCTTCTGCTCCTCATTTCCGAAGGCGTAGATGGGATAGGTGCCCAGGGATGTGTGGGCGGAGAGAATGACGCCCGCGCCGCCGTCCACCCGGGCCAGCTCCTCCACGGCGATGGCGTAGCTCAGGGCGTCGGACCCCGCGCCCTCGTACTCCGTGTCATAGGGCAGGCCCATCAGGCCCAGCTCCCCCATTTTCTTCACCTGTTCCGTGGGGAACCGGTTCTCTTTGTCCAGCAGGAAGGCGATGGGCTTGATCTCAGACTCCGCGAATTCCCGGACCTTTGCCCGGAGGTCCTCATGGACTTGCGTGGTTTGATACAGCATGTGTTTGCCTCCTTTTTCCGATTACATGTGGGACAATGAATCTACTGAAAAATATCGCTCAGCGGCGTCCGCCGGAGCTCCTGGTTCAGGACGGATTGAATCCGGCAGAGCTCCTGGCAGATGGTGCAGCCGCCATTCGGAAAATTTTCGCACGCATAGCCCTCCCGCTGGCAGCGGTTGATCAGCGGGGGCTCCCCAATGGCCTGGAACAGGTCGGAAATCCGCAGTGTTTCGCAGGGCCGCTTGAGAAAATATCCTCCGCTGACGCCCCGGCGGCTCTCCACAATCCCGGCGGCCAGAAGGCGGTTCAGCAGCTTCAGGGTGATGGCCTTTTGCATATGCTCCTTTCGGGAGATGGCGGCGGCGGAAAGCTGCCCCTCCTGGTGCAGTGCCCGCAGGATGCGCAGGGCATAGTCCATCTCTCTTGTAATCAGCAAACGACCACCTCAATAATAAAGTCAGCGCGGCGAAGGGGCAGGGCACAGAAGCCCACCCAGCGTATCATATTGTACGTTTTTTGTTGATTATATCCGTATTTATAGAAAATGTCAATATTCCTATGAAATTACAGGGGAGTTTCGGGAACCATTACAAAAATTGCCAGCCGGTTTCAGTGAAACCGACCAGCAATTTCTGAGAGGGCGGATGGAGCGCCCGGGCCGGAGGGTCAGCCCAGGGCCCGTCGGGCCGCCTGAAGCACGCTGCGCATCAGCATGGCCCGGGTCATGGGGCCCACGCCCCCGGGGACCGGTGTGAGATACCTCGCGACGGGGTCCACGGAGGCGGTATCCACGTCTCCGGTGAGTTTGCCGTCCGCCGTCCGGTTCATGGCCACGTCGATCACCGCCGCGCCCTCCTTCACCATATCCCCGGTGATCAGGCCGGGGCGGCCCACGGCGGAGACCAGGATGTCTGCCTGGCGGGTGAGGGCGGGCAGGTCTTCCGTTCCGGAATGGCAGAGGGTGACGGTGCCGTCCCGGCCCGTCAGGAGCTGGGCCAGGGGACGGCCCACCAGAAGGCTCCGGCCCACCACCACGCAGTGCTGCCCCCGGATGGGAATCTCCCAGGCGTCCAGCAGCTCCAGAATTCCGGCGGGAGTGCAGGGCGGAAAGACCGGCTCGCCCAGGGCCAGATACCCCGCGTTCAGGGGGTGGAAGCCGTCCACGTCCTTCTCCGGGGAGACGGCATGGAGAACGGCCCGCTGGTCCGCGCCCTCCGGCAGGGGGAGCTGAACCAGGATACCGTCGATGCCGGGGTCCTGGTTCAGGCGCTCCACCAGGGGGAGCAGGGCCCCAGGGGCCTCCGCTTCCGTGAGGCGGTAGGTCTCCGTCCGGATGCCGCACTCGGCGCAGTCCCGCTCCTTGCCCCGGACATAAATTTGAGAGGCGGGGTCCTCCCCGGCCAGGATTACCGCCAGCGCGGGGGGGCGGGGCAGCAGCGCCGCCGCCGCCCGGACCTGGGCCTTGACCTGAGCGGCCAGGGCCGCGCCGTCAATCCGGATTGCCATCGGCGCCTCCTTCCGGGGAAGCGGGCTCCGTGACGCCGGGGCCCTCCGGCTGGGGGGATGCGGATTCTCCGGAGCTGCTTCCGTCGTTGTCTCCGGGGGCGGAGGCGGCTTCCGCCTTGAGGTGGTTTACCAGGAGCCCGTCCGGCGTGCGCTGCCGGATGCGGAGCTGATAGAACAGCGCCGCCGCCGCTGCCGCCGCCATGGCGAGGCTGAGGGCCTGTGAGACCCGGATGGGCGAACCGAAGAAGGTCCAGTCGAAGAGATAGAGGCTGTCGGTCCGCAGACCCTCAATCCAGGCCCGGCCCAGGCCGTACCAGAGGAAGTAAAAGCAGGTGTTTTCCCCGTCGAACCTCCGGCCCTTGGAGACCACCAGGAGAATCAGCAGCAGCCCAGCCAGATTCCACAGGCTCTCATACAGGAAGGTGGGGTGCACGTCCACGGACTCATAGGCGCTGACCCAGACCCGCATCCGCCAGGGCAGCTCCGTCGGGCCGCCGAAGGCCTCCCGGTTGATGAAGTTGGCCCAGCGGCCGATGATCTGCCCCAGGAGCAGGCCCATGACGGCCAGGTCGGACAGGGCCCCGAAGGGGATTTTCCTCCGCCGGGTGAAGAAGAAGACCACCAGGGCCCCGGCGATGACGGTGCCGTAAATGGCGATGCCGCCGTCCCAGATGGCGACGACGCGGCTCCAGTCCAGCGCGCCGGAGGCGTCCCGGTAGAGGTCCAGGTAGAAAATCACGTAGTAAATGCGGGAGCCCAGGATGCAGCAGGGCACCGCCCAGAGCACCAGGTCCAGAACGTGGTCCTCCGTCAGGCCGTACCGCTTCGCCTGCCGCATGCACAGCAGCAGCCCGGCGAGACAGGCCGCCGCCAGGATGATGCCGTACCAGTAGATGCCGTGGCCCACGTGGATGGCGATGGGGTCCGGATTGAATTCCCAGTCTCCAAAGAGGCCGGGGAAGCTGATGGGCATGCTTTTCAGCGCGGTCAGTTCAGGGGCGGACATGTTCATCCTCCTTGGGAATGATCTCCGAGAGGACGGCCCGGTCCTCCGTGACGTTGTCCCGGAGGAAGGCCAGGACGTCCTCCTGGGTGATGGACTGGAAGACCTGGGGGAAGCGGAAGGGGTCGTAGCCGTTGAAGCAGCCCTCGGTGAGGGAGACGGCGATGTTCTCAAAGGAGTTCAGCCCCCGGAGGGTGGACCCGAAGCTGGCGTGGAGTATCCGCTGGAAGAAGGCCTCGTCCACGCCCTCCCGGACCAGACGGTCTGCCTCCTTCTGGAGCTCTGCGGCCACGGCCCGGGGCTCCCGGCACTCCCCTCCGGCGTAGAGCCAGGCCGCTCCGGGCAGGAGCTCGAATTCCCCGCCGAAGCTGGCGTTGATCATCCCCTGGCTGTACAGGCGCTGATAAAAGGGGCTGGACTCGCCGAACAGCAGGTCGCAGGCCAGGTCCCCCAGTATCATGGACCGGAGGCGGTCTCCGCCCTGGGGGACGGGGCGGCATTTGTAGCCCGTCAGGAACTGGGGGCTGGAGACCTCCATGGCAAGGCGGGTTTCCCGCTCCGCCACGGAGTTGGGTTCCTCTCCATAGTCCCGGGGGACGGCGGGGCCGCCCTCCTTGGGGAGAATCCGGAGGGCCAGGTCCGCCACCCGGACGGGGTCCACGTTCCCCACCACGGTGAGGATCATGTTGGAGGGGGTGTAAAAGGCCTTGTGGCAGCTGTAAAGGGTTTCCGCCGTAATGTGGGAAATGCTCTCCACCGTGCCCGCGATGGAGGTCCGGGCGGGGGAGACGCTGTAAAGGGCCCGGAGCATACGGACGTAGATCTGCCAGTCGGGGTTGTCCTCAATCATGCGGATTTCCTGGCCGATGATGCCCTGTTCCTTGGCGACGCTCTCCTCGGTGAACCAGGGGATGGAGACGAAGGAGAGGAGGATTTCCAGATTCTCCTCAAAGTGGTCCGTGGAGTCGAAATAATAGCCGGTCATGGCGTTGGAGGTGAAGGCGTTGGGCTCCGCGCCATTCTTGGCCAGCTCCTGAAGGGCGTTGCCCTCCCGGGTGTCAAACATCTTGTGCTCCAGATAGTGGGCGATACCGGCGGGGGTGTCCAGCCACTGGCCGTTGAGCTGGAACCGGGTATCCATGCCGCCGTAGCGGGTGGCGAAGAAGGCGTATTTCCGGGCGTGGTCCGGCTTGGGGACCACCCGGATTTCCAGGCCGTTGGAGAGGGTTTCCCGATAGATGGTCTCCCCCAGCGATTCATAAAGGACGGGCTTCATGCCTCCGCCTCCTTTCTCTGCAAGAAGTATACGGTGTCCAGCCGGACGGTGTCCATAGCCTGGAAAATGCGCTCCGGCGTGACGGCGCGAATCTGCTCCGCCAGCTCCTCGGGAGACTCGTCCTGACCGGTGGCAGTCTGGCCCAGGTAGAAGTTCTCCAGCTTGCCCTGGGAGTCCCCCATGGAGGCGTAGGCGTTCAGCAGGGTGCTCCGGGCGGCCTCCAGCTCCCAGTCCTCCAGCTCGCCCCGCTGCACGGCGGCCAGCTGGGCCATGATCTCGTCACAGGCCCGCTGGTAGTTCTCAAACTCGATGCCGGAGGAGACGGTGATGAGCCCCTTCTGCCGGTGGTAGGTGGAGGAGGCATAATAGCACAGGGAGAGCTTTTCCCGGACGTTGAGGAAGAGCCGGGAGTTGCTGCTGCCGCCGAACAGGGTGTTCCCCAGAAGGAGGGCGGAGGTGTCCCCGCTGCCGCAGGAAAAGCCCATGCCCAGCTTGCCCTGGGTGACGTCCAGACGCTCCGTGATGAGGCGGGGCTCCTCCGGCGGGGTGTGGGGCTGGGGCGGGGGCAGGGGTTCCACGTTGGAGCGGGGGAGCTTGGACAGGGCGGAGCGGAGGGCGTCCTCCACCCGGGCCTGTTCCGCGCTGCCGCTGTAGAAGATTTCCAGACGGGCAGAGGCGGTCAGCTCCCGGTAGGCGTCAAACAGCAGCTGGGGATGGAGGGCGGCGGTGATCTGCTCGTTGCCCAGACGGGGGATGCCGTAGGGCTCGCCGGTGCACATCTCCTGAAGGAGGCGGCTGTCGGCATAGGCTCGCTTGTCGTTCAGGATGCTGCGGATGGTATCGATGAGGTTGGTTTTTTCGCTTTCAAAATAATCGGTGAGGAAATGGCCGTCCTCGGTGACGGGGTCGCAGATGAGCTCGCCGAGAAGCCCGGCGGCGGGCTCCAGCAGCCGCTCGCCGCCGGGGGCGAAGCTGTCGTCAATCAAGCTGGCGACAAAGCCCACACACTGGATCTCGCCCTTCTTGCGGACGGTGGCGTCAATCCGGGCGCCGTAGAGATGGTCCAGCCGGGCGGAAAGGGCTCCCATGTCGGGGCTGGTGACGGTGCCGCGCCGGAGGATGGAGGAAAGAAGGGCGTTGGCGGAAGCGGTCTCCCACCGGAGGGGGACCATGAACTGGGCGGAGAGCAGGCTGGTTTTGAATTTCTTCGCCGGAAGATACGTGAGATGCACGCTGCCGGCGAGTTGAGTTCTGGTCACGCGGTTCAGCTCCTTTTCTGGAATCGGGATTTCTGTAAAATATTTGCCGATCTTGTCAATCGTATCCAAGTATATACTGAATGGGGCGGGAATGCAAGTTTCATCTGAAGAAGGGGGACGCTCCGCGCAGGGAAAAAAGGCGGGGGACCGCCGGAAGGCATAATTCCCGGTTCCGGAACATAGGTTGTCCCAGAGGTGAGCGTCTATGAAACAAAAGAAATCCCTGGCCCGCTTTCTCCGGCGCTTGGAGGCGGGAGTCCTGGCCGCCGTGACACTGTGGGCCGCCGCCGTCACCGCCGGAAGCGACACCGCCGCCTCCGCCGCCTCGGCGCTGGCCGCCGCGCTGCCGGAAGAGCTGCTCCGCTGGGAGCTGGGGGACTTGTGGCGGAGGGACAGCCTCTCTCCCGCAGCGGCGCTGGCCATCGGGGAGTCCCCGCTGCTGGCGGCGGCCCGGGGCGAGGTGGCGGGTTTGTGGTCCCTGGAGCGGAAGGAGGCTCCGGAGGAGGACGGGGAAACCAGAACCCCGGCGGCGGTTCCGGTGGAGGAGACGCCGGTGGAACCAGCGGTGCTGCCGGAGGACAACGGAGTGCCCGCCAAAACGCTGATTCCCACGGACCCCAGCGGCTATATGGTCTGCGGGCGGGTGTACATCAGCAATACCACCAGCCATGCGCTGACGCCGGAGCTGATACAGCAGCCCTACGCAGCGGCGCTGGGTGGGGAGGACCCCCAGCTTTTGATTATTCATACCCACGGAAGCGAGGCCTATACCCCGGCGCCGGGGACGGAAATCGTCTGGTCCGGGGACTATCGGACTACGGACTACCGCTATAACGTGGTGCGGGTGGGGGACGAGATGGCGGAGGCCTTCGGGGCGGCGGGGATTTCCGTGCTCCATGACCGGACGCTGTATGATTACCCGTCCTACTCCGGGGCCTATGACCGGTCTCTGGAGGCCATCCGGAAATATCTGGAGCAGTATCCCTCCATCCGCTTCGTTCTGGATGTCCACCGGGACGCCATTGAGGACGGACAGGGGAACCAGTACAAGGCGGTGTCGGAGATTGAGGGCGTGGGGGTGCCCGCCCAGATGTCGCTGGTGATGGGCAGCGACGGCAGCGGGCTGGAACACCCGGACTGGCTGGAGAACCTGCGGCTGGCGGCGGCGGTGCAGCAGGATATTCTGGAGCACTACCCTACGCTGATGCGGCCGGTGCTGCTGCGGAACTCCCGGTATAATCAGCATGCCACAACGGGGTCCCTGCTGGTGGAGGTGGGGGCCGCCGGGAACTCCCCGGAGGAGGCGGTGCTGGCGGGACGGCTGTTCGCGGAGCGGCTGGCGGCGGTGCTGCTGGAGAAGGGGGAGAGCGGAGAGGACGGCGGGGAACATGCCGGGGGAGCGGAAGAAGGGGCGGCGGCTTCGTAAGAAGCCGCCGCCGGTTTTACAGGATCAGTTCCTCCTGATGGATGCGCGCACGCCGGTCGATTTCCCGCTGCCACTCCTGAACGATGGCGGGAGGGGGGTCCGGTATCCCGGCGGCTCTTCGGACTGCGATACGTTCCTCAATGGAACGGCAGGGCTTCAGCGGCTTGCTTATGCACTGGGCCGTGAAGTCCTGAAAGGAATTTGCCAGCTTCTTGGGCTTTTTGCCCTGGTCGTGGTACTGGAATAGAATTTCTCCCGGCTTTCTCCCGCTTGTACGGATGAACAGAAGATCGCCAAATACATTTTTACCGATGGGAAGCACTCCCTTGGAGACGAAGGCGGAAAGATCGTCATGATCAAAGCAGCACTCCAGCGCAAAGGCTTCAACGGAGGTCTCCAGCCCGAAAAAGCCCCGCAGGTCCGAGGAAACGCCTGCCAGACAAAAGGTGGTCTCCGGTGTTTCGCCGCCGTTGTATTTGCGTAGAAACGCATGGTATTCTTCAGGCAGGACAAGCCCATGCCGGGTTTGCAGGGCGGTCAATTTTTCCTCTATGCCCGCCGTGTCAAATTTAGAAATCAACATTAAGAAGCCCCTCCTTCATTCAATGTTCGGTTAATCAGTTCCATGTCATCCGTCAGCTCTTCCAGAGTGTCTCCGGGGAGTCCGGTCTGTATTTCCGGAGTGAGGAGAAAGGTCATTTCGTTTATCTGCCGCCGGAAACAGTGCAGTTCCTCCGGTGCGAGGAGGGCTGCTTTGGAAAAAAGCTCACTGTATACGGCTAACGCCTCGAGACCGCCGCCGGATATCTGGAACCGGAATTCCGTGAGACACCGGCCCAAGGCCTGAGCGGCTGTATAATGTTCCATCACAATCTTTTCATAAAACGACTCCACAACATAATACTTTGTCCTGTAAAAAGCGGCCCGGTTCATCATGATAATTCTCCCCCCATTTATGGACAAGTATAGCAGAATTACCGGCACAGTTCAACCGCTGTCATGCAAAGAATGTGAAAAGCCCGATGGCTTCCGGCGCTGGTAATTTTCACCGCCGCGCATGAAATCGGGAAAACCAGAGACCCTAAAACCACCCAATGATTTGAACGCAAAAGGAGTGAGCCCATTTGGAAACGGGAATCCATAACACCTCCGAAATCGGGCGGCTGAAAAAGGTCCTGCTCCACCGCCCCGGCCAGGAGCTGGAAAACCTGATGCCGGAGTATCTGGAGCGGCTTTTGTTCGACGACATCCCCTACCTCCGGGAGGCCCAGAAGGAGCACGACGCCTTTGCCGACTGCCTCCGCCAGCAGGGCGTGGAGGTGGTCTACCTCACGGACCTTGTGGTGAATTCCATCACCAGCGAGGAAGTCCGCAAGGAGTTAGTGGTCCAGTTCCTGGACGAGGCGGGCATCAAGGACCAGCGGAGCCGGGTGCTTCTGGGGGAGTATCTTGGAAAGATGCCGGACAAGCAGATGGTGTCCACCATGATGGCCGGCGTGCGGAAGAGCCAGCTCCACGGCGAGAGCGAGAAGCTGGCGGACCTGCTCTCCACAGCCGGAGACGGGTATCCCTTTGTAGTGGACCCCATGCCGAACCTGTATTTCACCCGGGACCCCTTCGCCACCATCGGCACCGGCGTGTCCATCCACAAGATGCTGACGGAGACCCGGAACCGGGAGACGCTGTTCGGCAAATTCATTTTCGAGCACAATCCGGAATATATGCACGCCCCCCGGTGGTATGACCGGGGCGAGGTCTCCTCTCTGGAGGGCGGCGACATCCTGATTCTCAGCCCCCAAGTGCTGGGAGTGGGCATTTCCCAAAGGACCAAAGGGGATTCCATCGACACTCTGGCGGAGGCGGTGCTGACCTACAGCCGGACAAACTTCCGGAAGATTCTGGCCTTCAACATCCCCAAGAGCCGGTCCTTCATGCACCTGGATACCGTGTTCACCATGGTGGACCGGGACAAGTTCACGGTGCACCCCAATATACTATCCAGCATCACCGTGTTTGTCATGGAACTGGATGAAAACGGAAAAATGCGGATAGAACAGCAGGATGGCCGTCTGGAGGACATTCTGAAAGAGCACCTGGGACTGGACCATGTGACGCTGATTGAATGCGGCCGGGGCAGCGAGGTAGACGCGGCGCGGGAGCAGTGGAACGACGGCAGCAACACTCTGGCAATTGCGCCGGGGGAGGTTGTGGTGTATTCCCGGAACTATGTGACCAACCGTTCTCTGGAGGAAGCGGGAATCAAGGTGCACACAATTCCCAGCGCAGAGCTAAGCCGGGGCCGGGGCGGTCCCCGATGCATGTCCATGCCCCTCTGGCGGGACGACCCTTGAGCAATCAGGGAGACAGGGCATCAGCAAAATAGCACCCACAGTTTTGCTTCCGCACCGAAACCCGGCGCTTACCGATTCGACAAGCGCCAACCCCCCCGCCCGCACCGCGCCGCGGGCAGGGACATGCCTGTCTTCTTCCCAAGCCCCGGCGCGCCCTGCGTCCCCCGTCCCCCCGCAGGGCCGTACTTCTTTTTCTCTTTTGGACCGTGCACGGCCCGTTTTCTCTTTTTCTTCTGGCAAGAAAAAGAGAAAATGGGGGGTGCAAAGCACCAGCCATCTTCATGGCTGAAATCCCCCCTCCCCGTTAGGGAACCCCCCTTCAACATCAAACAGCAAAGGATGGTAACACCATGGCACTAAACTTAAAAGGCCGCAGCTTTTTAACCCTCGAGGACCTCACCCCCGGTGAGATCCGCTATCTCCTTGACCTGGGTCATGACCTGAAATCCAAGCGCCGGGCCGGCATCTGCGAGCCCGCCCTGAAAGGCAAGCACATCGTGCTTCTCTTTGAAAAAACCTCCACCCGCACCCGGTGCTCCTTTGAGGTCGCCGCCACCCAGGAGGGCGCTCACGTCACCTACCTGGATGCGGGCAGCTCCCAGATGGGCAAAAAAGAGTCCCTGGAGGACTCCGCCAAGGTCCTCGGCCGCTTCTTCGACGGCATCGAATACCGGGGCTATGCCCAGAAGGTGGTGGAGGACCTGGCAAAATGGTCCGGCGTCCCCGTCTGGAACGGCCTCACCGACTGGGACCACCCCACCCAGATTCTCGCCGATATGATGACCCTGGAGGAACACTGCTCCAAGCCCCTCAACAAAATGAAAATCGTCTTCCCCGGCGATGTGCGGAACAACATGTGCTACGCCTGGATGATGGGCGCGGCCAAAATGGGCATGCACTTCGTGGGCCTGGGCCCCCAGGAGCTGGCCAAGCAGATGGACCAAGAGCTGGTCAAGCGCGTCTTCGCCGAGGCCCGGCAGAACGGCGGCCTCATCGAAATCACCGACGATATGGGTTCCCTCAAGGGCGCCGACATGATCTACGGCGATATCTGGGCCTCCATGGGCGAGGAGGACCTGATTCCCAAGCGGGCGGAGCTTCTCTCCCCTTTCCGGGTCACGGAGGAAACCATGAAGGCCACCGGCAACCCCGACGTCCTCTATATGCACTGCCTGCCCTCCTTCCACGACTTCGAAACCAAGCTGGCCAAGGAGTGGATGGACAAGGGCGTGGACATCCGGGAAGTCACCGACGAGGTCTTCCGGGGCCCCCACAGCGTGGTCTTCGACGAGGCCGAGAACCGGATGCACTCCATCAAGGCCGTCCTGGTGGCCACCATCGGAAAATAAAAGGGGGGACTCCCTTTGGAAAAAGCAAAATTCCGTATGCCCACGGCGTACACCATCCTCTTCCTCCTCATCATCCTGGTGGCCCTGTCCACCTGGCTGGTCCCGGCGGGAGTCTACCAGTACGTGAACGAGGCCCCGGTGGCCGGGACCTACCACTCCGTCGCCCAGAGCCCCCAGGGGGCCGGGGCCGTGCTGAAGGCCGCCTTTTCCGGCTTTTATGACGCCGTGGACGTCTGCGTCTTCATCCTGATGGTGGGCGGCTTCCTGGGAGTGGTGATGAAAACCGGAGCCGTGGACGCCGGGGTGGGCCGGATTATCCAGCGCCTCGGCGGGCGGGAGAAGTGGCTGATCCCCATCCTCATGGTGGCCTTCGGCCTGGGGGGCACCACCTACGGCATGTGGGAGGAGACCATGGCCTTCTATCCCCTGCTGATTCCCGTCTTCCTGGCGGCGGGCTATGACGCCGTAGTGGGCATCTCCGTAATCCTCCTGGGCGCCGGGGCGGGCATCATCAGCTCCACCGTC
Source organism: Oscillospiraceae bacterium 38-13 (assembly GCA_041223955.1). Lineage (GTDB taxonomy): Bacteria > Bacillota > Clostridia > Oscillospirales > Oscillospiraceae > Oscillibacter. The sequence goes on along the minus strand of JBCLRG010000012.1, from coordinate 14,550 downwards.
AACCCCTTCGCCACGGGCATCGCGGCGGGCTTCGCCGGGGTCTCCCTGGGGGAGGGCATTCTCCTCCGGGCCCTTCAGTGGGTGGTTTTCGAGGGGGCGGCCATCTGGTTCGTCATGGCCTACGCCGCCCGGGTGAAGAAAAATCCCGCCCGGTCTGTGGTCGGCGTGGGGGCGGGAAAGATTCAGGCCAATATGGAGGAAACCGTGGAATTCACCCCCCGGCGAAAGCTCATCATGGCCCTTTTCACCCTGACGTTCCTGGTGATGATCTACGGCGTCATCCCCTTTGATGAAATGGGCCTGCCCCTGCCGGTGCTGGGCTGGTGGTTCCCGGAGCTCAGCGCCCTGTTTCTGGTGGGCGGCGTGGTCATCGGCCTCATCGACCGCATGAGCGAGGAGGAGATCGCCGAGACCTACGTGGCCGGGTGCGCGGACCTTCTGGGGGTGGCCCTCATCATTGGCATCAGCCGGGGCATCACCGTGCTGATGAACGACGGGCAGATTACAGGCACCATCCTCCACTGGGGCGAACAGGCCCTTTCCGGGGCGGGGCCGGTGAGCTTTGTGCTGCTGGTGTACCTGCTCTACCTGCCCCTGACGGTGCTGATTCCCTCCTCCTCCGGTCTGGCTACGCTGTCCGTGCCGGTGATGGCCCCGCTGGGGCGCTTCGCGGGCGTGGGAGGCGATCTGGTGGTGACGGCGTTTCAGTCCGCCTCCGGGCTGGTGAATATTATTACCCCCACGGCGGCGGTGGTCATGGGCGCGCTGGCGTTGGGGCATGTGCCCTATGACAAATGGGTGAAATACGTCTGGAAGCTGATTGTGTATTTCTTCCTGCTGACGCTGGTTTTCCTGATCGTGGGCGTCGTGCTGGGCTGAGACGTGAAAAAGGAACCGCACAGGCTGGTGAGCATGACATGTTCACCGGCCTGTGCGGGTTTTTCAGAACTTTGTTCTGAGAGATGTATTGTGTAAAGGCTGGTTTCACCACCGAATACATTACATGACTGGCAGTTCATTTGCGGCAGAATGACACAGGCTGGAAAGGCGGTGATCGGCCAGCAGGAGGAAACCGGGCGGGAGCGTCCGGGGATGATCTGGACGCTCCGTTCTCTTTGTTGGCCCTCTGCTAAGTGCGCACTTACTCACCACCAGCAAGCTGGCGGTGGTATGGCCTGCGGCCATCGTGCACCTTTCGGGGGCAGGGGGGCTCCGCTACTAGTCCTCCCCTGCCGGTATATACAGCAGACGCCAACAGCGGCTTGTGCATCGGGCGGAGCTGCGCCGATGCACTGGGGACTTGGGGGCCTTCGGCCACCAGCAAGCGGCACAGGGTATATACCTGTGCATTGCTTGCTACTACTGCCAGGACCGATAAATGAGGGTTGAAAGTTGACAGTATCGGTGGTATACTTTGCTCGTACTAATTTGATAAATAGCAATTTTGTAAAGGGGAGATAAATTTATGGAAATGGATAGAAAAATCATTGTTGGCTTTAAAACCATCGTCTTGGGATTGTGCCTTTATGTCATCGAGCTGTTATCGCTCCCTGTTTTCGGTACATTACAAAAAGCACAAGTAAACGGAGATGGTTTTTATTCTGATTTTTGGAAGTATGCGGGGGAACCACCTTATCCCATTATCTTTGTGTTGACTGGGATTATTGTTGTACTGGGAATTGTTTTGGCGTTCTTAGGCTATAAAGGAAAAAAGAAGTGAATTTCAGTTCGCCGGGGGATTTCATCTTTTAAGTGAAATCCTCCTTAACAAATGTTCTCTAGAAAAACTTCTGAGGAAGCCGGACGGCAAGAGTGGACAGCAGGGATATAGCCAGAAGCGCCAGGCCAAGAATCCCGGTCCACTGCCCGAGGGCCTTCAGCCAGTCCAGAGTGAGGCTCTTCCGGGTGTATCGAGTCAGGCTGACCCGGATTCCCTGGCGGTCGTAGTACAGCGTCACCCGGTCTCCAGGGTGGAGAAAGGGCGGGGGCTGCTCCGGCCACGGGGGATTGTGTATGCCGCCGTCGTAAAAGCGGATGGTCCGGAGGCTCCACGGGGCGGGCTCCAGAGGACGGAGGTCCGCCAGGGAAATCGTATAGGGGTGCTTTACGTCGGGGCGGTAACGGCTGTGGGAAAAGGCGGTTTCGCTCCGGACCTCCATAACCTCCGCCGGTTCTGAGCGGAGGGTCCCGGTGGTCCAGAGGAAGAGGGCCTTTACATAGCGGTCCGTGAGCAGCACAAGGAGGGGCAGATAGCACAGGGCGAACAGCGGCAGAAGCCGCAGGAACTGGAGCGGGCTGCGGGAGAGGCGGCGGACGGCGTCCTCCACAACGGGAAACAGGCAGACATATCCCACGAGGAGAACCGGAAGCCAGAGCCATTCGCCAGCCAGCCGGAGAAGGCGGGGCGGCTCCCTCCGGGAACGGGAGAACGAGGCCTCCCGCCTCCGGTCCTTCAGGAGGCGGTTCAGTTCCCGGCGCTCCCGGTCCGTGAGGCTGTACTTCTCCATCAGGGTTTCGGCGGTGGCGAAATCGTTCCGGGCAATCAGGCCCCGGATGTGGTCGAAAGCGGTGTCCGCTGTGATTTTACGGGACATCGGGGCCTCCTTTCGGGTGATGAATTCAGGCTTCCCCTTCGGGTTCTTCCAGGGGGCGGATCGCCGTTACAATCCGGGTGTTGGGCAGATACTCCACCCGGTATTCCTGGGGATGGCTTTTGTGCTCCCAGCCGGTGAAATGAGACAGACCGGCGGACTGGACAAGCCCGGTGGGACACCAGAGATAAAAAGTGGAGGCGTATTCCGACTCGCCGTGAAGGCTGTAGCATTCCAGCAGATAAAAGGCGGACTGGTCCAGGTCCACACCCGGACCGCTTTCAAAGCGGCTGACGCTGTGGAAGGCGCCGGTGTAGAGCTCCGTCTCTCCGGTTTTCAGGACAGCAAGGTCCGCCCGGCAGCCGCGGACGGCCGAGACGGGGTAGTCTTGACTGGCAATTCCCCATGGAAGCACCACCATAAATCCCACGGCCAGCAGGCAGAGCCAGAGAGGCGAATGGACAGTTTTGGCGGACTCTGCCTCCAGATTGAAACAGAAAAACAGCACCGTCCAGACCGCAAGCGGCAGCCCCAGAACGGCCCCGAGAAGAAAAAGAACATTTCCCCAGAGTGAGGCGTGGAGGAGCGCCCGGGCCGTCTCCCCGAACAATCCGCTTATCCGCAGAAGGCCGGGCAGGTATCCCAGAGCATAGAGGACGCCCGTGTAAAGCACAGCGAGGCAAATAATGAACGGGTACATGAGCAGTTCCCGAGCATTGGGGTCCTCCGGCTCATCCAAGCCGAACAGCCGCCGCCAGCGGGCTCCCCTGAGCCACCAGCGGTTCAGGAGGTCCTCCCGCTCCGCCTGCATCCGGGCATGCATTTCCGCCCGCAGTTCCTCTGCGGTTTTTCGGTCCTCCGGAGGCCGGGAGGCGGCGCGGAGGGACAAGCTCCGCTCCAACGGGCCGAACTCCTTTTCCCACTGCTGTCGGGAGACCCGGCTCAGGTGGGCGCTGAGAGATTTTTCCCGGGCCCGGCGCTCTTTGCGGTGCTTCCGGTTCCGCTGCTGGGGGGACAGTTTGGGGGACTTTCTGGCCATAGGACGCCTCCTCCCGTTTCTTCCAGGACTCCATTGTATCATGGGAAACGGAAAACCGCCAGCCCGAAAGGGCTGGCGGTCCACGTTACGGGATGATCTCAATCCAATATCCGTCCGGGTCGGTGATGAAGTAAATGCCCATAGCGGGATTCTCAAAGCACACGCAGCCCATCTCCTTATGCTTGGCATAGGCGGCGTCGTAGTTGGGGGCCTTCAGGGCCAGATGGAACTCGCACTCCCCCAGATCGTATTTCTGCGGATGGTCCCGCAGCCACGTCAGCTCCAGGCGGAAGGTGGTCCGGCGGTCCCCCAGGAAGACAATGACGAAGCTGCCGTCGTCCGCCTCCTTCCGGCGGACCGGAATGAGGCCCAGGGCGTCCTTGTAGAACTTCAGGGACCGGTCCAGGTCCGTGACGTTGAAATTGAAATGGTTGAAGGTGAACATGTCACACCGCCTTTCCACCCGCCTGCTCCCGCAGGATGGTGTATACCTCATAAATGTCCTGAATGGTATAAGTGGCCCGGACGCTCTTGGGCACGTCCCCGTCCCGGGACTGGGTCAGGAAGGAATGGATGTGGAACGTGGCCCCGAAGCCCAGATTCTGGGGGCCGATGACGTCCCGGGAATAGGTGTCCCCCACGTAGGCGCAGGTCCCGGGGGCCGAACGGACCTGGTTCAGGGCGACCAGGAAGATGTTGGGGTCCGGCTTGCGGTAGCCGGTGACGGAGGAGAGGGTTACGTCCTGGAAAAGATTCCGGATGCCGTAATCCTCCAAAACCCGGAAGACCTGATAGAGGCTGGCGGTGTTGCTGATAACTCCCAGCTTCATTCCCAGGCCCTTCAGGCCCTCCAGCATCTCCTTCACCCGGGGGCGGAGGCGGCGGTGGTAGTGGGTGACTTCCCACATGTGGGCCAGCTCCTCGGAGAAGGGCTTCACCGTCTCAAAATCCAGCCCCAGGCCGGTGAGCACGTAGTTCCCCCAGATTTCCTCGGGCTTCAGCTCCCGGTTGGTGGGGCCCCGGTAGGCGGCGTAACGGTCCCACCCCTCGGCCAGGGCCTGGATGGCGGCGGAAACGTCCAGGGACAGGGGATGGCCGTGGGCCGCCAGGATGCGGAGGACGCCCTCGGCGGAGGCCCGTTTGCTCTCCTCGTCGATGCAGATGTCCTCCAGAGTCCCGCCCATGTCAAACAATACGGTATCGATCATACTTCTCACTGCCTTTTCCAAGGCCTCGCCGGGTCCCCGGCAGGGGGCCTTTTTTTCCAATATAGATGGTACGCCAGAAGGGAGGACCCAAGGCCCAGCGCCAGCGGGGCCAGCATGAACATCCCGAAGAACTGGAGAATCCAGCCGGTGTTCGCCCAGCCCATCATGATGATCAGCGCGATGAGGCAGGCCAGCGTCAGAAGCGCCAGCCAGATGTAGCCGGCGGGCAAGAGCCGCTTATCGCCGGGCAGCAGCCACACCAGGGAGGCCGCCGCCGTCCCCGCCACAGCGGGAACCAGCGCCTCCGCAAGGCTGATCTGCCAGACGGGAAGGCCCTGGAGCAGGCGGTCCAGCCAGGGGTTGAACAGGGCGAAGCAACCGCCGTACAGCGCCAGCAGGACCCAGCAGAGGCAGAAGGAGTACAGCAGGAGGGTGCTTTTCACCTTGCCGTTCTCCGTCATTTGGAACGCGCCCCAGAACTTGTCGGCGAACTTGCCGATGCGCTCGTCGATCTCTTTTTGCCGGATGGGATTTGCCATGGGATTCCTCCTTAAAAACTCAGGGGCCGCATGCACAGGGGGGTAAATACAGGAAGGCGGGCGGCCGTCCGGCCGCCCGCCCAGCTCAGCTGTGAAACGCGGCGATGGAAAGGGTGGGGATTACTGGTTCAGCCAGTACATCCACATGTCCTGCACATCGGGATAGATGTTGTAGATGGAAACCAGATCGTTGGACCGGGCGCCCAGGTCGGCGAGCTTGGCGGGGTTCTTCTCGTCGACGAAGTCGTCACGCAGGGGCCAGTTGCCAACCTTGGTGAAGGGCTTCAGGCCGCCGCTCTGGCAGTCCGCGCCGCCGGTGATGTAGCGGATGAAGAGGCGGGCGCCGGCGGGGTTGTCGCAGCCGGAGACCACGAACATGCTCTCGGTGTTCAGCAGAGCAGTGTAGGGGCTGAGGTTGATGCACCAGTCGATGTTATAGCCGGACTCCTCCCGGTTCTCGATCTTGCCGGCGGAGGCCAGGGCCAGGGCGGGCTTGTCGGCGGTGGAGTTGTGAACGGCCAGCACCAGCTCGTCGCCGTCGCCGATGAAGGTCATCTTGGCCTGGGTGAAGCGCCACAGGTACTCCACACCGGCGTTGTTCTCGGGAACCTCGAAGGCGAAGCTGGAGGCGTCATAGGTGTACTCCAGGTCCTTGCCATAGGTGTCCTTGTAGGACTGGGCCATCTCGTCGGCGTTGTTGATGAAGCTGGCGAACAGGGAAAGGTACGCGGTCTCCTGACCGATCTCCTTGGTGTACAGGGCGAATTTCTGGTTGCCCGCGTCGTCCTTCTCAATGATCTCCCACCAGCTGTTGATGGGCTGGCCATCGGGGAACGCCTCGGTATTATAATACCAGAAAGCCTGAGAAGAGTAAAGGGGGTAGCTGTACTTCAGGTTCTCCTCGGCGATGTGGGAGCAGATGTCTCTGGGATAGAAGGGCTCAATGACGCCGTTGGCATAGTACTCGTGGAAGACTTCGCCGTTGACGTCCTTGGTCTGGAGCACGTCGGCGGTGATGTTGTTGGTCTCGTTCTCGATCTGGGCCTTGCTCAGAACCTCGTCGGAGTCCAGGTCGGCCACCACCAGGGTCAGCTCGGGATACACTTCCATGAAGGGCTCCACGGCCTTCAGCATCTTGGAGGAGGTGGCGTAGACGGTGATTTCCTTGGCGCCGCCGGCCGCTTCCTGCTTCGCCATCTCGTAGAGCTCCTCGTCGGTCATGTCGCTCCACTCGTCATAATAGGGGCCATAGTAGTTGGTGTCGGTGGCCATGTCGTAGCCAACGGGGAGGGTGGGGGCGCTCGTGTCGCCGGAGGACTGGGTGTCACCGGACTGCTGGGTGTCGCCGCCGTTGGACGGGGTATCGCCGCCCTTGTCGCCGCCGCAGGCGGCCAGGCTGAGAACCATAACCAGGGCCAGCAGCGCTGCAAAGAGTTTCTTCTTCATCAGATCTTCTCCTTTCGTTTTTGGGGGATTCTGAGCTGCGGAACTATATAGTCAAAGGGGCGGAAGGGTTGCCCATGCCCGGCGGCGGGCCCGCCGCCGGGGTGCGCCTCTTTGCCTATCGGGAGGGATGTCAGACCGCGCGCTTGATCAGGCGGGTGGTGGCCTTGTTGTACACGTTGATCTTGTCCTGATCAATGATGGCCCAGACCTTCTGGTCGATGGAGTAATGGGCCTGACCGATCTCCTTGGACAGGAATTCGTCCTCACCGGCCTTCAGGGTGACGATGGTCTCGGAACCGGCGGGCTGGCTGGCGTACACGGTGACGGGGAGGGCGCCCTCCACAGGCTCCCGGGAGATGAGAATCTGCTCGGGACGGACCGCCAGAACGCACTCGAACTCGCCGCCGGAGGGCTTCTCCTCGCTGGTGAGGTGCTCGGAGGGGAAGGTGTGCCCGCCCAGCTCGCTCTTGACCACCAGCTGGCCGCCCTTCATCTCGGCGCGGCCGGGGACCAGGTTGATCCGGGGGTTGCCGATGAAGTCCGCAGCCTCCAGGTCGATGGGGTTGTTGTACAGCTCCATGGGCGTGGCCACCTGGTTCAGCTCACCGGCCTTGAAGAGGGCGATCTTGGTGGACATGGTCAGGGCCTCGACCTGGTCGTGGGTGACGTAGATAATGGTGGTGCCCAGCTCCTTGTGGAGGCGCTGGAGCTCGGAACGCATGTCGATGCGGAGCTTGGCGTCCAGGTTGGACAGGGGCTCATCCAGAAGGAGGAGCTTGGGGCTGGAGGCCACGGCCCGGGCGATGGCCACGCGCTGCTGCTGGCCGCCGGAGAGCTCGGTGGGGTAGCGGTCCTTGTACATGTCAATCCGCATCATCCGCAGGGAGTCCATGACCCGGCGGTCGATCTCGTCGTGGCTCATCTTCTGAATCTTCAGGCCGAAGGAGATGTTGTTGTAAACAGTCATGTGGGGCCACAGGGCGTAGGACTGGAACACCAGGTTCAGCCCGCGCTTGCTGGGCTCGGCATAGTAGGCGTCGTCAGCGTTGATCATCTCCACGCCGTCGATGGTCATGATGCCGTTCTGGGGCTTCTCCAGGCCGGAGACCACGCGGAGGGTGGTGGTCTTGCCGCAGCCGGAGGGGCCCAGCAGGGTCATGAAGTCGCCGTCCTCAATGGTGAGGTTGATGTCGCGGAGGACGTGGTTGTTGCCGTAAAATTTGTCAATATTTTTCAGTTCAATGCGGCTCATATGGCACGTTTCCTTTCTGATCTTATCTTAAACATGAACTTCCAATACAGCCCGCCGCTTCCCCGCGTCCCATCCCCCGTCCTTCGTCCCCCCGCAAGGGGTGGGGGTTGCTCAAGGGGGAGCCTGCTCCCCCTTGAATGGAGGCGGAGGGAATGGAACAGAGCGGAGCTTTCGCCGCCTTTGGCGGCGGAAGCGGAGTGGGCGGAATTTCCGACGCCTCTTACCAGCTCTTGCCGATATCCGCGCCGGCGACCTTGTTGGCGAAGATGTAGCAGAAGAGGATGAACAGCAGCACGCACACGGAGATGGCGTCGGACATCTGAGCGTAGCCCTCCTGAGAGTAGGTGAACGCCAGATAGGACATGGTCCGGGTGGTGGGCGTCATCATGATGATGATCAGGTCCAGCTCTTTGGCGATGGAGATGAACACCAGCATCAGGCCGGAGATAAAGCCGTTCTTCGCCAGAGGCACGATGATGGTTGCCATCCGCTTCCAGAAGCTGGCGCCGGCGATGTCTGCGGCCTCCTCCAGCTCCACGCTGATGGAGAGCATGTTGGCGGTGCCGGACCGGCTGGCGAAGGGGAAGTGCTTGACCACGGAGGTCAGGACGATCAGGGTGAAGGTGCCGTACAGAGAGGGAATCAGCCCGCCCAGATGGGGGGCGCTGAACATGGAGAAATACATGGTGGAGAACGCCACGCCGCTCATCAGGTAGGGAACGAAAACCAGCTGCTCGGTGAGGTTGCCGTACCACTTGCCCCGGCCGCGGGAGCTGATGTAGCCCAGGAACTGGCCGCAGAAGGCGGTGATGAGGGAGGTGATGATGGTCAGGCGGATGGTGTTCCACAGCGCGCTGAAGAACTCGGCGTTGCGGAAAATGCCCTCATAGTTGGTGTACTTATTCGCCTCCTCGGCCCGGCCAATCCAGTTGTACAGGGTCAGGTTCTCGGGACCGTAGCCCGCGCCGGTGGTGACCTGGAAGGTCTCCATAATCAGCACGAAGAAGGGCATGACCATCGCCAGGAACAGGAAGATGCCCAGGAAGCCCATCATGGGCTTCTTCGCCGCGCCCAGAGGCATCAGGGTGCTGCGGCCGCCCTTGCCGCCCACGGTGGCATAGGACTTGCGGACGCCGATGGCCTTCTGGTTGCTCATCAGAATCATGGCCGCCAGACCCACCAGGACGATGGACATGGCGTAGCCCACGCCGCGGGGACCCTGATCAATGTACACGCGCATGCGGGTGGCCAGGGTGTAGTATCCGATGCGGTTGCCCAGGTTGGCTGCCACGCCGTATGTACCGATGGACTTGGAGACGGTCATGACCAGGGCGGAGAGCACGGAGGGCAGAATCAGCGGCAGGGTGATGTAGCGGAGAATCTGGACCTTGTTGGCGCCCTGAATCTCGCCCATCTCCTCCAGCTCCGAGTTGATGGAGCGGAGCGCGCCGGAGACCTGGATGTAGGAGAACGCGTAATAGTGCATGGACATGCACAGCACGATGGCCGTGGGGCCGTAGGCCAGCCAGTCGGGTATCGGGATGCCCATGCCGGTGAGGAACCCGTTTGCGCCGCTGGTGGGCGTTCGGAACACCGCCAGCCAGGCGATGGCCTTGGTCCAGGAGGGAATCATGTAGGGAACGGTGATGAGGATGCCCAGAACCTTCTTGCCGGGGAGGTCGGTACGGATCATCAGCCAGGCCAGCACCGAGCCCAGGGGCACGGAGATCAGCGTGGTGAAGAAGCCGCAGACGAAGGAGTGCATCAGGGGCTCCCACAGCACGGCCTTGGACATGTTGCTGGCGATCATGTACTGCCAGTAGTAAAGGGTGAAATCGCCCACTTGGGCGCCCTTCACCCGGCGCAGCTCACCTTGAGCCAGGGTAAAGGTGGATTTGATCATGGTCAGCAGGGGGATGACGATCAGGCAGAACAACACGATCAGGCTGACCAGCACGACCATGTTGAAGGGGTTCTTGAGCACGTTCAGGATCAGGTTCTTCAGCCGACGTGCCGTCAGTTTCTTTCTGGGGGGTCTTTCCTTGGTCACGGTTACTGCATTTGACACGATAACACCTCTTTCTGAAAACTGCGAGGAACCTCCCCGGACGCTCCAATCCTCCCAAATCCGTCGCGTCCGGGACCGTCTGCGAGGACCAAAACCGGCCTTCTTTGCGCAAACGTTTGCGATTTCCTGTGATCATTATAAAGAATCCTATGCGGGTTTGTCAATTGTCAGCCTCCCGATTTTGGGGGGGCTTTTTTGTTTGTTTTCACGGTTTGTTTACAATTACGTGGAATTGAACAGGACGATTTTTCTATTCCGAAGGCAGAAATTTCAGATTGGTTCAGAAAGTACGGATACGTTTTCGCCGGGATTCGCCGGTTTAGCCCCGCCTCCGGGGACGGAAAAGGCCCCCCGAAAAAGGAGGGCCTTTGCTCAGGACTGGAACTGCGCGGCGTACAGGGCGGCGTATACGCCTCCGGCGGCCAGCAGCTCCGAATGGGTCCCCTGCTCCGCGACGCCGCCGTCCTCCAGCACCAGGATGCGGTCGGCCCCCCGGATGGTGGCCAGCCGGTGGGCGATGACAAAGCAGGTCCGCCCCTGCCGGAGCCGTTCCATCGCCAGATTGATCTCTCCCTCGGTTTCCGTGTCCACGTTGCTGGTGGCCTCGTCCAAGATAACCACGTCCGCCTCGGTGAGAAGGCACCGGGCAATCGCCAGCAGCTGCTTCTGCCCCTTGGAGACGCCCTCGCCGGTGAGGACGGTGTCATAGCCCTGGGGGAGAGAGGAGATGAAGCGGTGAATCCGGGCGTCCTTCGCGGCCTGGATGATCTGCTCCCGGGTGGCCCCCGGCGTGCCGTATGCAATGTTTTCCGCGATGGTGCCCCCGAAGAGCCAGGTATCCTGGAGGACCAGCGCCAGGCGGCGGCGCAGGCCGTCCCGGCTGTAGGCGTCCAATGGAACCTCGTCCACGGTGATGGAACCGCCCTGGGGCCGGTAGAACCGGAGGAGGAGGGAGACCAGGGTGGTTTTCCCCGCGCCGGTGGGTCCCACCACGGCGGCGAGGCTCCCTGCCGGGATGTGGGCGGTGAAGTCCCGGAGAACGGGACGGCCGGGGTCATAGCCAAAAGTCACATGGTCAAACTGGATATCCCCCCGGAGGCGGATGGCGGGCACAGCCCCGGCGGGGTCCCCCGCCTCCGGCTCCCCGTCCAGCAGGTCCAGCACCCGCTCCGCCGCCGCAGCGCTGGCCTGAAGCTCCGCCAGCAGGTTGGCTGCTTCCCGGATGGGGCCGGAGAACTTCCGGGAGTAGAGGACAAAGGAGGAGAGGCTGCCCAGGGAGAGGCCGCCCCCCAGATACAGCAGTGCGCCGAACATGCTGATCGCCGCCAGGGAGACGTTGTTGATGAAGTTCACGGAGGGCCCCAGGGCGGCGCTGGCCCGGTCCGCGTCGTAATACGCCTTGGAGGCCGCGTCGTTCCGCCGGTCGAAGAGGGACAGGTCCTCCTCCTCCACGCCATAGGTCTGAATGGACCGGCGGCACCCCATCCGTTCCTCGGCAAAGCCGTTGAGGGCCCCCAGCTCCTTTGACCGGAGGCGGAAAAGGGGATGAATGCGCTTCATCTGAAAGCGGGTCAGCGCCGCCGAGAGGGGCACGGTGACGAAGAAGACCAGCGTCAGCCGGGGGGAGAGAAGGAGGAGCATCAGGAAAGAGCCTGCCACGGTAAACACGCTGGTGCCCAGCTGGAGAAGGTCCGTGGAGAGGGTGGCGTTGACGGTGTCCACGTCGTAGCAGACCCGGCTGATGAGGTCTCCGGCGGGGTGGGTGTCGAAGTAGTCCACAGGCAGCTCGCTCATGCGGTCAAAGGCGGCCTTGCGGAGGTCGTGGGACACGGCTTGAGCCGCCCGGATCAGCCGGGCGGCTACAATATAATTTAACAAGGAGGAGACGCCGTAGCAGGCCAGCATACCAGCGCAGTTCCGGAACACCCCGGGGAAGTCCACTCCCCCAGCCTGAATGCCGATGGCGTCCACGGCCTTTCCGGAGAGCAGGGGGGCCGCCAGCGCGAAGAGGTTCCCCGCCAGCAGCAGGACCAGCAGCAGGAGAAACTGGAGGCCGTAGGGCCGGAGGAAGCGGCCCAGGCGTTTCAGAACGTTTTTTTTCATTCCAGACCTCCCATTTGCAGCTCCGCCATGCGGCGGTAACGCCGACAGGTCTCCAGGAGCTGCCGGTGCGTCCCCTGCGCGGAAATCGCGCCCTCCTCCAGCACCAGGATGCGGTCCGCCTCCCGGAGGGACGCCACCCGCTCGGAGATCACCACCAGCGTGACGCCGGGGAAGTCCCGCCGGATGGCGGCGTGGAGGGCGGCGGCGGTGCGGTAGTCCAGGGCGCTGTCGGCGCTGTCCAGAATCAGGGTCCCGGGCCGGGCGGCGAGGGCCCGGGCAATCAGGAGCCGCTGGCGCTGCCCGCCGGAGAGGTTGGCCCCCCGGATGTCCAGGCGGGCGTCCAGCCCTCCGGGCAGCTGCTCGATGAATTCCCATGCCTGGGCGGTTTTCGCGGCGGCGGCGGCGTCCTCCCGGGAGATGCTCCGGAGGAAGGAAATGTTTTCGTAAACGCTGTCGTTCAGCAGGGCCTCGTTCTGGAAGACCACGCCGAAACGGCCCCGGAGGGCCTCCCGGCTGAGGGTAGAGGCGTCCCGGCCCCCCACCCAGACCACGCCGCCGTCCGCGTCGTAGAGCCGGAGGAGCAGGGAGACCAGGGTGGTTTTGCCGGAGCCGGTGGGGCCGAGGATGCCAAGGGTCTGGCCTTTACGCAGCTGGAAGGACGCGCCGTCCAGGTCCTTTTCTACCCCCAGATAGGAGAAGGATACCTCATTCATACCCAGCTCCGGACCGCCGGAGGCCGCTTCCTCCAGGCGCTGGACCGGCTGGTCCTCCGGAGATAGAAGCACCTCCTCAATCCGCCGGGCGGAGGCGACGCCCTTGCTGTACTTGACGAAGAGCTTGGCCAGGCCGAGGGTGGCGGTCTGAATCAGCATGAAATAGGAGAGGAAGGCCACGATCTGGCCGGAGGCCAGATGACCCTCGTTTACCAGCAGGGCTCCGGACAGGACCACCAGCACCAGACCCACGTTCAGCAGGAAATTCGAAAGGGGATTGGCGGCGGCCATGATGCCCCCGGCGGCTTCCTCCGCCCTTTTGGAGGCGAGGCTGGCGGCGGCGAAGCGCTCCCGTTCCTTTCCCTGACAGGCGAGGGCCTTGATGACCCGGACGCCGGAGGCGTTTTCCCGGATGACCCGGACCACCGTATCCACAGCCTCCTGGGCGCGGGTGTATCGGGGAATCCCTTGACGCGTCACCAGCCAGATGGCGAAGAAGGTGGCGGAGCAGGCCGCCAGCTGCACCAGCGCCAGAGGCGGGGCCTGGAGGAAGGTCAGGGCCATGCCGCCCAGGACCAGCATGGGGGCCCGGATGCCGCCCCGCTGGATTTTGTCGAACATCTGATGAACATTATAAGTGTCATTGGTCAGCCGGGAGACCAGGGAGGAGATGGAGAAGCGGTCCAGCTGGGCCTGGGAGAGGAACAGGGTCCGGCGGTAGAGGTCCCGGCGGAGCTGCCGGGTCATGTCCATGGATACCCAGGCGGCCATACGGTTGGCGGTGATGTTGCAGAACGCCGCGCCGAAGGCCATCAGCAGCATCAGCCCCCCGGCCCGGCGGATAGCGGACAGGTCCCGGGCGGGGACGCAGTCGTCAATGATATGGGCCAGCAGCAGGGGAAGAAGCAGTTCCAATACGGCGGCGGTGAACTTCACCGTGACCCCGGCGGCGACCCGGGGGGCGTGGGGGCGGAGATAGCTGAGAATGGTTTTCATGACGTGGCCTCCCCTCAAACGTTTGCGAAATTTCTGCTTTTATCATACTACGCCCCACGGCGGCGAGTCAACTTGCAATTTGCCCGGAGGCCCAGGGGTTGAGGGCCGGGTGGGCGGCTGAAAAGCGGTTTTTGACGTTTTTTTAAAATGTGTCCAAAAACGGCGGCGCGAATACGGCGGATTCGGCCCCGCCCCCCGGAGAAAACGCGCCGTCCGCTTGACGGATTCAGGTTACACATATATAATAAAACGACACGGCAAAGAAAGCTCCTTTACAGAGGAGGACAGCACAAAGCGGACACAAATATACCGGAATACAGCGGAATTTCCCCGGAAGAACCATGCTTGGAAGGGGCAGGATGCTTTGTTACTGTTATGTTACAAACATGTATAACATATTGATTTTCGAAAATCGCTGTGTTATATTCATCATGCGGCACGGATGAGGCGGTACGCCCGGTGTAGATACGGGAACGGCTAGCCACTGTATGTGCGCCGGAAGAATCCGACGCATCCAAGACCGCAAATCTTTAAAGGAGGAATATTCGCATGAAGAAATTCCTGTCCCTGGTTCTTGCGATGATTATGACCATGT
>JBCLRG010000011.1:0-100056 GCA_041223955.1 Oscillospiraceae bacterium 38-13 | reverse complement strand
GATTCAAAAGCGATATACAGGGACGAAATGGTTTATTGAAGGTGATATCAGTGGATTTTTTGACCACATTGACCATGGACGAATTTTGGGATGTGGAGACGTCCACCGCGCCCAGGGCTGTGGATGTGTATATAACCAAGCTGCGGGACAAGTTTTCGGGTTGTGATGCCTTTGAAATTGTCACCGTGCGGGGACTGGGCCATAAGGCGGTGTTGAAATGAGGAAAGACCGAATTCTTCTCCTGCTCCGTCCGGTCTGGAACTGTGTTCCGTTTTTTCTGCTGATCTCCTTTGTGGCCACCTGCTGTCTGGAGCTGTTCCTGCTTGAAATGCAGCGGAGCATGGGAATTGTGGTCTCCAAGGAAAATATCGAAAGCGCAGCAAAGTTCACCTTTGGCAATGTGGTACTCATCAGTCTGTTTTGCACATTGATTGACGGCGTCCGGCGCTGGTATACCGTTACGCGCCCTGTCCGGCGGATTGCCGCCGCGGCGGAGAAGGTCATGGCTGGCGATCTGTCGGTACGCATCCAGCCGGTCCGGGGACTGAACGCCCAAGATGGCTTTAATGTCACCATTAACTATTTTAACCGCATGGTACAGGAACTGTCCGGCATCGAGACGCTGCGCACAGATTTTATCGCCAATGTTTCCCATGAATTGAAAACACCTCTGGCTGTCATTCAGAATTACGCGGCCATGCTTCAGCAGGCAAATCTCCCGGAGGAGCAGCGGGCAGAATACGCCAAAACGATTGTGGACGCATCCTGCCGCCTGTCGGACCTCATCACAAATATTCTGAAACTGAACAAGCTGGAAAATCAACAGATTTACCCGGAAAAAACGGTCTATGATCTGGGAGAACAGCTTTGCCAGTGCCTTTTATCTTTTGAGGATGCCTGGGAGGGAAAGGATATTGAGCTGGAAACTGATTTGGCGGAGGATGTGCTGATTGAATCCGATGCGGAGCTGCTGATGCTGGTATGGAATAATCTCATCTCCAACGCATTGAAATTCACTCCGGTGTGCGGGCGTGTTGCGGTCAGCTTGGAGGGGGTGGAGGACTTTGCTGTGGTGCGGATCACGGACACTGGCTGTGGTATCCCTCCAGAGGTAGGTGAACGCATTTTCGAGAAGTTCTATCAGGGCGACACCTCTCACGCCGCGCAGGGCAACGGCCTGGGGCTGGCCCTGGTCAAGCGTGTGGTAGATATTGTGGGCGGCGATATTTCTGTTGACAGCGAGGTGGGCAGGGGCAGCAGCTTTGCGGTGAAAATCAGGAGGATGGGCAATGGAACAAGCTAAAGCCATTCTAAAACGGATATTCTTCCTGCCGCCTCTGCCGACCCTCTGCATCGCGCTCCCCTCCTTTGCGCTGGTGATTTATGTACTGGATCAGGGATTCCTCGGGCCGCTGGCGTATGCGGTATATGTCCTGTCCGCCTATGCGCTGGTCATATCCATCACAGGAGGTCCCGGCATCATAAGGGAATTCGCACAGTGGATCAAAGATCATCCGCTGACCCGGAAAATGTTTCGTATTCCCCTGGTCAAACGGTTTGCGGAGGATGTGCGTTTTCGCACCAGCCATGCTGGCCTGGGCGAAGTCCTCCACGTCCAGCGCCCTTTTTGCCTGCTCCAGCCGCTCGTCCGAGGCGGGAAAGCTAAGGGGGAATGTACCCTTTGCTGTGGAAAGCGTCAGGCGGAGGACGCCCTGCTCCTCTAAGACCTGCTCCATAGCACCTGACTGAATCCCGGTGTAGCTGTCGGCCAGGAACTCTCCCTCATGGCTGTTGCAGTAGTCGATGCCGATGGAGCGATAGTCCAGGTAGGGCCGCAGGGCCTCCGGCACCCGATCCTCCAGACGGTCATGCTCCACCAGCCATCTGCCCAGCTCCTGGTGGGAGGTCACGCCTGGAATGACCTCGTAGCAGTCCAGGCTGCTCGTCTTGATATGGGCGGCGATTTGAAGCACATCGTCCAGGTTTTGCTGAAACTGCGTGTCCAGGGACTTGGACAGATGGTAGTGTCCTGCTGCGTTCATCCCGTCTATCGTCTCCGCCAGCTGGTTCAGCTTCTGGAGTGTGGCATCGTTGTCCAGCTTCACACTTTGAAGATGGTATCTGAGGATAGGAATTTGAGATTCCGTACCATAGATGAGAACAGGACGATTGGACTGCTCTTTTGTACGAACGATCTCGTTGAACTGCCCGCCTTCCTGCTGGATCTGCTGTTCACCGTAGCGGCGGTAGTCGTAGAAGCCCTCCAGGTTTTCGTCGTAGTCGAAATGACCGGACTCCCGGATCATGTGCCTGCCGTATTCCTCCGGGGTCTGGAGACCGGGAACAAAGTCGAACTGATCCAGGTTTTCCGCCAGCTGTCGGACGGCCATCATATCTCCTGCCTCCGCAAACAGCACTACCGCGTTCAGCTTCTCCATATCCGCATCCTTCAGCGGCTCGATAGACTGGCACATTCGGTTCAGAGCCGGGAGATCATCGCCGCTCAGGTGGTCCAGTTCCAGCGCATCCACAACCATTTCCGGCAACTCGTCCCAGTCGATGCGTATCGCAGCATCATGCAGTGTAGTGATGCCAACACGGAGCAGCGTCCGCTCGATCTGGTGTTTCGAAGCGGGAAGGTACAGATATTCCGGATTGCTCCCCTCCACAAGACACCGTTTTGGTGTGATCTCCAACACCAGCAGGCTGTGATCGTATAGATATGAGGGGAACTGATGTCCGTTGTAGGCCGGTTCCAGTTTCATGCCGTTGTCGTAGACCACACCGTAAGGAGTGATGACTCCTCCACCGCCGTCAATCAGCTGGAGGGCGGCTTCTTTGCCATTCACTGTATGGTTGTTGATAATACCGCGAAGCTGGTAGAGATGTGAAGCGTGGGAGAACTGAGCATGGCTACACGTAAAGTCATAAAGCCCATTATGACCACAACGGCTACTATACCACACTATAGCGATTGCGTTAATCTGATAATAGGAGAAGGCTGCCACCGGTGTAAAAGCTACCGAAACAACAACCGTCAGAACATTTGCCAGCAGATAGACTCAGGTCAGTTTCTTCAACACCTGGACTGCAGTTTCACTAGATGCCGATGATACTGATAATCACAGACCAGTCCAGTACTCTCTCCATGTATAATACCTCCCTTGTACACTCCTCCCCATCAGAAAGGGCTGAGTTGTGTTTATGTAGTCGAGAGCTGGTTTTAATGAGATTTTTAACGGCAAATTTGATGGCATATGCAAAACACCACATTTACGATCTCACTAGGAGCCCCAGAGACCAACTTTTACTAATCTGCTTCTTGCCTATTCCTTCTAAGATGCAATTGCGCCCCACCCCTAGGAAATTCCAATCAACAGGCACGCCTACACGATAATTTTCATGGTAGTCACTTTCTTTAGTTCTAACGGAGAGGCTGGAGGATAGTTTGGTCAACGGCTTCGTCTCGCCATTAGTCCAAAATGTCAGTAGGAAGTTCCTCAAGGAGAGCGAGATTGCCTGATTGGGCGCAGAAGTTTCTTGCTTAATTTAGGTCAGTTTACAAGGAACTACACGCAGACCGCGAAACGGGCTGCTGACAACAAATAGGCGCTATGCTCCCAGCAAGGGGCATAGCGCCTATTTGTTGTGGGGGTATCCAAAGGGGGCAGTGGTTTCATTTGGCACGCGACTTTGCCCTTGTACCCACGCAAACAAAACGTCCGAGCGTTAACGAACTTATTACCATTTCAGACAGGCCACTGCGGTTTAAGTCACCTCCAAACAGTCTGGCTGTAGAAAAATAGAAACAGATCCACAGTGCTTGTTCTGATTGTATTGCAGGCAGCTACTCCTACCATATAACTTCTTAAAAGAAAGGAGATATAAGAAAACCACCCCTTTCGAGATGGTTTTCATTATACGCGAAAAATGGAAGCAAGCTTTACCTATGACAAGGTCGCGGTAAAGCGCCAGCAGCATTCCATGTACGTTCTGCCGAGAAGCGTGTTTGTAGAGGCACGTTTCTCAGCCCTTTTATCGGAGGTTATAATCCATGAAATACTATCCCAGCGATGAGGCCTTGCCCCAAAGAGTAAAGGAGATGAACAGCTTGTCAAATCGTCTAAATTTAGGGAAATATCAACGATAAAGATAAAAATCTGCTAAGGCATATTTTCCCCAATAAGACCCTTCAATAACAACTTGGATTCCATCTGCATAGTTAATATTCACGGATTTTGTTTCTGGAAACATATCCGGAGTTAACTCGAACGTCTCAAGTAAACGATACTGGTCATTTCCATTTTTGGTATATATACATAGCGTCTCTTTTTCCATAGCGGTCCCATCAATATGCCCAACCATAAATGATATTTTAGAATATGCCCCTTTCAGGTTTGCATAGAAACGTGAACTGTTTGTGTTGGTCTCAATAAACCCATTATCATATGTATCTGTACCCATTGTGAATGAATTTCCACTTCCAACTGCACATGTTTCGAAACCACTTATATCTGTTATCATATCTGTACTGAATACAGTCTTCTCTGCCCGCTCATTCCCATAATATACTGTTGAAGCAGATGAATCGATAGATATTTTGTCATTAAGGAACGAGTTTAGAAGAGATTCGGAATAGAAAAAGTGTCCGTCAATCTTTGCCACAGAATTGGGAATGTTCACATCAATTTCTTCGCCGTCTATAACCAACCTAACAGATACCATTTCAGCCATAGTCCGTTCTTTAAACTGCGTATTTTCTTCTGATAACAAGACATATTTCTGGATTTTGTCATTTAAAATACCATAGATTTCTTCCAGTGACTTACCCTCAATCTCTATTCCGTTTGAAACTAATATACTTTCCAAATCGTTTCTGTGCGTTTCAACCGACGCTTGACAATTGGAAAGGTCCTTTGCAATAATTTCGAATTGCTCATTTGGATCTAATCCAAGTACATCCTCCGAAACTAATCCGGAACTTACAAAATACTTGTTAACAAGCACATCAAGACTATCAATAGATACATACTGTGTAGAGACAAGAACTGATCCGCCAAATAAAGTTAGAAGCGCAGTGATACCTATGGTTAATAGTGCCCCAACAATTCCAGAGAACGGCTGCTGCCTGTCCACAAAATTTTTAATTATGCTCTCTCTCTTCTCATCTTTCATTTTTCAAACCTCCACATTTTATGTGTGTAACTAAGTCCTTAATTAAGAGCGTGATTATCGTATTAAGTCAACTAGCCACAATATTGGATCCAGCACAGTGACAACACCTTGCCTATAATGCTTTGTAAACTTATCATAATAATTATAATAAAGAGTATCATAATTTGTCAATTTTTGCAATTTATTTTTCTTATAAAAATTATGAGCAGTTGATGGTTATATAAAGAACACCATTTAGTTGAATACTTTTTCTGAAAACTCAGGTAATTTTGAAAGATCGCCACCAGATATGACAAGTCTGGATACTTTTTTCACTTTCATTTATCTCGCCTCTATCGCGATTCTCTTAGTCTAACATGCTTTTCCAATTTTTCTAGCAACCCCTGGGCGCAGAACATGTTCTCTCCCTAGAGCCAGTGCTCCAGATCAGCCCCTCTTATCAGGAATCGGTCGGAGATTCCCCTTCCCGGAGCCATCACAAGCCGAGTTCCACCCTCCAGAAGAACTCGGCTTGCGGCGATATTCTGTTCTCCGTTAAAGCAGCGGCAGTTTATCCAATGCAGCACAACACCCCAACAAACCGTCATCCCCCAGGCCCAACAGCACAGGCCATCTGCTCACGCAGATGGCCTGTCCCGCATTCCCCCTATTTCAAATACTTCTTCAACTTCCTTGCAACCGTCTGGATATCAATCGGCTTCGCCAGATGGTCATTCATCCCGCACTCCAGGCACTTCTGAATATCCTCCGAGAACGCGTCGGCAGTCATCGCAATAATGGGAATATCCGCATCCCCGCGCTTCAGCCCCCGGATAGCTGCGGTGGCCTCATACCCATCCATAACCGGCATCCGCACATCCATGACAATCGCGTCATAATACCCAACCGGCGACGCCTCGAACTTCGCCACGCAGCTCTGCCCATTTTCAACCCAATCCAGCTCCATCTCCAGGACAGAAAGCAGCTCCCGCGCAACCTCCCAGTTCAGCTCGTTATCCTCCGCCAGCAGGATATGCTTCCCACGGAGCGCCAGGTCTACCGCCTTTTCCCCTCCGGAGGCTTCCTCGACAGCGGCCCCTGAGAAGGCTTTCAGCGCGTCAAACAGCGTGGACCTGAACAGCGGCCTGGAAACAAAGCCGGAAATCCCCGCTTCCCTGGCCTCCTGCTCAATCCCGCTCCAGTCGCAGGCCGCCAGCAGCAGGGCCGGACTGTCCTCGCCATATTGGGCCCGGATTTTTCGGGCGGCCTCAATCCCGTTCATGCCGGGCAGGTCCCAGCCCAGGAGGATCATCTGATAGCTGTCGTTCCGGCCGCGGTGCTCCGCAATCAGCTCCATGGCCCGCTCTGCGCTCCCGCACCACTCCGAACGAACGCCCAGAGACTCCAGCGTCTCCGCCGTATGGCGGCACAGCCGTTCATCCCCATCGGCTACCAGTACATACCAGTCCGGAAGGGACGTATCGATCTCCCGTTCCGCCGCCTTCGCCAGGTCCAGAACCACATGGAACTCACTGCCCTGCCCCTGCTCGCTGCGGACGGAAATGGAACCGCCCATTGCGTCCACAATGTACTTGGTAATGGACATTCCCAGCCCGGAGCCCTCGGTTTTCTGCACACGGGTGTTGTCCTCCCGGCTGAAGGAATCAAAGATTACCTTCTGATACTCCTTGGACATGCCGATTCCCGTATCCCGCACCAGGAAATGCGTCCGGACACAGGAGGTATCCTCCGGCAGCGCCTCCTGATACAAGATCACCTGAACGGAGCCGTTCTCCGGCGTAAACTTCACGGCGTTCCCCAGCAGATTGATCAGCACCTGATTCAGACGCACGCTGTCACAGCAGACATCCTCCGAAAGAATCCCATAGGCCGCCGCGCTGAAGCGCTGGTTCTTGGCCCGGACCTGCGGCTGCATGATATTGACGATGCTCTCCATGACCTCCCGCAGGGACACGGGCTCGATATTCAGCGTCATTTTGCCGCTTTCGATCTTCGAGATATCCAGCACGTCGTTAATCAGTCCCAGCAGATGCTTGCTGGACATCGCGATCTTCCGCAGATACTCCTGAACCTGCTCCGGATTGTATGTATGATTGGCGGCCAGGGACGTCATGCCGATAATGGCGTTCATGGGAGTCCGTATGTCGTGGCTCATGCTGGAAAGGAAGTCCTGCTTTGCCGCATTGGCCTGCTCCGCCTCCCTCCGGGCCTGTTCGGCGGCCTTCCGCGCCGCGTCCATCTCCGTGTTCACGCGCTTCAATTCGGATACCTGATTTTTGAACAGCTTCAAATACTGGAAGAAGATGTAAAGCAGCATGGCGATTACCGCAAAGGAAGCGGCGTAAACAAAGGCAAGCCAATGATTGCCCATGCCGGAAATCGTATCATCCAGCGCGTCAAAGGGGAGCACCGTCACCAAATACCATTCGCAGTAAGGAAGGCTGGTGCAGAACAGATGCCGGCGGGACTCGCCGCTCTTCAGAATCACGGAATACTCTTCCCCGGCGTCCATGGCGTCCGTCAGCTGTCCGGCATAGAGGGCCGCTTCCTCATCCCGGCCCTCAAAGGCGCTTTGGAGCCAGTCAAAATAATTCTCATGCTCACGGTCCGCGTTTCGGACCACATAGCTGCCGTCCCTGCGTATGACAAAGGAATCCACCAGCGAGCTCTCCGAATCCAGGAAAAGCACCTCGCCCATATACTCGGAGGAAAGCCCCACCACCATGGCGAGGCTGTCGTTCCCGCCGGACATGGGATATGCGCAGGGGACGCCGAACAGGATGACACCCTCCCCGCGGCCGTTGGCGGCGGAGGCCGCCTTGCGCTCCCCGTTTCGCATGCTCTCCAGGAACGGTTCCGGGTGGTTGAGAGTCACCGGATCGCCGTAGATCATCTCAATTTCACCGTCCTGGGAGTAGAGGGCGGCGCACAGGAAATGCCGCGCCGAGGCGCCGTATTCGATTTCCTCCTTATCGCCCAGGCCGGATTTCGCGTCTCCCATCGCAATGCGGGCGATGGACTCCGCCATGGTCAGGCGGAGATCAATGATGGTCTCAAAGTGCAGAGACACCTGCTCGTTCATCCCCGCCATATAAGCGGTGCCGATATCCTCAATCGCGCCCTCGCTCATCCTGTTCACAGATGCTCCCAGGAAGGAAAACACGAGAATGTTCAGACAAATGATAACCGCTATACTAATTTTTAAAGAACGCGGCAAAGCCACGTTTTTCATAATTTTTACACCTCCGGAGTTTACCAAATCCACATGATTCCCCTGGGCCCCGCAGGCCTAGGAGCGGGTCAGGCGGCTCATGACCCGGAACATTTTCCGCATATCCACCGGCTTTGCCAGGTGCTCGTTCATCCCGGCGTCCTTTGCCAGCGCCACGTCCTCCTCGAACGCGTTGGCCGACAGCGCGATAATGGGCACGGTTCCCGCGTCCGGCCGGTCCAGGCCGCGAATAACCCGGGCCGCCTCATAGCCGCTCATCACCGGCATCATCAAGTCCATGAGCACGCAGTCAAAGGTCCCCGGGGCGGAGGCCGCGAACGTGTTCACAGCGGCCTTTCCGTCGTGGGCGGTCACGACCTCCGCGCCCGCCTCCCCGAGAATGTATTCCACAATTTCACAGTTGAGCTCGTTGTCCTCCACCAGGAGGACCCGCATCCCGGCAATATGGGCCACCGCGTCCTCTTCTGCGGACGTCCGGTCCCCCGCCTCGTCAACCCGAAGCGGCAGGGTGATCCGGACCACGCTGCCCCGGCCGATCTGGCTGTCCACCGCGATGCTTCCCTTCATCTGGTCCACCAGCTTCTTCACGATGGACATGCCCAGCCCCACGCCGTTGTAGTGGGTCCGCGCCCCCTGGTCCTCCTGGGCGAAGGGCTCAAAAATATACTCCTTGAATTCCTCTCCGATGCCGATTCCGGTATCCTCGATTACAAACCGGCAGCTGACGGTTCCGTTCTGGAAGGCGGCTTCCTCCGCCCGGACGAACACGGAGCCCTGGGGTCGGTTGTATTTCAGCGCGTTGTCGATGACGTTCATCAGGATTTTCTTCACGTGCAGCGGGTTTCCGATAACCCTGCTGTGCCGCAGGCCGGAGGTCTCCAGCTCCACGCGGACCCTCCGCTCCCTCGCCTGGGGCGTCAGGATGGCGATGCAGTCCTCCAGGGTGCTGCGGAGATCGAAGGGCTCCTCCACCGCCGACGGGCGGCCCCGGTCCAGCTTGCTGACTTGCAGAACGTCGTTCACCAGGGACAGCAGATGCTCCGTTGAGACCCGGATGTTCTTCCGGCAGGCCTCCTGCCGGGCCGGGTCGTCCCGGCTGTTTTCCAGAATTTCCAGCATCCCCAGGATGCCGTTGATGGGCGTGCGGAGGTCATGGGACATGTGGGAGAGGAATTCGCTCTTGGCCGAATTGGCCTGCCGCACCCGCTCCAGGAGTTCCAGGATGGACTGCTCCTGCTTCTTCCGCGCCACCATAGTCTCCGTGATGTCCTGATGGTATCCGTTCAGGCACGCGCCCGGTTTTTTAAACGTCCGGTCCGGGACGCCGCCGCAGCGGACGTAGATTTTTCCCAGCTTGGGGTGCTTCCAGGGATAGATCACCTCGGAGCGCCCGGTCTCCAGGATTTCCGCCACCGACTCCTGGACCATCTCCACATAGTCCGGCTCGATGTTCTCAAACCAGCGCCGGTAGCACTCCTCCGGCCCAATTTCATCCGGCACGCCCAGAAGAATCCGCATAGTCCGGTCCGCAAACATCCTGGGCGGGCAGCCCTCTTCCAGCTCGATGGTCCAGATGCCCGTTCTGGCGCCCTCCAGAATGTCCTCCAGGCTCCGCCGGGCCTCCAGCTTGTACTGTTCCTCCTGCTCCACCACGGCGTTGACGTCCCGCAGGGCGATAATGACGCAGTTCTCCTCGGTTCTCTCTGTGGCGGAAAAGTGGATTTCCAGATGGTTCAGCCCGGAAGCCCCGCCGTTCACCTGATACCGGACGGAAAATTTCTTTTTGGCTCTGAGCCGGGACATCACGTAGTTCTGTTCCGTCATGGCGCGGAGCCGCTCCTGGTCCTCGGGGACCACATATTGGGAAATGTAGCGCTCCATGGCGGCCTGATAGCCCATGTCAAATTGACCGGCCCAATCCATGTGCATCTGTTCGCTGTTCCGGTAGACCTCGCATTCACCGGTGGCGAAATTTACCTGGCAGATGATCAGGTAGTCCACGCTGAGGGCATGGAGGACGTTATAGCTCCGCTTCTGAAGCTCCCGGAACAGGTTGCGCCGCTTCAGGGAGGAGACGATGAAATAGGCCGCAGTCTGGAGCATGTTGGAGGCGTATTCCAGCGACTTCACCGGGGGATTGTCCACGCCGTAAAAGCCGATGATTCTCTTGCTGTCGTAAAGGGGAACCACCACAAGGGAATGAATCTTCTGCCGCTTCAGGTTTTCGTACTGAAGCGGCTCTGTTTCCCGGATATCCTCCAGATTCCCGATGACAATATGCTTGCCGATGCCAAACTTCTGATACCAGCTAGCGCAGACCTCCGGAGGGACATTCTGAAGGCTGTCCTTCTCGGGCTCCACCCCGCCGGCGGTCCATTCATAGGTATTATCGTCGCAGCCGGATTCGTTCTGCTCGAATATGTAGGTCCGTTCCCCGTTCAGCGCCTTGCCCAGGTGCTCCAGCAGCACCTCCAGCGACTGGTCCGGAGTTTCCTCCAGCAGGGCGACGCGAAGGCCCTCGTTGATGACGGCCTCCAGATTCTGAACGCTCCGCATATCGCTGTGCCACTCCTCCGCGGCCGGAGTTCCCTGCCCGGCCTGCTGAAAAAATTCCCCAGAATAATCCATACGCCTGCCCTCCAAATTGGTGTTCTTCCGGCGGCCGCAGAGGCTTTCAGTGCGGAGCAAATCCGCGCAGGAAGGCCTGTTTCGGGATAAGGGAGCCGTTTGGTTCCTGCGGCTGCACTGTGAAAAACAGGAAAGTCCGTGTCATATTATCATATTTGGCCTGATTCCGTCAATAAAAAAATGGAATTCTGGGGGCAGCAGATGATCTGATTTCGGGAATCCGGCGAATGGTTCTGGAAAGGGCTGCGCAGTGCGTGCTGGATGGAAAATTTATAAGGTCCGTCAGAAACTTCAGCGGTCTATCATTCCATAAAAAACCAGGGAGACGATAAAGGCACCGGCCGCACCGGAATATTTTGCAATTTGATATCGGGTTGCTATTGTGAAACATCCAGCGTCATGGTATAATGAGTCCACATTCAGGTTCTTTTCCAGGTGGAAAAGACATTCGTGCAAACGTCTATGGATGTTTGTGGGAAATATGATTTCGGTGACATAGGGCGGCTGTCCCAACGCCGCAGACCCTTGAAAAATCAGGAGGAAGAGGAAACCATGAAATTAGGCATCGTAGGACTTCCCAACGTAGGCAAGTCCACTCTGTTCAACGCCATTACCAACGCCGGCGCGGAGAGCGCCAACTACCCCTTCTGCACCATTGACCCCAACGTGGGCATGGTCGCCGTGCCCGACGAGCGGCTGGACAAACTGGCCGAGATGTATGAGCCGGATAAAAAGACCCCTGCGGTCATTGAATTTGTGGACATCGCCGGGCTGGTCAAGGGCGCCAGCAAGGGCGAGGGTCTGGGAAACAAATTCCTTGCCAACATCCGGGAAACCGACGCTGTAGTCCATGTGGTCCGGTGCTTTGACGATGAAAACGTCATCCATGTGGAGGGCTCCACCGATCCCCGGCGGGACATCGACATCATCAACATGGAACTGGTAATGGCTGACCTGGAGATGGTTCAGCGCCGGGTGGAAAAGGCCGCAAAGGCTCTGAAGGGAGACAAGAAATTCGCCCATGAAGTGGAGCTCTTCACCGCCCTCCAAAAGCACCTGGACGAGGGCAAGTTGGCCCGGACTTTCCCGTGCGGCGAGGAGGACGCCGCGCTCCTGCGCACCAGTGAGCTCCTGACCCTGAAGCCTGTAATCTACGCCGCCAATACCGACGAGGACGGCTTCTCTGACCTGGAACACAATCAGTACTATCAGCAGGTCTGCGAGATCGCCGCCGCCGAGGGCAGTCAGGTTCTGCCCATCTGCGCCAAGCTGGAGCAGGATGTGGCGGAGCTGGACGGTGAGGAGCGGCAGATGTTTCTGGCGGAAATCGGTGTGGAAGAATCCGGTTTGGACCGGCTGATCAAGTGCTCCTATACCCTGCTTGGCCTGATTTCCTTCCTGACTTACGGAAAAGACGAGTGCCGGGCCTGGACCATCCGGAAAGGCACCCGCGCGCCTCAAGCCGCCGGAAAGATTCACTCCGATATTGAGCGGGGCTTTATCCGGGCGGAGGTTATCGCCTACAGCGACATGGCCGCCTGCGGCAGTGTTTCCGCCGCGAAGGAAAAGGGCCTGCTTCGCAGTGAGGGTAAGGAGTACGTTGTTCAGGACGGCGATATGATCTATTTCCGCTTTAACGTGTAATTCCGTAACAGTGAGGGCAGCCCTTGAAACAGTGGAGGCCCTTTGAGGAGGAGCAGAATGTCCGATTACCGGTGCGGTGTCAAGCTGAAAAGCACCGCTATGAACACGGCGGCGTTGAAAATTCTTCGGAAATGGTTCCCGAACCGATCTTTGGCGGAGCTGTGGGATACTATTCAGACCCATGGCTATGTGTATCTCACCGATATGGAAGGTTCCCAAAGTAACGGTGAGCGGCAGCTGGCCAAACTGCTGCGGGAATTTGATGGCTCCGGGATTGAGTCGGAGCTGTATGAGGAATACCGCCGGGCCCCGGGCCTCTGGAGTGCGAAGCCTCTGAGCCGGGAAGTGCTTCACAACATGATCCGGCAGTCCCGGGACATCTTCCGGGAGACGATGGAGAATATCGAGCTGGAAACGGAGGGTTATATCAGTCCGGAAGCTGCGGCAGGCATCGCGGAGGCGGTGGAAGAGGAATTTTCGGAAGATGATGGATGACGGATTCGGAACATCTGGCGGCCTTCGACTGCATTAATGCGGACCTTCTGAAGGAGTGGAGGGTGTTTTTGCCGGTATGGAGCACCTCCGGACGAAGGGAAAGCGGAAGGAGGATGCTTGCCAGCAGATGTTGGACCAGAAGCCGCTCCTGCAAAATCTCCTGAGCCGATTTAACATCCATGGCATCAGGCCGAAGTAAACGAACAGGCGGACGCTTTGCGTCCGCCTGTTTCTAATTCGCCACCCCAATCAGTAAAACGGATTAGGCAGTCTGCCTACATACAATTCATCCTCAAAGTCCCACGAAATCAGAATATGGCACTCCATACACGACCACGGATAATCCTGACAGCCGCCATAAAACATCTTCCGTCCGCAGTGGGGACAGGGAGGCCTCCAGTCAATACCGGAGCGGTCCGCCTCCGTCCACTGGAACCGGTCCTGAAAGTCCACATAACAGCCCGCACAGACACAGGCAGACAAATCCTCGGATACATACCAGCGCTTCCGGCAGTCATCCCGCAGGTCCCTTAAAGGCTCACAGCAAAAAGCACAGTCCCTCAGCCAGGGGGCCCGCTCCAGAATTTCCCTGTTATCAGCAGAAACCATTCCCACTTTCCGCAAATGCTCCACATTATTCCAAAGATGCCGGTATTTCGCTTCCGCCATGCGCTCACCCCCTTTTCGAATTATACCAATCCGCCCAGAGGAACACAAGCCTCCCTTCCAACAGCAAAAATTTTTTCACAAAAGAGCACAGAAAGGCCTCCTCAAACGTGTTATCATTGAAGAGCGCTTTTCAGACGAAGGAAAGGAGGCATCCCTTTGACGGAACAGGAATTGAACGATGCCATGAAAACCCATGGCGACACGGTGTACCGCCTGGCTCTGTGCCGCCTGCAAAATACTGCGGACGCGGAAGACGTCTATCAGGACGTATTTCTCCGCCTGCTGGAGCAGCGGGCCGCCGCCGGATGGGACGGCGAACACCTGAAAGCCTGGCTGATTCGAACGGCTCTGAACCGCTGTGCCGATCTGGGACGTTTTCGGGGACGTCGGGGAACCATATCCCTTGAGGAAATACCGGACATGGCCCGGCCTGTGGATGAGAGGGCGGCAGAGCTGTGGGACGCGGTGGCCCGACTGCCGGAAAAGCTGAGAACCGCCGTCCACCTCTTCTATGGCGAGGGCTATGAAAGCGGAGAAATCGGGACCCTGCTGGGCATCCCGGCAGCGACGGTGCGGAGCCGTCTCCGCCGGGCCCGGGAGGAACTGCGGAATCGATTAGGAGGTTTTGACGATGAAGAACCGGTATCAAACCATCACGGAAGCTATCCATACACCCGCCGGGCTGAATGACCGGGTACTGCTGGAGGCCCGCCGCCGGAGCACAGAACCCTTCGCCATGCCCCGCCGCCGGTCCCGGCCTGTACTGCGAACAGCAGTTTGTGCCGTATGCGCCCTGGCGCTGGTGCTGGGAAGCTTTTCCCTCCGGACCGTCCCCACGACGGAGCCCGGGAGCTCCGGTCCCGCCGGAAGCGGCACGGAGCAAAGCCCTCCGGCTCAGGTGCTGGTTCCCACGTTTGGCCTGACGGCCTACGCCGCCATGACCGGGGACGCCTGGGCTCAGGAGGAGGACGGCAGCATCGCCTTTGCCGTGGGTGAGGGCTGCGCCACGATGGAATTCGGCGACTTTACCGGGCGCCTCTTCCAGATCACCGGAGAAAATATCGCTCAGGTGGAGCTGTCCATTGACCGGGGCGGGTTGTACCGCTATGTGACCCGGGACAACCTGACGAAAGACCAGATGAGCGAGTACCGTCAGGCCATGGCCGAAGGCCGTCTGGCCCCCGCCGCCATCAGCCAGCGGGATGACGGGTCCTGGTACATGCCGGAGATGACTGCCCTGGGCGATCAATTCCGTGAAGATTATGATCCGGAGGCGCTGTATGGCTTCTGGGTGTCTCCGGAGGACATGGCGGTAAACAGCGGCCTGGGCATCACTGTTGAGGACCAGATGGACGCGGATTTCTTTGACGGCGGACGGCTTACCGTCACCGTCATCTCCCCCGACGGCACAGAGCGGACGCAGGCCTACCGGCTCCGGAGCGGTACGCTGAAGGTGGAGTTCGAAGCGGATAACAGCATCACCGTTCTGCCGGAAGCAGCGGGACCGGAGGATCCCTGTGTATATGGCATCTACGCAGTTCCGGAGGATTGATTTTCTGGAAAAACCGCTGAAATACCGTGTAAAATAAAACGCGCTCCGGGAAGCCTGTCCAAAGACCGGCTTCCCGGAGCGTGATTTTTGGGTTTCTGTTCCCGGTTGTCAGGAGGATGCGCCAGCCCTTCCTCTTGTCACTGCCGCCTCCCGGAGCCGGTCCAGCGCTTTTTCCATCTGCGGCAGCTTAAGCACCACTATGGTCAGGGCGGCCTCCGCAAGCAGATAGCTGTAGTTGTAAATAATGGGATAGAGCTGCCGCAGGGCTTGCGGGAAGTTCTCCGGCATGTAGTCCATCCAGTAGAGATACCCGCCCAGGGAATGGAAAGCTCCTCGAACCAGCACAGCCGTTATATAGCCCATCAGAAGTCCGTTTTTCCGGTTCCGGAACAGACCCGATAGACCTAGAGCCGCGAAGGCCAGGACATAATCACAGCAGACCTGGAAGAGGGAGAGGAAATAGGGTTCCTGCAAAAACTGTAAAATTCCATAGGCAAATCCCACCAGAATGCCGGTGCGGACGCCGTACCAGTACCCGATCAGCACGATGAAGAGCATGCTCAGCAGCGTGACCGACCCGCCGTAAGGCAGCTTGAAGACCTTGATAAAGCTGGTTACATAGGCCAGTGCCATGGCCATGGCGGAATAAGCCAGGCGGCGGACGTCCACGCGTTTTCCATCCCTCCTGTCGGCGGCCAGCCCTGCCAGGAGACAGACTGCAAGAAGCGCGGCGCTGGTTCCATACCCTGCGGCGGTAAGGCCGCCCTCTGCGTTGACAAACAGACTCATAATTATCCTCCTGTTTCCGATCATGAGCCCGGTTTGCTCCGGTTCCGGCAGAAAAACGCCCTCCCAGGGTTCGGGAGGGCGTTGGCAAATACGGAAATTGCGCCGTTGACAGCTCCCTACGTTGGCATTATCCAAATCAGGTCACGGGTCGAAGCCTAGCTTCCTCTCAGCCTGCTATCGCAAGCTCCCCAGCTCATAATCTATCAAATTGTGAAGTTATTATAGCACACATTTGCCTTGTTGGCAAGAGGGTTTTATTATTTTTTTTGTTCCGTCGCTTAATAAGCAGGAGGTCCAACAGATTATCCAATTCAACAATCAGTCAATTATCATACTTGAGCGTAAAGAGTTTTCTCCATTTACACACATCAAAATAATACCCACCGTTTCTAAGAAAGCACTGTGCGCATAATCCTGTTCAGTGACAGCGGCGTCGCAATTACCCCATTGAGAATAGTTCCTTTTCCAATAGAAGCTAAATAAGAAGTAAAAGTCCGGGGCCAGGAATCAACTTTGCGTTGTTTCTGCACTTTTAATAACTGTTTACGTGAACAATTTATATTGAAAACATCTATTTCATAAAAAGATTTATATTTTCCAAATAAATCTCCAAATCCACGCATTGTAAAAATAAACAAAACTATCTTTTACTTTTTGTGATATAAGTATATCAAGATAGAATTGACAATTATAACATACTATGATACATTGAATTTGCAAAGCTTTGTTTATTGTGTCCATAAATGTTAACGTGAACATTCAGAATGAGAGGAGAACCTGAAATGAAAAGAATCTGCTCCTATCTCCGCCATGCACTCTCCCTTTCCCTGACCGCCCTGCTGCTGGCCGGAATGCTCTCCGCCTGCGGCGCGCAGCAGCCGGATTCCTCAGCCGGAAATACCCCCTCCGAGCCCCCTTCTCCCGCCCAGGAGGACACGAAATCCACGGAAATCTCCGGCAAATTGATGCTCTATACCTCCGCCGAGGACGCTTTCATTTCCGAGGTCTGCGCAAAATTTAACGCCAAATATCCTAACGCTCAGGCGGAATACTACCGTTCCGGCACGGAAGAGGTCGTCAGCAAGATCCTGGCGGAAAAAATGACAAACAGCATTCAGGCGGATTTGATCATGGTCTCCGACGCCTCTACCTTTGAGAACCTGAAGGCCAACGAGCTGCTCCAGCCCTATGAGTCCCCTGAGCTCGAAAACATCTATACCGAGTTCGTGGATCCTGAGCATTATTATTATGGAACCTTCCCCGCCGCGATGGGCATCGTTTACAACACCTCCCTGGTATCCACTCCTCCCGAAAGCTGGTTCGACCTCCTGAAGCCCGAGGCTAAGGCGAACGCTGTCATGCCGAATCCCCTTTACGCCGGCACCGCCGCCAACGCCCTCCTGGAACTGACCCGGGTCGACAGCATTGGCTGGAACTTCTATGAAGGACTTCTGTCCAACGAAATGATGGTGGTCAATGGAAACGGCGGCGTTATCAACTCGGTTGCTTCCGGAGAAAACGCCTATGGCATCGCCTGTGATTCCAACGCGCTCTCTTCCGCCGCCACCGGTTCTCCTCTGGCTTTTGTCTACCCGAAAGAGGGTGTTCCCGCTACCGCCGACCCCATCGGAATCACCAGCACGACTCAGAACCTCCCCGCCGCCCAGGCCTTTATCGACTTCATGCTTACTGAGGAAATCCAGGCCCTGGGCCGGGAATTGATCGGCAAGGCCCCTATCCGCAAGGGTATGGAAGTTCCCGCAGGCAGCCTCACTGTAGAGGAGCGGGTGAATCTGGTTTCCGACGCCAAAGAGCTCTTTGCCATTCGAGAGGATGAGAAGGCCAAATTCGCGGAGCTTTTCGGTTTCTAAGATGTTCGAACCCTGAACATGGGCCGCTTCCTCAAGCGGAACGCGGCCTATGTTTTCATCTTCTTCACGGAAAGAGAGGTCTATATGGCACATATGCATGCTCGCCGGCCCTTTTCCCCGCGTCAGCCGCTCATCTATGTACTGGCTACATTTGGCCTTCTGGCTGTATTCGGGCTGTTTTTCCTGCCGATTTACAAGCTGGCGGTCATGGCCTTCCAGGTGGACGGAAAACTCAGCCTTGGGATGTTCTCCGAGCTGCTGCAGGATACCAAAACCCTGAAGGTCATTTGGGATACCCTGTACATCAACCTGCTCTCCTCCCTGTTCGCTTCCCTGATTGGCGTGATAATGGCCTATTTCGTGGCCTACGCGGACATTCGGAGAAAAAAGCTCATTCACTACGCGCTGCTGCTGCCCCTGATTATTCCCGGTTACATTATCACGCTGGCCTGGATGCAGTTCTTCGCTAAAAGCGGTATTGTCGCCACGGCTCTGCGCAGTCTGGTCCCCGACATGACGATGCCCAACATCTATTCCTACTGGGGCATTATCTTCGTGTTCTCCGTCACAAAATACCCTCTGATCTACACACTGACCCTGTCTACATTTCGAAAAATCTCCACAGATATGGAGCTGGCCGCCGCAGTCTCCGGCTGTGACAAGGTAAAAACCTTCTTCAAGGTCACTCTGCCCATGTCCTTCTCCGGCATCGCCAACGGCCTCCTGCTGGTGTTCATCTCCTGTCTGGACAACTTCGGCACCGTCGCGTTCCTGGGCATCCCCGCGAGAATTACGGTTCTGTCCACCGATATTTACCAGACCATCATCTCCTTCTCCGGCAGCAACTTCAGCGAGGCCGCCGCCAAATCGATCATACTGGGCGTTATCGGCGTTCTGTCTTCTCTGGTACTCTGGCGCGTGGCAAAGCTGTTTCAGACCATGCAGACGGACCTGGAGGACATGAGCCCCCGGTTCTTTCTGCACAACAAGAGATTGCTGGTGGAGGTTCTGATCTGGCTGGCTATCTTCATCATCAACTTTGTCCCCATGCTGACGCTGATTCTCACTTCCTTCATGAAGGGCGTCGGAGGCGGCTACGGCCTGGACAATATGACCCTGAGCAACTTCGCCTTCGTCTTCAGCAATCCCAAGAGCTTCAACGCCATCAAAAACAGCCTCCTCCTCAGCTTTTCCACCGCGGGTATCTGCGTGGTCATCGGCACCATTGTGGCCTACCTGATGGTACGCCGTCCCTCCCGGCTGGTCCGGCTGGTGGAAAATATCATCTCGGTACCGTACTCCATTCCCGGTATCATCCTGGGCCTGGCGCTGATTCTCACCTGGGCCAGTCCCCTGCCCATCATCAACAAAACCATTTATGCCACCGTCTTCATGCTGCTGGTGTCTTATGTGGTGCGCTTCACATCCCTGCAAATACGCAACAGCACCACCGGCATTTTGCAGATGGACCTGTCCATGGAAGAGGCGGCGGAAATCTGCGGCGCGGGCTTCTGGAAAAAATGGCTGTCCGTGATTATCCCGCTGATCTTCCCCGCCACCCTCTCCGGCATGGGCCTGGTCTTTCTCAACGCGCTGACAGAGCTGACCACCTCGTCCCTGCTCTGGTCCGCCGGTTCGGAGACGCTGGGCGTGGTCATTTACAACTACACCTCCGCAGGCTACACCACCTACGCCTGCGCGCTGTCATCCGTGGTGTGCCTGACCATTCTGGCCCTGGTCCTGCTCTATCAGGGAGTCTCAATCATTCTCCGGCGCTATAAAGGGAGGAATACGGCATGAGTACAGAAATCCGCAACATTATCATGGAGTTCAACGGCTTCCGGGCTCTGAATGACATCAACCTGAAAATCGAGACCGGCGAGTTCATCGCCATCCTCGGCCCCTCCGGCTGCGGCAAGACCACTTTGCTCCGCCTGCTAGCCGGTTTCAACCGCCCCACCTCCGGAGAAATCAGGATCGGGGAGAAAATTGTGGCGGATAAAGATTACGTGCTGCCGCCGAATGAGCGGTTTATCAGCATGGTCTTTCAGTCCTACGCCCTGTGGCCCCATATGTCGGTTCGGAAGAACGTAGAGTTTCCCATTAAGAACAGCAAATTTGTCTCCCCGCAGATTCGGGAAAACTGCGACAACCGGGTGAAAGAGCTGATCGATATGGTGGGCCTGACAGGCATGGAAAAGCGCCTGCCCTCCCAGCTCTCCGGCGGACAGCGGCAGCGGGTAGCGCTGGCCAGAGCGCTGTCGGTAGACCCGGACCTGCTGCTGATGGACGAGCCCCTGAGCAATCTGGACACGGAGCTGCGGGTGGAAATGCGCCGTGAGATCAAGGAGCTCCACCAGAAAACCGGCGTAACCGTAGTCTACGTGACCCACGACCAGTCGGAGGCCCTCGCCCTGGCAGACCGGATCGTAGTCATGAACCACGGTCAGATCGAACAGGCCGGAACGCCCAGGGAAATTTACAACCGGCCGCTTACGCCCTTTGTCGCCAAATTTGTGGGCCGCTCAAACCTGATCTCCGGCAAATGGGATGGGGATCTTTTCACCCCCGCCGGTTCTCAGGCCTCCTGGAGGAATCCGCAGATCGCGGAGGTCTTCCGCCGGGAGGGGCAGTATCCCGTAAAGCCGGAGCACCTGCTCATCTCGCCGGAGGGCGGCGGCGTCCGGGCGGTGATCTGCGAAATTGAATACCAGGGCATGGAGATGCGGATGATGCTCCGGAATCAGGCGGACGAAAGCGAGCTGGAGGTCCGCTACCGGGGCGACGCTGAATACCGGCTGGGAGACGAGGTGATTTTAACGGTATGAACGAGCTTCACATATTAAATGTGGGCCGTGCAGACTGCTCTGTCCTGCTGCTGGATACGGAAAGCGGAAAAAAAACGGTGGTCATTGATGGAGGCGGGCTTTCCTATCAGGGACACCAGCCGCTGCTGGAATTCCTGGAGAACCGTGGGATTTTTGAAATTGATCTCCTGATTCTGACCCATCTCCATCAAGACCATTTCGGCGGATTTCACCAGCTCATCAACCGGGTGTCCGTAAAGAGGGCAATCACCCCCTGCGGGGACCTGCTGTTCAGCGAAAAGGTCTATCCCATCTTTGGGGACCGGGAGTTTTACAGGGAGTACCACCGCGTCTTTCAATATTTCCAGCGGAGCGGAACGGAGCTGACGGCCTCTGCGGATTGTTATGGAAAGCCCTTTGTGTTTGGAGACAACGAGCTGATCAGCCTGTACCCCAAGGCGGACAGCCCCATGCGCTCCGTGTTCTACGCGCAGGCCCTGTGCCGTCAGGATCTGACAGACGGGGAGCTTGCCCGGCAGCTGGAGCTTCACAAGCGCTTCTGTAATGAAGACAGCAGCATCTGGCTGCTGAAATGCCGGGGAAACTCCATCGCACTCTTCGCCGGGGACAGTACCGACGAGGTCCTGCGTCAGGCGGTGGAGGCGGACGAGCCCCTGCGCCCCGAGGTCCAGAAGCTGTCTCACCATGGCATCGGCCAGCTTTATTTTTCGGAAGAAACGCAAAAATTGATTTTGCCGAAAAATCTAGTAGTCAGCGTGGACGAAAACCATTATAATAGGGAGATGGAGACGGTCCTGGAGCGGACGGCGGCCGCCGGTGGGTCACAGCTTTACTATACGTTCCGGAAACCGTTTGCCTATCACTTCTGATGTACGGATAGGGGGCTGTGTATGGGTGAGCTGACAATCAAGGACATCGCTCGCATGGCAGGCGTTTCACACACCACCGTTTCCCGTTCTCTGAACGGTGCCAGGAACGTAAAACCGGAAACCTATGCGAAAATTATGGAAATCTGCCGGCAGACGGGCTTTACCAGAAATGCGGCGGCGCGGCAGCTGAAAAAGCATGAGGCCAAGTCCATCGGCATTGTGGTGCCGGATATTTCCAACGCCTTCTTTGCGGAGCTGATTCACAATATCGAATGGGACGTGAAGCAGCGTGGATTCAACAGCTTTATATCCAGCTCCTTTTATGACTACAACATTGAGGACCAGAACATCCAGGCCCTTCTGGAACGCCGGGTGGATGGCGTGATCATCTCCGGCGTGGGAGACAAGACCCATGTGGCCCTGGAAAAATACTTGGACAAGCTGCCAGTTTTATTCCTGGGGGACAATATTCCTGACCATCTGGTCTCCAAGATTACCGTGGATGGTTACAATGGCATCGTAAAAGGCGCCCGGTATCTCCTGAGCCTGGGGCATCGGAACCTGGCTTTTCTGGGAGGCCGGGAGACTTCCCTCACCCACCAGCGCCGCCGTCAGGCTTTTCTCGATGTCATGCAGCGGACCGTTGATGTGAAATATGAGGTGTTTACGATCACCTCCGGGAGCCGTATTGAGGATGGCTATCACACCGGCATGGCCTATTTCAGCCGCTGCATGGAGACAGGGACGCCTTGCGCCACAGCGATTATGACCATTAATGACCATTTCGCTCTGGGGATTATTCAGGCGGCGATGGAATTTGGAATTGATATCCCCCAGCAGGTTTCCCTCATAGGCTTTGATGATGTCGCTTTCGCCTCCCTGCCCAAAATCCAGCTGACTACTCTGGCTCAGCCCAAGGAGGAGTTATGCGCCCTGGCTGTGGAGACGCTCATGAAGCTTATCGGTAATGGGGAGCGGAAGATTTATCATGAGGTCATTCAGCCTCTGCTGATTCGCCGGGAGACCTGTGTGCCGCCGCAGCAAAAATAGCGTTGGAGATATGCTGGTTTTACGGCTCTTGATTCAGATGGTACCATAAAGCAGACGGCGGGCGAACAGCCCGCCGTTTCCATATTTATAGGACCAAGAGCGA
Organism: Oscillospiraceae bacterium 38-13; assembly: GCA_041223955.1. Lineage (GTDB taxonomy): Bacteria > Bacillota > Clostridia > Oscillospirales > Oscillospiraceae > Oscillibacter. The sequence continues at coordinate 77,151 of JBCLRG010000011.1, read as the reverse complement.
CGGGCGGACCCGTGTCCGCCCTTATGGTTTTCCGCTGTATTACGCACGTGTTGACAATCGTCCAGGTCACAGCCAGCCGCACAAGCATCGCTGGAAAGAGCTGGTACGCCGTTACTTTCCTCCAGCGGGGGCCGGACTTCCCCGCGCCGCTCAGTCCGAAAACCCTTCCGCCCGCTCCTTCCGCAGGCGGCGGAGGGCCTTCAGCAGGAACCATCCGGTGATATAAAAGAATATATACAGCGCTCCCAGGCCAGCAGCCCGGGTATATCGCTCCTGTAACGCCTCCGTATAGCTCCCGGCGGTTTGGTCCGGCTCTATAGTGATATAGGTCCCGCCGGAGGGAATGCTGAGTACCCGGCGCTCCACCATCTCCCCGGCGGCTACGATTTCCCGCCCCCGGTCCTTAGAACTCGCCTCGCTGCTCCATTGATAGCCGCTGCCGTCCACGGCCCGGTAATACACCATATAGACGGTTTTCGTAGGCCTCATGCGGCGCTCCCGGCCGCTGGCTCCAGTATTTTCCACCTGAACCGGATAGACCTCATAAGGCTGGAAGCTATGGACGCCCCGGTCCTCATAGTCCTCCGCCGGACGGAGCTCCCGCAGCCCCTGCATGGCCACATACACCAACACCGCTGACAGAATCAACAGCAGAATCCCCACCACGGAAATGATGGTTTTCAGTCTCTCCACAGGCACCTCCTGAACATCCGAACAGTTCGGGAAGCCCAGCCCTTGGCATTCCTCATGGCTCCTCTTCCCCTTTTTTCCAATGGTCCTTTATAGTAATCCCCACCACAAAAGCCGCAATCAGCACAACAAACCGCACGCCCATGTCCAGCATCCAGTTCACCTTCCCATGGCGGTACATATCCAGCACATAGGCGATTTCCACATCGTGGTCCGCCGCCATCCGCGCCAGCATGTTCTTTTCTTCGGAGGTCGCATAACGGACATAGCCGGTGGGAAGCGCTCCGGTCCCCGGCAGGACCAGATAATCGTCAAAGTAAACGCAGAGCCATGAACCGTCCTCCAGCTCCGTCAGATAATAGCGGTTATAAGAGCCCCGGGAGACATAGTCTTCAAAAGCCTTCTGCCACAGAGGGATTGGGTAATCCGTAACAATGTATTCGGAAATACGGACGCTTCTCCGGCCGCCCCGCCGGTTGTAATAATGGATTCCCGCCTCATCCTCATCCCGCAGGCGGGCCAGCGGACAGGGCTCCAGTGTCTCGCCGGACACCGTGGCGGGCGTCCCGGCCAGGAAAAATGCCTCGATATCCTCCCGCCGCTCCAGCCGCTCCACGCCCTCGCCGGGTTTCTGGCCCTGCTCCGTTCCCGTACCGGCTCTCAGGTCATACAGCCAGCCGGTGGGCAGCGCCGTCATCACCAGGAGGGCGAGGGCGGCGCCCACGGCATTTCGAACGATGGTATGTATGGAACGCTTCATGTGCGCCGCCTCCTGCCTCAGATTTCCGGAACGCCCGCCTGCCGCAGCCAGTCTTGCAGCTTCTTCACCGGGAAGCCGGTGAGCGGATAGGTCTCGCCGGACTTGCTGTGAATCGTCACCTGGGTGAACAAGGCCATCTTCCCCACGGAAAAGCCTCGGATTTCTCCTATGGGCAGATCCATTTCCAGGTTGGGAACCATGCTGATCTTAAAGCACGCCCGCTGGTTCGTGACGAAGATGTTTCCCTGGAAGGGCTTTTTCGTCAAGCCCTGTTTCCGGTACAGAGACATCTGGCCGGTGCCGATGATCGTTTCGCCGGGATTCAAATCCAGTTTTGCCATAAATTTGTCCTCCTGTCAAATCCTATTTTTGCGGGAAACTTCTGCTCAAATCCTTCCGGTCTTCCGGACTTCTTCCGATTACGGCGCTTTCCACCCCCTCCAAAGAGCATGGTTTCCAGTATAGGCAGTATTGCCTATAACGGTTCCCTCCCATTATAGGCAATAATGAAGATAATTGCAAGAGGGAGGTGGAGAAATATGATTTCCTACGCGCCGCTGTGGGCCACCATGGCGGAAAAGCATGCCACCACCTACACGCTTCAGGTCAAGGGGGAGATCAGCAGCTCCACCATCCGTCGCCTGAAGGCGGGAGAATCCGTATCCACCAACACCCTCAACGCCCTGTGCCGGATTTTGCAGTGCACGCTCCCCGATGTGGTGGAGTACATCGACGAAGAGCCGGAGGCCCTAAGCCCGCCTCCTTGAACGGGCCGCCTCCTTGCGCCGTCCCCTTTGCGGACGGCGCTTTTTTCATTATAGCGGATTTCGCCGACACACACAAGGCGGAGAGTCCACCGTAGGCATTCTGCTTTTAAGGTGTCTTCTTTGGACCCTGGCCTGGACCCGCCAGCGGCGGCGGGAGCTGTTGTGAATGCAGCGGGGCCATTGAGGGAATACTGAATCCTGAAAACGGCCGCCGGAACAAAGGCCTGGAAACAAAGGAGATCACAAAAATGGAACGACGCAAAGAAGACAAGCCCATGGAAAAAGCCCGGGAGCTCTCCCAGTTCACCGCCGCAAAAACAGACCCGATGGGCAGCTGGACCGGCTGTCCGCTGGACCCCAATGAGGTTCCCGTTCAGGACGCGGACGATCTGTAGTCCCATAGTTTCCGGTAAATCCTACAGCTCCCTCCTGCTATTTCGCTCTTATGCACAAATATATATATTCTATATTGTGCAAATCTGATAAATTCTGGTGTTGACAGTTCTTGCCTTCCCCTGCTAAAATGTGGGTGATTTCCGGGGATGGCTTCAAACTCCCGGAGAGCTTCCGCGAAAGGCCCCCGTGCGGCTGCGCGGAGAGTGTGGGAAGCCGCCTCTGATTTCAACCCTGTTTTTGCGTATAAGGAGGAATCTATTATGACCAGAGAAATTGATATAAAGAGCGAAGAGCAGATTCAGCGCATCAACCGTCTCGCCTGCCAGGCCCCCTATGAGGTCTGGCTCAGCACGGAAACCGTCATGCTGGACGCCCGGTCCCTGCTGGGGCTTTACAGCCTGCTGGGCCAGCATGCCAAGGTGGTCACGGAAGACTATCTGAACCCCAAGGCTGTAACCCGTCTGGTGAAAAAAATGGCCTGAGCTCTCCGGCCAAAGACAGAAAAACCCGCTGTGCCGCCCCGTAAGGGACCCAGCGGGTCTCTGTTTTTCAGCACTTCAGTCGATGCCTGTCACCTGATATCCGGCGGAGGCAGCCGCTTCCTTCAGCGCGGCGTCCTCCGGAGCGTCCTCCCGGTCACAGAAAACCTCCGCCCAGCCCTTTTCCAGGCGGACGTCCACGCGAACCGCCTTGTCCACGGCTTCCAGCGCCGCCCGGACCTTCTCCGCGCACTTCTCACAGCGCATGCCTTCGATCTTCACAACCTTGTAGTCCTGCCGTTCAATCTTGAAAACAACCGGGCGGGTGCCGTCATTACAGCAGGCGATCATCACATGCTCGTCGTTTGTCCAGCCCCGCATGATAGAACCGCCCTGAAGCGCTGTATAGATGTACCGGCTGATGCAGTCCCACGCCTCGGAGCAGTGCGCTCCGTTCGCCTGGGTCCAGAAGGTATCTTCGCCGCCGTAGCGCTCGAAGATGGTCACATCTCCGACTTCATAAAACGGACACGCGCCGCTCTTAGGGTCCGCCAGATACTGCTGCTGCAAATCCGTGAACAGCTTCTTATCGATTACTTCCACTCTGCATTTGTACTGCATGATTACCTCCTGCCGCATGGTCAAGCCTCAAGTATGTGCAAGGGAAATTCTATCACACAAACGCCGGGAACACAACCCCGGTCCATCCGGGGGAGTGTTCGATGACGCATTTTTCAAAGAGGACACCCGTAGGGGCGGACCTATGTGTCCGCCCGTTTGCCGGAAGCGCCAGGTGGAGAGGGGCGGACACGCCGTTTACCGAACGCACCAGAGGGAGAAGGACGGACACATCGTTTACCGAAAGCGTCAGAGAGAAGGGCGGACACGCAGGTCCGCCCCTACAAGATAATATCTCGAAATAGGACATTCCCCCGTCCGGGGAACCGCGTCTGCACACACGTTTTATCTGACGCCGGTTTTCACTTCCCAGTTTCGCTCTCCATCTTCCGGATATCCATATCCTTGGGCAGTACCAGACTCAGAATGATGGACACCACAAACACCACCGCCACGACGTTGGAGGAGAACACCGACTGAATGGTCTCCGGGAAAATCTTCCAGATATCCGCCTCGCTGGAGGCGGTGAACCCAATCCCGATGGCCAAGGACAGGGACGCGATGGTCACATTCCTCTGGGAAAATCCGCAGTTGGCAATCATCTGCATACCGGAAATGACGATGGAGCCAAACATCATGATGGTGCATCCGCCCAGGACGGACTCCGGCAGGGAGGCGAAGAAATTGCCCACCGGGGGCAGGAGGCCCGCCAGCAGCATGCACGCCGCGCCGGTCATGATGGTAAAGCGGTTCACCACCTTGGTCATCGCCACCAGTCCCACGTTCTGGGAGAAGGAAGTCACCGGCGGGCAGCCGAAGAGAGCGGCAATCGCGGAGGCGTATCCGTCACAGGCCAGAGAGCCGGAAATCTCATCGCTGGTGATCTCCCGGTCCAGTCCGCCGGACACCAGGGCCGATGTATCGCCGATGGTCTCCGCCGCCGACACCAGGAAGATAATGCACGCAGAGGCTACGGCGCCGGGGTGGAACTCCGGCATGTAGGGCAGGAAGTGCGGCAGGGCCAGGAATCCGCCGGAGGTCAGGGTTCCAAGGTCTACCTTCCCCATGAAAATCGCCGTGACATAGCCCACAATCAGACCCGCCAGAACGCTGAGCTGCTTCAAATAGCCCTTTGCCAGGGTGTTCCACAGCAGGCAGGCGGCCAGGGTAATCACGCCCAGCAGAAGATTCTGCGCGGAACCGAAATCCTCCGTGTAGCCGCCGCCGAAGCTCCGGGTGCCCACGGTGAAGAGGGAGAAGCCGATGGCCGTCACCACCGACGCCGCCACAATCGGCGTGATAATCCGCCGCCAGTATTTCGCCAGCAGTCCCAGGGTGCCCTCCATCAGGCCGCCCACAAGCACCGCGCCCACCATGGAGGCGTAGCCGTAATTCGCCACAATGGTGCTCAGCACCGCTACGAAGGTAAAGCTGACGCCCATGACCACCGGCAGGCGGGACCCGATTTTCCAAACCGGATAAAGCTGAATCAGGGTGGCAATACCTGCCGCGAACATGGCGTTCTGAATCAGGACGGCCACCTCCGCCTGGGGGAGCGCAGGCTGTGCGGAGGCGGCAATCAGGGTAATCGGGGCCAGATTGGAGACGAACATCGCCAGGATGTGCTGGAGTCCGAAGGGAATCGCCTTCCCCAGAGGGACCCGGCCGTCCAGCCGGTAAATATTGGCGACGCTGCAATCCGGAGTCTGTTGCGCTTGTTTCATCTTCATGTGGTCATTTCCTTTCTCTGCATATGTTGTGCGTCCAGTGGGCCCGCCGGACACCGAAACCCTGTTTCCAATATGCCGGAATACCGTCTCTGGACTTCCGCGCCTTGCGAATCCTCCAGAATATTTGAGAGGACCCGGGGAACGGCAATCCCGAATTTCCGTTATATGAGAAACAGGGTTTTTCTGTCTTCTATTATATGCACAAAGGTCGACCTTTGTCAAACTATTTTTTGTGGTTCTTTCAAAAATTTTGTGTGCTTGATGGAGTGGCGGGGTAGTCAGGAGAAAAGAAGAAAACCGTCACCTCCTCATAAAGTCAATTATTAACACCAGTGATAAAGCGATAAAATGAAAAAATGCCGAGAAAATGTGAAGGTTTTAAGGGGGACCTGGGACGCCTGTATATCCAGGATTTTAGAATCCGTCCAAATGCTGGAGTACCTGATCAACTACATTAATAAGGCCACGTCCAACAGGAGAACTTTCTTTCCCTCCAGCGCACCCCCAGGTTATAGACGGCGATGCTTTTGCCAACTCCGCCCTTTTGATTCGTTACGCTTATCACCTTTGGTTTCGCCATTTGGTATTCCTCCTTTCATAGATTTAGCCGCTTGCGGTGAGGCAGACGGCTATGTATGGGCATAGAAAAAACCGCCTTTTCCATGCAGAAAAGACGGCCTATCCAGTCGGGCGATATGTGATTGTCAGGGGCAGTTCAAAGAGCGGCGCAAAACCGCATGTCCGCATTTCCCGGTGTTTCGTCGTATCAATGCTCATCCCTTGGTAGTAAATTCGTAGTAACTTGGGTGGTTTGCTGTCAAAAAATGCAGCGTTATGTGCTGTTTCACAAGGTTTTGCAGGTTCTTACAAATCATTTCTGTTAATTCTTCAAATCATCGAAGACTGAAATTCCATTCGCTTCACCAATTTTTTTAATGGGCCCATCTTTCCTGAATTTCTACGAGTTTTACCGCCAACTGGAAAATAATTTCTTACCGGGTAATTAATAATTTAGCATCGTCTGCTGGGGAAATTTTTTCAATGAATGAAATACCAATCATTTCTATTCTTATAAAATATTCTAATTTTTAATTGTCTTCTCAGAAAAATTTTTGAGGTACCCGCTCACGCATTTTATCAGACGGTGGTACTGTAGGGGGCGGCCTCTTGACCGCCCCGGCTTTTGGAACTGCCAAGCCTCCGGAAAAGGAGCCGGGAGTTCTTTTCTTCCTTATCTTTATAACATTGAATATAGATCGCCCCATTTCCTATAATCCGGAGGCAAGTCATTCCAAGGTGCTCCAGTTCGCGATATCCAGAAGCCCACATTAATAAAATGCCGGTAATTCTAGGCAACCACCCAACTGACCGCATTGTTCAGGCAAATGAGATTCCATCTGTGCCTACACTCCACCACTTATGTCATATCTGAGATAGGAAGCATCTGTTTTTCTCCTATATATTTAGATGTTTCTATTCTACCTCGTTCTCTTTTTCTCGTGCAGACACTGTTTAGAGCCTGTTTGATAATCAAAAAAATACACCCTGTTTGATGCTTGGCCCATTTCAAACAACGTCCAGCCTCTCCAGAGCCGCCATTCTCAAGCTGACGCAGAAAACCTCCATAGCCTGCTCCAATTCCTCTGCCGACGGGAAAGAGGGCGCGATGCGGATATTACTGTCCTGGGGATCCCTTCCGTAGGGAAACGCCGCGCCAGCGCCTGTCATGGTGAGGCCCGCCTCCCGGCACAGCGCCAGCGTGCGCTTGGCCGTACCGGGCATGGCGTCCAGGGAAACGAAATACCCGCCCTTCGGCCTCCGCCAGGAGGCGATGCCAAGGGGCTCGATCTCACGTTCCAGGGCATCCAGGACCGCATGGAACTTCGGCCGCATGATGGCCGCGTGCTTCTTCATCAGTTCCAGCGTATGGGCCTTGTCTTGGAGATAGATCACGTGCCGCTGCTGGTTTACCTTATCGAAGCAGATGAGCTGAACCGAAATCAGCTCCTCCATCCGGGCCAGGTTGTCCGTGGAACAGGCGAAACAGGAGATTCCCGCTCCAGGAAAGGTAATCTTGGAAGTTGAGGCAAATTCGAAGACCATATCCGGGTTTCCCATCTCCCGGCAGACGGAGAGCATATCGGGGAATTCCTCATGCTCCCCCTCGAACTCATGGAGACTGTAAGTGTTGTCCCACATGATCGTGAAGTCCGGAGCGGCGGGCTTCAGGGCGGCCATCCGCCGGACGGTCTCCAGAGAATAAATCACACCGTCCGGGTTGGAAAACTTGGGCACACACCAGATTCCCTTCACCGCAGGGTCTTTCACCGCAGCCTCCACCGCGTCCATGTCCGGCCCCTCCTCCGTCATGGGAATGGTAAGGAGCTCGAAGCCGAAGGACTCCGTGATCTTGAAATGCCGGTCATAGCCGGGAGAGGGACAGAGCCACTTCACCACCGCCTCCTTGTTCCAGGGACGGGGGCTGTGGAGCAGACCGTGGGTGCAGGCCTTGGAGATAACATCATACATCAGCTGAAGGCTGGCGCTGCCGCCCACAAAGACCTCCTCCGCCCGGCAGCCCAATATCTCCGCAAAGAGCCGCCGGGCGGCGGGGAGACCTGCCGTTTCACCGTAATTGCGCACGTCGATTCCATCGGAGAACCAATCCTCCGGTTTCTGCATCAGCCGGAACATATCGCTCACCAGGTCCAGCTGCTCCTTTCCCGGCTTTCCCCGGGCGATGTTCAGGGTGATCCCCCTGCCCTTCAGGCCCTCATACCGGGCGCTGAGGCTGGAGTACTCCGCCTTCCGTTCTTCCAATGTCATTTTTGCGTATTGTTTCATGATGATTGTTCCTTTCACTCCAACATGGACCGCCGCTTCCGGAAGGCTTCGCCGCCGAAGGGGGGCACTCTGGTCCTCCTCACGGTTCGAAAACCGCTCAGACGCCCGCGAACGGGCTGGGTCCAATAGACCCAGTCCGTTCGCGCCTCTTCCTTATACTGCCGTATGTTTTGCCGGAACCCGGAATTAGCGCAGGCCATCCTCGCACTTGGCCTCGGACTTCTGGAGTCCACCGATCCGGCCCGCGCCGTTGACCGTGGCGTGGGGCCGTCCGCCATCGCTCAGAACCACGGCCATGATGATCTCGTCGGCTCTGGGCGCGTCGGGCACCCGGACTTCGATGGAGCCGTAATGGGTACGGACGAAAGCGGCATCCTTGAAGTGGATGGACACGTCCAGAGAAGCGCCGACGCCAGCCACCTTCTCATTGGAGGGAATGATGGACTTGCCGCCGCCCAGAGCGCCGCGAATGGTCTTGCCGGCCATGGGATGCAGCATGGCGGAGGAGTGCTCCAGCTCGCCGTCCACGCCCACGAGGCAGCCCTTGCCGTAAGTCTCCACGTTCTCAACGCCCAGCAGCTCCGCGCCCTTGCGGGTCAGCAGATCGCCCAGGTACTCGCCGTACTCAGTCAGCTCGCTCAGGTCCTCCTGCCACTTGCCAGCATAGGGGTTCTTGATGACGGCCGCAACGGAAACCGTCTTCAGGCACTTCTTGTCGCCGTTTTCCACAGGCACGCCCGCGCCGCCCTCAATATAAATCTCTTCCAGGTTGGTGACGATTTTACGGATGATGGGTTCTTTCATGATAATTCCTCCTGTTGAATAATATCGGATTGAGCCGCTTGCTCAGTGGTAACTGTATGAGGGAAACTCAGCAGGGCTTCCGGGTGGCGGGGGGCGTGTTGCTGCTCTTCTTCACATTGATCTTGCCGTCAATGATGACATAGCTCAGGCCCGGAATGTCCCCGGCGGCGAAAGCGCCCAGGGCGTCCTTGGCCACGGAGCCCATGGGAGCGTCCATGATCAGCAGGTCGGCCTCCTTGCCCACGGCAATCGTGCCGCGGTTCAGGCGGTCATAGACCTTGGCGGGGTTGCCGGTAGCCATCGCCACGGCCACCTCCGGCTTGATGCCGGACATGGAGGCGGCGAAGGAGATGTTCCGCAGGATGCCCAGGGGGATGATGCCGGTTCCGGAGGGCGCGTCGTTGCCGAAGACAATGCGGCCCAGCTGGCCCTTCTCCATGGCGCGGCGCAGGACGTAGTCGGCGATCTTCGGGTTGCCGCACTGGACAATCTCCATGGCAAAACCAGTCTCATCCATGATGCGGTCCACCTCGTGGGCCGGGATGGCGGTGGGGCCGCCGTTGATATGGGAAACCACGTCGGGCTTGGTTTTGATCACATCGTCCGCCGTTACCGTGGAGCTTCCGGGAATGGAAGTGCCGCCGGTGTGCATCTGGACCTTGAAGCCGTTTTTATGGGCCCACTCCACCATGGGGGCGGCAAGCTCAGGATTGTTGACGGAACCCAGGCCGATTTCGCCCACAATCCAGACGCCTTCCTTGGCCAGGTCCTCGAAGTCCTTCTCCTCCAGGCCCTTCTCCATGATCAGCGCGCCGCCTTCCACCTTCACCCCGCCGGGATGGGCGTTGGCAAAGCTCTTGTGGCCCACGATGGCCAGCGCCTTCGTGCCGGAAGGGTCCTTGGGCCGTCCGGGAGTATGGCACTCACCGGCGGAAATCATGGTGGTCACACCGCCGTTTTTCGCGCTTTCAATATAGCCAACCGTCTTCTGCCGTGTGCCGTAGTCGCCGGAAGTGACGTGGACATGGGTGTCCCACAGGCCGGGAGTAACCGTGGTCCCGTTGGCGTCCACAACCGTGGCGTCCCCGACATTGGCGAGAAGCTCCTCGCCTCCGATGGCAGAAATCAGGTTGTCTTCCACAACGATCACGCTGCCCTCCAAGATGGGCTGGCTGATATCGCCGGAAACAATCGTGCCGATGTTTTTGATGACTAAAGTTGCCATAACTGGCTCCCTTCCGCCGCGACATGCGCGGCAACCTAATTTATTGCAAGTCCCCCCTCCGGGGCTCTCCCGGAGGAGGCGTTTGCCGAAAAAATTCGCGGCACCGCGTCACCAACGGAGCAAACGCGCCGCCGCCTCGCCGCATGGCCTCCAAGGGGCCGGATTATTCGTGGTTTGTCGTTTCGATTCCCTAAGTCCCGGCCGCCCCGGCGGACAGGACCGGGGCGGACAGCCATACAATAACTCAAATCCGTGCGCAGCACTCCGCAGGCCGTGCCGGAAAGCGCCCGGCCGCCGGGGTGATCCGCTGGTAATCAATCGGGCAGCTTGTAGTCGTTTTCCTTGATGATGCCCTTCTTGCGCATGAACTCCGAGGTGAGCCAGGCCACCACGGCGGGGATGACGAAGGAGATGATGATCAGGCCGATCCAGTCCATCGCACCGGCGGAAATGGCAGCCTCACCCTGGGCCACCGCGCCCTCAGAGGGGCTCAGCCAACCGGTGATGCAGCCGATGGGACCCACCAGACCGCAGGTGCCCATGCCGGAGGAAATAGCCGCACCGTTCATCTTCAGCTTGAAGACGCAGGTGGCAATCGGTCCATTCACCACGGAGGCCACCACGGCGGGCAGCCAGAGGACAGGCTTGCGGATCAGGTTGGGAACCTGAAGCATGGAGGTGCCCAGGCCCTGGGAAACCAGGCCGCCTACCTTGTTCTCCTTATAGGAGGCCACAGCAAAGCCCACCATGTGGGCGCAGCAGCCGGCCACAGCCGCGCCGCCCGCCAGGCCCACCAGGCCCAGCGCGGCGCAGATGGCGGCGGAGCTGATGGGGAGCGTCAGGACGATGCCCATGATGGCGGAAACCAGGATGCCCATCAGGAAGGGCTGCTGGTTGGTGGCCCACATGATGATGTTGCCCAGCCAGCTGGCCGCCGCGCCGATGGGAGGCGCGATGAGGGATGCCACCAGAACGCCGCCCAGAATGGTGACGGTGGGGGTGACGATCAGGTCCACAGGGGTGCGCTTGGAAACCAGCTTGCCCAGGAACACCGCCACCAGGGTGACGACAAACACGGCCAAGGGGCCGCCCGCGCCGCCCAGGGAGTTGGCCGCGTAGCCCACGGTCAGGCAGGAATAGATGACGAAGGGAGGCGCTTTCATGGAGTAGGCAATGGCGCCGGCCATCGCCGCGCCCTGCACCGCGTAGGCAAAGGTCTTGGAGCCCACGAACAGGGCGAACTCCTGACCCCAAAGGGTGTAGTTCAGGTCAAACAGGTATACGCCGATCGTGTTGAAAATCGTGCCGATCAGCAGCGAGGCAAAGAGGCCGTGGGCCATGCCGCCCAGACCGTCGATAAGGATGCGCTGCATGGTGAAGGAGATGTTCTGCTCTGCGCAATACTTCTTGAATCCGGTCAATTCCTTGGTATTGTTCATTGTTTCCCTCCTAATAAAACTCTCCAAATCTGTTGATGTGTACGGGGAGTATTCTGAAACGGTGCACACGCGCGCCGGCTCCTGCGGAGCCGTGAGTTATGCTAAAGGCCCCCTTAGGGTAGGGCGTTTAACCTTAGTTTTTAGCCGCCTGCACTTCCTGCCAGGCCTTTACAATGTCTGCGGGGAAAATCGGCGTGGTGGTGAAGTTGCTTCCGATGGCGTCGTTAATCGCGGCGATGGTGGCCGGGATGCTGGGAATCAGTGCCGGTTCGCCCACGCCCTTGGCTCCGAAGGGACCCGCCGTGCCCTCGCTGCTGACCACGATGGGATAAATCTTGGGTACGTCCATGCAGGTCGCGATAATGTACTTGGACAGAGAGGGGTTCTTGATGGCCAGGGTCTTGGGGTCCACATCGATCTTCTCCGTAACCACGAAGCCCGTTCCCATGGCGGTGCCGCCCTCAATCTGGCCCTCCACCAGCTTCAGTCCCACCGGCGTGCCCACATCATGGGCGGAAACCACTGTCAGTAGCGTGACCTCGCCGGTATCCGTGTCCACCTCCACTTCCAGGATGGTGGTGGCGTAGGAATAGAGCTCATAGGGCACGCCGGACATGTCCTTGGGATCCAGATAGGTGGTCTTGGGGTTGTAGTACCCCGCGCCCACGGCCAGACGGCCCTTCTTCCCCATGGCGGCCATCAACTCCGGGTAGGTCATGCGGATGCTCTCGTCCTTGCCGCTGTAAATCTGGCGGCTGCGGAAGACCAGGTCCTCCTCGGGGACGTTCAGCTCCTCGGACGCCGTGCGCTTCAGCTCGCCCATGGCGGTGAGGCAGGCGTTGCGGACCGCGTTGCCGGTGATGAAGGTCTGGCGGCTGGCGGAAGTCGCGCCGCCCTCCGGGGCGACCATGGTATCCGCCCAGGTGACCTGGATGTTCTCATAATCCAGACCCAAGGTCTCCGCCGCCACGGACGCCGCCATGGTGGAGGACCCCTGGCCGATATCCGCCGCGCCCACGGTTACGTGGACACTGCTGTCCGGCAGGACCTGCACAAACGCGGCGGCAGGGTTGGGGAGGCCGGTGTTGCCGACGCCGTAAAACATACAGCCGACGCCTGTTCCTCTTCTCTTCATATTACAAGCCCTCCCTCAATCCTTCTTCAAGCGGTCCATCGCCTCGGGCATAACTTCCAGAGCCTTGTCCCGGGCCTGGACCAGGGTGTCCATAAAGCCGACGCTCTCCGTCAGCTTCTGTCCCGTGGGAATCACGGAGCCGGCCTTCTGGGCGTTAATCATCCGGATCTCCAGCGGGCTGATGTTCAGCGCCTTTGCCAGGGCGTTCATCTGCCCCTCGTGGCACACGGCCGCCTGGGGCACGCCGAAGCCGCGGAACGCGCCGCACATGGGGTTGTTCGTGTAGACAAACACCGCGTCGCACCGGACGTTCGGGCACTCATAGGGGCCCACGATGTGCACCGGGGCCCGCCCGATGACGGCGGGGGCATAGGAGCTGTACGCGCCCGCGTCGCAGGTCATCACACAGTCCACGGCCACCAGCCGGCCGTCCTTCGTGGCGCCGGTCTTGCACTTCATGGTGATGGGATGGCGCTTGGAGGAAACCATGGTGGACTCGGCGCGGGAGCGGACCATCTTCACTGGCCGCTTGGTGTACAGGGCCATCAGGGCGCTGTGGAGCTGCACGCTGATGTCCAGCTTGCCGCCGAAACCGCCGCCGGTGACGGCCTGCTTCACGCGGACCCGGTTCTGGGGCACGCCCAGCATGGCAGCCACCTCGTTGCGGTCATAGTGGGCGTTCTGGGTCGAGACGATCACGTTCATAATCCCCTGCTCGTCCAAATAGGCCAGACCCGCGTCCGGCTCGATGAACATGTGGGAGAGGATGTGGGTGGAGTAGGTATTCTCCACAATCACGTCGCACTTGGCCCAGGCCTCGTCCACATTTCCGAATTCCAGGTGCTTGCGCACGTTGATATTGGTGTCTCCGTGGACCTTGGGGGAATCCTCCTCCATGGCCCGCTCGAAGGTGGAAACGGCCTCCAGCTCCTCATACTCCACCTCGATGAGGCCCAGGGCCTCCTCCACCAGCTCCGGCGTCTCCGCAGCCACAACGGCGATGGCATCCCCATAGCGGCGAACCTTATCGTCCACCAGGCAGGGCTCATCCTTGAAGATGATGCCGAAGCGGTTCTTGCCGGGAATGGCCGTGTAATCCAGAGCACAGGCCACGCCGGGCAGAGCCCGGGCCTTCTCCAGATTCAGCTTTTTTACGATGGCGTGGGGCACCGTGCTGCGGAACACGCCACCGTAGAGCATGCCGGGCATTTTGTAGTCTGCCGCGAACTTGGCGGTGCCCATCACTTTTTCCAGCGAGTCTACCTTGACATGGTCTTTCGCGAGAACGGCATAATCGCTCATGTCCGCGCCTCCTCTCTGCGCCAGGAAGCCGCCAGCAGAACGGCCTCCACGATCTTGGCGTAGCCGGTGCAGCGGCAGAGATTGCCGCTCATGGCCAGCCGGACCTCTTCCTCTGTGGGGTCGGGGTTCCGCATCAGCAGCGCCTCGGCGCTGAGAATCATGCCCGGCGTGCAGAAGCCGCACTGCACCGCGCCGGATTCCATAAACGCCCGCTGTACCGCATCGGGATTTCCGTCCGGGCTGACGCCCTCCAGCGTGATGATCTCCGCGCCCTCGGCCTGTCCGGCCAGGATGCAGCAGCTGGTGACCGGCTCCCCGTTGAAAATCACAGTGCACGCCCCGCACTCGCCCTCGCTGCAGCCCTCTTTGACGCTGGTCAGGTTCAGGTCCTCCCGCAGCAGGTCCAGCAGCCGCTTATTGGGCGCGGTCTCCACGGCCACGGGCTTGTGGTTCACGGTGAAATGTACAGTAATCTTGTTCATTCCCCCACCTCCTCGATTCCAAGCTGCCCAAGGATGTCCGCAAACAGCTTTTTATAAACGCCCTGGGCGCCTTCCTTCTTATAAAACACGGACCAGGGACGAGAACGGTTGGCTTCCAGAATCTGGTCATGCATCATGGGGAGGGTCTCCAGCATCACGGCATAGCTCAGCTTCTTCCCCACCAGATACTCTTCGCAGGAGGCGAAGTGCATGGGATAACGCCCCAGGGCGCCCGCCCGCATGGAGACATGGGTGCATACGCCCGCGTCGTCCACCGTGGCCGTCATGCAGCCCGCGATGACGCTGATGGCCAGGGCCTTCCGCTTTCCCAGCTTGTAGAAGGCGGTGGCGGTGTGCTTCACGTCGGGGACAGGGAAGGAAATCTCCGTCAGCAGCTCGTCGGCCTCCAGGCTGTTGCGCTTCTGCGCGCCCTCCCCCGCCAGAAAGTCGTTGATGTTCATCGTGCGCTCGCCCCGGACGCTCTTCAGGGTCACATCGGCCCCCAGGGTCACACAGGCCGCCAGGCCGTCTCCCGCCACGGAGGACTGAGCGATGTTTCCGCCGATGGTGCCCAGGTTCCGAATCTGGGGGGAGCCCACCAGGCTGGTGGCCTCATGGAGCAGACGGCAGGTCTCCACGATCTTCGGGTCCGCCGCCAGGTCGGCGTGGGTCGTCATGGAGCCGATGCGGAAGCGGCCGTCCTCCACGCGGATATAGCGCAACGCGGGGATGTGCTTCAGGTCGATGACCGCCGCCGGAGCCGCTTTGCGTTCGTTCAGCTCCAGAACCAGATCGGTTCCGCCCGCGATCACGGCCACGCTCTCCTGGTGGGCGTGAAGCAGCTCCACGACCTCCTCCACCGTTGCGGGACTGTAAAAGTCAAATGGATTCATGGGAACTCCTTTCGTTTTTTTCCCAGCGGCCACCCGCCTCCCCTGCCGCCCTCCGGCGGCTCCGGAGAGCCTGGGTCAATCCGCTGAAGAAAGGGGTTGTTTGATTGTTTATCTTGGCGTGTGTTTGTATTTCCCGGCGCGGGGCTTCTTCTCCCCGTCCGGCTTACTGGACGGCGCGAATCTCCACGCCGCAGAGCTTCTCCCACACCTTGATGACGGCGGACATGTCCTCGCCGCCCAGGCCGGCGGCCCGGGCCTGCTCATACACCGCCATGCAGGCGTTGGACATGGGGATGGGCACATGGAGGGACCGGCTGGCCTCCTGGGCCAGGGTCAGGTCCTTGTACTGCACATCCATGGCGAAGCCGGGCTCGAAGGCGTCTGCCATGATGAACTTCTGCATCTTCGCCGTCAGCGCATAGCTGTTTCCGGAGGAGGTGCTGATGATCTCATACATGGTCTCCGCGTCCAGGCCGCACTTCGCGCCCAGGACCAGCGCCTCCGCCAGAGAGGCCATGTTGGCCCCCAGCAGCATGTTGTTCACGATTTTCATGGCGTCGCCCATGCCTACGCCGCCAATGTGGTGAATCCGCTTTCCAATCGCCTTCAGCACCGGCTCCACCCGGGCAAAGGTCTCATCCTCCGCGCCCACCATGATGGTCAGCGTTCCGGCCTCCGCTCCGGCGGTACCGCCGCTGACGGGGGCGTCAATGTACTTCACGCCCTTCTCCCCGGCAATTTTGGCCATCTTCTGCGTGGTCTCCGGGGCCACGGAGGACATATCCACGATGACCGTTCCGGGCTTGCAGGCGGCCAGGACCCCCTCGGGGCCGCACATCACGCTCTCCACAATGGCGCCGTTGGGCAGCATGGTGAAGGCCACGTCCACCTCGGCGGCGAGGGCCTGGTTCGTGGGGCAGCTCTTGGCCCCCAGGGCCGTCAGCTGGTCCACCAGCGCGGGAACCAGATCGTTTACGTAGGTCTCAAAGCCCGCCTTGACTACATTTGTTGCCATGTGCTTGCCCATGCGGCCAAGGCCGATAAAACCAACTTTCATATTTCTGTACGCTCCTATTCTTCGTCGTCTTGTTTTTCCCGCCTTGGGGCGGAGGCCGCCTCAGACGGGTTCCTCCTCAGGGCGTTCGGGAACCCAAATCCGGCTCCCCTGCACGTCCGCCGCCGCAAACAGCAGGTTCCCCTTCTCACACTGCCGCAGAGCCTCCTGCCGCACCTGCCGGAGGCCCTGCCGGATTTCCTCTTCCAGCAGGGGCTCCACCGCCTGTACGATGCGCAGCGCCGCGATGTCGCTCTCCGGCTCCACGTCCCCCGCCAGGCAGGTATGCACCCTGGGCGAGGGAACATAGGAACAATTGGCGATGTGGGTGGCACAGGCGTCCGCCAGGGCACAGCGGCGGGCAAACACCGTCACCGCCCGGGCGATGCCCCGAGTCAGGCTCCGTCCGCCAAGGCCGCTGGTGCACACGCCGCCCACGCCGTCCTCCGCCCGGAGGGTGATCACCTGGGAAACGCCGCCCTCCAGCTCCGGCAGGATGCCCATGCGGAGCTCCTGCCCCGGCCCCAGACGCAGGGCCACGTCGCCGCCGTTGTTAACGGCCACCAGGTCCGCGCCCCGGGCAAATATCCAGTCCGCCGCCGCATCGGCCACGGTCCCGGCCACCGCCGCCATGGGAGTCAGGGTCTCCTCCCCCACGGACAGCACCGCCTCCGCCATGACTCTGGGCAGCCCCTCCAGCCGGGAGGCCGCCG
The DNA here is from genome assembly GCA_041223955.1 of Oscillospiraceae bacterium 38-13. Classification (GTDB taxonomy): domain Bacteria; phylum Bacillota; class Clostridia; order Oscillospirales; family Oscillospiraceae; genus Oscillibacter. The sequence continues at coordinate 59,820 of JBCLRG010000011.1, read as the reverse complement.
CCGCATCCGGGGGACGGCGCAGGACGGGCAGCGCCCGGGCGATCTCCGCCAGGGCCTCCTCCACCAAGGGGAAGACCGCCGCCGCCAGCTCCGGCCAGGGAGCGCCCTGGCGGCGGGCCGTGATGACCATGGACGCGGGGCCGTAGTCCACGAATACCCGGCCGTCAGGCAGTGTGTGCAAATGCTCGCTCATGCTTACTTCCGGTACTCCGGGAAGTCCTCGACGTTCTTGATCTGATCCATGTGCCCGCCAATCTTCTCATAGTCGGCCTTGGTCATGGTATACTCCACCGGGGCCACCGTAGCGGGGGTGGGCACCCAGGTAAAGGCCTTGTTCACCACCTTGGCGGTATCCACAATGAAGTTCAGTCCGCCGCCGGGATACACGAAGGCGGGAGCGCCGCCGATGGTCAGCTGGGCCCGGCCCTCATGGACCGCCTCGGTGATGGCCACCGGGTGCTTGCACACGCCGCCCCGGGCGGAGCCGCCGGTTCCGCCGCAGTACATGACGCTGGTCATGGACGTCTGGCAGTTGTCATGGATGGACTTGACCACCTTTTCCGCCTTTTCCGTCATGGGGATTTCCTTGACGTCCCCGTCCTCCTGGACCTCGAACAGGGCGGCGATCTCGCCGGTGGTATTGGTCACCAGGACGGTCATCCCCGCGTGGGCCACGGACATATCCACGCTCTTGATAGCGTCCCGGGGAGTTTGCAGCACAGTGCCGCCGATGCCGTCTCCGTGGCCGCCGAAGTACCGGCCCACGGTGCTCTTGGTGGCGTTCGGAATCACGCCGGACCACTTCATTCCCACTTCGCGTCCGGCCAGGTGCTCGCTGAAGAGGCCCGTGACGTGGTGGTCGATGACGATGCACTCGTCCACCGCCTCTTTCATCACATCCGCCAGCAGTCCGATGGTGGCGCTGCCGCAGCCGATGCGCATGGTCTGCTCTTCCACGCCGTTGATCACCGGGGCCTTGCCCTGCTGGCAGCGGATCTTGATCTTCTTCTCCACAGACAGCTCCACCTCTTCGCCGTTGGCCAGGGCGCAGACGGCCCGGGCCGTGGCAAAGCCGCCGTCCTTGGCGGTGAGGCGGTTCGCGCCGCCCACATAGATCATCTTGGAGCCGTATTCCTCCGTTTGGACCATGCCTACGGGCTTGCCCTCGTAATAGACGGTGGCGCCCTCTTCTCCGATGTATGTATTGGTGTCCAGCTTCACCAGCACGCCGCTGTAGCTCAGGGGCGCCTCGGTGACGGTGGTAACCACGTCCACGCCGTCCCGGTTCTCGCAGACGATATGAGGCGCGGGACGGATGCAGGGGTAGTTGGTCCCCGCGCCCACAGCCGTGATGATGGGCTTGCGGATGTTGGCCGCCGCCTCCACCTGGGGCAGGGCCTCCGTCACCAGAGCCCGGTTGCGGACCAGCTTCCCGCCCTCGTTGGTATAGCGCTTGCACGCGCCGGTTGAGCCCACGGGAATCTTGCACTGGACGGAGCAGGAAGAGCACTGCACCATGCCCTCCGTCTGGCTGTCGTTTTCAATCGCTCCGAAGGGGCAGACCCGGCGGCAGATGTTGCATTCCACGCACTTGTCCGTGATGCGGACAAATTTCTGCCCGTTCTCTTCTCCGGCGGCAATCGCCTCTATGGGGCAGTTCTTCACGCAGATGCGGCATTTCTTGCAGACATCTTCTTTGATCCTCAGCATGATCCATGTCTCCTTTTCATGTTGATGAAATGATATGGGCGCTCTCGCAATTATACCTATTATTAAATAGAATACCGCAGTATCCAGAAGCTGACAAATACAAAAAGGATTATGCCTCCCAGTATAGCCATATAAAATACATAAGCATTAGACAAAATACTAAAATATTGAGGAGAAAATTTGGTCTAAATGCACAAAGATCAGCCGCTTTCCGGTGAATTTACACAGGGCTACCGCTTCTTTCCGGTACACAGCAGCTGCGTGCAGCGCCGGATGCCGTCCTTGCGGCAGCGGGCCTGGATTTCCAGCGCCTCCCGCTTCAGCGCCTCATACTCCGGGCGGCCCGCGATCTTCTCCACCTCGTCCGCCAGCTTGCGGTTTTTGACCTCCAGCTTGGCGTCATAAACCGCCTCTTCCTGAAAGTCCGTGAAGGCCGCGTCCTCCAGCGGAAGGCGGCGGAAAATCTCCACAATCTCCTCCCGGGTCCACGTCTCCCTTTGATAGTCCCCCAGCAGGCAGTCCAGCTTGGCCTCCAGGGTGTGCTGGGCGGCATGGACCTGCTGGGCGGCGCTCTGCCCGTCCCGGTACATCTCATTCAGGATGAACATCCCGCTGGGCTCCAGCACCCGCAGCATCTCCGCCAGCACCGCCTCATAGTTTTCAATGTGGTGGAGGGTGTTGGACAGGGCCACTGCCGTAAAGTACCCGTCCGGAAAGTCCATGGACGCCCCGTCCATTACCCGGAACTCCAGGCCCTTCTCCGCGAACTTCTCCCGGACCTTCTCCTCTACGGCCGGGTCCCGGTCAATGCCAATGACCTCCGACCCCTCCGGCATGGCCTTCGCCAGGCGGAAGGCGAACTCCCCCAGCCGGGTGCCTACGTCCAGCGCCCGCCCAGGCTTCACGCCTGCCAGGGCATCCTTTAATACCTGCATGTCGACCTCCCTGTTTTCACGCCGCCTCCCGGCAGTCGTTATCTTTTCAGAAGGAAAACGCCGGTCCGCCTCGGTTTTCGGCGGACCGGCATAGTGCTGCTTACTGGACGACCACAATGCCAAGCCGCTTTGCGGCCTCCTGGGCCTTTTCCAAACTGGGCACGGCGTCCCGCAGAACGACCCGGCCCCCTCCCCGGTTCAAGGTATCCACCTGGACGGTGCGCCCCTTGTCGGTGAGAAGCGTGACCTTCTGGATGCCGTGCTCCCGGCCCTCCACAATCTCCACTTCCACGCCGTCGGCTTTCACCATATCCACAGACTTTTCGTACATCTCATGGTCCGCCGTGGACGCGCCGTACACCGCGCCCATCAGCACGCCGGGGATGTTGATGGTCCGGCGGGCGAAGAGCTCCGGGTACAGCTCCACGGTGATCTTCTTCACCTTCTCGCCCTCTTCCAGCAGGGCATGGGCGATGCGGGCGCAGTTGGTGGGGCTCCCCACCGCCTGGCTGCTGCCGCCCACCACGGCCTCGCCGAAGGTGCTCAGCACAGTGCCCGCGCCCTCCGCCAGCTTCTTGGAAATCTCGGCGGCCTTGGCCAGGGTCTCTTTGATCTGCTTCTGTTCCGCCTCCCGTACCTCCGGACGGACCAGGGACTCCACGCTGGCGGTGCGCTGGAAGAAGGGCTCCATGTACTCCACCACCGTGGGCACGATGTTCTTCGCCGAGGTCACGTGAACCAGAGAGGCCATCGCCAGCATCACGTCAAAGGGCACGTTGACGTTCATGTCCACCGCCATGCAGATTCGGGCGGAGTACATGCCGATCAGAATTGCGCCTCCTACATGAGTGGTGCACAGTGCCGGGACCAGGACCCGGGGCGTGCAGGGAACGCCGATGGTGGGAGACATAGCCAGCACCATGGCCTTCTCCATCTGCTCCGGCGTGCCGTTTTCCAGGGCCACCGTCGCTGCGGCCACACAGGCCGCTCCCGCGCCGAAGCCCTCCATGTTGCAGCCGGTGGTCACCTTGCCCACCCGGAACAGCCCGCCGATTTTCAGCATCAGCGCCGCAATCTCGGCCACGGTTTTCGCGTCCGTACCCGCGTCCATCAGCGCCCGGATGAATCCGGCGTAGGGGCAGGAATCCCCCGTTCCCGCGCAGGGACGGACGCCGATGCAGTGGTTGCCGATCTCCGCGCCAACGGTGTACATCAGTGCCCGGTCCAGGAACTCGTCCTTGAAGCAGGCTCCAGGCCCCTTCTCCCGCAACTGGGCGGCCACGTTCCCCAGGAGGAAGCTGCTGCCCTCGGTGACGCCCAGCTCCACAGCCTTCAGGTTGTGGGCGTATTCGTCCATCACGCGGTTCAAAAGCTCCTCCCGGTTCAGTCCGGTGCTGAGCTCATTCTCCGTGAGCACCACGTCCACCACGCGTACGCCGTGCTCCTTGGCCAGGGCGATGGCCTCTCCCATCGTCAGGGGCATCTTCGCCTTGACGGCGCTTCTCATATCCGACATCCGTCCACCTGCCCTTTCTATTATTTCACCACCCGGCCGGTGGAGTAGTTCGCCTCGATCTCCCGGATGCGGGGCAGGCCGATAATCTCATTGAAAGTGGGGAAGGGAACCATCTTGTCCATCATGGTGGCGGTGGTGCCGTCCCGCTTCAGGCCCTCCCAGAGGTCCATCATGGCCTTGGTGGTGACATAGGTGGAGGCGGTGGGATAGATCACCAGGTTGTAGCCCAGGGCTTCCAGCTCGTCGTTCTTCAAAAGCGGCGTCCGTCCGCCCTCTACCATGTTGGCCAGGGTCAGGCAGTTCACCTTGTCGTTGATCAGCTTCATCTCCTCCTTGGTCTCGGGGGACTCGATGAAGACGATGTCCGCGCCCGCCTCTTTATAGGCAATGCCCCGCTCAATGGCCTCCTCGATGCCGAAGACCGTCCGGGCGTCGGTCCGGGCCATGATCATCATATCGCCCTGGCGGGTGTCCACGGCGGCCTTGATCTTGCCCAGCATCTCCTCCTTGGAGATGACCTCCCGGCCCACCATGTGGCCGCACTTCTTGGGCATGACCTGATCTTCCAGCTGGATGACCGCCACGCCGGCTTTCTCATACTCCCGCACCGTCCGCATGACGTTGACCGCGTTTCCGAAGCCCGTGTCCGCGTCGGCGATGACGGGGATTTCGGCGGCCTCCACCATGTTGGCCGCCCGGGCCACCATCTCGCTCATGGTCATCAGGCCCACGTCCGGCTTGCCCAGGTGGCTGGCGGACTGGCCGTAGCCGGTCATGTAGACCGCGTCAAAGCCCAGGGTGGCGATGATCTTTCCGGTCAGCATGTCGTGGGCGCCGGGAGCTACGATGAACTTGCCCGCAGCAAACAGCTCTCTGATTTTTTTCGCTCCGTTCATGACAAATCTCTCCTTATCATTAATGGATGTAGTGCTGCTTCATGAAATCCAGAACCATGTCCGGGTTGTGCTTCCCCAGCACGCCCAAGGCATAGAAAATATAATCCCGGTCCAGAAGAATCTCAGGCTCCTCCAGAGGCAGCAGGGAGATGCCCGGGTCCGCGAAGCAGCGGCGGACCAGCTCCTTCCCCTTCTCCTCTTCCGTGTGCACGAAGATACCGCCCACGCAGAGCACCCGCTTCACGTTCCGCAGGTCCCGGCCCATAGCCGTTCCGGCCATGATGCCCATGATGGGGTCCGCCTCCTGGGCGTAAACCCCGGCGTGCCGCCGCAGGGCCACGCTGATGGCGCAGGAGGCCAGGGCGCGGTCCAGAGACTCCTCCTTCTCGCCGGAGGGCACCCGGCTGGGGCACCGTTCCAGCTCCTCCGTGTAGTCCAGAACCTCCTCCGGCTCCATGCCGAAATCCCCGTCCATGGCCCGGAGGACGGCCTTGGGGCCCACCGCGTCCGGAATGCCCATGGCGCTGACCCGCAGGCCCAGGTTCCCCTCCACGGTCCGGTAGGAAAACTGCTTTTCGTTGTTGACGACCAGGCCCCGCTCCTCAATGGAGAGGTTCTCCAGCTCGGGGATGGCCGAATGGATATCCGTAGTGGCTCCGCCGATGTCCACCAGGATGAGGGAGCCGCTGCCCTCCTGCTCGTAGCTGCCTTTTGCCAGCAGCTCGCTGGCCAGCAGCACGGCTCCGGGCGTGGGGACCACAACCCGGTCCTCCAGAGACGCCTGAAACTCCCGCAGGCCCTGCGCCCGGGTGATCTGGCGGATAAACTGCTCGTGAATGGCGGTGCGGGCGGGGGCCACCTTCAGCTCATGAATCGTGGGCATGATGTTGGGCACCCGGACGCACTCGATTCCGGCCGCCTGGAGCTTTTCCGCCATATCCCGCTGGATGAAGCGGTTGCACCCCAAAATCACCGTGGCCTTGCCGTGCAGCTCGCAGATCATGTCCACGTTTTCCTGCACGCAGCCCTCGTCTCCCCCGTCCGTTCCACCGGAGAGGAGGATGATATCCGGGTTGATCTCCCGCAGCACCTCCCGCCGGAAGGACAGGGGCTCATCGGCGGAGACCACCTGCATCACCCGGGCTCCGGCGGTCATGGCCACCTCCTTGGCGGCCTTCACCGTCACCCGGGGCATGTAGCCCAGGGCCACCATCCGCAGCCCTCCGGCGGCGCTGCAGGAGCTGTACCGCCGCAGGTCCGGGGACAGGTCAATTCCCTGGGCCCGCAGGGCGTCCTCCGCCCCGCGGGTTCCCTCCATCACGTTGGCAAGGGTGGTGGGAGACTGGCCCCGTCCCAGGTAGGACAGCCTCCCCCCTTCGTCCGAAAAGGCCGCGGCTTTTGTGTATGTACTGCCGATGTCGTATACCAGAATGTTTGCCCGCATAGGGAGCCCTCCTTTGGCGGCGGTCAATCCTCGTCCGGGACGAGGGCATAGCCCTCCATCAGGCGGCGGGCGGTGCGGACCAGGGCGGTCTTCTTCACCTCGCTGCCCTCCACCGCAGCCACTACGGGGATTACCCCGGCGGGATGGCCGATGCGGATCGTGTCGATTTCGTCAATGTGGGGGATGACCTGATTGACGATGGTGCCCTTGATCTTCGCCGCCGCCCCGGTGCAGGCCGTGGCCGTTCCGGCGTAGGTCTTATGGAGCTTCTGCATGAACATCAGGCGGGAGACGAAGTCCACCTCCGACTGCTTGATGGTGTTTCCGGTGGTGAAGTCCGTGTAGTCCGCCGCCTCGGTGACAAAGGCCACCATGGGGAAGGCCGGGGAGCTCTTCGTGGCGTCGGCGGGGTCCTTGGCCATGCCGATCATGGCGCAGCACTTAGAGCGGATTTCCTCCAGCAGGTCCAGCAGGGCCGCGTTCCCGTCGATCTCGGCGGGAGTCTCAGTGCCCTTCATATCCACGTCCCGGGCCCGGACGAACACGCAGGGGTTCGCCACATCCACGATGGAAACTTCAATGGGGCCCCGGCTGGTCTCCAGGACATCCACTACGTTTCCGGTGGGCAGGACCTTGCCCGTGGCCGCTCCGGCGGTTCCGGCGAAGTCCAGCTGGATGGGGGAGCCGGTTCCCGGAACGCCCGCGATTTCGCAGTCGCCCTTCACCCGGGCCTTGCCGTCCTTGACCTCCACTTCGGCATAAAGCATCTTGTCCGTGTTGGTGTTGCGGATGCGCACCCGAGTTACGGGCTCCACCGCCGCCACCATGGACTCGTCAATGGCGAAGGGCCCCACGCCGGAGGAGATGTTTCCGCAGTTTCCGCCGTAGTCCACCACCCGCTCCTTCAGGGAAATCTGGGCGAAGGTGTAGTCCACGTCCGCGTCCGGGCTGTCCGAGGGTCCGATGATGGCCAGCTTGCTGGTCAGCGCGTCCGCGCCGCCCAGGCCGTCGATCTGGCGGATGTCGGGGCTTCCGAAGAGGCGGAGAATCAGCTCGTCCCGCTCCTTCGGGTCCTTGGGAAGGTCGTTGGCCTTGATGTAGAGGCCCTTGCTGGTGCCGCCCCGCATAATGACGAGGGGAACTCGTTTCTGTTCCATAATTCGCACTTCCTCCTTATATTGATACCGCTGTAGGCGGCGGGGTCAGTTTCCCCGCTTCTCCTCCAGCAGCTGGGTGATCTTCTCCACGCACTGCTCCGGCGTGCTGTCCGGGCCGAAGAACGCGTCCACGCCCATGAAGCCCACGCCCTCTTTAGCGATCTTCTCCTCGAAGTAGCGGTGCTCCTCCTCCTTCTCGGCGATGCGCCCGCCGGCCCAGACCACAGTCTTCTCCCGCAGGCCCAGCTCTTTCAGACGCGCCTCCACCCGGGGGAACAGGGTCACGCCCAGGCCCAGCAGGTTCGACACGCCCACAGCGTCGGCCTTGACCTCGGCGGCCACCTCCGCCACGGTCTCCGGCAGGTTCATGCCCCGGAGATACACCACGTCGAAGCCCGCCTCCTGGAAAGCCTCCCGCACCACGTTGACGCCGTTCACATGGGCGTCCGCGCCTACGGTGGCCAGGACGATTTTCTCCTTCCGCGTGGGGGGCTTTTCGATGTGCACGGTGACGTGCTCTTTGGTAATGGGGCAGCGGGAAGCGTCCACGCCCAGAGGCGTATAGCCCTCCACATACCGGGTGATGCCGTCGGGGTCCCGGTTGGTCTTGACATAACGCTTCAGGTCCCAGCCTCCGGCCCGGGGGGTGTCCATCATGCCGCTCTTGCCGCCCTCGACAATCAGGTCGATCAGCTCCATGTCGGTCCACTGCTTCCAGAATTCCTCGGTGAGGCAGCCGGGCTTCAGGCTCCGGGCGGGCAGGTGGAGCACGGCCTCCAGCACGGCGAAGGCCTCGTCCATCATCATGTGCTCATACTCGTCGATCTTGGGGGACTCGATGCCGGGGTTATAGGTCCGGCGGAACACGTCCTCGCTGGCCCAGACGGCCTGGCCCATGGAGTCGCCGGTAGGGATGCCCACGGACTCGGCGGCCTTGGGCCGGTAGAAGTTGGCCCCGCCCAGCTTGGCGGCCACCGCCATGCGGGCAAAGTGGGCCTGCTCGGCGATGAGGTTGCCCGGAGGGCTCTGGAAGGTCTCGGGCACCACGATCAGGCTCTTGGAGAGCATGTTGTGGCGGAAGGCCCGCATGATGGCCAGGTCCCGGTAGAGGTTGTTGCCACCCACGTTCATCTGGATGCCGCTGAGCTCCCAGGGCAGGCCGCCGTGAACCGCCAGTCCCTCGGCCAGGAGGCACATGGCGATGGCCATGCCGTCGGTTCCGCCGATGTTGTTGATGTGCTTATGGGTATCCAGCTGGGCAAAGATGTTGTTCTCCCCGCAGATCTGGATGGATTTGTACCCGTTGATGACCTTGGTCCGGAAATCGTGGATACCCCGTCCGCCGAAGTGGACGTGAATCACCGGACCGATGTCCGTGCCGTCAAATCCGGCGATGAGGGCGTTCAGAATATTGATGTGGGCGGTGTCTCCCGTGGCGTTGATCCGGACAGGGTGCTTCGCGCCGCCGCCCATCTGGATGAACTCCCGCTCTCCCTTAGGGGTGATGCCGCCCTTGCCCCGGGACTGCTCGATCAGCTCCCGGCCCTTCAGGGGGTCGATGTGCCGGGTGGCCTCGGAATGGACGAACTGGAAGATGGTGTCGTCGTACATGTCCGCATACTTGTAGATGTCGCAGGACTCCTTCCAGGTCTCCTCGGCGCTGTTGCGGCCCAGGATGGGGTTCAGGCAGGGCACGCCGGTCTCCAGGGCCTTCTGGCCCAGCTCATAGATCCGGTAGCCGCTACGGACCACGCCCGCCACCTCCCGGGGATAGGGTCCGGGCAGGCCCACGACCTCGCCATTCTCGTCCAGGTCCGGCATCTCCACGCCGAAGCAGTCCGCGTAGGCCCGGATGGTCTCAATGTCCTCTTTGATGATCTGTTTCGTTTTTTCCTGCATCGCTGCTCCTCCTTCAATCTCTCCGCCGGCTCATGGGCGGTCAGTCCGCCGTCTCCTCGATTCCCAGCTCCGCCCGGACCCGAGGAATCAGGCCGCCGTAGGCCAGGGTCCTGGCTACATTCTCCGCCATGGGCTGGAACTGCCGCGTTTCGCCGCCGCAGGTCACGGTCCCCTTTTCCAGGTCCACTTCAATCTGATCCCCGGTCTTCAGGCCCTCCGCCGCGTCCGCGACCCAGACGGGCAGGCCGATGTTGATGGAATTGCGCCGGAAAATGCGGGCGAAGCCCTTGGCGATCACCAGGGCCACCTGCGCCTGCTTCAGGGCAATGGGGGCCTGCTCCCGGGAGGAGCCGCACCCAAAGTTCCGTCCCGCCACCAGAATGCAGCCGGGCTCATAGACCGTTTTGAAATCCAGACCGGCCAGGCCTGCCATGGCGAACTTGCCCAGTTGGTCATAGGGCTCCGCCATGGCGTAGCCGGGGAGAATCTGATCGGTATCCACATCGTCCCCCAGGACGATGACCTTCCCTTTTATCACATCCATTACCGTCTGCCTCCTTTCACACTTCCGGGACGACGATTTTTCCCGCCAGGGCTGCGGCCGCCGCCGTGGCCGGGGACGCCAGATAGATATTGGCCTTCATGCTGCCCATCCGCCCGGGGAAGTTCCGGTTGGTGGTGGAGACCACCACGTCCCGGGCGCTGGCCAGGCCCTCGTGGGCGCCGAAGCAGGACCCGCACCCAGGATTGAGCACCGTGGCCCCCGCGTCCCGGATAATCTTGCACCAGCCCCGCTCTTCCATCTGATCTAGGATTTCCCTGGAGGCGGGGACAATCAGCGTATTGACCTCCGGGCTGACCTTCTTTCCCCGGAAGGCGTTGACCACCTGCTCCATGTCCGAGAGGCGGCCGTTGGTGCAGCTGCCCACCACTACCTGAGTGACCGGCGTGCCCGCCACCTCCCGCACCGGGACCACGTTGGCCGGGGAGAAGGGCTTGGCAATCTGGGGCTCCAGGGTCCCCAGGTCCAGCTCCAGGTCCTCTGCCGTGTCCGGCTCCCGGGCGGCGGTGCCGAAGAGGGTGATCATGCTGCCCAGCTCGATGCCCATGTTGCAGATGGTCATCCGCTCCGCTACGCTCAGCTCCTTGATGCCGGGGCCGGTGAACAGAAGGGCCCGGTCCACCAGGTGATCCGTGCCGAACTTGCTGCCTAAGTACAGAATCACGTCCTTGCCGAAGACGTTGCCCGGGCGCTTGCCGGTGAGATAAACCTGCACCACCTCCGGGACCTCCAGGTCCAGCTTCCCGGTGGCCATGGCCGCCGCCAGCTCCGTGGACCCCACGCCCACGCCCACAGCGCCGTATCCGCCGCAGGTTCCGGTGTGGGAGTCTGCGATGACCACCAGCTCCCCGGGCTGGGCCCGGTGCTTCTCATACATCAGCTGGTGAATGACGCCCTCGCCCCGCTGATAGAGGTGAACGCCGAACTCCTTGGCAAAGTCGTCCATGGCCCAGACATTGTCCCGGGCCTTTTCCGAAGAGGCGGGATAGATGTGGTCCACGATCAGCGCCACCCGGTCCGGGTCAAACACCTTCTTTACGCCGATCTGACGGAACATCTTGATGGCGATGGGCGCCGTTACGTCGTGGGCCGCCACGTAACTGACCTTGCAGCTCAGATCCATGCCCGGAGACACCGTCTCCCTGCCGGCGGCTTTCGCCAGGTATTGCTCTACAAGATTCACGGCTTTCACTCCATTTCAAATCATTCTCCGACGCGGCGCCGGGGGGGCTTTCCGCGTTAGGCTGTCACTCTTAATTTTGGAGGAAGGCCATTGAAATAGCAAATACATAAAATCTATACGTATTTGCCCCGCCATATATTTTTCAAATTGCCGCCCAGACGGGAAGCGCGGCGGCCGCCGGCCCTCCCGGGCTTCAGCGGCCGCCGCGCCTTTGCAGCGTTGTTAAAAATCCCCTACCGGGGCGTCACTGCCAGCCCCGGGCGGCGGGGTCCAGGGTGTCCGCCGCCTGGTACAAAAGGGCGTTGCACACGGCGGCGGCCACGCTGCTGCCTCCCTTGCGCCCCATGGCCGCGATGGCCGGGACGCCCCGGGACTCACAGGCCGCGAAGAGAATCTCCTTGCTCTCCACCACATTGACAAAGCCCACCGGCACGCCGATCACCAGGGCGGGGCGCAGCCCCTCCTCCATCAGCTCCGCGATGCGCAGCAGCGCCGTGGGCGCGTTGCCCACCGCCAGCACCGCGCCGGGATACTCCCGGGCCGCCAGGTCCATGGAGGCCGCCGCCCGGGTGACGCCCCGCTCCGCCGCCAGCCGGGCAGCCTCCGGCTCCGCCATAAAGCACCGGACCGTACCCCCCAGCTTTTCAAGGCTGGGACGGCTGATTCCCGCCTTTGCCATGTTGGTGTCCGTGACGATGGGGATTCCGCGCCGCAGCGCCTCTATTCCCCGCTCCGCCGCTCCGGGCGTGAAGCGCAGGGCGCGGACGTAGTCGAAGTCCGCCGTGGCGTGGATCACCCGCTTCACCACCGCTGCCCGGTCCGGCGGAAGGGCCACGCCCTGCTCCGCCAGCTCCGCCTCGATAATGGCCATGCTGGCCCGCTCGATCTCTCCGGGCCTGGTATGCCGCTTGTTCATCATCACCGATTCCTCCCTTTATCTTCCGGCATGGCGCTCCATGGCGGCGTACACGGCGGCCATGTCCAGCCCGGACCGCACCGCCTCCGCCAGGAGATCGTACTGCCGCTCCCGGTAGGCCCGGCGGTCCTCCACCCCGGCCTGCTCCGCCGGGAGGCCCTTCCGTTCCAGCAGCCACCGGGCCAACTGTTCCGTCAAACGCCCGCTGTCAAACAGACCGTGGAGATAGGTCCCGAAGACCAGGCCCGCCGCCGTTCCCTCCTCCTCCCCGCTCTCCAGGCGGCAGAAGGGTCCGCCGCCGGAGCGCCGGGTCCGGCCCATGTGAATCTCATAGCCGTCCATCTCCGCCCCGGCGAAGGGCTCCGCCAGAGCCCGGGCCCGGACCTGCCGCCGGGTCTTTTGGGGGGCGAACACCGTGGCACAGGGCAGCAGGCCCATACCCCTCAGCTCACCGCCGCCTTCCGTCCCCTCCGGGTCCGCGAGGGTCTCCCCCAGCATCTGGTACCCGCCGCAAACCCCCAGCACCGGAGTCCCCGCCGCCGCCCGCTTCAAGACGGAGGCTTCCAGGCCGTTTTGGCGCATCCAGCGGAGATCGGCCATCGTGCTCTTGGTCCCCGGCAGGACGATCAAGTCCGGCTCCCCCAGCCCGGCGGCCCGGTCCACGTACCGCACGCCCAGGGCCCCATGGTCTTCCATGGGAGAGAAGTCGGTGAAATTGGAAATCCGAGGCAGGCGGATTACCGCCACGTCTACCGGGCGGCGGGGCCGGTCCGGCTCCAGGCGGGGGGCCAGGCTGTCTTCATCGTCCACGTCGGCCCGGGTATAGGGGACCACGCCCAGCACCGGGATGCCCGTTTTCTCTTCCAGCATGGCAAGCCCCGGCTCCAGCAGGGCCGGGTCCCCCCGGAACTTGTTGATGACCAGTCCCGCAATCCGCGCTTGCTCCTGGGGCTCCAGGAGGGCGGCGGTGCCGTACAGCTGGGCGAATACGCCGCCCCGGTCGATGTCCCCTACCAGCAGCACCGGCGCATCCACCCGCTCCGCCAGGCCCATGTTCACAAAGCCGTCCCCGTCCCGCAGGTTGATCTCCGCCGGGCTGCCCGCCCCCTCAATGACGATGATATCGTACTGAGCGGCCAAGCTCTCATACGCGCCCAGTACCTCCGGCAGCAGGCTCCGCCGCATCCGGAAGTATTCCGCCGCCTGATAGTGCCCCTGGACCTCCCCCAGAACAATGAGCTGGCTCCCTGTGTCGCTGGACGGCTTGAGGAGCACGGGGTTCATCCGAACGTCCGGCTCGATTCCCGCCGCCTGGGCCTGAACCGCCTGGGCCCGGCCCATTTCCAGGCCGTCCCGGGTGACAAAGCTGTTCAGGGCCATATTCTGTCCCTTGAAGGGAGCAACCCGCCAGCCGTCCTGCCGGAAAATCCGGCACAGACCCGCCGCCAGCAGACTCTTCCCCACCCCGGACATGGTGCCCTGCACCATAATGCACCGCGCCATTTACAGCACCTCCCTCAGCGCCTTGAGAAATTGGGCGTTCTCCGCCTCCGTCCGTACCGCCGCCCGGTACCAGCCGGGCCCCAGCCCGTGGTAGTTGGAGCAGTCCCGGATCAGCACCCCCCGTTCTGCCAGTCCCCCGGTCAGGCCGGGGGCGCTGTGATGGAACAGGAGATAGTTGGCCTCCCCCGGGCACACCCGGCAGCCCAGGGCCGCCAGACCCGCCGCCAGCCGGGGCCGCTCCCGACGGATCAGCCGCCGGAGGGCCTCCAGGCTCTCCCCGTCCGCCAGGGCCGCCTCTCCCGCCGCCTGAGCCGGGGCGGACACAGCCCAGGGCGGGCCGCTGCGGGCCATGGCCGCCAGGAGGGGAGCGTTTTGGCTGAGGGCGTACCCCAGCCGCAGACCCGCCATCCCCCGGCTCTTGGTGAAGGCTCGGAGAATTAGCAGGTTCTCAAAGCGGCCCAGCTCCCTCAGCAGCGTGTGGGCCTCCGGGTCGTCCAGCAGCTCGTTGAAGCACTCGTCCACCGCCAGCAGCGTCCCACAGGCGGCGCAGCGCTCCAGAATCCGGCCCAGCACGCGGCGCTCCGTAGTGCGGCCCGTGGGGTTGTTGGGCTCGCAGAGGAAGAGCAGGTCCAGCCCCGGCACGATGGCGGAGAGCAGTTCCTCCGTCACCGCGAAGTCCTCCTCCGGGAACAGGGAAAACCGGGACACCCGGCATCCCCACAGCTCCATGGCCCGCTCGTACTCGGAAAAGGCCGGGGCCGTGACCAGGGCCGACCGGGGCCGCTTCGCCGCCGCCAGCCGGTAGATGAGGTCCGCCGCCCCGCCGCCGCAGAGAATCCACTCCGCCGGGACGCCGTGATACGCCGCCAGCTTCCCCCGCAGAGCCCGGCACTCCGGGTCCGGATACCGCTCCGCTGTTTCCATGGCCGCGGCGGCAGCCCGCCGGACGCTCTCCGGAGTCCCCAGGGGGCTCACGCTTGCGGAAACGTCCAGGGGCGGCGCGCCATATGCCGCCTGGTAGCCCGCCCAGTCGCCGCCATGCTCCGTCATAGCCGCCCTCCCATCCATAAAATCCCCAGCCGCAGCCCGCACAGCAGGCCCAGGGCCAGAATGCTTCCCGCGTACAGCATCCGGTTTGCCCGGAGAATGTCCCCGGGCTCCGCCTCCCGCAAGGGGGCGCCGATAAAGGGCTTGTCGTGCACCTCCCCGAAATAGGAGGCGGGTCCCCCCAGCCGGAGGCCCAGAGCCCCGGCCATGGCGGCCTCCGGCTGCCCGGAGTTGGGGCTGGCGTGGCAGAGGCGGTCCCGCCGCCAGATGCGCCACGCTCCCCCGGCGTTCTCCCCCGTGAGTCCCGCCGCCAGAATCAGCAGCAGCGCCGAGAGGCGGGCGGGAAGGAAATTCGCTCCGTCATCCAGCCGGGCCGCCCGCCGTCCGAAGTGCAGGTAGGTTTGGTTCCGGTAGCCCACCATGCTGTCCATGGTGTTCACCGCCTTATAGCACAGTGCCAGCGGCGCGCCCCCCAGAACCATATAGATTAGAGGGGCCGTCCCGCCGTCGGCGAAGTTCTCCGCCACCGTCTCCACCGCCGCACGGACCACGCCCGGGGCGTCCAGGGCTCCGGTGTCCCGGCCCACAACGCGGCCCACGGCCCGGCGGGCCTCCTCCAGCGTACCGGAGACGAGGGCCTGATAGACATTCCCGCTCTCCCTGGCAAGCCCGCGAAAGGCCAGGGCCTGCCAGCACCACACCGTCTCCAGGGCCAGTCCCAGCAGGGGGTGCACCCCCCGGCACAGGCGAAGGATGCCCCAGCTCAGCGCCAAAGTCCCCGCCGGAAGCACCGCCGCCAGGACGGTCCCCGCCGCCCGCTCCCCGGCGGGAGTCCGGGGGAAGGCCCTGCGGAGCCGGGGCTCCAAAAAGGCGATGCACCGCCCCATCCCCACCACCGGGTGCGGCATCCAGGCCGGGTCCCCCAGCATCCGGTCCAGCGCGAAGCCGCCCAGGGCGGCCAGAACAATCCGCATACCGTCACTCCCCCGAATACCGCACTTCTTCCCGCACCTCCAGCAGCCGCTGCGCCCGCCAGAGCCCCGCGTCCAGCACGAAGCCCCCGCCGCAGGGCGCGTTCCACTCGAAATAGCCCCGCCGGGGCAGGGCGAAGCGCTCCATGGCCGCCATCTGCGTGCCCCCGTGGGCCACAATCGCCAGGCGCTCCTCTCCCCGCTCCAGCGCCCTGTCCACCAGCCCGGCAAAAGTCCGGCACACCCGGCCGGAGAAATCCGCGCGGCTCTCCCCGCCGGGGCACCGCTCCACACCGCCGCTGTCCACCCAGGCCCGGAAGTCCGGGTCCTGGGCCATCTCCTCATAGGTCCGCCCCTCAAAGACGCCGAAGCTCACCTCCCGCAGGTCCTCTACCGGGATCTGCCGGGCGGCAGGGAAGAGAACGGCGGCGGTCTCCCTGGCCCGGGTCATGGGAGAGACGCATACCGTTTCCGGAGCGAAGTCCGCCGGGCGGAGGGCCGCCTTGCCCGCCGGAGAGAGGGGCACATCCCGGCGGCCCTGGTAGCGGTGCTCCTCGTTATAGGCCGTGCGCCCGTGGCGTAGCAGGTAGATCAGCATGGCAGTTCCCCCTTCAATGCCTGGGGCAGGCCGCAGACCACCCGGATCACCGTGTCCGCCCGCTCCGCCAGGAGGCAGGCCAGCCGTCCTGCGGCCTCCCGTTCCGCCCGCTCCGCCGGGTCCGCAGGCACCACGCCGCCGCCCACCTCCGTGGCGATGACGATCTCCCGCTCTGCCAGCTCAGCCGCCAGGGCGTACAGGTCCTCCGCTTCCGCCGCCAGGTCCTGCACGTCCCACACGGCCCGGCGGGCCAGCTCCTCCTCCGTCAGGCCCAGGGCCCTGGCGGCATATTCCCGCTTGCCCGCGAACAGCGGGCCCGTGACAAACATCATGGCCGTCTCCTCCAAACCGTTTTCCAGGGCCGCCCTCAGCGGCCGCCCAGCCAAATTCTCACCGCCGGTTCCAGGTACTGCGCGGCACAGGCCGCTCCCAGCATCCATAGCTCGGCAGTCTGCAAAAACCAGCCCGCCAAATCCCCGGAGAACCCGCCGAACTCCCGCCGGGCCAACCGGCGGCAGCGCAGAAACACCCACACCGCCGCCAAAACCATCGCCGCCCCTCCGGTCCCCCGGAGGCACAGCCCCATAGCCAGCAGAGCCGCCAGCACGCCCAGCACGCATGCCAGCTGCTGGTCCGCCGCCTCGGCAAAGCTGCGTGCCAGCCCGGACCGGGGCGCCAGGGGAAAGACGGCCACGGACAGCCCGGACAGCGCCCGGGACAGGCAGAAGCCCATCAGGAACGCGGGCCCGTCGTACCGGGGCAAAGCCGTCCAGAGGGCGAAGTCCGCCAGCAGCCAGCAGCCCAGCCGGATAGCCGCGAAGGCTCCCATATGCGGGTCTTTCAAAATCTCCTGCCGCCGCTCCGGCGGGGCGTGGCTGGCCAAGGCATCCCACACGTCGGCATAGCCGTCCAGGTGCACGCCCCCGGTGACCCACACCGGCAGCAGACACAGCCCCGCTCCCCGGAGCACCTCCGGAAGGGCCAGCGCCTCGCACGCCGCCGCCCAGGCCCAGCAAAGCCCCCCTGCCGCCAGCCCCACCAGGGGAAAGGCCGCCAGCATCCAGCGCATGTTCCGCGCGGTCCAGGGGATATGGGGAACCGGCAGGGCCGAAAACATGGAAAAAGCCGCCGCCACGGTTTCCAAGAGAATTCTCACCGCTCCGGCCCCCCTTTCAAAAAGACGGGCAGGCCGCAGACTACCTCCACCACACGGTCCGCCCGGGCCGCCAGGATGCGGTTCACCTCCGCCAGGGTCCGCAGATAGGCCAGGGTCCCCGCCTCATAGTCCGCGCCGCCGGAAAAAACCTCGTTGGTCACCGCAGTCAGGTTCCGGCACTGGCCCAGCAGCGTCTCCACTCCCCGGAGCACCGCCGGGCCGCCGCCGCCCGCCGGGTCGTAGAGCTCGTTGGCGGTCAGCGTGCCCAGGCATTCCAGCAGCACGTTTCCGCCCTCCAGGCCCGTCAGCCCCGCCAGGTCCGTATACCGCTCCACCGTCGCAAAGCCCTTGTGACGCCGGGCCCGGCGGTGCTTTTCGATGCGGGCCCGGCACTCCCCGTCCATGGGCCACAGGGCGGCCAGATAGATTCGCCGCCCCGGCAGGTTCAGGACCAGGGATTCGGCGTATTCGCTCTTTCCGCTGGCCGCGCCGCCGGTGACAAGTGTGAACATAGGAACTCCTTTCCAGTCAGGACTGCGGGGTGTAGGCCTCGATTCCCAAGCGGCCGAAGGTCTGCCCGCCGGTGTAGACCGCCAGGGCCATGTCCAGCAGGGGCAGCGCCGCCACGGCTCCGCCTCCCTCGCCCAGGCGCATCCCGGCGGAAATCAGGGGTTCCAGGCCCAGGGCTTCCAGCATCAAGGCCCCCGCCGGTTCGGCGGAAACATGGCTGGCCAGCATGGCATACCCCGCCCTGGGGCAAAGACGCAGGGCACACAGGGCCGCCGCGCCGCAGATGAACCCGTCCAGCACCACGGGGACACGGTACAGCGCCCCGCCCAGCATCACGCCGCACAAGCCCGCGATATCCAGGCCCCCCACCTTGCTCAGCGCGTCCACCAAGTCCCGGGGGTCCGGGCGGTTTACCTCCAGCGCCCGCCGGATGGCCGCCGTCTTCCGCCCCAGCCCCTCGTCCGACAGACCCGCTCCCCGGCCCGTGACCTCCTCTGGCTCCCGGCCCAGCAGCACCGCCGCCAGGGCGCTGGACGTGGTGGTGTTGCCGATGCCCATTTCCCCGGCGGCCAGGATCCGGGCTCCCCTCTCCCGGCAGGTGCGGACCAAGTCCGCTCCCAGCTCGATGGCCCGGACGCACTCCTCCCGGGTCATGGCAGGGCCTTGTGTGATGTCCGCCGTTCCGTTCCGCACGCGCCGGTCCCACACGCCGGGAACCGGGCCGAGGTCCAGCACGCCCATATCCACGGGGACCACCTCGCACCGGGCCGTCCGGGCCATGTGGCAGACGGTGCTGCTCCCCTCCGCCAGGGACCGGGCCACAGCGGCGGTGACTTCGCTGCCGCACTGGGTCACTCCCTGGACCACCACGCCGTTGTCCGCGCACAGCACCAGCAGCGTCCGCCGGTCCAGAGAAATCTCCGCCGATCCCGCTGCCGCAGCAATCCGGGCCAGGGACGATTCCAGCCGCCCAAGGCTCCCCAGGGGCTTGGCCAGGCTGTCCCACCGGGCCAGGCAGGCCCGGCGGGCCTCTTCGTCCGGGCCCGTGATTTCCTTCAAAATTTCCGTCAGCGTCTTCATAACCGTTTCCTCCTCCAGCGAACTCCGCCCTCCACGAAACGCCGCGCCAGCGGCAGTCCGCCCCCGAAGTGCAGATGGGGAAAGGCCGCATACAGCGACGGCGAGGCCGCGCCGCAGCGCCAGGCCGTCTCCCGCCCCGCCTTCCGGGCCGTCAGGGACGTTCCGTTTTCCGTGCTGTCCCAGTAGTGAAACTCGTGGGCCGGGACCGTCTCCCCCCGGCGCAGCAGCAGACTGTCCTCCTCCGCCGTCAGCGTCAGATAGCCGAAGCGCCTCAGTCCCTCCGTCCGGAACCCCTGCCCCGGCAGGGTCCCCGCCATGGGCCAGACTGTCCCGTCCGCCCCTTCCAGGCGCTGCTGCAAATACAAAAAACCCCCGCACTCCGCCACCGTGGGCAGTCCCGCCGCCACGGCCTGCCGGACGCTCTCCCGCATGGAGGCGTTCTCGCTCAGGGCCTGGGCATGAAGCTCCGGATAGCCCCCGGGGAGGTACAGGCCGTCCGCCCCCTCCGGTAGGGCCGGGTCCCCCAGGGGGCTGAAGAAAACCAGCTCAGCCCCCGCCTCCCGCAGGGCGTCCAGATTGTCCTGGTAGAGGAAACAGAAGGCCTCGTCCCGGGCCACGGCGACGCGGCATCGGGCCGGGAACGCAGGACCGGTGCCTCCTCCCCCCTCCCCCGCCGGACCCGCCAGGGCCAGCAGGGCCGTCAGATCCACCGTCCGCTCCGCCTGGGCCGCCAGGGCCTCTATCCGGGCGGGGAGGTCCTGAATCTCCCCGGCGGTCAGCAGTCCCAGGTGGCGGCTCTCGAAAACCGCCTCCTCCATAGGGGGCAGGAAGCCCAGGACCGGCAAGCCCGTCTCCCCCTCCAAAATCGGGGCCAGGAAGGCGTGGAGGGAAGGGCGGCAGCGGTTCAGCACCAGCCCCGCCAGATGGCTGGGGCTCCGGAAGGACTGTAGTCCCCGCACCTGGGCCGCCAGCGTCAGGCCGGTCCCCTCCGGGCGCAGGACCAGCACTGCCGGAATGTCCGCCAGGTCCGCCGTGTGCCAGGCGCTGGCCTCCGCCGTGCCTCCCGCGCCGTCGTAAAACCCCATGGCCCCCTCCACCAGGGCCAGGTCCGCCCTCTGCCGGGCCAGGGTCCGCCGGAGGCCCGCCTCCCCCTGGAGAAAGAAGTCCAGGTTCCGCCCCGTGGTCCCCAGCGCCGCCGCGTGGAACATGGGGTCAATGTAGTCCGGGCCACACTTGAAGCACTCCACGGACAGTCCCCGCCGCTTCAGCGCCGCCAGCAGCCCGCAGGTCAGCACCGTCTTGCCGCTGCCGCTGTTTGGAGCGGCCAGCATCAGCCGCCTCATGGCCGGACCCCTGTGATGAGGAACACCGGATTCTGGGCGGCCAGCAGGTGCAGCTTCCCCGCCGGGCGGGCCCGGCTGACGGAAATCTGGGCGATCTCCGTCTCATAGCCCAGGGCCGTCAGGGCCTCCATGGCGGCGTGGACCGTCTCCAACGCGACGGCGGACACACAGACCCGGGCGGCGGGACCGGCCTCCCGGACCGCCGCCAGAATCTCCGCCAGCGCCCTGCCGCTGCCCCCTACGAACACCTTGTCCGGCCGGGGCAGACCCGCCAGGGCCTCCGGGGCCCGCCCCTCCGCTATCCGCAGATTCCAGGCGCAAAAACGCTCCCGGTTGGCCCGGATCAGGTCCAGGGCCTCCGGCTCCCGCTCCACGGCCCAGACGGCCCGGGCCTGCATCGCCAGCTCCACGCTGACGCTGCCCGTCCCCGCTCCCACGTCCCAGCAGACGTCCTCCGGCCCCACGGCCAGCTTCCCCAGGAGGACGGCGCGGACCTCCTGCTTTGTCATGGGCACCCCGCCCCGGAGAAATTCCCCGTCCGGAATGCCCGGAGTCCGGCGGGGCAGCCGGGGCGCGGCCTCCGCCAGCAGGACGCTCAGCGGCGCGAAGTCCCGCCCCGCCAGGGACGCCGCTGTCCCGGTTTCCAAGCGCTCCTCCGGGTAGGAGAGGTTTTCCCCCACCGTGACGGCCAGGTTCCCCAGCCCCGCCTCCGTCAGGCGGCGGCACAGGGCCCCGGGCCCCAGGGTTCCCCCGGTGAGGAAGCACACCGGCCTCCCCCCGCAGACCGCCTCCGCCGCGTCGCAGTCCGTCCCGTGAGCGGAGCGAAGGACCCAGTCCTGCCAGGGGCGGCCCAGCCGGGCGGCCAGACACTGCACGCTGGACACTCCGGGGAGCACCCGGACCTCCATGCCCCGCGCCTCCAAAAGGGGCAGCAGCCTCCGGGCCCCGGAGTGGAACCCCGTGTCCCCGCTGAGCAGCACACAGGCCTCCCGAGCCTCCGCCGCCGCCAACAACGCCGTGATCTCCTCGGGGCGGACCGCCGCGTCCCGCCGGGCCGTCAGGCCCTCCGGAAGGTCCTCCAGCAGCCGCTTCGCCCCCACCAGATAGTCCGCCCGGGCCAGGGCCTCCCGAACCTCCTCCGTCATCGTCCCCGGGCCTCCGCAGCCCAGGCCCGCCAGCGTCACCCGCATCACAACGCCTCCTCAATCCAGCGCAGAATTTCCTCCCAGCTCCCGCCGCCGCCTGCGGGCCGCTCCACCAGCACCAGCTGGGCCCCTGTGTTTCTCGCGGCTTCCATCTTCTCCCGGAAGCCGCCGGGGTCTCCCCCATCCTTAGTCACCAGCCAGCTGATGTGGTACTGCTCCAGCATGGCCTCGTTCATCTTCCGGGTAAAGGGCCCCTGAAGGGCCAGGATATTCCGGTGTGGAATGCCCAGAGCCTCACAGGCCTCCAGCCCCTCGTGGGCCGGCAATACCCGGACGATCAGCCGGGCCGGGTCCAGCTCCCGGAAAGCCGGAAGCTCCTTGGACCCCGTAGCCAGGAGAATGTTTCCCTCCTTCCCGGCCAGAAACGCCGCGGCCTCCGCGCAGCTGCCCACCCGGAAAGCCACTTCCTCCGCAGCGGCGGAGGCGGGCCGCAGCAGACGGCGCAGCGGCGTGCCCGTGCGGCCGCAGGCGGCCTCCACCGTGGCGGTGATATGCTCCGCGTAGGGGTGGGTGGCATCCACGCAGCGGTCAAAGCCCGGCAGCAGGGCCTCGACCGCCTCCGGGGCCAGCCGTCCCGCCAGCACCTCCACCCCGGAAAGGCCCGCCAGCTCCTCCGCTCCCAGGGGGGTGGCCACGCTGACCGTCACCGCCGCTCCCAGCGCGGAGGCCCGCTCCGCCAGCAAGCGGCCCTCGGTGGTTCCCCCGAAAATCAGCAGCCGCATGACTTCGCCTCATAGCCCCGGGGCGTGACCATCCGGCCCGCCGCATTCTGTGTGGCGCTGCTGCCGACGAACACGGTGGTGAACATATCCACCGCCTCTTCCCGCAGCTGCCCCAGGGTCAGGACCCGGTGCTCCTGCCCCTCCCGGCCAATGTTCCGCACCCAGCCGCAGACCGTCTCCGCCCCCTTCTCCCGCAGAAGGATGTCACAGGCCCGGCGGAGGTAGTCCGCCCGCTTCCTGGACGAGGGGTTGTAGAGGCAGATGGAAAAATCCCCCCGGGCGGCGCAGACCAGGCGGTTTTCAATGGTCTCCCAGGGGGTCAGCAGATCCGACAGGGAGATGACGCAGAAATCATGCATCAGCGGCGCGCCCAGCACCGCCCCGCCGGAGAGGGCCGCCGTGACCCCGGGAACCACCTCCACTTCCACCTCCGGAAACTCCCGGCACAACTGAAGAAGCGGCCCCGCCATGCCGTAGACCCCCGCGTCCCCGCTGCACAGCAGGGCGGCGGTCCGCCCATCCCGGGCCATCTCCATGGTCCGGCGGCAGCGCTCCCGCTCCCGGGTCATGGGGGTGGTGAAGGTCTCCTTGTCCGGAAACAGGGGCCGCACCAGATCGATATACACCGTATAGCCGCACAGCACGTCCGCCCGCTCCATAGCCCGCCGGGCCTGGGGCGTAATCTGCTCCTCGCCGCCGGGGCCGATGCCCACTACATATACCTTACCCATCCGTCCATCTCCAATCCAGCAGAACCGGCGCCAGGGCCGCCGCCATGGTCACGCCGCCTCCCGCCTGTTTCTTCCACAGCAGCGCCCCGCCGCTTCCCAGCACCGCGCTGCGCTCGCACACGTTATCCACCCCTGCGGCCCGCTCCACGAAGGCCGAGGCGGAGAACTCCCCCTCCACCGCCCGGAGCGCCCCGGCGGAGAAGGTCTCCAGCTCCAGCCCATGGGCCCCGCAGAAGGCCAGCAGTCCCGGCTCTTTCCGCTTCAGGTCGATGCTGCACGCCTTCCAAAAGGCCAGGGGGGACAGCCCGCTGTCTGCCAGCAGCTTCTCAAAGGCCGCCTCCAGGGCCTCCCGGGGCGCGCCCCTCCGGCAGCCCACCCCCAGCACGGCGGCGGCGGGAACCAGCCGGAGGCAGTCCCTCTCCGTCCGGAAAAGCGTCACCAGCACGTCGCAGTCTTCCTCCGCCGCCGGGACCGCTCCCGGGGGCGGCGTGCCCGTGATGGGCCAGGGGCTGCAAATCCCCGCCGCGCCTCCGGCCAGCACCTTGGCGGACACCCGCTTCACAGCCTCCGGGTTTTCCACCCGGCAATTCTGACACCGGGCCCAGGCGTCTGCGGCGAAGAGTCCCCGGACGTCCGTGGCGGTGGTAATCACCGCCTCCGCCCCGCAGAGGGCGGCGATTCTCCGAGCCAGGTCGTTGGCCCCGCCCAGGTGGCCGCTGAGGAGGGGCACCGCATAGCGCCCCCCCTCGTCCACCACCACCACCGCCGGGTCCTGCGCCTTATGGCGCACGTGAGGCGCTGCGGCCCGGACAGCGATACCCGCCGCTCCCACGAAGACCAGAGCCTCCGCCTCCGCCCAGGCCATCGCCGTCCACTCCGTCAAACCCAGAGGCGCGCCGCACCGCGCCGCCTCGCCCCCCAGGAGCTCCGCCAATTTCCGGGCCAGCACCAGTCCCCTTTCCGTAAAGGCCAGCAGCCGGACCGTCATCACTCCGCCTCCCGGAAGCCGGTGGAGAACGTGGGGTCGTACAGCCGGCTGCGCTCATAGTCCGCCCCCAGAAAGTCTCCCGCCAGCACCAGCGCCGTTTTGTGCACGCCATGGGCCCGGCCAGCCTCCGCCAGGGTCCCCACGGTGCAGCGGACCACCTTCTCTTCCGGCCAGGAGGCCTTGTACACCAGCGCCGCCGGGGTATCGGGGGTGTAGGCCCCCTTCAGGAGCTCCTCCTGAAGCCCGTCCAGCAATCCCGCCGAGAGGAACACCGCCATGCCCGCCCCATGGGCCGCCCAGGCGGCGATGCTCTCCCGCTCCGGCACCGGCGTGCGGCCCGCCATGCGGGTAATCACCACCGACTGGCTCACCCCCGGCAGGGTGTACTCCGCCCGGGCGGCAGCGGCGGCGGCGCAGAAGCTGGACACCCCCGGCGTCAGGTCATAGGGCACGCCCAGGGCGTCCAGCGCGTCCATCTGCTCCCGGACGGCCCCGTAGAGGCTGGGATCCCCGGTGTGGAGGCGGACGGAGTCCTTCCCCTCTGCCTCCGCCGCCCGCAGGACGGACAGCACCTGCTCCAGGGTCATCTCCGCGCTGTCGTGCACCGCGCAGTCCGCCCGGCACAATTCCAGCAGCGCCGGATTCACCAGACTCCCGGCGTAGACCACCACGTCCGCCGCCTTCAAAAGCTCCGCCCCCCGGAGCGTAATCAGATCCGGGGCCCCGGGCCCCGCTCCCACAAAGTGCACCATCCCTTACGCCTCCTCACTCCTTGACCACGACGGTGACAAAATATCCTGCGTCCTCCGGCAGCTGTTCCAGGTCCCGGCAGACCCGCTCCGTGGGCAGGCCGCAGTCCTTTACCAGGGCCGCCTTGTCCAGCAGCCCCTTCCGCCGCAGAAGCTCCGCCGCCTGGGGCAGCTGCTTCCCGGTTTTCATCAGCACCTTGCTCCCCGGCAGGTCCAGCTGCTCTTCCAGGGGCCCGCCGCCGGGCAGGATATGCAGCGGGGCCCCGGCGGTGGTCAGGCTCATGCCCAGCCGGGCCGCCACGGCGCAGAAGCTGGGCACTCCGGGAATCATCGCCGTCTCATGCCCCCGGGCGGCCAGGAGTTCCATCAGATAGCTGTAGGTGGCGTAAACGGACACGTCCCCAATGTTCAGCATCGCCACGTTCCGTCCCGCCTCCAGATGCGTCTCCACCGCCTCCGCCGCCCGCAGGCGGGAGGCCCGGAGCACCTCCGGGTCCCGGGACATGGCGAAGTCCAGGGGCAGAATCGTCCGCCCCGTCAGGGGCATGACCTTCCGGACTATCTCCAGGGCCAGCATGGCCCCGCTCTTCGTCCTGGGGGCCGCGATCACCGGGCAGCGGTCCAGCACCCGCACCGCTTTTAAGGTCAGCAGCTCCGGGTCTCCGGGGCCCACGCCCACGCCGTAAAACACGCCTCGTTTCATTTCCATGCCTCTATGACCTCCTCTGTCCCTTCCGTCCGCCCCAGCGGACCGTATTCGTTGGAAAACCAGAGGGCCCCCACCCGGTACGCCCCCGCCGCCCGGCGGGCCAGACGCTTTCCGGCGGCGGAGAGCATGCTCCCCAGCACCGCCTCCCGGAGGCCCGCCTCATCCAATATGGCGATGCAGCCGTCGGCGGAAGCGGCGTCCATCAGCGCCCTGCACACCGGGCCGGAGGCCCCGCACACCGCCGCGTGGGCGCAGAAGAGCTCCCCACGGCAGTCCGCCCAGCGGCTGTGGGTGTTCATAATCCCCCCGGCCAGCTTGACCAGCTTTCCGATGTGTCCCGCCAGCAGCACGGTTTCAAACCCGTTGACGGCGCAGGCGTCCAGGGCTTCCCCGATAAAGTTGGAACATTTTATCACGGGAACGCCCCGGCTGTCCAGCCCCTGCTCCCGGAGGAAGGCCAGGCCGTAATTCCCCGGGGTCAGGATGACATGACGGCCGCCCTGGGCGGCCGCCTGCCGGATTTCCAGGGCCACAGTGTCCGCCAGAGCCCGGAGGCTCATGGGCTCCACGATGCCGGAGGTTCCCAGGATGGACACGCCCCCCAGCACCCCCAGCTCCGGGTTGAAGGTCCGCTTTGCCAGCCGCTCCCCCTCCGGGACAAAGACCGTCACCCCCAGGCCGCCGCCGTAACCCAGCTCGCCGCAGACCGCCAGCACCGCCTCCCGGATCATCCGCCGGGGAACCCGGTTGATGGCGGCTTCTCCCACAGGCTGATCCAGGCCCGGCCTCGTCACCCGGCCCACGCCCGCGCCCCCCTCCACGGAGACGCCGGGCTCCTCCCGCCGCTCCGCGCAGACGTACACCAGCATCCCGTCTGTCACATCCGCGTCGTCGCCCCCGTCCTTCCGGACGGCGCAGAAGGCCTGTCCCCCCTCCAGACGGCAGTCTTCCAGGGGGACCTCCACCGTCAAACCCTTCGGCGTCTCCAGGGAGACCGAGGCGGGAGCCCGCCCCGTCAGCAGCAGCCGGACGGCCCCCGCCGCCGCCAGGGCCGCGCAGGTCCCGGTGGTATAGCCGCAGCGCAGCCTTCGCCCCCCAGCGCAGATATAGTGCTCAAAGGTCCCGCTCATCCATCTTCTCCTCCCGTTCCGTCCGCTCCCGAGGGAGGCGGTTTCTTTCCTGAACCGGGCCCTCAGCCCAGGCTCTCCATCGCCGCCCGGGCGTGGTCCGCCAGCAGCAGCCGGACGGCTTCATACTCGCCCAGCCCCTTCAGAACGCACACCACCTCATAGCCCTCCCGTTCAAAGGCGGTCTTCCAGCTGTCCTCTCCATCTCCGGCCATGTCATGGTTGGCGTGGTCCCCGGCGACGATCATCATAGGCTGCACCACCACCCGCTTATAGTTCCCCGCCTTCACCAGGGCCAGCACATCGTCCAGGGTGGGAGCGGCCTCCACGGTGCCCACGAACAGGCTTCCGTGCCCGGCCCGGGCCAGCACCTGCTGCATTTTCGAGTAAACCGCGTTGGAGGCGGCCTCCGTGCCGTGGCCCATGAAGCAGACGGCAGTCTCCCCATCGTCGTACTTTTCTGTAATTTCCGCCATGGTCCGGGCCAGAATCCGGAAGTCCTCCTCCGAGGCCAGCAGGGGTGCGCCCACAGCCAAGGCCGCAAAAACCCCGGCGTACCGGGCCGCCTCGTTCGCCACATCGTGGTATTCCAGCCCGTCCATCAGATGGGTGGGCTGAATCACCAGCCGCTTCACCCGGTTCCCCGCAGCCCGGTCCAGGGCCTGGTCCACGCTGTCGATGGCCTGGCCGTCCCTGCGCAAAACCCGGTCGATGATGGTCCGGGAGGTAAACGCCCGGCGGACGGACCAGTCCGGAAACTCCCGCTCTAAGGCCGCCTCAATGGCCCCGATGGTCAGGCGGCGGCTGTCGTTGTAGCTGGTGCCGAAGCTGACCACCAGCAGTTCGTCCTCCCCGATGCCGTCCTGGTTCCGGACGTCGTCCAGGGAGGCGTCCCCGGTGGTGTAGTCCTCCTCCACTTCCGGGGCCTCCGGTTTGCTCTCCCGGCCGGGTGCGCCGCCGGAGAGCGGCAGGGGCGGCATGTTCTTCCTCATCATGATGGGTTCCTCCTTATGTATCCGGCGGGGTCCCTTCCCTCTGGTATACGGCGCATCCGCCGGTGTCCCGGGGCCCGCAAGGCAAAAAAAGCGGCCATCCGGACAGATGACCACTCGAACAGACTCCCCCCAAGACAGGCGGGAAACGGTACGATCAAGTCCTCGTGATCCGGGGCGCTCCGAGCACCCCCGTACCAGCAGGCGGCAGGTCTCCTGACTCGCGGATCGCTGCGCGCCGCCGCCTTCCCGGCTTTTGCCAGTGGCTCTTTGGCGGAGCGCTCCCCGCATACAGTGACGAGATCGTACAGGCCTTGCACCTGTTTCCCTTTTGACCGGCTCTCCGGAGAGGCCGGAACCGTCTGCTTGCGCAGTATGCAGTTTTCCTCCGGAACGGGGTTCCGGATATGCGTTTAGTGTATCAAACCGGGCGGAGGAACGCAAGTACAAAAATTTTTAACCCCGCCGCCACGCCATATCTTTTTCAAATACGCTTGCCTTTTTTCCGGCTCCGGGCTATGATGAAGGCATCAAAACCACCCGTTTAGGAGGAGACGCGCCATGTGCACAATGAACGAACGCCTGTGCCGGGGAGAGACTCTGCTGGGCACGATGGTCACTGCCTTTGACAGCCCGGAGCTTCTGCGCCTGGCGGCCAACGCGGGGATGGACTGGATCTTTATCGACACGGAGTCCGTCTGCCCCTCGCCGGACCGTCTGTCCGCCATGCTGGGCTACGCGCAGCTCACCGGACTGCCCGCCGTGGTCCGCATCCCGGAGCTTTCCAAGACCGAGGCCGGCCGCGCTCTGGACTTAGGGGCGGCGGGGCTCATCTGCCCGGACGTCCGCTCGGCGGCGGAGGCCGGAGAGCTGGTCCGCCTGTCCAAATACGCGCCGGAGGGGCAGCGGGGCGTGGCCCTGGACCGGCCCCACACCCGCTATCAGGCCGGGACGGCGGAGGAGAAAAAGCACTTCATGGAGGAGGCCAACCGGCGGATTTTCCTGGTCTGCCAAATCGAGTCCCGGGAGGGCCTTTCCCAGGTGGAAGAAATTGCGGCGGTCCCGGGGATCGGCGGCCTCCTCATCGGCCCCAACGACCTGACCCAGGCTCTCGGCATCTTCGGCCGGACGGACCACCCGGACTTCCTGGACGCGGTCCGCCGCATCTGCGCCGCCGCCCGGACCCACGGAAAAGCCGTGGGCATGAGCTGCGGCAGCGCCGCCGCATGCCGCCCCTGGACGGATATGGGCGTGCGTTTCTTCCAGGTGGGCACGGACACATCCCTCTACGCCGGGGCCCTGCGGGACATGCGGAGCCAGTGGAACCAATCCTTCGGGAAATAGCCTCGGAATCAGGACTCGGAGAACGGACAGGCGCACCGGCCTGTCCCTACTCCGGGTCCTTCCGCATAGCGTCTACGATTTTCTGATACTGCCGGACAATATGGCCGTAGCTCTCCCGCCGGTGGGGCAGGAGGCAGGCGCTGCAATCCTTGAAGCCGCTTTCCAGGTACGTAAAGTTTCCGCCGCACTCCGTCCCCAGCATATACAGTGGGCAGTAGCAGAAGAGGCAGTTGAACTCCTCCCCCTCCGGCACAGCATGGCAGGGGAAGAATTCACACCCTCGGTTGCTGAAAAAGGAATACCCCTTCCCGTACCACTCCGGCCTTCCGGTCTCCTGTGTCTGTTGGCTCATTTCGTTCCCTCCGTTTCCACCGGCACAGTGATCAGGTCCAGCAGACGCCTGACCTCCTCGGACAGCTTCACGTCCCGGTTCCACGCCGCGAACACCCGGGAGGGGATAGACGGATCGATGATCTCCTTGCGCACCAGGTTCTGGTCCACGCTCAGCAGAGACGCGGAAAAGGGCAGCACGGCGATACCGATGCCCGCCTTGGCCCAGCTGAGGAGGGACAGGGCGTCGTTGTTCTTGCATATGATGTTTGGAATGAAGCCGCAGGACTTGCAGTACTCCGTGAACATGGAGATATACCGCCGGTGCAGCAGCAGGGGGAAGTCCCGCAGCTCCACCAGGGGGATAGCGTTCTGGTCCAGTCCGGCGTAAAACGCCGGGTCCGCCAGAGCGACGAAGCTGTCCTGCCCATGGCCCTCCAGGGCGTCGTCCTGAATCAGGCGGCAGTTGTAACGGTCCTTGTTGAAGGGCTCCCGGACGATGCCGATGTCGATTTTGTGGTCGTCCAGGGCAATCAGGATGTCGGTGGTGCTCTCCTCGGAGACCTGGATGTCCACATGGGGGTACTGGCACTGGAAGGCGTAAATCCAGTCGGGAAACAGGCGGCTGGACACGGAGTTCACCGTCCCCACCCGGACAGCCACCCTGGGCGAGGTGGTCTTGCTGCGCACCTCGTTGACGGTCTGGTTCAGCATTTCCAGAATCTCCTGAGTCCGCCGCACCAAAAGCCGTCCGGACTGGGTAATGACAAGTCCCCGCTTGGTCCGCTCGAACAGCGGAACCCCCAGCTCGTCCTCCAGCGCCTTGAGCTGAAGGCTTAGCGGCGGCTGGGAGACGTGGAGCCTTTCCGCGGCCTGGGTGATGCTCCCCGTCTCCGCGATGGCTAAAAAATACTCCAATTGTTTCAAGGTCATAAGCGTTCCCTCCCCGCATTCAAAAGAATAAATGAACCATGTGCCCCGGCGGCCCGAAGCCCTCCCGGCGCACTCAGCCGGAAAGCTTCTCCTCCTGGGGGAAGGCCCGGCGCAGCAGCGTCACCAGATTCCCGGTCAGCAGCGCGGAGGCCGCCGTTCCCAATCCCACGGACAAAACCGTCCCCAGGGCGAACCACTCCACCGCCGCCGCGCACCCGCTCCACAGCAAATCTCCAAAGAGCTTCACCCGGCCCAGGGGCCGCCCGGTGCGGCGGCTCACCAGACGGATGAGCGCATCCGGGGCAGGCAGGACCAGGTCCACCCTCACAATGAGCACAATGCCCAGCGCCGTGCATCCGATTCCCAGCAAGCATACCGCTCCCCGGAGAACCGGACCCTCCGGCCAGAACGGGAGGAGGGCCATATACCCGTCAATCAGCCACCCGAATACCACGGACAACGGAACCTGGAACGCCAGGGCCGCCGTCACCCGGTGCAGAATCAGCGCCTGAAGGCCGATGCAAAACATCTGAAACAGGGTCTGAGCCTGTCCCAGGGTCAGCGGCGTCAGGTTCGCCGCAGTGGAGGGAATGGAGCTGATGGGGGACATTCCCAGGTTCGCCTTTTTGATCAGCACGATGCCGAGGGCCATGATCAAAAGGCCCGTCCCATAGACACCGGCCGATCTTGCCCGTCTTCTCAGAATACGCCCCGCCTCCTTCCGAATCCTCCAGTGCCTTCCTGTATCCGGTACGGTTAAAATGAAACGCTCGTCCCTCTCCAACCGCACAGGCTTAATTATACAATATACAAAAATTCCCGGCAAGTCACAACCTGCAATGTTCCTTTTCAAATTGGTGCTGCACAGCGCCATTTGAGAAAATAATTTGTCAAATACATTTTTTATCCATCATCATACTATCTCATGTATTTACTGAAAATTGGATTAATGGCGGAATACCTGCTTCGGGCAGCAAAAATATAATAATCGTACTAATCACTTGAAGTATAGCAATAAACATAAACAGATACTTTATTCCATGCTTAAGCTTTGAAAAAGGCAGCAGCATCCAACCGGACATCAAAATACATATGACGGAAACAACAGCACAAATTCCAAATGCAATATATACATTGATTTGAGCGATTTTCTCCAATAATCCTGTCAAATACAATATTACATGAACCGCTTGCAGAGCCCCCGCCGCAATATATATTCTTTTACTATTTTCAGATTTGAAGGAATTGCGTCTTAACAAAATAAGTAATCCGATTATCGTTAAAACAAGTAAAATTCCAATTCCTGTGGGGACAGTAAAATTCATAATCTCATCCCCTTCTTACAAAGCCAGGCCCAAATATTCGATGCAAATTGTCACCCCTTACCAAGCATAGCGTCCCCAACAAATCAGGACTTGCTGAGCTGATTATAGCACACAGCTATTATGGCATCAACCCGGCTTGCAGAAACTGCCAAAGCGATACTCCGGCAACACTTTTCTCAGAAGGGGCCCTGCAATTTCCGGCAAAAAAGTTTGGACGGTCCTTTTGTCCAAACCCTCCAATCCATCCCCTATTTTCCCCCAAAGCCCGGCACGCTCTCCCCCCGTCCCGGGGTTTTTGTTCCCCGGGAGTGAAAAAGCCCCTGAAAGCCCGCTTCTCCTCCGCGTTCAAAAGCTCAGCGTCCCATTGACCAGCGCGGTAATAACGGGGGGCCAGAACAGGGCGTTGTGCAGGTCGAAATCAAAATCGTCCCGGATGGCCCAGCCGTACAAAATCCCCCTCTGAAGGGTAAAGAGGAACTCCACGGCCCGCGCCACGTCGGCCTTGGGATTGAAGGTCCCGGCCGCCTGCGCCATGGCAATGTACCGCGTCAGCTCCTCCCGCTGGATGGGGCTGCATCCCATGGTGGTGCGGGAGGAGGACCAGAGGGATTTGTTGGCGACCATCATGGGCCCGGTCTTCTTCCACTGGGCCATGGTCCTCAGCATGAAGTCCAGCAGCACGGCGGCGGGGTCCTCCAGCTTCTCTTCCGCCCCGTCCGTCAGGCCCAGGGAGACGTTGATGTCCCGCTGGTAGATGTGCTTCAGGATGTCCTTCTTCCCGGTGAACATGTGGTAGACCGAGCCGTTGGACAGCCCCGACTCCCGGCAGATATCCGACATGGATGTCTCGTCGAAGCCCTTCTCGTTGAACAGCCGGATGGATACGTCCAGCACGGCCTGGAAATTTTTCCTGGTTTTCTCTCGGCAAATGCGTTCGTTCATCAGCCCGATTCCTTTGCTTACGTAGTCGTCACCTCCCCGTCGAGAGAAGAGGCCGCCTGAGCGGCCTCTTCCAAGATTTCGGGGAGCAGGTTCACGCCTTCCCGGTCCGTCAGTCCACGGGGCAGATGGCAAAGCAGCGGGCTGAGAAGCCCGTGCCGTCCTTCAGCTTGGGAAAAGCGCAGACAATGACGCTTCCCACCGGAGGAACCTGGTCCAGGTTCCGCATGACCTCAATTTGGATACGGTCCACTTCCAGGATGTACTGCTCGCCGGGATAGGGGTAGGCCCCCTCCTTGGTGGTGACAAAGCCGGGGTCCGTATCGGCGGGCTCATGGCCGATTGCGCCGATCTTCCGCTCCTCCACCAGCCACTGGATGGCGGCCTTGTCCCAGCCGGGATAGTGAGGCACGCCGTTCTCGTCGGGGTTGTCCAGATTGTCCCGCTTGTACCAGTCGGACCGGAACGCGACGAAGGCCCCCTCGGGAATAAGCCCGTACTCCGCCTCCCAGGCCTTCAGGTCCTCCACGGTCAGCATGAAGTCATGGTTCTTGGCACAGGCGGCGGACTTGTCGATGACCACCAGGGGGTACATCAGCTCTTCCACGGAAATGGCGCTCATATCCCGGCCGCTGCCCCAGAAGTGGCGGGGCACATCCACATGAGTGCCGTACTGGCTGGCCACGCTGATCTGGAAGCAGCGCATGGGGGCCATCATGTCCTCGGGAGTTCCCTCGGCGTAGTCGAACAGCAGCGTGTTCTCCAGGGGCTTGAAGCCGTACCAATGGGGCGTCTCCGGGCTCAGCTCATGGGTCAGGTCCACCCACTTGTACTTGGCGGACTTCCATTCCTTCAAGTCGTTCCACAGCTTCCGGTTTTCCATATTGCGTTCCTCCTTATCAAAATTCCTCCCGCCAGGCGGAAGGGCAAGGGGTTTCCTCAGCTCAGGAAGGCCAGCGCCTTCCCATAGGCCTCCTGAACCGCGTGGGGAATACGGCCCTCCTTGTGGGCGTTCCCCACGCAGATGGTCCGGGGAAAGGCCTCCTGGAATTCCCGGACCAGGGCGCTCCTGGGCCGCACATCCAGGGCCAGCGTCACATAGTCCGCGGGAATCTCCCGCTCCTCGCCGGAGTCCTCGTCCCGCAGGACCACTCCTGTCTCCGTAACGGCGGCGAGGGCCTGGCCCAGATACCACTCGGGATGATAGGCCTCCGCCATGCGCCGGACCTCCTTCAGGATGATGGGGAACATGTCCCCTCCCGGCTGGCGCAGCCGGTCCACCAGCGCAACGGCGCAGCCCGCCTTCCCCAGAACCTCGGCGCATTCCAGCCCGGTGATGCCCGCGCCGATGACGGCCACCCGGCCGGAGACAGGCTTCGCTCCGGACAGCATCTCCTCGAAGGTCGCCACCTTCGAAAGCTCGATGCCCAGCACGGGAGGCACGATGGGCTCCGCCCCACAGGCCAGAACCACGCCCTCCGGGTTCAGGGCCCGCACCTCCTCCATCGAGGGGGCCTTGCCCAGAACGACCCGGACTCCCAGGCGGCGGAGCTCCTCCTCCATGGTCCGGACGGCATCGGTAATGCCCTCCTTACAGGCGCTCTTGTCCGCCAAGTTCATGGTGCCGCCCAGGGCGGCCTCCTTCTCGAAGAGGGTCACGTCAAAGCCCCGGAGGGCCAGGACTTCCGCGGCTTCCATACCTGCGGGGCCGCCGCCCAGGACCACTGCGCTCCGGCCCTCCCCGTCCCGGGGAGGCGTTTGGGGATAGAGATACTCCCGGCAGACCCGGGGATTCAGGGCGCATTGGACGGGCAGCTGCGCGTAAAGCTGCTCCCGGCAGAACATGCAGCCGATACACTTGCGGATGTCCAAGCTGTCCCCCGCCCGGGCCTTGTTCACCCACTCCGGGTCGGCGATCAGCGCCCGGCCCAGGCACACGAAGTCGGACACGCCCTCTTCCAGCAGGGACTCGGCGTACTCCGGGCTCTTGATGGTGTTGGTAGCCAGGACGGGGATGGACACCGCATCATGGACGGCCTTGGAAATGTGCTTTTTCCATCCCGGGGCAAAGGAGTACGGCTCACAGTTGGCGTTGGCGTTGAAGTTGTTCCCGTTGCTGACGCTGAGGTAGTCCGCCCCGGCCTTTTCCAGCTCCCGGGCGACCGCGACGCCCTCCTCCAGGCCGAAGGTGCCCGCCGTCTGGGGGGTGCACTCATCCCCGGCGCAGCGCACACCCACAGGGAAGTTCTTTCCGCAGAGGTCCTTGACGGCCCGGATAATCTCCGCGAAAATGCGGCAGCGGTTTTCCGTGGAACCGCCGTAGGCGTCGGTGCGGTTGTTGTAGTAGGGACTGAGGAACTGGGAGAGCAGATACCCGTGGGCGCCCGCCAGCTCCACGCCGTCAAAACCGGCCTCCTTGGCCCGCCGGGCCGCCTGGGCGAAGCGGTCCACCGTCTCGCGGATCTCGTCCGCCGTCATGGCATGGCCGCTCTTTCCGCCGGGAAGGGCGGGAATCTCGCTGCAAGCCCAGGGGACCCCGGCGGCAGTGGGGGCGCTTTTCGCCCCGTAGTGATGCAGCTGGACAAACACGGGGCACTCATACTGGTGCACCGCCTCGGTCAGCCGCTGGAAACCAGCCCGGAAGCGGTCCGCCGCCAGGCTCAGCTGGTGGTCCCAGGGTGTGTTGTGTACATCGTCCACAGCGGTGGCCTCCACGATGATGAGGCCCACGCCTCCCCGGGCCCGCTCTGCGTAATAGCGGATGATGCGCTCTCCGGGAGCGCCGCTGAGCTCACCGCACAGCACCTGCATAGGGGCCATAACCGTGCGGTTTTTCAGGACGAGTCCCCCGATGGTTCCAGGTTCAAACAGTTTCTTCATGAAGCATATCCTTCCCTCCGGCTATCAGCACAGACCCCGCAGGCTGTCCGGATTCACGTTTTCCAGCTGCTTCCGGTCC
Source organism: Oscillospiraceae bacterium 38-13 (assembly GCA_041223955.1). Classification (GTDB taxonomy): domain Bacteria; phylum Bacillota; class Clostridia; order Oscillospirales; family Oscillospiraceae; genus Oscillibacter. Next base: position 24,341 of record JBCLRG010000011.1, on the reverse strand, counting down.
ATGGTGCGCAGCGCCTCCGCCAGCGCGTCGATGTCGGACCGGCGGTTGAAGTACCCCAGGCTCACCCGGACAGTGCCCCGGAAATCCCGGTTCCCCAGGCGCTCGTGAATGAGGGCGGCGCAGTGGTGCCCGGCCCGCACGGCGATGTCGCGCCGGCTATCCAGGATGGCGGCCGCCTCGCCGCATTGGAATCCGTCCAGGTTCAGGGAGACCACGCCCGCCTGCCGTTCCGGCGAGGGAGCTGTGTAGAGATGGATGCCGGGGATGTCCCGGAGGCTGGCGAGCAGGTAGTCCGTCAGCTCCCGCTCCCGTTCCAGGGGATTCACGGTGCGCAGCCATTTCAGCGCGGCGTTGAGGCCCTGAATGGCTACGGTGTCCTTGCTTCCGCACTCCAGCCGCCCGGGCATGCGCCGGGGTGTTTCCAGGCTGGTGGACCGGGACCCGGTGCCCCCGGAGAGGACAACGTTCAGCTCCGCCTTGTTCCGGATGAGACACCCCGCAATTCCGAAGGGGCCATAGAGGGTCTTGTGCCCCGCGAAGGTGACGGCGTCCGCCCGGAGCCGCCCGAATCGCAGGGGAATGAGCCCCACAGCCTGGGACCCGTCCAGCAGGGTAAAGGCCTTATAGCGCTTTGCCAGGCGGAAAATCTCCTCTGCCGGAAGGATGTAGCCCGTCACGTTGGACACTGCCGATACCGCCACGAAACTGGGCGGCTCCCCGGCAAACCGGGCCTCCACGGCATCCAGGTCGATTCCGCCGTCCCCGCGCAGGGGAAGCTGCCGCACGGAGAAGCCGAAGCGCTTCCGCATCTCCTCCAGAGGGCGGAGCACGGAATTGTGCTCATAGGGGGAGACGTAGGCCACGCTGTCCGCCGTCCAGTTCTGTCCCAGGATAATCTGGTTGAGCATAACGGTTGCCGACGGAGCGAAGACCGCCTCCGCCTGTTCCCGCGCGTCCAGCAGACTGATCAGCAGCTCCCGCGTCTCCTCCACCATCTTCCCGGCCTCCCGGGCGGCGCGGTAGGCCCCCCGCCCGGCGTTGACCGCGCCGGTGCGGGCAAAGCGGTCCATGGCGTTATACACGCAGTCCGGCTTAGGAAAGGTGGTCGCGCCGTTATCGAGGTAAATCAAGGCGGCATCTCCTTTCGGCCCGGGGCGGGCAGTCAGTCAAAGCGGCGGTTGTGGCTGAAGTGGCCAGGGTTCGCCACCGGAGCGATGGTACTGACCCAGCGGTTGGTGTAGTTGAAGAATCCGGCTACGTAAGCGGCCTCCAGGATCTGGTGATCGTCCAGCCCGGCCTCCCGGAGCTTGTCCACCTGTTCCTGATCGATGTCCCGGGGATTGGCGGTGACGTACCAGGCATACTCGCACAGGGCATAGTCCTCCTCGCTGAGCTCCCGTTTGCAGCTGCGGAAGTTGTAGGACAGCTTGTCCACCAGGATAGGGTCCTTCCACATGCCCCGCAGGTTGTCGCCGTGGGTAGTCAGGCAGTAGGAGCAGCAGTTGTAGGACGAGACCACCACGCCGATCATTTCCTTCTGCGCGTCGGTGAGGTAGCAGGTGTCGTTAAAGAGGGAGCTCTTAAAATTCAAGAAGCCGATGTACTCCTTAGCGTTGAGGGGCAGAACTTTGAAAAGGTTGTTGATGAACCCCCAGTTGGCCTGCATAGTCTCCACATTTTTGTCAAATACGGCGTATTCGTCGTCGGTCATCTCGGCGCGGTTGGGCTTTTGCAGGCGGGAGAGCTGTTCATTGAATTCCAGTGCCATTGTAATCGTCCTCCTTGAAATCTCAGGCTTCCGGGCAGCGGAGCCCGGGCTCTGGATATAGAATTAGAATCTAATTCTATTATGTTCCATAATATACCACACGCCTCCGCCAGTGTCAAGGCATTTACGGCCGCCGGAAGTGTCCAAATACGCAGTTAAAGGAAGTCAAAAAGAAAACTTCCAATTCGCTTTTGTGTTCCCAGTGATATAATCCAAATTTTTGCTGTATAATTATTGAATTAGCCGATTCTACTTTATTTCAGATTGTTTCTGTGGGGCGTGCAATTCTTATATTATCCTCATATAAAAACGCCAGTATCATGGATCATAATTCATCTACATCTGCCTATCTTCGTAAAAAGAGGGTAATCGATTTTCTCGGCTGCCCTTTCGATAGGAAGATAGCACATTCAGTCTGCGGTGGCTTGTTCCTAGCCTGTTTTAGTTATACCATCCTAATATTACAAATTCCGGCATTCCTGTACTCATTTCTGCTTTTTCAGACTATAACGAACATCTTCAAAGCCAGTTTCTTTAATGCTAGTTAAGATAATATAGGTAACTTGCGCTGACCCATCAATCCCAGAAACTTCAATCATGTATTTATAGGTATTTCCTCTACAAGCATAAGTTCCGTCATCATTAGTTGTATAGTCAACATCAGACACCGCACAACAAGACCAGTATTGCCCGTCAATTTCAACAACAATATCTTTCCCCAATTGGTATACCGCGCTTCCTACAATATCGTCGTTAGCTTGGAAGTTCTCTTGAGGATATTGCGACGAACTGACTTTGCTTGAAATTACCCCTAAGTAAACGAACTGGATTTCTTTTCCAGCGAGGTCTGGTTGGTTACTAGTAATCTGATAGAGAGTATCATTGACATAAATCATGGGAGAGAGGTCGCCTGATGCACTGTTGTTCGGCTTCTCAAACAGGTGGGGAATTGCAAAAGCACAAATCGCAAGGCACAAACAAGCTGCCGTTGCGCTCCAAGCCTTCCAATTCATGTTCTTCTTTATAGTTGTTTTAGCCCCTTTCACGATGTCGTCATCAAGTTCACCAAGGTCTCAAAGAAATCTTCTTTCCTCATATCTCAAAGCTCCTTTCTATTACAATGCAATTTGGTTGGAACCCTCGGCAGCCAGCCGGGGGTTTCGTCCGTCTCACGCCAAAGCTACAATAAGAGGAGCAACTGGCTGAGCATCGCTCCCTTGGGCTATAAGGCCCGTGAGCAAGACTGTCAGCCATCCTCTTGTTGCAACGTTCGGTTTAAGCAGGTTGAGCTTTGAGTTCGCGTCACCCATTAGATTCAATCGGCAGCGAGAAAAAGATGGGTTCCGGTTGCGAATTTAGTGTTGGAGAAATGAATGTGAACTGTGTAGGCATTGATGTTTCCAAAGGCAAGAGCATGATTGCTGTCATGCGGTCCTTGGGGGAACTGGTCATCTCGCCCTTCGAGGCGGGACACACCGATGCTGAGTTGTGCAAGTTGTCAAGGTTGCTCGGGGGCTTGGATGGCGAGACCCGTATAGAGATGGAGGCCACAGGGAACTGCCATTTGCCGGTTGCCAACTTCCTTTACGATTCCGGGCTTTACGTTTCCGTTGTGAATGCCCTACTGGTACATAGCTATGAGAACAACAGTCTGCGGCGGGCTAAAACAGACAAGAAAGATGCAATCAAACGCCAACTACGGTCTCGATCATTGGCTGGCGCTGCCCAAATACATCCCGGAGGATGAAGTACGGCTCATGCTGAAAACCACGTACCGGCAGTACCAGCAATACGCCAAAGTGCAGACCATGCTTAAAAACAATCTGATTTCCTTGCTTGATACCACTTTCCCAAACGCAAACCGCCTGTTTTCCAGCCCTGCCAGAGCGGACGGCAGCGAGAAGTGAGTGGATTTTGTTGCCGCCTTTTGGCATTGTGAGTACGTCTGTGGGCTGTCCGAAAAGGCGTTTGCAACCAAGTACCAAAAATGGCGGAGATTGGCGATGTGCGCCGCTTCCACTCCCAAAAGGCGCTGGTGGTCTTTGCTGGTATCGACGCCCCTCCGTACCAGTCTGGCCAGATAGAAGTCCGCAGCCGCAGCATCTCCAAGCGCGGCTCCTCTGCTCTGCGCAGGACACTGTTCCTGGTGATGAGCGCCATCCTCCGGCGTTCCCCTGCTAATGAACCGGTGTATCAGTTCATGGACAGGAAACGCACCGAGGGCAAACCATACCGCATCTACATGATGGACTCCGCCAACAAGTTCCTGCGCATCTACTATGCCACCGTGAAGCAACACATGGACAACCTCAACGCCTAACCCAATCATTCTCATATCTTCTTATCTCAGGTCAGTGCCAAAAAATTCCAATGGCGGCTTGGTTTGTTGTACCCATTTTTACAGCCCTCAAAAAATTTTGTATTTCTTCATTTTGGGGCTTGACTCTTGTTGGCTGGTCTGTCAGTTTGCCGCAGCCCGCTCACCTCGGCGCTTGATGTTCCCCTCAAGGGTCCGCTGTACAATCTCGGCGCTATACACCCGTCGGGCGACGACCTTCCCGCCGTGGTTGTAGTTCATAATCACGTCGGAGAGATCGCACCCGTCCAGGGCGTGTCGGTCGATCACTTCGTAATACTTGACGCCGTCGACCTCAAAGAGGCAGGTCAGCGTATCAAAGACGATCGCCGTCCCTCGCACCTTGTAGGCGTCCGCCTCCCCTTCCCTGGGGACGAGGGAAAAGCCCTGTAATGCGCGATACTCGCGCCCCTTCTTAACGGGCATTTTAAGCGCCCTCCTTTCCGTCTTTCGGGTCTGCGGGTTCCTGCCCCTCCTCGCCCTCCGGCGGGTCCTGCTGGGCCTGGGAGGGCGGCTCCTGGGGCTTTTGCGGCGGCGGGTCCGTCTCCGTCTTTGTCCCGTTGCTTTCGAGCTGGTATTTGTCGGCGATCGCGGCGTTTACCATGTTCAGCGTTTGGACGCGCCTCTTTCCCTCCTCGTCGCCGATCGGCGGGAATCCGAAAACCTCCAGCACTTGGTCCAGTTCCAAAGCTCCGATATTTGTCAAAAACTGCGCCGCCTCGACCCGCTTGTCTAGGGTCTCAAACTGGATACACTGGCCCCGGATATTGAGGGACGCCGAGGAGATCGGGCCCCGGGCGATCAGCTCGACCACACGCTCCAGGAGTTCGATCGCGCCGTCCCCGGCGATCGGCTTAAAGCCGAGGTCCTCGGCTCTCTCCCCGAAAAGGCAGTTTACACGGTCCCGGGCGTCCTCGATCTGTTCCGCCGTGCGACGGGCCGTCCGGGCACTCGGGCAGGAACAAACCTCCGTCGCCGTCTCGTCCGCCGCCGCCTGGGACGGATGGGGGCCCACCTCCTGGAGCTGGCCGCAATACTTACACGCCCCCGTCGTGACGGCAAAGGCGACGCCGACCTCTGGCTTTCGGTTCTCCACGGCCTCCGGGCAATCACAAACACGGGTCGCGGCGGCGTTTGCCGTCCGCTGTGTGGGGTAGCCTCCGCCCTTTGCGCCCTCCAGGGTAACGCCCCACTCTCGCCCGCAATAGTTACACTTGCCAAAGGTGAAGGAGCCGACCTCCTCGTCCTCCTGGGTGTCAATCCCGCCGAGTTTCGGCCATTTCTTGACCGCCTCCTCTCTCAAAGCCTCCGCCGCCGCAGCCCCGAAAAGCTCGGAAACCGTCCGGGATGTGTTCGCCGCCGAGTGCTTCGCCCGGATATGTTCCGGCGACCCCTCGGGATAGAGGGCGAGGTCCGCCGCCGCGAGGAGGAAATAGCCCCGGAGGGTGGTTAAAATGCTGTCGTCGAGGTTTTTCATAGATCGTCGTCCTCCATCCACCAATGAAAAACGTCCTCCGCGCTCATTGTCCCGTCGTCCCATATTCCATGGTTCCGGCCTTTCCGCTTGCGTTCCTCAAGCATACGGGCAAACGCCCGAATATAGGCCGCCTGATATTTCGGGTATCTCGCAAACCCCCGTTGCCTCCCGGCGGTCCCCGCCATAGGGCAACCGACGCACCCCACGCGGGAAAATCCACATTGATAGAGGGGGTTTACCGGGAGTTTCTCGGACTCTATGTATTCCCAAACGTCCGCGTCGGTCCAGTCAATGATCGGGTTACAAGTCCTTTTTGCCTTTATGGCGCAAGTTTCAAAAAGGCGGCGGCGGTCGTCGTTGTCATTATTGAGAAAAACTCTTTTCTTCGGGTCCTTGTGCGGAATTTCATAAATCCCCCGGCCCTCACGCTTTTTCGACTCGGCCCACCTTACCCCCGTCGTTATAAAACGGCCATTCCCGCCCCACTCCTTTAGGATCGCGCAACAATACCGAACGACTCGCGTCGGTGGCATGAGCTTTTGAGGGATCAGGCTCCACATTGTCACGCGCTGGGCTTTGTAGATTGGAAAGTCTATTGTGCATTTGACGCCCTTTTCCTCCAGACGGCGGAATCCTTCCCGCCGCTTGTTGTTACTACGAGCGGCGTCCCATAGTGTTTTATGGACATTTCCGACGCTGTTCGGAGACGCTCAATCGCAGTCTGTTCTTTATCCATGCTAATGAGCCCCCAAAAGTCCCGGTGCCTCGCCGATCTTATAGAGCGTCCCCCGGCTCGTCTCGCAAGCGGTCCCGTCCTCCGCCGCCTCCTGTTCGAGCCAGTCGCGCCACGAACGGCCCGCCCATTCCTCACTCGGCATTTTGAGATCAAGGGAGCACCCCTCCGCCTCCAGAGCATCGTCCACGATCATTTCCAAAAATTCCTCAAGGATAAACGGCTTTTGTGTCAAAATTTCAAAGTTTGTCACGGTATAGCAATCCTCCTCTCTGTCAGTTTGCCGCGGCCCGCTCGCCCCGGCGCTTGATGTTCCTTTCAAAGGTCCGCTGTGCGACCTCGGCGCTATACACCCGCCGACCGTACTCGTCTACGGTCCCGGTGTAGCCGTTCGGGAGTTCGCGGTAAATTGTGGCTACATGGGAGCCGACTTTCTCGGCAATCAGCGCCGCCGGAGCGCCCCCGTTGTGGAGCCTCTCAATTTCCTCCCGCTCACTCGGCCCGAGATAGCGGAGTTTTCGGCCCATGTTCCCCGGCCTCCTTTCCCAAAAACATAAAAAAATTGAAGTGCGTCGAGGTCTTTCGACCTTTCGCACTTCAATGGTAAACCAACACTACAACTATTTCACAACTTTTTATCTTGACAAATTGTTTTTTTAGGTGTACATTGTAAAAGGGTTTTATATTCGTATTCATAGGAGGCTAATAAATATTGCTTTGTTGATAAAGTAACACATCTGTTGTGCTAGTAGTAAATAAGAAAGAAAGCTATTAAGTAGGCAACTGCTAATTCTTATGATAGATATATTTAGTGTAGCTTAGTCGGTAGAGCAGTTCAATTGTAACCACCAGGCCAAGCATAAATAGTCAAATGCGCTGATGTGGCTCAATGGCAGAGCATCTCACTCGTAATGAGAAGGTTGTGGGTTCGATTCCCACCATCAGCTCCAAAATGAACGACCCTACCTAATCTGAACAAATTGTTGTCAGTTGTTTGGATTAGGTGGGGCCGTTCTTTGCCTGTAGCCCTTGTATTTCAGGGGTTACAGGCTTTTGGGGCTCCAGATGCCATGCGTCACTGGCAAAGAGCAAACAGTACAGAGCAAACAGTACAAAATCAAAGTGCAAAACGTGTTATTAGGGGGATTCGAACCCCTACTGACATCACCGATGTTAATCTTAGGCCTTACAGTTCAACGCTTTCTCTTCTGCTTGACATGGCGTTTGGTTCCTCAACGTACGATGTGGACGCTGACAATTGTAAAATATGATATACGAATTCACCCCGCGTTTGAAGTCTGCCTCGGATGTATAATCTTTTCGATAGAGTTCCTCCTTTTTAAATGTAGCAAAGACGGATTCGGCCACTGCGTTGTCATGCGGTTTGCCAGAACTTGAAAAGAATCGTACCACAGAGCACTCACGGAGTAGTTGCTGAAAACGATGAGATGTATACTGTCAACCTCTGTCGCTATGAAAAATCAAGCCAGCTTTTCGAAGAGCGCTGTTCCCATGCCATCTTGAATGTAGATGTGATTAATTGAGTGCTATTCTTCTTTGATATCTTGTATGCAACAACTTTGCGAGAAAAAATCCAAAATCGCACAAGTATATAGATAACGATCTCTCAACTTAAAACAAGTCACATCGCTGACCCAAATCTGCTTTGGTTTGCCTGTATGGAATTGCTATCAAAGAACATTCTTTTTCTTCTCTGGTTCTCGAAACTTTAGATAGTCTTGCTTTGTTGTGGTACGAACACTAATCAGACCTATCTCCCGCATAAGATCAGCTACAAACTTTGTGCTAACCTGATATCTTCCCTTAACAAGAGCATACAAAAACACAACAATTTAATGGGCTGTCAACCTTACGCCAAACACCGCTTCCGACAAAAATCGGAGCGGTGTTTTTGTATATCTTCTGGACACCGTGACCAGAAGGGATGTGCCATAATACCTTGTGACGAGTTCAGTTGCCCAACAAAATTCACGAACAGGGACACGATCAACTGGACTTTTCGTGGAAAGAATAGGACAATAGGACTTGAACACAAGGAGGTTCATTATGGCAGAATTAACCTATACGAGAGTAGGCGACTACTATATCCCCGATCTGATACTTGACGAGGAGCCGGAGCAGGATGTATTCTATGGCAAGTACGGTGATCTTCGGCGCGACTACCTCCGGGAGTATAAGCCCAAGCTGTGGATGGTGCTGGTGAACACCGGCAAGCTGGCCGATCATCTGAAGGGCGTTGAGCGGATGGCGGAGCAGCGCATGGACACTCTCCTGCCGCAGTTGATGAAAGCCGCTGGCGTGACCAAGGAACTGAAAGCCCACGATCAGATGGCCTGGGTAGGATTGGTCAACAACTGCCGGGCACGGGCCGATGAGATTATCCTGGCCGATCTTGTCTATGTTTGAGGGGGCGGTCTAATGCTGACCTTTGAGAAAGTGATGGAGGTTTTCAAAGATTATCTCACCGAGGATACCCGATATGAAATCGTCATGACCTCTCACGGCTACACAGTGCTGGAATGGGATTCCAGGGCAAACACTTGGGCAGGCGAGGAACTGTGCGCTACGCCGGAGATCATGCGGGATGTGCTGCTGGACTGCTTCACCGGGTATCTGGAATATAAAGCGATCACCGCAAATGGGGAAGTTACCAAGGCTGAACAGGAGCGGATCACCGCCCAGCGGCAGGGGCTTTTGGAGAAGCTGCAATAAAAATCAGCAGCGGCCTGGGGATGATACCTGGGCCGCTGCTTGCTTAACCGCCAATATTTTGATGCCGATAATTTGAAAAAGATAGAAAATTCCATATTCTCTCCACATTGCCATGTTACACTATGCCGAAGGAGGTGCGCCAATGGCAACTTTACTGATTGTTGAGGACGATATTGACACCAACGAAGCCGTCTGCGAATATCTGCAAGAAGCTGGACACAGCACAATTTCAGCTTTTGACGGTGACGAAGCAATAACCCTGTTTTCTGAAAACAAAATCGACCTTGTTGTGCTGGATATTATGCTGCCCACCATCACGGGGCTGGCCGTCCTAAATTCCATCCGCAAGACGAGTCAAGTCCCGGTACTTATGCTCACGGCCATGGAGGATGAACAAACCCAAGTCGCCAGCTTTGATGGGCAGGCCGATGACTACATGACAAAGCCGTTTTCTATGGTCATCCTGGGGAAACGGATCACCGCTCTGCTGCGCCGGAGCAATCCGGCTGAAAAGGTAGACGTATGGACATACGGCGATTTGACTGTCAATTTCTCTGGCTACTCTGCCCGTGATAGTAGCGGAGAATTGGAAGTCACCGCAAAGGAACTTGATCTGCTGAAATTGTTGGTTGAGCATCAAGGACTGGTTCTGTCCCGCTCACAAATTCTGGACGGCGTATGGGGCGATAATTCCTATGTGCTTGACCGGCTGGTTGATACCTACATCAAGAATTTACGGAAGAAATTACACCTGGACTGTATTAAAACGGTCAAAGGCATCGGATATAAACTTGAGGTCAGCCAATGAAAAAATTAAAGATTTTTCCTAAAACATTTCTTTATACTTTGGGCCTGATGTTGATTATTGTCCTGCTTTCCCATACACTGATCTATTTCTTGATGCCGCGGGCCTATAACTACCAGCAGGAAAAGGCTTTGGAGACAGACGCTGCTCGATTGGTTGAGCAGATCATCTCCGCTCCGGCAGAGGAACGGGTAAACTATGTGACCAGCTTTGCCGCCAAGTGGAGCGCAAATGCTAATGTTGTCTATGATGATTTTTCCTATCACGTCGATTTACTCAAGGAAGAAGTTTCCGCATCCTCTCCAAACGGAAAAGTGGAAGTGACGGTCATTGCAACCGCCACGGAGGACGGATTGAAAATCTCCCTGGCCGAGAACCCGCTGGGCGGCGCGGATTTTTTCAAGGTAGAGCAGGGCTTCGCTGATGGAGCCGGGAGCATTATGGCTATCGTTTCCCGTCAGCACATTGAGGATGCTGTCAGCGCGGTATTGATGATACTGCCTTTTACTGCCATACTTTGCATGGTGATCTCCGTTCTGTTTGCCCTGGTTTATTCTCGGATGTTCACTCGACCCATTCAACGGATCAGCGCCGCAACAGAACAAATGCGGGAATTGGAGCCTGATGCCCATTGTCCGAACGATACGCAGGATGAAATGGGAATGTTGGCCGACAATGTGAACAGCCTATACCAAACACTCCTATCCACAATTCGGACATTGGAGCAAGAGATTGAAAAGGTAGAAGCCGCTGATATTCAAAAGACCAATTTCCTGCGGGCCGCATCCCATGAACTGAAAACGCCCGTTACTGCTGTCAGCGTCATGTTGGAGAATATGCTTTTGGGTATCGGCAAATACAAAGACAGGGACACCTATCTTGCCAGATGCAAGGAACTGACTGACCGGCTGGCCCAAATGATAAAAGAAATTCTGGACGCATCACGGGCGGAGTTTTCCGGGGAACAGGAACAAACTGATTTTCTGATTGCGGATACGCTCAAAGCCGTCATAGAGCCGTATCAGATTATCGCAAAAGCCAAAGGTATTGCGTTCTCTGTTGACGTAGGAGAGCCGTTCACCGTACATCTTCCGCAGGGAATGGTCGAAAAGGCCATATCGAATATTTTGGCAAATGCGGTCTCCTACACAAAGCCGGACGGCACGATCTATATTTCCTGCAAGGGACGACAGCTCGTCATAGAAAACGAGTGTACGCCTATCCCCCCGGAACACCTTGCCCATATCTTTGAGCCGTTTTACCGCCCTGATTATGGCCGTGACCGGACAACGGGGGGAAACGGGTTAGGTCTATACCTTGTTTCCACGATTTTGAAGTCGCTGGATATTCCCTATTCGTTCAGCCCGTCCGAGGATATAGAAGGAATGTCTTTTCAAATCATCTTTTGACCGGCAAATTCCATATTAGATCCACACGCCACCCATAATTGCTCCACATTAGGATGCTAAGATACCTCCATCACATTGATAGGAGGTATCTTTTTTTGAATGTTTTGAAACGGGCCTTTCTCTATGACACGCGAAAAAGAGGAAAAAGCCTGACCCTGTTCCTACTGTTTGTGCTGATTACCCTATTTGTCACCATCAGCTTTTCAGTGTTGAGCGCAACACAGACCGCAGCCACGAATCTGCGGGAAACGGTAGGAGCGTCCTTTACCCTGCGTGGAAAGCCGATGGAACTCAGCGCAAGCGGAGAGGACTATGCCATGCAGTTTGCCCCCATTTCCCAGCAGGACATTGACCTGATTGCGGACAATACCGAAATCAAGGCCCACAACGCCCAGCAGTCGGCCACCGCAACGGCCAGTAGCTTCATTTTCTCGTCTGGTATGCCCTCCGGCACAATTTCCGCCAATACATCATCGGCATGGAACCGTAACTTCACCAGCGGCATTTTGACGCTGTTTGAGGGGCGGCACATTACCCAAGAGGATCGTCACATTGCCTTGGTCAGCCGGGAACTGGCGGCGGAAAATGAGCTGCAAATCGGCAGCGAATTATCGTTCAAAGGCCCAGTGGCAACGGTGAAGATTATCGGCATTTATGAGAGCGACCCAAGCATGGAATTTGATACCGACACCATTTTCACAGACCACAATACCCTTTGGGACTTGACGGAGAGTGAAGTCGGAATATATTCGGGGCGGGTGGATTTCTTTGTCACTGACCCTGCCAGATTGGAAGCCGTCATGGAACAGATCAAGGAGGACATACCGCTCCAATGGGAGAATTACACGTTCCAGGCAGACACGGCGGAGTATGACGCGATTGCCTACCAGCTTTCAACCATCGGACGGCTGACAATACTCCTGATTGTTTCGGCAATCATCGTCAGCATAGTTGTCCTCTTTCTGATACTCGCTATGCGTATCCGGGGCCGTGTCCATGAAGTCGGCGTTCTGCTGGCAGTTGGAGTAGCAAAAAGACATATCATCGCGCAGTTTTTAGTTGAAACCACGGCGATTCTGTTACTGACATTCCTTTTTTCCTGCCCCGTCAGCTATTTTGCCGCTATGCAGATCGGGACGTTCCTGCGGGATATGATCGGCGTTGTCAGTATTGATTTTCCTGCCTGGAAATTGCTTTTACAATACGGGATCGAGGCTTTTGCTGTGATTATCGGCGTGATGATAGCCGCATATCCAATTTTCCAGCTTCACCCCAAAGAAATCTTATCGAAAATGAGTTGAGGAGGACACAGATATGATAAAGAGAGCATTTTTCTACACGACCAGGAAAAGAGGGAAAACGCTGATCCTGCTGTTGACCCTGTTCGTGATCTCTACATTTGTCCTGACGGGGCTTTCCATCCTGGCAGCGGCAGACCAGTCCGCATTGAGCCTGCGGCAATCCGTGGGTGGGAGCATCAAGCTGGAGCTGGACAAGGACAACCGCCAGAATTGGACATATCAGCAGGGCGTTGGCGGTACAATGGTGGGCTATACTGGTACACCGATTACAGACGCAGATATTGAGAAGGTCATGAGCGTCAAAGGCGTCAGCAGCTATAACGGCGTTGGTGATGGCAGCGTCTTTGCGATAGATTTTTCCTTTATCTCCGGCTTCAGCTTTGGGCCGGGGAGCGATTACAGCCGCCTGCCCTCTGTTTCAAACTCCGAGTATTTCAACTACTTCCGGCGGGGCGCGTTCAAGCTGGTGGAGGGGCGGCATATCACCCCGGAGGACGATCACACTGTCCTGATTAGTACCGCACTCGCTGAAAGAAACGGTTTGAAGCTGGGCAACACCATCACCGTGCAATGCTGCTATGACGCTGGCGGTTATCCCAATGTATCCTTGAAAATTGTCGGGATTTATAAAAGCACACTGGATGATGGAGGATTTACCACGACATCGACCGATAAACGGAACCGTTTGATTATCGACCACAAGGCCATGCAGGAGATCATGATGCACGATGTGATCCAGTATGACAACGGCGTGGAGTTTTTTGTGGATGATCCCAGGAACATTGACAAGATTGCGGCACAAATTCAGAAGTTAGACCTGGACTGGAGCTGCTTCAAGCTGACCGTTGATAACACCGCCTATGAAGCTGTAGCGTCCTCTCTGACCGCCATGCAGAACATGGTGACGGGGCTGATTATCGGTATTGTGATCGTCAGCATCAGTATTTTGGCGCTGATCCTCAATATGTGGATTAAGCAGAGGACGCATGAAACGGGCATCTTGCTCTCCATCGGCGTGAGCAAGGTCAAGATCGTGGCGCAGTACATCCTTGAAACGCTGATGATTGCCGTAATTGCTTTTGGCCTGTCCTATTTTTCCAGTGGGGCGATTGCACAGGGGACGAGCAATCTGCTGTTCAGCCAAGTAGCGGAAGCACAGCCCATCCCGGAGATCGAAACCCCCGACGATGGGACGGAATATCTGGACATCACCGGCCAGTATATCCCCTATGACACCTCGAACATGGTGGCCCCTGACAGTATCGAAGTTCATGTCACCATGGAGCATCTGCTTTGGGTCAACCTGCTGGGAATGGCGATCTGCACCACCGCTGTCGTGCTGGCATCCCTGCCGGTAGTCAAAATGAAACCGAAAAACATCTTATCCCAAATGAGCTAAAGGAGGTTTTGATTATGAGCATTTTAGAAATGAAGGGCCTACAATATTCCTACGAGAACAAAAAGCGGGTTCTGCGGGGCATCAACGCCCAAATGGAGCAGGGTAAGATGTATGCCATCCTTGGCCCTTCCGGGTGCGGGAAAACTACTCTGCTGTCCCTGCTGGGCGGTCTGGACAGTCCCTCCAGCGGTCAGATTTTGTACCAGGGCGGAGATATTGCAAAAACCGGCCTTGCCGATCACCGGCGCAGTCATGTGGCGTTTATCTTCCAGAGCTACAACCTGATCGACTACTTAACGCCGGTGGAAAATGTGGCCCTGACCGCCAAGCATCCTCCGCTCCCAATTCTGGAGCAGTTGGGTTTGACCGCAGAAGAAGCAAAGCGGAATGTGCTGAAGCTGTCCGGAGGCCAGCAGCAGCGTGTAGCCATCGCCCGCGCTTTGGCGAGCGATGCACAGGTTATCCTGGCCGATGAACCGACCGGGAACTTGGACGAGGACGCTGCCGCCGAGATCACCGCCATTCTCAAAGACAGCGCCCATAAATCTGGAAAATGTGTGGTGATTGTGACGCACTCCAATGAACTGGCGAAAGAGGCCGATGTGGTTTTCCGGCTCCGCAAAGGAGATTTGCAGATTTCGGATACCTCTGAAATAGAACAGGAGCGCAAAAAGAAATGAATAAACAGCCTAAAATTGTTTCCGCCAAAGGGAAAGCGGAACTTTCTTCCAGAGAACAGGAGTTGCTCAAAGGGGCCTTTGAATCACTCCACGTTTCCTCTGAATGTGTAGAAGAAACCATAGCGCAGGCTAAGGCGCAAAACCAGCAGACAGGTCAGCCTTAATGCTGAATGTGAGAGTGGCGATCACAAAAGCCGGACGTTGAACGCAGAGCGTGATTGCCGCTGGAAAGGGTAATTGAGCGTGAGCGAAAAAGATAAATCTTCCCATTGGGTGTGCTGTCCAGTCTGCGGCAGCAGGACGAGGACAAAGGTGTACTTCGATACCGTCCTGGTGAGGTTTCCGCTGTACTGTCCCAAGTGCAAAAAGGAAATCCGGGTGACCGTAGCACAACTGAAAATGGTACTGAGTGACGAGCCAGACGCTTAAAGCGCAGAGCCTGCTTCCTACTGATGTAAGGATGCAGGCTCTTTTTCTGTCCTATGGCCTATTTGATTTTGGCAGCGGCGTTCGATCTGACCGCTCCCAGGAAGGATTGCACGACAGGAATCAGGGCGGCGGCCTCCTGTTCGGAACAATCTTCGATCAGGAACCGGAGCTGGCTGACAGATGGATTTTTGATCTCCATGCCAGGATAGAAAATCTCCTGGGAATTGATCTGAAGCCCGCGAACCAGAGGGAACAAAACCGTCATTTTCGGATTACCACGGTAGTTCTCAATGTTCAAAATTGTGCGCGAATCAATAGAGCAGATTTCAGCAGCTTTGAGTTGGGTAAGGCCCAGCCGCTTGCGGGCCTTCTTCACAGTGTCACCCAAGGTATGAATAAAATCCATTGCAATTCACCTCAAGGACATTCTACAATATGCGCCCTTTCGATTGAATCCACCACGATTCGGCTTTTATATGTATCATAGTTCACTAACAGAATGGAGGGAGTTTCCCTGTGGGCCGCAACGCACCGTTTAGCAAGGAATATGTGAATTTCGATGTTCTGTAAAGGGCGGTCATACTCAAAACGGTGTACTGCGGTTCACACTGATAAATAGGCCGAGCGGATTACCCAGGTGCCGCTCCCCGCCCTCCTGTTCAGATTTCGCAAAATCCAAATCTGAACAGGAGGAAACACAATGGAGATCACCATCAAAATCAACGGGCGCATGGTTTCTGTTGAAGTCAGTGACGAAGTGGCAGAGTGTTACGGCCAGGGCAGGCGGAAAGCTGAGAACCTCTATCACGAAAAGCGGCGGCATTGGGATGATCGGGAATTTGACGAGTACATAGCTGCCACTGAGGGTCTATTGCCCTACCAGCCCACCCCGGAGGACATCGTATGCCAGAGGGAAACCCTGGCTCTGCTGCTGTCCATTCTGGACACCTGCACCACAGCCCAGCGGGAACGGTTTCTGCTTTATGCGCTGTACGATTATACCTATGACGAAATCGGATTGTTATATGGCTGCTCCAAGTATGCTATCCGAGATTCTATCGAGGCTGTCCGAAAAAAATTTCAAAAATTCCTTCTGGATTGACCCCACCAAAAGCCCATAAGTGGCTTACCAGGTGAGGGCAGTCCCCTCAAATTTCGCAGAGGGGGACAAGCGGCTGCTTGTCCCCCTCGCCCATGTTAGGAGAGATGCCAATGGACAAAAAAGAATCTCTGTTGAAACAGCGTGACGAAGCAAAAAAGGAAACTGCTCAGTATGAGAACCAGGTAAAAATTCTGCTGAACAAGCAGAGGGATGCAGAACGCCATGCCCGGAACCACCGCCTGATCGTGCATGGCGCGATTATGGAGGGTGTGTTTCCCTTCACTGCCAGCATGGAGGGCGAAGCAATCAAGGCGTTTTTAATCGCCCTATCCCGCCTGCCGGGAGCAGCGGAGGCAGCGGATTTAGCACAGAAAACCAATGCCGCAAACTAAAGTCCGTTTCTTACGGCGCACTTATACACCGTTCCGGTGTCGTGCGCCCTGCCGGGGGCTTGTTGCGTCCTACGGACGCGATGGGGAAGTACCTTCCCCAAACCCCTTGTGCGCCAGCAGAAACGGAACACCCGCTTCGCGTCTGTTCCGTTTCCGCTGGCATATACCCCCACCGCTGACAGCGGAGAAAGGAGGACGATCACATAGCCATCTTTCACTGTCCCATTCAAATCATCAAGCGGAGCGTAGGCCGTTCAGCTATTGCCGCTGCCGCCTACCGGAGCGGCGAAAAGCTGACCAGCGAATGGGATGGCCTGACCCGCGATTACACGCATAAACCCGGTGTACATTACCGATACCCCGGCCCTGCCGTCTCACCTGGTTTACCCCCGGTTCCTCCTGGGAATGGAATTGCGGCTGGTTACGAAAGAGGTCTACTGCATCCTGCTGGACATGGCGCTGAACGGCGAGGCCAGCGTGGACAAGCATGGACGGCGGTATCTGACGTTCATTAACCCGGAGATCGCCACGCTGATCGACCGCACCCCTTCCACCGTAGGCCACGCCCTGGCGGAGTTGGAGGCCGCTGGTCTGGTGAAGCGCCGTTGGATCAGCCGCTGCCCCACCCAGCCCTATCATACCTACATCAAGTTACCCGCAGGAGAGGACGCGCCGTGATCGTTCACATGAACTATCAGCAGTACCGAACAGCCCGGAGGCTGGTACATAGCTGCTGCAACTACGATTGCGGGAATTGTCTGCTCTTGGACGATGGCGAGGAATATGTCTGTCCGCAGAGCATCACTTATTCGCTGGTGTGCCGCTGGTTTCGTGCCGCCGTCCTTCCCCTGGACGCTGGTCTGTACGCCGCCCTGCTCCACTGGGCAGATAGAAAGAAATGCGTCCTCTGTGGAGGCTACTACCTGCCGAAATCCAATCGGGCGAAATACTGCCCGGACTGTGCTGTTGCGGCCCGCCGGAGGAAAGAGGCAGAGCGTCAGCGCAAACGCTACTACGATTCTACGCATTTAGGGGGCAAAAAACACTGATTTTGCAAGACTTTCCGGGGGTGGCTCAATGGGGGCCTGATACATTCCCTATCTGACACCCTGGAAGCCCCTCAGACGGCCCGCAACGGCGGGGAGGTGACACCCATATTGCTGACTACATGACAAAAGATACCAAGCTGCCACCATATCTGCCCTATCCCCGGTTCCTGTTGGAAGCGGATATGGCGCAGGCCGCAAAACTGGTTTACATGGTTCTGCTGGACAGGGCAACACTATCCCAGGCTAACGGATGGACGGATGAGGGCGGCAGATTGTACCTGGTATTTCCCATTGAGGGAATTGCCAACGCCATCGACCGCAGCCCCATGACTGTCAAGAACGCCCTGGCGGAGTTGGAAGCGGCTGGCCTGATTGAGCGTCAGAGGCGGGGCTTTTCCGCACCGAATCGTATCTATGTGAAGATACCTGATGGGCGGGATATTGTCCGACTGATGGACAGAAAACTATCTGTCATAGGGAAAGAAAATTGTCCTTCTGACGGAAAGAAAACTGTCCCTATGATGGACAGAAAACTTTCCCCTAACCACCTGAGTAATAACAACCTGAGTATAAACCACCTAAAGGGAGAGAGTACACGCGCGCCCGTGCGAGGGCGCTATGAGAATGTTTTTCTTTCGGATACGGAGGTGGCCGAACTGCAAGCGGAACTCCCTGACCTTTGGCAGCAGTATGTGGAGAAGCTGTCCGAGTACATGGCCTCCACGGGCAAGACCTATCAGAACCATGCCGCCACCATTCGCCGCTGGGCGGCGGAGGATCGGCGCAAGGGCAAGAGTATACCAGACTACACATACAAGGAGAGCGAGAGCCTATGAATGATTTTGACAGCATTATCAAGCGCATGACCGTGACCCATGTGGAGCCGGAGGACTACACCAGCGAGGATGGACTCCTGTACTGTGGGAAGTGCCGCACCCCCAAGCAGTTTCGCATGGATGCGCCGCCGTTAGAGGGGCGGCTGCTCCCCTGCCCCTGCCAGTGTGAGCAGGAACGGCTTGACCGGGAGGCAGCGGAACAGGAGGCCCGCCGTCACCTTCAGACCGTGGCCGATCTGAAGCGCCGGGGATTCACCGACCCCGCTATGCGCGGTTGGACATTCGCCAACGACAACGGCAAATGCCCACAGATGAAACACGCCCGTTTCTATGTCGAACATTGGGACACTATGCTGGCGGAGAACATCGGTTATCTGCTTTGGGGCGGCGTTGGCACCGGCAAAAGCTATTTCGCGGGATGTGTCGCAAACGCCCTAATGGAGCGCGAGATCACCGTCCGTATGACAAATTTTGCGCTGATTCTGAACGATCTGACGGCCAGCTTTGAGGGCCGGAATGAGTACATATCCCAGCTTTGCCGTGCTTTGCTGCTTATTATTGACGATTTTGGTATGGAACGTGGAACGGAGTACGGATTGGAGCAGGTCTACAACGTGATCGACAGCCGGTATCGCAGTAAGAAACCGCTGATTGTCACCACCAATATTCCGCTCCATGATTTGCAGCATCCCCAGGATACCGCTCATGCCCGTATCTATGACCGCCTGCTGGAAATGTGCGCCCCCATTCGCTTCTCTGGTGAGAATTTCCGAAAGGCTACGGCGCAGGACAAGCTGGCACGGCTGAAAAATCTGATGGACTGAAAGGAGTTGCCTATGAGAAAAACGCAACAGGATAAACCCGCTGTACCCAAGACAAGACGCCAGGACAAGCCTCGGTTCATCGTGACCCGTGAATATAACGGCAGTCAGAGCATGAGGGCCGCTTTTGAGCAGGCCATTGAATCCCAGGCTTGTGGGCAGTTTGAATCCTGGCTTGAAAAGAGGGAGAGCGATAAAAATGCCTGTTGAAAATTTTGCCGAAATATGGTATCATGACCGTATCGTGTCCCTGTTCATTAAGGAGATCACTAATGAACAGGAAGAATAAACTTACCCCCTCTGTCACCGCTCTGTACTGCCGTCTATCCATTGAAGATGGGCGGGAAAACGAGAGCATGAGCATCAGCAATCAAAAGGCTCTGCTTCGGGACTTTGCTGAGAAAAATGGCCTGCTGGACTACGAGTTTTATGTTGATGACGGTTACACTGGCCGTAATTTCAACCGTCCTTCGTTCCAGAGGATGATTGCCGACATTGAGGCTGGGAAGGTCAAATGTGTAGTCACGAAAGACCTCTCACGGTTGGGCCGGAACTACATCGAAGCTGGCAGCTATATCGAAATCTTCTTCCCGCGCCATAATGTCCGCTATATCGCTGTCACTGACGGAGTAGATAGTCTGAACCGGCAGGAGATGGACATTACCCCCTTCAAAAATATCCTAAATGATATTTATAGCCGGGATATTTCCAAGAAGGTGCTGGCGGGCTGGATGGCCCGCTCTCGGCAGGGGAAGTTTCTCGGTGGCCCCACGCCTTACGGCCTTATGCGCGACCCCAACGACCACGGCCACCTGATTATCGACCCAGAAACCGCGCCTACGGTCAAGTTAGTGTTTGATCTGGCACTGAACGGGTACGGTACGATGAAGATTGCCAAGCACTTGTTAGAGCGCAAAATCCCCATTACACGCATTAAAGAGCCTGTGGAATCCGAAGTCCGCTATTATTCGTGGAGCGGTTCAGTGATTGGAAAGATGCTCCGCAACCCGGTCTATAAGGGCGATCATGTGGTTTGCAAATGCCACCAAAAGGCCATTCGCTCCAACACAGTAAACTTTATTCCCCGCAACCAGTGGGAAATCATTGAAAATTGTCACGAAGCAATTGTCAGCCGGGAGCAGTGGGACAGAGTGCAGAAGCTGATCGACCGCCGCCCGACCATCATGCAGGGGAATAGCTGTCCATTCTACAATCTGTTTCATGGCCTTGTCTACTGTGCTACTTGCGGGAAATCTATGCAGGTACGCTATGAGAAAATAGGCCGGACAGATGTTGACCGCAGCACTAAGAAGAAGCGGGAACCGATTGATAGAGCATACTATATTTGCCAGACCTATAACCGGCTAGGAAAGAACGCCTGCACCAGCCATAAGATTGAAGCCCGTGACCTCTACAATCTCGTTCTGTCAGACATCATGGAGCATGGTCAGACGGCCTTGCAGGACGCAGAAGCGTTCTATGGGCGGCTGACCCATCGGCTGGAACAGCGGTATTCTATTGACGAGAACAGCTTGAAAAAGGAGCAGGACGCTCTTGTGAAGCGCAACCAGGAAATTGACGATATGTTCATGAGTCTGTACGCTGACAAGGCAAAG
Organism: Oscillospiraceae bacterium 38-13; assembly: GCA_041223955.1. Lineage (GTDB taxonomy): Bacteria > Bacillota > Clostridia > Oscillospirales > Oscillospiraceae > Oscillibacter. The sequence goes on along the minus strand of JBCLRG010000011.1, from coordinate 3,435 downwards.
GGCATCTTGACCGAGCAAAGGTTCCTCCGCATGACGGAAACTCTGGAACAGGAGCAGGCGGACAACAAAGCCCGGATGCAGGCGATCACGGATGAATTGCGTGTTGCCAGTAGCGCGGACAGCGATGTGCGGCGGTTCATCGGAGAAATCCGGGAATATGCGTCTATCACCGAGTTGGACGAAATCATTTTGAATCGGTTGATTGATAAAATTATTGTCAGCGCAGTCAAGGTTATTGGCGGAGAAAAAGTGCAAAAGGTCCGCATTGTTTATAATTTTGTGGGCGAGATTTAATTGATTTGAATTTGAGGAGGCCCTTTTTTAAAATGATTAAAGGGCCTCCTTGAGTTTATAAACTTGGCACAAGACAACAAGAAATGGAGTTGATATGAATGTATATTCAAGAGGAGCTATCCATTAAAGCAATGACAATTAGTCAGATATATTCTCTGTATGCTGACAATAAGCTGGTTGTAAACCGTAAGTATCAAAGAAAGTTGTGCTGGACTATCGAGGAAAAACGAAATTTTTTGGATACGATTGAACGAGGATTGCCTGTTCCGATGTTTTTATTTGCAGCTACAGATGATGGTCAGTATGAAATTATTGATGGAATGCAACGACTGGACGCAATCTGTTCGTTCATCAGCCAAAAATATGCGCTCAAAGATGGACACTTTAATCTTGAATCAATGCCTGATACTATTGAACAGAAACGGAACAATCAATTGAAGCAAAAGAAACCGAGTGTAGATGCAAGTATCTGCAAATCTATATCAAATTATCCGCTTCCTGTTTCTGTATTCCCGGCCGCAAGTGACAAAGATGTTGAGGAGATTTTTAAGCGTATCAATTCAACAGGAAAGCATCTGGCACTTCAGGAATTACGACAAGTAGGTGTAGATACTCAATTTGCAACAATCATTAGACAATTATCATCGGAAATTCGTGGCGATATATCAGAAGATAAATTGTTGCTGAAGAATATGTCAAATATTAGCCTCAGTAATTATCGACTTCCGTATTCGATCTTTATTGATGATATTTTTTGGGTCAAAAATGGAATTATAAATGGACCTGAAATCCGCCAGTCTCGTGATGAAGAAGCACTTGCATTCATAGTAGCTAATATGATTCTCCCACAAAAGAATCATTTTTACTTAAGTGCGATGGCACTCAATAGACTCTATGGGTATTCTCCAAACCCGTTAAATAGTGATATTCCAATTGAAATGACCCAAGTCAATAATGCTATTGATCGCATTGGACTGGATTTCGTGATGAAGCAATTTAGGATTGTGATGTCTTGTATTGAAGAAATGCTAAATGCTTCTCAAAAAACGTTCAGACAGATGATGGGAATTTCGAAAACCGTTTCAGATTTAATAATCCCATTTCAAATTATATTTATGGCAATCCATCGCCTTATCATTACGGAAAAGAAGGGACTGGTGGACTATCATCTGCTTGCAAGTAAAATTGATGGTAAGTGCTCACGTATCGTAGGTGGGAACATACAAAATCGAGAGAGCGCCATTGATGCAGTTTATGGGTTAATTCAAGCGGCATTTACACAAAATTCACAAGAAGATCCTGCGCTTGATGATTGGTCCCTTGATTTCGTTAATATACTAAACAAGTCAAAAACAGAACAAGTTCTTTATGATTTCAAAATCGGATTTGTACCCTTAAATGAAACGAAAATTGATGTGTCTGTAGTAAATCAGGTCTTAAAGACACTTACAGCAATCAATAATATAGGGCCTAATAGAACAGGATATGTTATTATTGGAATTGCCAATGACGAAAACGCAGCAAAAAAATACGCAACAAAGTATGGTATAGATTATACCTTGGTTAATGATTTTCCGCTATGCGGTATAGAACATGATGCTATCGCAATTTCTCAAGACTTAGATCGTTATACGCACACAATAAAAGAATTTATTAGGAATAGCCAAGACATTCCAGAAGCGTACAGAATGCATTTACTAACTCAGATGAAAACACCTATGGTTTATGGAAAGCATACTTTCGTGTTTAAAACTTGCTATACGGAACCTGTTCCATTTGGAAATAATTATTATCTCAGAGAATTTACAGATGTAAACAAGCTTACTCCGGAACAAATTCCCAATCTATTTACAAATTATTATAGAAAATAGCCCAGGTTAATTATTCCAACATTTGCTACTTAAAGTGGATCGCACGTCGGAGTGCGGTCCACTTTTTGAATTTACCACTTGACAATGTTGCAGTGACCTGCCCATTTCCCCCGCTTCGTCCACGGAGGCTCTGCTGGATGTATCCCCCGTCGCCGCGCCACCCATAGCACAGCCGGGGCTGCCTGTCAAGGGCAAAGCCGCCGCTGCGCAGCGGTGCTCCGCACCCTTGACTGGCAGTCCCGGCCGTGCTACCTCCCAAGGCGCGACGGGGGATATATCCTCCAGAGCTGCCCCCTTTCCCTGGATAGGGAAAGGGCGGGGGGGGATAGGGTCGAACCGCTTTCCTCTCAAACCGCTGTCTTTCCACGGCTGATGTGTTGAAAATTAGCAATCTCAAAGCCTTGCCCCGCAAGGGTTTCCAGCTCCGGTTTTGTGGGAGCTGGTATAGTATCATTCCCCACCCCCGATTTATCGAAATACTGTCAACATCTGAATTTATGGGAGGTATCTATGAGCGGTCAAAATTCAATGCCTTGCAGCCCTGAAAATCAGTCAACGCTGGTCGCTGGGAAAAAGCGTATTCGGAGCACGTCCGTCTGTGTCTGGCTATCCCCGGATGAACAGGCAAAAATCCGGGAGCGCATGGCAGACGTGGGTATTCGCAACCTTTCAACGTATATGAGAAAAATGGCTCTCAACGGCTATGTGTTCCATGTTGACCTTGCGCCAGTCAAAGAGATCGTTTCCCTGCAAAGGCGGTGTGCAAATAATCTCAATCGTGCGCTCGTAAGGGCGATTGCAAACCCGACGTGGCAGTCGGGGAGTAAAACTCTAATACTCCGTGTCATCCACTAACCTGGCGGGGAAACCCAAAGGGGAAAATAGCATGTAGGAAAAGCCATGAGTTGGCCAGTTGCTGGGCCACGACTGAATGGTGAGACATGAAATCTGCACAAGGATGAAAGCCAAACTGCCTGAATGGAAGTCCCAAGGGGAATTGTTGTGCCTGCGGCGGAAAGCAGCTATGAACGCCGTACCGTGAGCGCCCATATGCATTGGTTGAGTAAATTGGGTAAGAGTTGCTTGCGACCAGCCTCATATAGAGGAAACGGACGGAATCCACATCCGACAGCAGATGTGCCAGTTGCAATCGTACTAAACGAGGATTGCCTAAACCGGAATGCCGAAAACGGCTATGGGGAAAGCCCCTGAATATCCGGCATGGCAACGGAGTCTCCATAGTAGTCCGAGGACGGGAAAGCCGTCTACA
>JBCLRG010000010.1:0-100487 GCA_041223955.1 Oscillospiraceae bacterium 38-13 | reverse complement strand
AGGGGGTAGAACTGCTTTTGTGAATAATGCACAAAAAACCATTTTAGATTTTTCTGCATTTAACCCTTGACATTTTCTTGACCCCGTACATCAGAGCGCCGAGACCGGCCAGCCTGCGGAGAAGATTCATGGCAGTGTAATCCCCCGTTTCGATACTGTTTCAATCAGTGCGGAGGGGGCTGCTCAGGCGCTGAAACTTACCCGCCTCACTTATACGGAGGGGGTGGATACGCTTTCCTTGGATGCCACGGGTGAATCTGTTGAGGAAAAAGAATGGCTGAAGGGTGATCCCAATGGAGACGGTTCTTCGGTCGTGCTGGACATTACCGACTATGCGGCACTGGAGGCAAGCCAGCGCCGGAACGAAACCTACAGTCAGTTGATGAAAAGCTGGAACTCTCTTATGAATCAGCTGAAGCAGGAGAGTGAGAGCGGAGGCTACGACTACTTCAAGACAATCAGGTTGTTCCGCAGTCGGAGCGCAGAGTGGGAGAAGTCTTTAGAGCAAACCGATCCTGCGGCATATCAGGTTTGCAGGACACCGGAAAATTGCGGCGCGGCAGTTTTTTGATAACTATGCGTTCTTTGAGCTGACCCCAAAGCAGGCCAAAGAATATTTCCTGTGGTACAAGAGTGAAATCCCGAACCGGATCGCTCTGCTGTGGGAGTACATGAAGCAGGAATGCCCGGAGGCGGAGCCCTTCGACTACTCGACGGAGTCCCTGATCCCACTGTGGGAATGGTATGAGACAAAGATCGAGCAGGTTCCCATGACCGCAAAAGAAATTGAATCGCGGGTTAAGATATTCCCCATATATTTAGAGAGTGAGATTCATAAAAACACAAACAAATTCTTATAAATATTTTGTGAGTGCCCGCAAAACCTTGTGAAACAGCGCATTACGCCGCATTTCCTGACAACAGACCACCCCAATTACTACGAATTTACTACCAAGGAATGAGTTTTGATACGACAAAACGCGGAGAAATGCGGACATACGGTTTAAGCCTTACCCCTGAATAGCCATCCGAAAATCACATATCGCCCGACTGCATAGGCCGTCTTTTCTGCAAAGAAAAGGCGGCTTTTTCTATGCCCATACATAGCCGTCTGTTTCGCCGCAGGCGGCTAAATCTACGAAAGGAGGGAACCCCAAAATGGCGAAACCGAAAGTGATAAGTGTAGCAAATCAAAAGGGCGGAGTTGGCAAAAGCACCACCGTCTATAACCTGGGGGCTTGTCTTGCGCTGGACGGAAAGAAAGTCCTTATACTGGACACAGACCCCCAGGGGGATTTGACCAAGATGCTGGGCCAGCGCAAGCCCCACGACCTGTCCCTGACCCTTGCCAATGTCATGAGCGACGTAGTATCCGGGAAAGAGCCGACTGGCCACCTGGAGATCATGCACCACCATGAGGGCTTTGACTTCGTGCCGGGGAACCGCAGCCTGTCCGCCGTGGAGGTCAGTTTGGTGAACGTGATGAGCCGGGAAACGGTACTGCGGCAGTATGTGGACAGCGTAAAGCGGGACTATGACTATGTGTTGCTGGATTGCCGTCCCTCGCTGGGTATGCTGGTCATCAACGCCCTGTCCGCGTCGGACTATGTTCTTATCCCCGTCCAGGCAGACTATCTGGCGGCGGAGGACATGACGGAGCTGGTGGACACGGTGCGGAGCATCCAGCGGCAGATCAACCCCCGGCTGAAAATCGGCGGCGTGTTCCTGACAATGGCGAATGAAACCAACTTCCGCAAGGATATTGTCGCCACCGTCAAATCGAATTTTGGGAAACACCTGCCCGTGATGGACGCGGTGATCCCGGCAACGGTGCGGCTGGCGGAGGTCAGCACGGCAGACAAGAGCATTTTTCAGCATGAACCCAGGGGGCGGGCGGCGGAAGCCTACCGCAGTTTGACAAAGGAGGTGTTGAAGATTGGCGAAAAGCAGCGCAGCCGGACTTCTGACCTCAGTCGATAGTATGTTCACCACCCAGGAGGAACGGGACAACGCCCAGCGCAGCTATGTGACCGACCTCCCCACCACTGAAATCAGCGACTTCCCCGACCACCCGTTCAAGGTGCGGATGGACGAGAGCATGACGGAGATGGTGTCGAGCGTAAAGGAGCGCGGTGTCCTTTGCCCTGAACAAAGTTCTGGATGACGACAGGGGTGAGAAAACCGTGTTGACGCCGGAACAGGAGGTAAGTCTGATCGACTTCGCACAGAATGACCCGGTATATCAGAAGTACGCCGACGAGCTTATCATTCTGCTGGGAACCGGGCTTCGCATTTCCGAGTTCTGCGGGCTGACCACGAACGCTACCTTATCTGCTGCATTCATGTCCAGGGAACTGGAGATAATAAGCGGCACTGCCAAAGTGGCAGTAATAAACATCAGCACATGCTGTAAACTCAGCGGAATGATTTCAATAACGGTGGGAATATCATTTAACTCATAACTGCTTTTTGTTCGACTTGAGCACGGTTTTTTTCCATATTAAGCTCCCTCTTTTCCTCTTTTGAGATTTTGAACAAAAACGGCGAATCTTACAAAAGTTTTTTTAATTATTCTACCCTATTCCGTCTGACTAATCAATCGTTTCTGCTCAAAAATTGATTCCGCTGTATTAAAATTCTGATAACACCCCCCGCAAGTCACGGATCACATCACGCGGACACTTCATAACACACATCCCGCAACTCAGACAGTATTTTTGCTGGATCCGTGCGCAATGGTCAACTACATGAATTGCCCCTGCAGGGCATATTTTTTCACAAGCGCCGCAACCGATACAGCTGTAGATGCATACCTGTCTCGCCGTCTTCCCAGCATCCAGGTTGCTGCATTGCACATTGATCGTACTGTCCAAAGGCCGCAGATGAATGATGTGCTGCGGACACACATCTGCACACATTCCGCACCCCACGCAAGCCTCTATACGAACCTTTGCTACACCACCGGAGGTGGAAATCGCATGGTTTCCGCATGCTTCCACACAAATGTCACAGCCAAGGCAACCATATTGGCAATTACCGCAATTTTCACGGCATGCCACAAACGCGACTCTGTGTGGGCTGTTTTTCTTAATATCCATCTCGTTCAAACCTTTCATAAGGAGTATGCCGCAACGGAAGGCTGAACCTTCTCTGGCCATCTCGGCGGTAATAGGCATCCGCAATTGCCGGCGCAGTAGGAATTGACGTAATCTCTCCAATGCCAATGGCACCGCAAGCTACATCTAAACCCGGTTTCTCAATAACAATGGCCTCGATCTTCGGAATCTCATGCGCGCGAAACAACCCCAGCATCCCGAATTTTTCAATTGGTTTACAGTCTTTCAGAGGATATTGCTCCCTCAACGCGTATCCCATGCTCATAACTACACCGCCTTCAATCTGCCCCTCACAGGAAAGCGGATGGATGGCTTTACCCACATCGTGGGCGGCAATAATTTTTTCCAACCGGCCATTATCGGGTGCGACAATGGCTACTTGTGTAGCATACCCATATGCGACATGGGAAACAGGGTTTGGTAAATTGGAATTCAGAGGATCCGTCTTCGCCAAATAAGTCCCGAGAAATTCCCGGCCCACCAAATCACGCAGAGATTTATGCTTGGCTCGCTCTTCCATAAGAAGCGCGCATGCCCGGCGGCAAGCTTCTCCGGTTACCATCGTCTGGCGGGAACCCGATGTATCACCAGAATCGGGTGCAATCCAAGTGTTATTACGCTCATAGACAATCTGTTCGCGGGTGAGATTTGTGTTGCTGACTACCATCTGTACCAGCACAGTACCAAGTCCCTGACCAATGCAAGACGCACCGGAATAGATATGTACCTTCTCATCCGACTCTACAATTAACTTACAGCGCCCCCAATCCGGCAGCCCAACGCCAAGACCTGCATTTTTCATAGCGCAGACAATTCCCACCGCCTTTCCCGCTGCCAGCGCAGCGTCATACTGCTGCTTTACCGCTACCAATGTTTCGACCAGTCCCGTGCACTTACCTACAATCTGTCCATTAGGCAGCGCCTGCCCGGGGCGGATGGCATTCCGGTATCGGATTTCCCAAGGCGAGATTCCAATTTCGTCTGCCATCATATTCAAAAGCGTTTCTACCGCAAAACAGGTCTGTGTTACGCCAAATCCCCGGAACGCGCCGGCCGGAGGATTGTTTGTGTAATACGCCCAACCCTCAATCTCAAAGTTTTCATAGGCATAGGGACCTGCTGCGTGAGTGCAGGCGCGCTCCAAAACGGGACCTCCCAACGAAGCGTAAGCTCCCGTGTCTGAACGGCAAATTGCCTTTACCCCTTGAATTCGTCCCTCTTCGTCGCAGCCCATGGTAAACTGCATCTCAAAATGATGCCGCTTTGGATGTACCAGAATAGATTCCGCACGGGAAAGCTTTACTTTGACTGCTCTGCCCGTACAATAGGTAATCAGAGCCGCAAAGTGCTGGACGGTCATATCCTCCTTCCCACCAAACCCGCCGCCTACCAGGGCATTTTGTACTTTGACTTTCTTGCTTCCCAGCATGTAAGTCACTTCGTGCAGTGTCGTATGGGCAGACTGACCCGTGGAGATGATAAAAATACCTCCGTCATTATCCAAATAGGAAACAGCGCATTCTGGCTCTAAAAAGGCATGTTCCGTCCATGGCGTCTCAAAATAGCGAGAAATCACATAGGCTGAACGGCGAATCGCCTCCTCCGCATTTCCCCGCGAAACACACTTGTGTGCTTGAATGTTATTCTCCGCTCCTTCAAAAACCGTCGGAGCATCTGGTGCCGAAGCTTCCCGAATATCCCTGACAGGTGTCAAAACTTCGTAATCGACTTTCACCAGTTTCTTTGCTTTTTCTAAAATCTCCTCGGTCTGTGCAGCAATCAGGCAGATGGCATCTCCCAGGTAATGCGTTAATTCTCCCATGGGAACCATCGTATACTGATCCTTTTGCAGATGTCCCACCCAATTTGAGCCGCCTTTGGGAATATCTGCTGCAGTCAGTACGGCCACTACGCCGGGTAACGCTCTGGCTGCGGAGGTATCGATGGACACTACCCTGGCCCGGGGATAACGAGCACGCACCGCCCCACCATAGCACATGTCAGGGAGATGGAAGTCGTCAGGATACTTGCCATAACCCAGCACCTTCTCCTCCACATCCAAGCGATGCACGCAGGAACCAATTTGCCAGTCGCCATCTTCGGCGGCCGGCAACCTCCCCTCCCGTAGAATTTTTGCTGCCAGCTTGACTGCAGCAATAATCTTTATATAGCCAGTGCACCGGCAATAGTTATTGCGAAGAGCATATTTGATTTCCAACTCCGTAGGATCTGGATTTTTATCCAGAAGTGCCTTGCTGCAAAGCACCATCCCAGGAATGCAGAAGCCGCACTGGACTGCGCCGGCTTTGCCATAGGCGTAGGTATACACGTTCTTCTCCCACGCGCTCAGTCCTTCCACCGTTAGGATCTCTCGGCCCTGCAGGATGTCTGTGGTCAGTACACAGGCGCGGTAGAGTGCGCCATCCACCAGTACTGTACAGGCTCCGCAGGCTCCCTCACTGCATCCATCTTTCACGGATGTTAGGTGGAGTTCATCACGAAGATATGGCAGTAGTTTTTTGTTTTGTGACACTTCGACCTGACGGCCATTTACTAAAAACGTTGACATCTCAGCCTCCTTTCGTGTTATACGGGCTCTAACCGCTCCATTGGGAACTGCTGCTGCAAAAGCTATATTGAAAGTATTACTGCACTATACGCTAGCTGTCCTGCTGTATCCCCTGGAGAATCTCCGCTTCTTTTTCCAATAGCTCAAGCTTCTCCCTGACTCTTATGCTGCTTTTCCACGGCCTTTTGAATACGCTCCGGTGTGGCGGGAAGCTGTGTCAGGTGGATTCCCATGGCCCGGTTCACAGCATTCACTATTGCCGCGCCAACTGCTACTGTGGCAATTTCACCAATGCTTTTCGCACCGTAGGGGCCAAACTCTTCTCCATCCTCTATCAACCCAATTTCAATTTTGGGCATTTCAGCTGCACGAAATATATGGTAGCGCTTGGGATGAGCATTGATGACAGCGCCGGTTTTTTCGTCGATCTTCAATTCCTCGCATAGACCGTATCCCAGGCCCATCTGAATGCCCCCTTCAATTTGTCCCTCCAGAGCCATGGGATTAATAGCCTTCCCCACATCGTGAACCGCAGCGAAGCGCAATACTCTGACCTGATATGTCAGGGTATCCACCTCCACCTCTGCAAAATCTGCAACGTAACTGCCAGGATTATGTTCTGAGTAATAAGGATTGGTGACGAACAATTCCCCCCGGAGGCTGACCTGTTGGGCATGGATCGCACACTCCTGGAATGTCACATGCTTGGAAGGATCGCGTCTATCCGCCATGGCGCCATGATCCAACACGATATTCTCCATCTCCGTTGCCAGAATCTCTGAAGCCTCTCGCTTCAGCAGTTCCAACATTTTCAACGCAGCCTGCCGGGTAGACTCCCCCGCCACCCAAGTGCAGCGGCTGGAGAAGGTTCCCATATCAAACGGTGTGACCGCCGTATCTGCATCGATTACCTCTACAGAATCTGGTTCAATCTGCAGGGTTTCTGCCAAAATCAGTTTCAAAACCGTAATATTACCTTGCCCGATATCCTGCGTGCCTGTGAAGAGCAGCAGAGTTCCATCCTCTGTCATTTTCAGCTGGATAGTGGTGGTATCCATCATGACGCCTGCCACGCCGTTTCCGTGTACACCGCAGGCAAAGCCGATGGCTCTGCGGTACCTTCCATCCTCGCGAACCGTAACCTCCGGTGTCCAGCCGATCATCTCACAGCCCTTTTTCAAGCAGTCCCGAACACGCGCGTTCCCCAATGACAAATGCTTTGCAGGATTCTGATCCCCGGGATGCACTAGATTTTTCATCCGCAGCTCTACTGGATCCATGCGCATTTCATTGGCGATCCGGTCCATGAACAACTCCAGCGGTGTTTCAATCTGTGGGGAGCCATAGCCGCGCATGGCGCCTGCCACCGGAGAATTTGTGTAAACACCGATTCCAGTAAAACGGACGTTTGGCATTCGATAGAGCATCATACTCTTTGCACTGGCACCGCCAAGAACATTCATGGAGGAACCGGCGTAGGCTCCCGCGTTGCAGTATTCCGTATAGTCCACTGCCTGCAAAACGCCATTTTGGTCCAAACCGGCTCGAATATAAACCACCGCACCATGACGTGTTCTGGTGGAGATCATGCTGTCCTTTCTGGACAATTCCAACATGACAGGCCGCTGGGTTTTGACTGCCAGAATCGCTGCAACAGACTCCAACACCATTTCATATTTGCCGCCAAACCCACCGCCAACTGTAGGACGGATTACCCGAATACGGTTTACGGGAATCTTACAGATATCTGCCAGTAATACACGGAAAGCAAAAATATTCTGTGTTGAAGTCCAGACCGTCAAATTTTTTCCATCAAAATTCGCCACAGCCGCATGGGGTTCCATGGCAAAATGATGGACAATTGGTACTTCATAGCGTCCCTCAAAAACATGATCTGCCGCTGCCATGGCCGCATCTACATCGCCAGCCTTTACTTCTAGGCGCCCCAGCTGGTTTCCGCCTTCGTGGATCTCCGGGGCTCCTTCTTCCACCGCTTTTTCCACATCATAAACAGCAGGCAATTGCTCATATTCTACGCGAATAAGCTTTACAGCCCTGGCTGCGATTTCCTCGGTATCCGCCACGACAGCCGCAACTCGGTCACCTACATAGCGGACTTTCCGGGGAAACACGTATTCATCCGGTTTCATATTATGGCCAATGAACCGGCGCGCCGAATTAAACCGCAAATCTGTTGTGTTCATGCATGTGGCGATATAACGCACGCCCTCTACAGCTTCCGCCTCAGAGGTATCAATGGACTTAATGTACGCATGGGGAACAGGACTGAACAGTATCTTGGAGAACAACATGCCGGGCATCCGAAGGTCTACGGTGTAAACCGCTTTTCCAAGCGCCTTCGCCAGTGCATCATGTGTCGGATACCGCTTCCCAATGTAAGCAAATTCTTTCTTCTGCATCCTTTATACCTCACATTCCTGCCGCATTCGCTGTGCTGCCAACTGAATAGCCTCCACGATCTTGACATAACCCATACACCGGCAAAGGTTATTTTCGAGTGCTTCGCAGATTTCTTCCTGGCTGGGGTCCGGATTTGCATCCAGGAGCGCCTTGGCGCACATAATCATCCCCGGCGTGCAAAAGCCGCATTGTATTGCACCAGCATCTACAAACGCCTGCTGAATAGGGTGGGGATGCACGCCATCCGAAAGGCCCTCAATAGTCAGGATGTCTTTGCCAACCAGATTTTTTGCCACCAATGCGCACGAATTTACAGCCTTTCCCTCCACAATCACCTTGCAGGCGCCACAATCATTGGTGCCGCATCCTTTTTTTGTCCCCATCAGTCCAAGGCACTCCCTCAAAATAAAAAGGAGCGTGTTTTTTTCATACTCATCCGAAATCTTATGGTCACGTCCGTTAATATGCAAAATCATAGTTTTCCTCCTCCTGACTGATTAGTCAGTTTATTTAAAAGTAGCATACTTACTATTATACGTCAATCCACATTATCGACAGAGTTTTTTGAAATTTTTGTAAATATAAACAAACTTCCGTAATCCAACCGCCTTTTTGTAAAAAACACACCCAGTTGAGGGGGCCTAAAGGACTATTTGAGGCAGCTTTTCATTTTTATTTTTGTCAAACATTCTACTACAACAGCGATATAGTGTTTGTCTCCGTTCACACAAGCATACGTTTTGCTACAGATAAGGAAGCGCTGATGGAATCAACGTGTGCGGATTGTCACCGGATTTTTCGTCTGGCAAGGAATAAAACCGCAGGAATCTTGACGGATTTCAAGGTTTTTAAACGCAGCCCAAGCGCAAAGCTCGGGGGCAAGATGTACGTGAGGATTTCACCAGCGCTTCCTTAAAAATAAATGAATCTACAAATATTAAAAGCACACAGGCCAAATAACTTGTTAGGTCTGTGTGCTTCTATTTGTAAATATTTCCTAGTTAGCTAAGAAAATTCTCAATCATATCCAGACAAGCTGCAAAATATGCATCCAAATTGAATGCCTGACTATTAGAAAGGTACTGAACGGAGGCTCCGACCATCATGGACACCATGATATGGGCCAGAAGATTCAATTGCTCCCGGTCTTGTTCAGGATCGTACAGCAATATAGTGGATACGATATGTTCCCGCCAGATTTGATAAGACTGTACGATGCTTTCGTTGATCTGAGAATCTACCTGTCCCTGGCTCCAGTAGTCCATTTGGACCCGGTCATACTGCGGTTGCTCCTGTATGATGTATTTTTTCTGCTGAAAAAAACCTGAAAGCTGACCCCGCAAGGTGTTCGGGCATTGGTTCATCGCATTGCAGCGGCTCTCATTGAACTGATGCTGAATGTAGTTGAGCAGAGCAATCAGGAGATCTTTTTTTGTTTTGAAATGATAATGAAGGTTTGATTGTGCCATGCCACATTCTTGCGCAATCAAATGCATTCTAGTTCCGCTGATAGTATACTGGTCGATAACTTTAAATGCGGCATCCAGAATCTTGGTTTCTACGGCAGAATTCATATAATGACTTCCCCTTTTGAAAATTATAAAATTTCCATTGATAAACAATTTAACTATACCAGTTATGGCTCTAGTTTTCAAGTAATTGTTTAAAAGTTGCTAAATTGCATCTTGTTAAATTGACGAGATTGCTGCCGATTATTTGGTCATTATTACCCTTTGAGATTGATTGACTAATCAGTCTAATTGAAATATAATAGAGACACATCAGCTAAACGCTATCGCTATCATAATCATAAGGAGTGTTATCATAGTTACGTCATTTTCTGGTAAACATCTTATTTCTCTGCAAGACTGGACAAAAGAGGAGGTAGACACCTGTTTAGATGTCGCCTACGATCTGAAACTGAAATTTGCCCGCCGTATTCCCCATGCATGCCTGCGGGATGAAACCGTCTTTATGCTTTTCTTCGATAACTCCACCCGCACCCGCAACTCCACGGAAGCAGGTGCTACACAGCTTGGCGCTCATGCACACTATCTGGATGCCAGCAAGATGCAGATTTTCCACGGTGATAATGCAAAAGATACAGCCAGAATCCTTTCCAGCTATGGACACGCGATTGCTTGCCGTCACTGCGGCTGGGAGGACGGCAACAAGTTTATGGAGGACATGGCTAAGGAGTCCCGCGTACCCATTCTGAACATGCAGAGTGACCTCTATCACCCCATGCAGGCCCTGGCTGACTTGATGACCATTCAGGAACATTTCGGCAGAACCAAAACGGAGAATCTGAAAGTTTCCGTAATCTGGTGCTACTCCACAACCCACAAAAAGCCTATTTCTGTACCGGTGTCTCAGGTACTGCTATTCCCTCGCTATGGCATGGATGTCACATTAGCTTATCCGGAGGGATATCAACTGCCTGACTGGGTCATCGAGCAGGCCCGTGAAAATGCCGAGGCTAACGGAGGCAGTCTGCGCATTACCCATGATCTGGAGGAAGCTTATCGCGATGCCGATGTGGTATTCCCGAAAAACTGGGGCAGCTGGGTGGCTGATGGTAAAAATCCCAGCCGTGAGGGTAATACCGAACTAACGTCAGAGGAGCTGGAAAAACTGGCAGAGAACAAGGCGTGGAAGTGCACTGAGAAATTATTCGCACTGACATCTCCCCGCTGCGTCTATATGCACGCTCTTCCTGCAGACCGCGATCACGAGGTAGATGATTCCATTATCGATGGTGATCACTCCATTATTTACCAGGAGGCCGAAAACCGCCTTCACACCGTAAAAGCCATTATGGAATTGACCATGGGCGGCCGCAACTGATATCACCGCAAAAAGAAAAAAGAAAGGGGCTACATGTATGGATCTGAGTACAAAAGTTGCAAGCTTAACATTGAAGAATCCTCTACTGCCTGGTGCCGGCCCCCTGGTAGGCGATGCAGAACGGATGATTTATTTGGCCAAACAGGGTATCGGTGGTATCGTTACTAAAACCATTGCCCCACAGGCAGCCCAAATCGGGCGTCCCTGTATTGCGGGGAAAAAGGACATGATCTTCAACTCTGAGGCTTGGTCTGAGTTTGCTGGAGAAAAATGGTGCCAGGAGTTTATTCCTCAGCTGCGCGCTACCTGTGACACACCCGTCATCGCCAGTATCGGTTATGATGACGAAGACTTGAAGTTACTGGTTCCCAAGCTGGAAAATATCGTAGAAGGCTATGAGTATATTCCCCGCTATGTGGGTAAGCAGTTTGATGAAGTAACCCGGATCGTCAGTGTGCTCCGTGGACTAACAAAAAAACCCATCTGGGTGAAGATGAACGCCAGCATCAATGATCCCGTGGGGTTTGCTGATGCCTGTAAATCCGGTGGAGCTGACGGCATCGTGGCAATTACCTCTTTAGGACCCAATATGGTCATCGATATTGAACATCGCAGGCCTCTAGTGGGCACCGCTGGCGGTTATGTCTGGACATCCGGCCCTGCAATCAAGCCCCTGGCGCTCGCCTACGTCAATATGATCAAGGAGGCCCATCCGGAAATGTCTGTCATCGCTAGCGGTATGGGCTTGGCTCTTCCGATCAGCTAGGCGGTGCCGCCTCAATGATTGCCTCTGGCCGGATCCTCAAGGAATTGGGCTATGATGGTGAATTTACGATCTATTACACGTTCACTGTCATAGAGGAGGACTGCGATGGTTTGTGTTGGCTGTATTTAATCGAGAAAGAAGGCCTGAAGCCCGATTATATTGTCTCTAGTGAGCCTACCGCCTGTCGCCTCTTCTCCGGCCAGAGAGGGCGTATGGAAATTGAGATTCTCCTCAAGGGTCTCTCTTCCCACGGTTCTCTGCCCGAGCGCGGAATCAGTGCCGCCTACAAGGCTTCCAAGGCAGCCTTGGTCATCGAGCAGTTGGAAGCCGATCTGCAGCCCGATGAGGACGGCTTCTTAGGCAAAGGCTCCGTCACCGTGTCCATGATGAATGTCACCGGTCCCTCTCAGTGTTCTGTCCCAGATGAGGCGATACCCGGCAATTTATCAACGGTGTATTCTGGATTCTGCGCACAGGAGCGCCTTGGCGGGACTTACCGGAAACGTATGGAAACTGGAAGAATGTACACCGTCGATTCTGCCGGTGGCGTGACAAGGGAATCTGGGAAACGATTCTGGAATTGATAAAGATTTAAAATTTCAAATATCATATCTAGTCGATTATGTTATGACTCGATAGTCCATTGGTAGAACATCCCCCTTCATAAGTATATTTTAACAAATATACTTATGAAGGGGGAAAATGTGGCTCGATTCCACATCGAACCATTTTGAAGTTAATAAAAAATCATCTTTTATTTTGTCGGATTGATTATGAAATTGTTATTTTATAGAGATTATTTATCCCTTAAATTATGCTATTTTGCGGACGTTGAAATGACAAAATAAGGGTTTCATATGTTAGCCCTCAAAAGCGGCATTCTATTGCGTAACAGAAAAGCAGAGAACCGACCACTAATGAAAGTGATATGTTCTCCGCTCTTGCTCGCATCTTGTTTGTCAGCCTTAATGTTAAGTTAGTTTCTATACTTCCTTATTACTGTGACCACAGAGGTTACAGGCTTTTTCGCGTCTTATCGGATTTCCGTGGCCTTGACCCGCAGCCGGTTCATGGCCCGGGCCAGGGTGGCCTGCGCCAACTGGTACTCCTGCCGGCTCTTCTGCTGGAGCATGGCCTCCCGGGCCTCGTCGGCCTCCCGCTGGGCCCGGGAGGCGTCGATCTCCTCCGGGCGCTCCACGGAGTCCACCAGAACCAGAACGTCGTTGGCCTCGATCTTCACCAGCCCGGAGGACACCGCCGCCAGCTCCTCCGGGCCCTCCGGCGTCTGATAGCGCAGAGTCCCCGGCGCGACGGCGGCGATCATGCTGCTGTGGTGGGCCAGAATGCCTTGCTCCCCGTCGCTGGTGGGAATCGTCAGGCGGAGGCAGGGACCCTCGTAAAAGCTCCGGTCCGCCGCCAGGATATGCACCTGAAAGGTCTCCATCACGCCTCACCCGCTTCCAGCTTTCTGGCCTTCTCCACCACGTCCCGCCAGGAGCCCACATTGTAGAACGCCGCCTCCGGATACTGGTCCAGCTCGCCGTTCACCAGCTTTTCAAAGCTCTCCAGCGTGTCCGACAGGGGCACGTAAACCCCGGGGATGCCGGTGAACTTCTCCGCCACCGTGGTGGGCTGGGCAAAGAAGCGCTGGAGCCGCCGGGCCCGGGCAACGGTCTTCTGGTCCTCCTCGCTGAGCTCCTCCATGCCCAGGATGGCAATGATGTCCTGGAGCTCCATGTACTTCTCCAGAATTTCCTGCGCCCTCCGGGCGATGCGGTAGTGCCGTTCGCCTACCACGTCCGCCTCCAGAATCCGGGAGGAGGATGCCAGGGGGTCCACCGCCGGATAGATGCCCTGTTCGGAAATCTTCCGGCTCAGCACCGTAGTGGCGTCCAGATGGGCGAAGGTGGTGGCGGTAGCCGGGTCCGTCAGGTCGTCGGCGGGAACGTAAACCGCCTGAACGGAGGTGACGGAGCCGTTTTTCGTGGAGGTAATCCGCTCCTGAAGCTCCCCCATCTCATTGGCCAGGGTGGGCTGGTAGCCCACGGCGGAGGGCATCCGCCCCAGAAGGGTGGAGACCTCGCTGCCCGCCTGGACAAAGCGGAAAATGTTGTCGATAAAGAGCAGCACGTCCTTGTGCTCCCGGTCCCGGAAGTGCTCCGCCATGGTGAGGCCCGCCAGCGCCACCCGCATCCGGACGCCCGGCGACTCATTCATCTGCCCGAAAACCAGCGCCGTCTTTTCCGACACGCCGCTCTCCCGCATCTCGAACCAGAGGTCGTTGCCCTCCCGGCTCCGCTCGCCCACGCCGGTGAAGATGGAATAGCCGCCGTGCTCCGTGGCCACGTTGTGAATCAGCTCCTGAATCAGCACCGTCTTGCCCACGCCCGCGCCGCCGAAGAGGCCGATCTTCCCCCCTCGGGGATAGGGCTCCAGCAGGTCGATGACCTTGATGCCTGTCTCCAGAATCTCCACCGCTGGACTCTGCTCGTCAAAGGCCGGGGGATGGCGGTAGATGCTCCGCCTGGGTGTATCCTCCGGCAGGGGCCCGCCCCCGTCGATGGGCTGGCCCAGAACGTTGAACATCCGCCCCAGAGTGGCGGGGCCCACGGGAACCTCGATGGTCCTGTCCGGCACATCCACCGCCAGTCCCCGGGCCAGCCCCTCGCTGGGGGAGAGCATAACGCAGCGCACCGTGGTGGGCCCGGTGTGCTGGGCCACCTCCATGACCCGAAGGCCGCCGTCCTTTTCCACGGTCAGCTCCTCCCGCAGCCTGGGGAGGCTTCCGGCCTGGATTTCCACGTCCACCACAGGACCGGATATCTGTACAATAATTCCCCGTTCCAAAATCCCTTACCTTCCCTTCTTCTGGCGCTGGGCCCTGGCCCCGGCGGAAATCTCGGTGATCTCCTGGGTGATGGCGGCCTGCCGCACCCGGTTGAACTGGAGGGACAGCTCCCCCAGCAGCTTCCCCGCGTTGCGGTCGGCGTTGTCCATGGCGGTCATCCGGGCGTTCTGCTCACAGCAGAAGCTGTCGATCAGGGCGCTGTAGATGAAGCCGGACACATAGCTCTGCATGACGCTGTTCAATACGGTCCCCTCGTCCGGATAGAACTCAAAGGGGTCCGTCACTGCCCGCTCCCCGGCGGGAGGGGCGGCGAAATGGGTCCGGTGGAAGGGCAGCAGCCGGGTGCGCCGGGCCTGAAAGCTCATGGCGCTCTCCATGTCGGTATAGACGACGAAAATCTCCTTCAGCTCCCCCTGGTCGAACCCGTCCAGCAGCCGGGCGCTGATCTCCCGGGCCCGGGCCATGGTGGGGTTCTGGGCGGTGTAGAGAAAGCTGTGCTCAATGGGAATCCGCCGCTGGCCGAAATAGCGCCGCCCGTACTCCCCCACGACGAACAGCTTCGTGTCCGGGTGGAGGTCCATCAGCTGCCGGGCCTCCCGGATGGCGTTCTGGTTGTAGGCTCCGGCCAGGCCCTTGTCGGCGGTGATGAGCAGACAGCCATAGGTCCCCTCCAGGGGCCGGTCGTCTCCTACGGGGTAGAAATAGTGGCTGTCCACATCGTAGGCCGTGCGGAAAATCCGCTTGATCTCCCCCCGGAGGGCCTCGAAATAGGGGCGGGTCTGGTCCAGCTCCCGCCGGGCCCGCTGGAGCTTGGTGGAGGCAATGAGATACATGGCGTTGGTGATTTTCCGGGTCTCCCGGACGCTCTCGATGTGGGTCTTAATCTCCTTCGTTCCCGCCATGTCAGCCCTCCCGCTTGTGGAAGTCCGCCAAAGCCTGCCGCGCCAGGTCCACGATTTCCTCCCGGTCCTCCTCCGTCAGGCGGCCGGTGAGGTCCACGCGGCTGCAAAGGTCGGGAATCTCCTCCTCCACGGTTTTGAGAAGGTGGTCCCGGAAGGCGTCCATCTCCTCCGGAGACAGGTCCTGCATGACGTGGGCCATGGCCGCCGTGAGGATGATCACCTGCCGGTGCTGGGAGAAGGGGGCGTAGCGGGGCTGGCGGAGAAGGCGCATCAGGCCCTGCCCATAGCGGAGCTGGCGCTTGGTGGTCTCGTCCAGATCGCTGGAGAACTGGGTGAAGACCTCCATCTCCCGGTACTGGGCCAGATCCAGCCGGATGGCTCCGGCGGCGGCGCGCATGGCCTTGGTCTGGGCCGCGCCGCCCACCCGGGAGACCGACAGGCCCACGTTCACCGCGGGCCGCTGTCCGGCGAAAAAGAGCTCGCTCTCCAGGAAGATCTGTCCGTCTGTAATGGAGATGATGTTGGTGGGGATATAGGCGGAGACGTCGCCCGCCTGGGTCTCCACAATGGGCAGGGCGGTCATGCTGCCGCCTCCCAGCTCCTTGGAGAGATGGGCCGCCCGCTCCAGCAGGCGGGAGTGGAGATAGAACACGTCGCCGGGATAGGCCTCCCGCCCCGGGGAGCGCTCCAGCAGGAGGCTCAGGGTCCGGTAGGCAATGGCGTGCTTGCTCAGGTCGTCATAGACGATAAGGACATCCCGGCCCTGGCGCATGAAATGCTCCGCCAGGGCGCAGCCCGCGTAGGGTGCGATGTACTGAAGCGCCGCAGAGGCGCTGGCCGGAGCGCAGACCACGGCGGTGTACTCCATGGCCCCCCGGCGGGTGAGGTTTTCCACAATCTGGGCGACGGACCCGGCCTTCTGGCCGATGGCCACGTAGACGCACACCACGTCCTTGCCCTTCTGGTTCAGGATGGCGTCCAGGGCGATGGCGGTTTTGCCGGTCTGGCGGTCTCCGATGATCAGCTCCCGCTGGCCCCGGCCGATGGGGAACATGGAGTCAATGGCGAGAAGCCCTGTCTCCAGCGGCTGGTTGACGCTCTCCCGGTCCAGAATGCCGGGGGCGGGGGACTCAATGGGGCGGTGGGTCTCGGGGAGGATTTTGCCCTTCCCGTCCACGGGGACGCCCAGCGCGTCCACCACCCGGCCCAGAAACGCCTCGCCCACAGGCATACCGGCGGTCTTCAGGGTCCGGCGAACCATGCTCCCGGCGGAGACCTCCTCGCCGCTGCCGAAGAGGATGCAGCTCACGCCGTCCCGGCGCAGGTCCTGAACCATGCCCTTGACGCCGGAGGCAAACACCAGAATCTCGCCGTACTGGACGTGGTCCAGCCCGGAGACCGAAGCGATTTCGCCGTCCACCGCCGTCACATGGCCGATTTCCTCCGGCTCGGCGGTGACGCTCCAGTCCTCCACCGCCTGACGCATCAGGGGCAGGATATCGCTGGCGCCGCTCTCCACCTGCCGGAGGTAGTCCCGGAACCGCCGGGCCCGGCCAGACCGGGTCCAGTCGTACACGTCGGACCCCGCCTGAAGGCGGAAGCCCTCCTGAATGGAGGGGTCTTCCTCCCAGTGCAGGGGAACCTTTTTCCGGTATTTCTCCGCCAGGAAGCGCTCAAACCGGTGAAGCTGCTCCTCCGTGGGGCGGACGGCGCTGCGGAGCTCCGCCTTCAGGCTGCCTCTACTGGTCCGCATGGGGTTCGCCTCCCTCCGCCAGATCCAGGAACTGGTCAAAGAGGTCCGTGCCGTCCTTCACGGTCAGCTTTTTTACTGCGGCCACCGCCAGCTCCCGCAGCTCCCTCTGGGATTCCCGGATGATCTGCTCCCGGCTGCTGGCCGCATCTTCCTTGGCCTTGGCCACGATCTGCCGCGCCTGCGCCATCTGCTCCTCCACGGACTGCTGGACCGCCGCCTGCGCCTTGGTCCTGGCCTGACGGATTTCCTCCTCCGCGCCCTCCAGACGGGCCTGATAGGAGGCCTTCAGCTCCTCGGCCTCCCGGAGCTTTCCGGCGGCCTCCTCCTCCATGGCCCGGTAATGGGCCTCCCGCTTTTCCATGAACTGCTTCACCGGCTTGTAGAGCAGGAAGTACAGCCCGCCGGTGAGGATGGCGAGATTCATCCAGTGCAGCAGAATCTGCTGCCAGTCGACATTCAGGGGAATATTCACAGCCTCCACCTGCCTTACAACACGAAGATGATGAGGATGACCACCAGCAGCGCGTAAATGATGGCCGTCTCGATAAAGACCAGACCCAGCATCAGCATGGTCCGGATTTTGCTCTCGGCCTCCGGCTGGCGGCCGATGCTCTCCACGGCTTTGCCGGTGGCGATGCCCATGCCCAAGCCGCCGCCCAGGGCCGCCAGGCCGATAGCTAGGGCGGAGGCGATGGTCTTGCCGCCGGAGGCGGCTTCCTCGGTCTGAACCGGAGCGGCCTCTCCCGTCTCCGCCGCCAGGGCGGGCACGGCCAGGGCCAGGGACAGCAGGAGAACCAGGGTCAAAATGCGCAGCAGTTTCATCCGGGTGTTCATAGTCAAAAAACCTCCGATTATGTAGTGTGATTGCCGCCGGAGCGCTCCGGTCAGCGGGACCGCCGGGGCGGCGCGGGCTCGGACACCTCGCCGTAGTAAAGGGCGGTGAGCATGGTGAGGACATAGGTCTGAATCAGGGCGTGAAGCAGGGTGAACAGCACGCCCACCACCACCGGAAGCACGAAGCTGAGGTGTACATAATAATACACCAGCTCCGTCACCAGCAGGCCGCTGAGCAGCGCGCCGAAGAGGCGGAAGCTCATGGAGATGGGGAGGGAGAACTCCTTCAGGGTCTTTCCCACGCCCCGGACGCCGTTCCCGGCGATGCCGCCGGAGAGAATCACCAGATAGGAAAGGGTGCCCATGGCGATGGCGGCGTTCACGTCGGACAGAGGCGCGGGGAGGGTGATGGGGTGTCCGTGGACCGTGACGGCCTGAAGGCCCAGGAGCTCAAACAGGGTTCCCACGAAGATGTAGGCCCCGGCGGCAAAGATATAGGCCCCAAGAAAGCCGCAGCGGTGGGGACTGCTGCCCCGGGACATGCCGCTGAAAAGGCCCACCGCCTCCTCCAACAGCAGCTGGAGACGGCCGGGGGAGTAGCGGAACCGGGGAATGACGAAAAGGCGCAGGCACAGGGCGGCCAGCAGAAGCAGGAGGGTGACGGCAAACGCGGAGATCAGCCCGGGGGTCACCTCCTTCCATCCGAAGAGGCTGATGCGGTTCACGTCGTGGAGCACGGCGTCCCGCATGGCTTCCTTCACGGTCTCCGTCCGGCTGTTGGAGCCCGCGAAAAGAGCGCCCCCCAGCGGCAGCAGAACTGCCGTCAGCCAGAGCGCCAGAGCTTTTTTGTGTTCTTTCATGCAGCATCCCTTCTCTCGGTCCGTTCCCCGCGCCCAGGCCGGAGCGTCCGGCCCGCCGGACGGCCCCTCGGAGCCGGCGGGGAGGACAAAGGCGCGGCGGAGAAATCTGTACGGTTTGATTATAATAACTCCTGCGAAAATGTCAAGACTTCCCGGCAGGAAAACGCTTGCGTAAATACCGCTCCCCTCCGGTTCCTTAACGCGTTCTTAATGCGCGGGCCCCCGCGGGCCGAAAAAAGACGGGCGGAATGGATAAATTTTCACCCGGAGAACCACGCCAAAAGCTGAAAAAGCCACACCCCCAGGCGGCATGGGTTTCGTCGCCTGGGAGTACGGCTTCCGGGTTCCGGGCGGAACCGGGTTTACGCAAGGTAGAGCTGGGTATAGATGCCAATCCAGTGCAGCACCGCCCCGGCCAGAACAAAGACGTGCCAGACGCAATGGTCATACTTTCGCTTTCCCGCGAAGGGAATCATTCCCAGAGTGTAGGCCAGCCCCCCGGCGAAGATGAACCACAGCAGGACCGGACTCTCGAGGTACATCCGGGGCAGGAATACCAGCCCGCTCCAGCCGATGAGGAAATAAAGTGTGAAGTGCAGGGCACGCCACCGGCCAGGGCCGAAGACCATGACCAGCGCCACGCCGGTCAGGATTACCGCCCACTGGGCGCAGAAGAGGGCCACGCCCAGCGTTCCGCCCAGATACAGCAGCAGAATCGGGGCGAAGGTGCCGCCGATGAGCAGATAGATGGACGTGTAGTCGAACCGCCGGAGGACCCGCTTGGCCCGGGACCCGGCAGGCATGGCGTGGTATACGCAGCTCATCAGCATCATCAGCACCATACTGGCGCCGTACACCCAGGAGGCCAGCAGCCCCATGCTCCCGGAGGAGCGGAGCAGCAGCAGCGTCAGGGCGGCGGCGCCGCCCAGAGCGCCCAGGCCGTGGCTCACCGCATTGAAAACCTCTGCTCCCAGGGTCAGTTTTGGAGGTTCGTTCCGGGCCTGTACCCGTGCCCGCCGGACCGCCCGCAGGCGGGCCCGCTGTAATTCCTGTTTTGTCAAAACCGCTTCCATCGCGCTCCTCCTCAGCTTGCGCTATCAATGCTGTATAATATAGTTTACAATATTATATTACACGATTTATAAATATATTGCAAGTAGTTTTTGCAGAAAATTTATGGTTATCCAAGACAGCCTGTATTTTAGCACAACGGAACGATAAAGTCTTTGGTAAAATCGCTGGTATTTGAGAGTTTTTTCCAGGGATACAGACGAAAAAAAGGCGGCGGACAAAGTCCACCGCCGCATTCGCGCCGCCGGATATGGTTTGGGAGGCAGCTTTTGAATGGATAAACGCATGGTTCGGTAGGGGCAGAACCCTCGATTCACGTCAGCCGGAGGCATAGCCGCCGGAGTCAAAGGCGTATTGCCGCCCGTCCACCGTGGCTGTGGTGCTCCGCAGGAAGCTGCCGTCGGCATTCCGGTAGCGCCACCCGCCGTCGTCCTGGGTCCAGCCCTCGGGGCTGACACCCTCATAGAGGCTGGCGTTCAGCCCGATGGCCTGTTTCGTGCCGTCGTCCTGAAAATGCCACCACTCCGAGCTCAGGCCGTTCATGCCCACGGCGGTCATGTAGCCCTCCAGCAGCTTGGCGTTGAGGTTGTTGAGATAGGTTTCGGAATACCAGCTCAAATCGTGCATGACGCTCTGCATGGCCAGCTCCTCGCCGCTGTCCCCGCTTTCCAGAGTCAGGTCCAGGGCGATGCCCCGGTTATGGGAAGAGATGGTTCTGGCCAGGAAGCTGCCCAGATAGAACCGCCCGTTGTCCGTCATCAGCTTGGAGAGAGACGTCCGCGCTCCGGACTCCGTCTGCACGGAGTCGTTCAGCTGCTTTTCCGTAGTGTCATAGGAGAACCGGGTGGCCCGCTGCGGGCGGAAAGCCTCATAAATTTTCAGGCGAAGGCCGTCGGCCTGGGCGGCCTCTGCGGCGGTGAGCAGCTTTTTCGCGCAGGGATAGAGATAGGGAACCAGGAAATTCTGATCCGCCGTCCGGATGTTTTCATAGCCCGGAAGCACCTGATGCGTGACCTCCCGGATAGGGGACCCGTGGACGGCGAAGAGGGAGTCGTAGCTGTTGGTGATATCATAGGCGCAGTGGTCCCCCACGTACTCCGGCAGGTTAATCATGCAGAACCGGCTGTCCACCCAGCCGTATTCCTCCTGAAAACGGACCCGGAACCAGTCGCCCTCTTCCGCGAGAACGCAGAGAGTGGCGCCGCCGGGGACGGAGGCCAGACGTTCTCCGGCTCCGGGACTCTCGAAGAGGGTCAGGTTCTGAATGGGCCAGACGGTGCTGTAGAGCGTGGAAATGGAGGCCCAGAAGGAAACCTCTTCCGTGTGGAGCTCCGTACCGTCCTCGGCCATGGCCGCGACGCGGAAATGGTTGAGGGACCCGGAGCGCAGCCGCCCGGCGTCGTAGTGCATGTGCTCTTCCGGCGTCAGACGGGCCCGAGTCCGCCACGCCTCTCCCCGGCGCTGCTGGACCTCAAAATACGCGCACTGTGTGCCGTTCCACTCCAAGGCGTACATCCGGGGGGCGGTTTCCTGATATGTAAGGGACCATGCGGCGCCGCTGGGCAGAGCCTGTCCCCCGGACCGTACCGGCGAGGAGGAGGGACCGCAGAGAAGAAAGCCCCGCTTTTTCCAACAGGCCCGGACGGTGAGGGAGGAAAGGGTCCCCTCGTCCTCCGGCGGGATGATGAACAGCTTGTTCTCCGCAGTGGAGGCCACCGGAACGCTTCCGGCGGTTCCCGAGGCGGTGAGGCCGGAGGTCCGGAAGACCTGATAGAAATCCCCATCGCCGGTCCAACGGAGGGTCCCGGCGGAGCCGGAGACCTCCGGGGCAGCCAGGTCCTGGGGAAGGAAGAAGTCCGCCTTGAGAGTTTTCCAGCTGCGGATTGTTTTGCCGTCCGGACCGTCCGCCACGGCCCGGACGCGGATGTGGAGTTCCTCGTCCTGCGGAAAGCCGGAAAGGACGGCGGAGGGGCGGCTGTAATAGCGCTGGAGGCTGGTTTCCCCGCATTGAAATTCCAGCTGATACATACCGGAGGCCTCCGGCCAGTAGAGCTCTATGGTTCCGCCGCCGTTGACGCAGACCAGCAGGTCTCCCGTTTCAAAGCGGGGCCGTTCCTCCCTCAGGAGGAAGAAAGCGGCGGCGGAGGCCAGCAGCGTCAGGAGCAGCGCCGCCCCGGCCAGCCAGACCCGTATCAGCCGCTGGGTTTGCACCCGGGTCCTCCGGGTGGAATAGCCTTTGTACTGTCTATACCGTCTCGTAATCCGCACCTCGCTCTGTGTAAACGGAGAAGCCGTTGAAATCCGCTGCCGGGGCCCGGAGAGGACTGCGGCAGACATTTGAAATGATACACCCAATTGGGAGAATGTCAAGGAAAACGCATGGAGTTTTTGAAATTTTTAACCCGCCGTGTTTAGGCCCTGTTTGGAAATTCTGCTGTAGATACCTGTTATATAAGCCGGGGGATTTCAGAATGCGGACTTGCCAATAGCCCCTCAGCCATAAGGCGAGAATGGTTAAATAAAAATTCTCCTCACAGACGCTCCCTTTATCAGGGAGAATATTTTAACTACTCCATTTTCTCTTTTGGACCTCTTTTAGCTGTGAGTTTGGATACCCTTTTGAACAGCTTTTTCTCGGTCAGATGTCCTACCGGCACCACTGCGCGATTATGGCGAAGATCGAGGCAGGCGATATCAAAAAAGCCACCGCGCTGCTTCATAAGCACCTGAGCGATGCCATGGAATACCATATCCGAAAGATGTCCCGAATCTGAAGAGCCCGCCCCTGAAACCGGACGCCGCCCGATCCGGCGGAAGGCCTGCGGAATCCTTGCGCTCCCAGCGAGAGAAAAACAGAGCCATCCTGGGTATCCTCGCGGATATCCAGGATGGTTCTGCCTCATTTCATCCGGTCATATGGCTCCGGACTATGGTGTTTTTTTGCTTAACATACAACTCGGTCTCCGGATGCTCTTTACAGAGCTGGTTAAACACCTCATAGGCCTTCATCGCGTAGTGCCGGCGTCCGTCTTCGGTGCCCATCGAAAGATTATAATACACCAGCCCCAGTGAGTGAAAATACATCTCCGACTTCTCCATCTGGTACAGCTGGCGGCGGAGGCTCAGGCACTCCAGCAGAGGCTCCATCGACGCCTCCGGGTTTCCGGCCAGCTGAAGAGTTATACCAAGGTCCTCTAATGCGTTGGATAGCTTAAAGGCCGCCCCTGCCCCCCGGGTCTCCGCCAGCCGCTGCCGCCACAGCTCCACACACCGCTGCTGGCACCGCTCTGTCTGGACATGATTGTTTTCCTGCTGAAATATGCTCGACAGCGATTCCAGCCCCTCGGACAGCCGAACCGGAACATCGATGCCCGTTATCTGCCAATTCTCCCGAAGCAGCTGTTCCAGCTGCTCAATACACTGCTGGTAATACAGCACTGCCTTCCGCGGGTTTCCCAGACCCTGGTAAAAATTGCCGGTCAATTGATACAAAAGCGCCAGATTCGCCCGTTCAAGGGGGTCCTCGTGTTCCAGAAGCAGGTTCCGGCAGGTGCGGATGCCCTCCTGAAACCAGTACTGCGCGTCGTCATACCGCTTCTCCGCCCAGTGGAGTTCGCCCATCTTTCCCAGTGCGGCATAATAGGCCCGCCACTCAACTGCATTGGTGTCCTCCGTCTGGAAAAGATTCCGGCAATACTCAATGCACTGCTGGTAATACTGCTGGGCTTCCTTTCTGCGGTTCTGCGTGAAGAGCACCTCGCCAAGGTCCTTATAAGTGACCGCCAGGCGCCGTTTGGCCCGCCTGGAGTTGAAGCGCTCCAGCAGCTCCAGACAGATCGCGAGGCCCGTGTGATACACCTCTTCAGCCTGCGGAAGCGCCCCCTGTTTCTGAAGAAGATTCCCCAGCTCCCAGTTCCGCTGAAACCACTCCAGGCCGCTGTCCTCCGTCATGGTTTGCTGGTATTCCGCCTCCGCCATCTGCGCGGCGCGCACCTGTGCGCCTACTTCCATTTGCCAGTTGTTCATGTTCCGCTCCTCCCTCCGCCGCTCAAAGCAGCTCCAGTACGATATCTCGTTTTACAAAATAGTCCCGGTTTTCCGGTTCGCTCTTCAGCAACCGGTCCCAGATTTCATAGGCCTTCATGGCGTAGCCTGCCCTCTCGTCTCCGCCGGTAATCCGGGCCAGACTGGTATAGTTCTCCGCCAGCCGGATCCAGGTGTTCGGCACGTCCATCTGCTCCGCCGCCTGCCGGTAGAGCTTCAGGCCCTCCAGATACCAGTACTTTGCCTCGACCTGCTGGCAGGGAGCAAAAAGATCGCCGAGACGGACACAGGTCAGCGCCAGATTATGCAGGTTGACCATGTTGGGCAGCTGCTGGTACAGCTGGCGGCTCAGGGCAAGGTCCTCCTGATAAAACGCTTCCGCTGCTTCCAGATTTCCCTCCGCACGGCAGAGGTCGCCCATACGGCTGCAGCTTTGGGAGAGTTCCAGCAGTACTTCCCGTATCTTGGACTCCTCCGCCAGCTTCCGGCCAAGGTCCAGAGCTTCCACAAGAGGCGGGCGGGCCTCCGACAGCTGGCCCAGCCTGAGGTAGCTCAGGCCCAGCAGACTGTAGGTGCGCATACGCGTCAGGCGCTCTTCCACGGTCAGGCCGGGGCCGGAAAGGCTGTCGAGCAGCGTCACACTCTGCGTATAGTGGGATTTCGCCTGCTGGAAATCATTTTTTGCGCGGCAGAGGTCCCCCAGCTTGCTTAGGCTGATGGCCAGACATTCCGCCGCCTCCGGCGTCCGGAATTCGGCCATGTTCTCTTGGAAGAGGCCTATGGACCGGGAGAAGTACTTCTCCGCCTGCTTCAAGCGCCCACGGGTCAGAGAGACAATGCCCAGCCTCTCATAGGAAACAGCCAGATTCCGCCGGTTGTTTTCGCTGGGGGAAGTCCGGACAATCATGTCGTTGACCTCCGCCCCCCGCAGATAGTACTCCTCCGCGCCGGTCAGGTCCCCCTTGTTTTCGCATATTCTGCCCAGACGCTCCATGCAGATACCGATATAGGAGTAAAGGGTAGAAGGCACGGAGCTGTCTTTGCGCTGGATGCGCTGCAAGCACTGTTTCCAGCAGCGGTCCAGATAGTCCGCCGCCTCCTTCAGATTGCCCTCCTCATAGCAAAGGTCCCCCAGCATAGCGGAGGCAAGGGTTTGAATCTGCACGGCCTCTCTCGAGGAGTCAATTTCCTCGGACAGGTCCAATATCTCCCGGTAAACCGCCTTGGCTTCGGGAATGCGGCGGAGCTCATTAAAGTACCGCCCCAGTTGGTCCAGCGCGGAGGTGAGCAATACCCCGGAGAACCGGAAGGACTGGTCCCGGCATGCCTGCCGCAGCTTTTCCACCAGACGTTCCTGCCACCGGATGGCGGCGGAGACGTCCCGCTCCACGCCGTTTCCGCTGTGGTACATTCTGGCCAGAACGATAACGGCCTCCTCAAATCCCTGCTCCGCCGCCCGGGTGATCAGGGCGATGCCCCGGAGGGGGTTCGGCTCCACATGGATGCCGTTGAGATACGCCAATCCCATTAAGTAGTCGTGCTCCGGAGACTTGGACTCCTCCGGCAGCGCTCCCTCCCGGAGAAGGGTCAGCGGTCCCTCCGGCATCCGCAGCGCCCGCCGGGCGGCCCGGACCAGACCCTCGCCGTCCGACAGGAGAACGGCCTCCGGCAGGTCCGGGAAGTCCCGCTTCAGGGCCTCCCGGTCCACCTCCTCCGCTATGACTGGAAGCACCGGGAGGGACAGGTCCC
The DNA here is from genome assembly GCA_041223955.1 of Oscillospiraceae bacterium 38-13. Classification (GTDB taxonomy): domain Bacteria; phylum Bacillota; class Clostridia; order Oscillospirales; family Oscillospiraceae; genus Oscillibacter. The sequence goes on along the minus strand of JBCLRG010000010.1, from coordinate 74,707 downwards.
GCGCACGGGGGTATTCGCAGTCCTTGGCGTAGTTTCCGGGCTCCAGAATGCTTGGCGTCACCAGCAGGACCGTCAGCCCGCTCCCTTCCATCGCCGCCTGTATGGCGGTGCTGAAATCTTCCCCGATGGTCAGGAATTCATCGTACCAGACGGCGGTGTCCCAGAAGCAGGCGTACCGGTGGAGGGTTTCCAGCAGGGGCCGGACGTGTTCCCGGTCCTTCTTCCGGTAGCTCAGGAAAATCTGCCCGCTGAAGGCCGCCCGCACCCGGTCCGCAAGACGTCCGCCCACCAGGCTCTCGTTCAGAAACGCCGCCAGCTTCTCTTCATAGGGAATGGGGTCCGGGTTCCGGTCCTCCTTAATCAGCATTTGCAGCTTTGCGCAGGTCCGGTTGAACAGCTCGGACTGCCGGGGCGTCAGATTGGTCCGGGCCCAGAAGAGCACCGGCTTGCGGAGCCGCAGGGCAATGGGGACCTCCACGTCCCGGGCCCGGTTTTCCCGCTCCAGGAGGGCGCTTGTGACCGGGATTACCAGAAGCTGCATCTGCTCAATAATCCGCTCCAGCTCGGCGGGACTGCGGGAAAGCTCCGGCCGGGAGTCCCGGTAAATGGCGCAGTTCTGGGTTTTGAAGATATCCTCCGTGATTTCGCTGAAGTACAGGCCGGTGTCCTCCGGGTATCCGGTAAGGTAGACGCCAGGCTTGTCCTGGTGGCTGGTTCCGCCCCGGGTTTTGGGGATCAGAACAATGTCCCTGTCTTCTGTATTCATGCAGATGTCCTTTCCGCCGGAGGTCAGTCCTGAACAGGCGTATAGCTTCTGGTGAAGATGACGTTTTTGATGATGTAGAAGTCTTTGATGTTGTCGCTCCGGACCACCAGCCAGTCGGAGGGCTCTCCGAGAAGGCCGTCCTCACTCCAGTCGGGGATGATTTTCACCCGGCGGTCGAGCTGCCGGGCACGGATGCGCACGCCCTCCTTGGGGACGCAGGTTTTCGCGTGCTGGGTCAGCTCCCCGAGGTCCGTGCCGCCGCTCTGGGTCCAGACGACCCGGGGCGGGTACTCGCCGGTGAAGCGGTAGGGCTTATCGCTGAGGTCGTTGTTCCGAAGGAGGTCCTTTTCCCGGTTCTGATAGACCTCCGCGTCGATTCCCAGTATCAGGCAGGTGTCCTCCTCCACGGTGAGGGTAATGTCCCCCTCCAGCATCCGGACCCGGATGCTCGTTCCCACGCTGTAAAGCCCGGAGGCCTTTACATAGCCGATGGGGGTGCGGTTCTTCTGGTATTCCGTTCCCGTCTGGAACAGCTCCCGGATGTCCGGATAGAAGGCGTCCTCCGGCGGCGCTTTCGCCCCGGCGTAATAGACCTGGGGCGGCTCCATGTAGGCCTCCAGCCTCCGGCGGAAGAGATGGTGGATTTTGTCCTTGAAGCCGCGGGTGTCCGAAAACGCGGGCTCCTGTATCAGGTCCAGCACGCCGTCCCGGAGGGTTCCGCCGCTCTTGCGGGGATGTCCGCCTCCGCCGCCCGCGCCCTTTGCCAGGAAGGCGGCGATGTAGTCCGCCCGCGCGTCCGGAACGCAGCTCCGGACGGAAAATTTGACGATGCTGCTCCGGTTGTTCTCCGTGTTCAGCTGGACGCAGAAGGCGGCGCACACGTCGGTCTGTTCGTTCTCCATAACCAGGTCGCCGATCACGCCCAGCAGGTTGGGGTCGCACTGCTTCACGCTGACAATTGTAAACTTCCGGTTCTCCGCGTAAGGGTAGTGCCGGGCCGTCATCAGGGCCATGCCCGTGGTCTCCAGATCGTCCTCCGACAGGTTGCAGTTTTGCAGCATGAACATCAGGTCTTCCTGGCAGAGGAATTGCAGGGCGTCCCGCATGTCCATGTCCTTCGGGTGCCGGAGCTCCTGCATCTGGGCGGTGTCCATGTAGAGCCCGTAAAAGAGCGCCGTAGCCAGGTGGGCGTCCGGGTCAAAGCCGGCCTCCGACAGCATGTCCCAGAGGATGGTGGAGCAGGACCCGTACCGGTCCCGCACCTCGCTCAGCTCCGGCAGCGCCGGGTCGTACCGGCCCGACGGGTGGTGGTCGATGACCGCAGAGGTCTCCGCCTCGAATTTGCGGACGTTTCCGCCGCCGTAACGGCAGTCCACGCAGACCAGCAGCTCCGGCTTCTCCTCCAGCTCCTCCACGTATTCCAGGGGAATTTGCAGCTCCCGGCACAGCAGCACCATGTTCGCCTTGGTCATGGGGTGCTTTCCGCTGTAGATCAGACGCACCTGCTTTCCGTTCTCCTCCAGATACCGGTGCAGCGCCCAGCCGCTGGCGACCGCGTCGGCGTCCGGGTTGTCATGGCACTGAATTACAATATCCTTGTATTGCAGCAATTCCTGGATTTGCATTTCCCAATATCCTCCCATCCTCACAGTTCGGAATTTCGCCCCTTTGTTTCTCAAGCTGATTATAGCATGGGAAGGGTTTCCAGGCAATAAAAACATTGGGCCGCCCCGGAGCGGAAAAAACCGAAAGGAACTCCCGAAGAATTCCTTTCGGTTTCCGTGTGCCGGGAACGACGCGGCTTGTCAGGGCATCGCCTCCAGAACCTCCGGGAGGGCGTGGTTCAAATCCGAGAGGCACAGGTGCCCTCCGCCGAAGAGCCGGGCCAGCTGGACCCGCTCCTTGATAGACTGGGCATTGAGATACCAGATGGTGGACCCGTTTTCCCGGGGCAGGTAGGCACAGGCGTAGCGGTCGGAATAGTGGCTCCGGGCTCCCTGCTCCGCCAGATATTCCGTGAGGTCCTCCCCCGTCACCGGCACGGCGTTCTCCCCGTCCCAGTCCGAGGCGGTGGAGGTCAGCAGCAGGGTCAGCTTGTTGGCGTCCACCACGCCGCGCAGGCGGTTCAGCCCGTAGTAGATACGCTCCAGGGGCTCCAGCGGGGCCACGGAGCGCTCCCTGGCCAGGTCCTCCCGCTGGGAGACCCGGAGGACCAGACGGTCCACGATTTCGCCCAAGGCGGCGTAGTCATAGCCGGACACGACGCCCTTCCAGGAGGGGGCCTCCGCCACGATGAAGAGGAGGCGGTCCCCCAGTCCCTCCCGCAGGAGGCGGGCGGTGGCGGTCAGCGTGTTGCGCTGGGTGGTGGAGGTGAGGCCAGAGATGTCCAGGAACAGCCCGTCATAGTCCCCGTCCTTCACGGTCTGAAGCAGCACCGCCGCCATCTTCTCCTCGTCGTTTTCCCGGAGGTGGTAGGTTCCGCCGGTGACATACAGAAGCGCCTTGGTCCCGGCGGAGGTCACGGCGGTCCGGATGGCCTCCGCATTCTCCGCTGCGGGCACCCAGGTGATCTGCGGCTCGCCGTTATAGGCCAGCTTGGCCCCGGTGACGCCCACCGCCTCATAGCCCTTCAGCTCCGGCAGGTTCTCCGCTCCGGTGGCGATGCCGATGCGGCTGGTGGTGTCGCCGTTGAGCTTGTCGTGGAGGCGCATGAGGATAATAGCCGCCTGTTCCCGGGTGACGTGGCCGTCGGGAGAGAAGGCGGTGACGGAGGTTCCGTCCATCAGTCCCAGGCCGTAGGCCATGATGATGTACCCGCTGTTAGACCGGACGTCCCGGAAGGGGAGAGGGATGTTCTGAATCAGGCCGGCGATGCTGCCGTAGCCCAGGGCCCGAACCAGCATGGCGGCGGCCTCGCTGCGGGTGATCAAATCATTGGGGCGGAAGGTGCCGTCCTGATTGGTGATGGCCCCCTGGTGATAGGCGGTTTCCACCACACCGGCGTACCACGCCTTTTCCGGCACGTCGGAGTAGACCGGGCGGGCGGGGGCGGCGGGCTTCCAGCCCAGGAGGCGGCAGAGAACCACCAGAAATTCCGAGCGGGTCATCTCCTTGCCCACGCCGAAGCTGCCGTCGGATTCCGGATAGAAGTACCGCAGAGCGAGGCAGCGGTCAATGTCCGCCTTGGCCCAGAAATCCTCCGGCACGTCGGAGGCGGCGGAGGCGGGAAGGGGCATGGCGCACGCCAGCAGGGCGCACAGCACCAGGCAGGAAAGGGCCTGTCGCAGTCGTCTCATTCTGTTCAGCTCCTTTTGGTTGGAATGACCGTTTTATTTTAACAGATTTTTCCCCGCCCGTCAAATGGGACTTGTCGAGGGATTTCGCGGCAGGATGAAAAAAAGCTTGACATGGAGTCCGCTCCAGGGAGTATGCTGGACAGGACCGATACATTTGAGAAAAGCGGCGCGCGCCTTTCACCCGGAGCCCCGTGCCTACCGGACGCGCGCTCCGCAGGCGGGTGAGAGAACCGGGAGGAGGAGAGGGACCTTGACCATTCGGGAAGTGAGCGAGCAGTTTGGGCTTTCCGCCGATACGCTGCGGTATTATGAGCGCATCGGCCTGATTCCGCCGGTGCCCCGGAACAAGAGCGGCATCCGGGACTACGACGGGGCTTCCCTGAGCTGGGTGGAGCTGATTAAGTGCATGCGGGCCGCCGGTGTGGGAATCGAGGCGCTGATTGAGTACAGCCGTCTGTTCCAGCAGGGAGAGGAGACCCTGGAGGCCCGGAAGGCCCTCCTGATGGAACAGCGGCGGCAGCTGCTGGAGCGGATGGAGGACATGCGGAGATCTCTGGAACGGCTGGACCAGAAGATCGAGCGGTATGAGCAGAATCTGGTCCCCAGGGAGCGGGAGCTGAGAGGGCAGGGGGACTCCCCCTGAGCCCGGCGGGCCTCTCCGGCGGTCCGGACCGCCGGGGAGGCTGCGCTTCCCTGTGAAAAATTTTCTATTGACAAAAGGGCTCAAATCCTGTATCGTATTCTCCAACAGCAAAACGACCAAATGCGATGACAGGGAAAAAGTCCTTTCCAAGACGCTTCAGAGAGCTGCCGGACGCTGCGAGGCAGTGGGGAGGGGAGGATGTCACTGGCCCTTGAGCATCTTCGCTGAGACCGGCGGTTCAGGCGGAGACGGGCTTCCTCACCGTTACCAGAGAGGCGGAATTCGTCCGGGTTTCCGGACTGATGCCGGAAGCGGGCATGTATATGCCAATGAGAGTGGTACCGCGGAAGCTGAGCTTTCGTCTCTTTTTGAAAAGGAGACGGAGGCCTTTTTTCTTGCCCCCGGCGGCGCGGACCGCTTCCCTCCGGCGTTTTCCAACCCCGCAGCGGGTTCTGAAATTAATCAAGGAGCGTGAACAACTATGGGAATGACCATGACGCAGAAAATCCTGGCCCGTCATGCCGGACTGGAGTCCGTCCGGGCAGGGCAGCTGATTCAGGCCAGACTGGATCTGGTGCTGGGCAACGACATCACCACCCCCGTGGCTATCAACGAATTCGAGGCGGCGGGGTTCGACCAGGTTTTTGACAAGAGCCGAATTGCCCTGGTGATGGACCACTTCGCCCCCAACAAGGACATCAAGGCCGCCGCCCAGTGCAAGCAGTGCCGGACCTTCGCGCGGCGGTTCGGCATCGACCACTATTTCGACGTGGGAGAGATGGGCATTGAGCACGCCCTGCTCCCGGAGAAGGGCCTGGTGGCCCCCGGCGAGGCCGTCATCGGCGCGGACTCTCACACCTGTACCTACGGCGCGCTGGGGGCCTTCTCCACCGGCGTGGGCTCCACGGACATGGGCGCCGCCATGGCGGCGGGAGAGACCTGGTTCAAGGTGCCCTCCGCCATCCGGGTGAACCTCATGGGGAAGCTCCGGCCCTTCGTCTCCGGCAAGGACGTAATCCTGACCCTCATCGGCATGATCGGCGTGGACGGGGCCCGGTATCAGTCCCTGGAGTTCACCGGCCCCGGCGTGGCGGAGCTGACCATCTATGACCGGCTGACCATCGCCAATATGGCCATCGAGGCCGGAGCGAAAAACGGCATCTTCCCCGTGGACGAGATCACAAGGGCCTATGTGGAGGGCCGGGTGAACCGCCCCTGGACCGCCTGCGAGGCGGACCCGGACGCGGAATACGAGCGCACCGTGGACATCGACCTGAGCCAGGTGGACTGCACCGTGGCGTACCCCCACCTCCCGGAAAACGCCCACAGCGCCCGGGAGGGGAAGGACCTTAAAATCGATCAGATCGTCATCGGCTCCTGCACCAACGGCCAGCTTCCGGACCTGGAGGCCGCCGCCGCCATCCTGAAGGGCCGCCACCTGGCGCGGGACGTCCGGGGCATCGTCATTCCCGCCACGATGAACGTCTACCGGGAGTGCATGAAGCGGGGCCTTACCGACATCTTCCTGGACGCGGGCTGCATCATCTCCACCCCCACCTGCGGGCCCTGCCTGGGTGGCTATATGGGCATCCTGGCCGCCGGGGAGCGCTGTGTCTCCACTACAAACCGGAACTTCGTGGGCCGCATGGGCCATGTGGACAGCGAGGTGTATCTGGCCTCCCCCGCCGTGGCCGCCGCCTCCGGCGTCATGGGCCATATCGCCCACCCGGACATGCTGTAACCCGGCATGAACATTCAATGGGACGCGGAGAAATACAGCCGGAATTTTTCCTTCGTCCACCAGTACGGCGCTTCTCTGCTGGACCTGCTCGAGGGGGAGAAGCTGGCGGTGCTGGACCTTGGCTGCGGCAACGGCGCGCTGACGAAGGCGCTCGCCGAACGGGGCCATGACGCGGAGGGCGCGGACGCCTCCGGCGAGCTGCTTCAGGCAGCCCGGGCCCGGTATCCGGAGCTGCGCTTTACCCAGGCGGACGCCGTGACCCTCCGGACAGACCGGCGGTATGACGCCGTGTTTTCCAACGCGGTATTCCACTGGATTAACCGGGAACGGCAGCCGGATCTGATCGCCCGTGTGTATGACGCGCTGAAGCCTGGCGGGCAGCTGGTCTTTGAATCCGGCGGACACGGGAACAACGCCCTCATCCACGGCGCGCTGGAAAGGGCCTTCGCGGAGCGGGGCCTGACCTACCGGATGCCCTTCTATTTCCCGACGGTGGGAGAATACGCCTCCCTCCTGGAGGCGAGCGGGTTTCTGGTGCGGACCGCGCTGCTGCTGGACCGGCCCACCCGGCTCAAGGGCGAAGACGGCCTTTGTGACTGGATACGCATGTTCGTAAAAACGCCCTTCGCGGGCATGGCTCCGGACCTCGCCGGGGAGATCATCCGCTCGGCGGAGGCGGAGCTGCGAGACAGGCTGTACCACGGCGGAAGCTGGTACGCGGACTATGTCCGTCTGCGGTGCAGGGCCGTCAGGCCGGAGGCGTGACCGGCTGAAAATGAGAGCATTGATATTCTGCGGAAGCATGAGAAAGAGGTTTTGCATATGAACGTACAGGGAACCGTCCATAAATACGGGGATCACGTGGACACCGACGTCATCATCCCCGCCCGTTATCTGAATACCCCGGACCACAAGGAGCTGGCCGCCCACTGCATGGAGGACATCGACAAGGATTTCGTCCGGAAGGTGAAGCCCGGTGACATCATGGCGGCAGGGGTGAATTTCGGCTGCGGCTCCTCCCGGGAGCACGCCCCCATCGCCATCAAGGCCAGCGGCGTCAGCTGCGTGATTGCCGCCACCTTTGCCCGGATTTTTTACCGGAACGCCATCAACATCGGTCTGGCGATTCTGGAGTGCCCCGCCGCCAGCGCTGCCATTCAGGACGGGGATCAGGTGGCCGTGGACTTTGATACCGGCGTCATCACCAACATCACCAGAAACGAGACCTATCAGGCGGAGCCCTTCCCGCCGTTTATCCGGGACATGATAGAAAAGGGCGGACTTATGGCCTCTCTGAAGGCCGGAAAGGCGGAGGCATGAACAAAACCATCGCCGTCATCCGGGGCGACGGCATCGGCCCCGAGATTGTCAACGAGGCCCTGGGCGTGCTGGACGCCGTGGCGGAGAAGTTCGGCCACTGCTTCACCTATCAGGAGGCCCCTATGGGCGGCTGCGCCATCGATGCCTTTGGCGTCCCCCTGCCGGACTCCAGCCTGGAGACCTGCCTGGCGGCGGACAGCGTGCTGCTGGGGGCGGTGGGGGGCCCGAAGTGGGACGCCCAGCCCTCCGCCAACCGGCCGGAGCGGGGACTGCTGAAGCTCCGCTCCGCCATGGGGCTGTACACGAACATCCGGCCCGCCCGGATGTTCTCCGACCTGGCTGCCGCCTGTCCCCTCCGGGCGGACATCGCCGCCAGGGGCATTGACTTTGTAGTGGTCCGGGAGCTCATCGGAGGCATGTACTTCGGGGAGCACACCACCAGCGAGGTGAACGGCGAGCAGAAGGCCGTGGACGTGTGCGCGTACAGTGAGCACGAGGTCCGCCGGGTGGCCCGGGTGGCCTTCGACATGGCCCGGAAGCGCCGGAAGCGCGTCACCTCCATTGATAAGGCCAACGTGCTGGATACCTCCCGCCTCTGGCGGAAGACGGTGGAGGAGACGGCGAAGGAGTATCCGGACGTGGAGCTTCTCCACATGTACGTGGACAATGCCGCCATGCAGCTTGTCCGGGACCCCAGTCAGTTTGACGTGATTGTGACGGAGAACCTGTTCGGGGACATCCTCTCCGACGAGGCCAGCCAGATCACCGGGTCCATCGGCATGATTCCCTCCTCCAGTATGGGAGAGGGAACCCGGGGCCTGTATGAGCCCATCCACGGCTCCGCCCCGGACATCGCCGGACAGGACAAGGCCAACCCCATCGGCACGATTCTGGCGGCGGCTATGATGCTCCGTTACAGCTTTGACATGGCGGCGGAGGCCGATGCCGTAGAGGCCGCCGTGGACAGCACCCTGAAGGCGGGCTTCCGCTGCGGGGACATTTTGAACGAGGGCGGGACGCTCCTGGGCTGCAAGGCCATGGGCGCGGAAATCCGGTCCCGGATCTGAGGACATGAAAAGGCCCGGCGCGGAGAACCGCGCCGGGCCTTCGTCATTTCAGGCTGTTTTCCGGTGGGATATCTATAGCGGTCTCCGCCGCCTTCCGGTCCAGCCGGCTCCGGAGACCGGGGCTGGCTGTCTCCCGCCGGAGCCGGTCCTTGAGGATGCGGCTTTCCTCCGCGCGCCCCATGGCCTCCAGAACCCGGATGCGCTCACAGGCCAGGTGCTCCTGGAACGTGATGTCGCCCAGCTCATGATGCCGGATGCGCTGGGCAGGCGAGACTAGGGAGTCGAGGCGGTCCAGGGCGGCGAGATAGGCATCGCCGTCCCGGGTCGCTTCATAGGCGCTGGAGGCGGCGTTGAAGAGTCCGGCGATTTTTCGGAAACGGAAGGTCTGGAAGACGGCGGGGCCGAGGATATACAGGGCGGACACAGCCAGAAACAGCAGGACCACCGTGCCGAAAGAGAGGCACAGCTGGTTGGCAAGAATGCGCAGCGCGATTCCCGCGGCCAGCATCGGGGCCATGCGGAGCCGGTGGCCTCTGGCGGAGAAAAACACCACCACCACTGTCAGCGCCAGAAAGACCAGCCCCGCCGTACGGACCAGCGCCCATGAGCCCGGCTTGATTCCGCCGGTGCCGTACTTCAGGGCGCTCGCAAGGAAGCTGAGGAGAACGGCCCACAGCAGGAGGCTGAGAAGTCCGGCGATATTGTTCTTTTTCATGGCAGACCTCCGTATATTCGGATTCACGCCTCCAGTATAGCACCTGCCAAAGGCGGCGGCAAGCCCCTGGTTCCGTTTGACAAAAAGCAGGCGGTTTGTTATGATGGAACCATGATTCGAGAGAGGAGCGGGACCATGAAAAACGTGAAATACGGGAAATGCGTCCGCTGCGGCCGGACTTATGAGGCCGTACCGGACCTGACCACCTGCGAATGCGGCGGCATTCTGGAAATTAGCTACGATTACGATTACATCAAATCCCATCTGACCCGGGAGACCTTGGCAAACCGGACAGAGCGGTCCATGTGGCGTTACCGGGAGCTGCTGCCCATCGAAGAGGACACCGCCCCCACGCCCCTCCGGGTGGGCTGGTCTCCCCTCTATGAGGAGCCCCGCCTGGCGGAGCAGCTGGGCCTGAAGCGCCTCTGGGTAAAGGACGACGGCCAGAACCCCACCGCCTCCCTGAAGGACCGGGCCAGCGCCATGGCCGTGGCCAAGGCCCGGGAGGCCGGGGCCCGGGTCATCGCCTGTTCCTCCACCGGCAACGCCGCCAGCTCTCTGGCGGGGAACGCGGCGGCGGCGGGGCTGGAAACCTATATCTTCGTCCCCTCCCGGGCCCCCAAGGGGAAGGTGGCCCAGCTGATGACCTTCGGGGCCACGGTGATTTCCGTGGAGGGCAGCTATGAGGAGACCTTCGAGCTGAGCCGGGAGGCCATCGGCAAATGGGGCTGGTACAACCGCAACGCCGCCATCAACCCCTATCTCTCCGAGGGCAAGAAAACCGTCTCTCTGGAGATTCTGGAGCAGCTGAACTGGGAAGTTCCGGACTACATCGCCATCTCCGTGGGGGACGGCTGCACCATCGCCGGACTCTGGAAGGGGCTGAAGGACCTGCACGCCATCGGCCTGATCGACCGCCTGCCCCGGCTCATCTCCGCCCAAGCGGCAGGGTGCTGCCCCCTGAACCGGGCCATCGAGACCGGCGCGCCCTGGGAGCCCATGGAGGAGAACACGCTGGCGGACTCCATCGCCGTGGGCGTGCCCCGGAACGCGGACAAGGCCCTCATGGCAATCCGGGAGTCCGGGGGACTGACGGTGAACGTCACCGATGAGGAGATCATGGCGGCGCAGCAGCTGCTGGGCCGGACCTGCGGCGTCTTCGGCGAGCCCGCCGGTGTCACCGGAACGGCGGGAGTGAAGAAGCTCTGCGAGGCCGGGGTCATCGGGAAGAACGACACGGTGGTCTCTGTGGTAACAGGGAACGGCCTGAAGGACGTGGCGAACGCCATCGCCGCCTGCGGCGAGCCCATCACCATCCCGGGCCGGATGGACCGGCTGCTGGAGGCCTTCCGGCAAAAAAACATCCGGGTGGAGGGGACGTGACCCTCCGGGAGTACCGCCCCGCCGACCTCCGGGAGATTCTGGAATTATTCTATAACACCGTGCATACGGTAAACGCCGGGGACTACACCCCACAGCAGCTGGACGCCTGGGCGGACGGCCATCCGGACTTGGAGCTCTGGGGCCGGACCCTTCTGGAGCACACCGCCTTCGTGGCGGAGGAGAGGAAAATCCTGGGCTTCGGGGACATGGACGCCTCGGGCTATCTGGACCGGCTCTACGTCCACCGGGATTTCCAGCGCCGGGGGGTGGCCTCCGCCCTGTGCGGCGCGCTGGAGGCCGCCGTGAAGGCGGACCGGTTCACCACCCACGCCTCCATCACGGCCCGCCCCTTTTTCGAGTCCCGGGGCTACCGGACCCTCCGGGCCCGGCAGGTGGTCCGCCACGGAGTCTCTATGATGAATTACGCCATGGAAAAACGCGGCCCGGTCTGACCCGGGCCGCACAAAACGCCTGTTAATCAGCAGAAAACGCCGTTGCCCCGGCGGGAAAAAGAGTGTAAGATACCGGCTGTATCCTGCCGTTTGGAGGGAATTCCCATGAACACATCCTTTGACGCCCACTGCTGGGCGGAAATCAACCTGGACAACCTGCTGCACAACTTCCGCCTGATTCAGGAGAAGGCGGGCCCCGCCGCCGTGTGCGCGGTGGTGAAGGCCGACGCCTACGGCCACGGGGACCGCATCGTGGCGCGGACCCTGGCGGAGGCGGGGGCGTCCTGGTTTGCCGTCTCCTCCCTGGCGGAGGCCCAGCACCTGCGCCGGGGCGGAATCACCCGGCCCATCCTGATTCTGGGCATGACCCGCCCGGACTGCGCGGCGGAGCTGGCCGGAGAGGGCGTTACCCAGGCCATCTACAGTCCGGAGTACGCCCGCGCTCTGGCCGGGGCGGCGGAGGCCGCCGGAGTCACGGTGGAGGGCCATCTGAAGATCGACACCGGCATGGGCCGCATCGGCTTCGGCGTCCGGGGGGATCTGGACGCCGCCGTGGCCCCGCTGCTGGAGTGCCGGAGCCTGAAGGGCCTGTCCATCACCGGCGCGTTTCAGCACTTTTCGGCGGCGGACTCCCTGACGGAGGAGGACGTCCGCTATACCGCCGGACAGTATGAGACCTTCCGCCGGGTGGTGGAGCGCCTGGAGGCGGCGGGGCCGCTGGAGATTGTCCACTGCTCCAACTCCGCCGGACTGACGGCCCATCCGGAATGGAACTGCGGCATGGTCCGGGCGGGGGTCATTCTCTACGGCCAGGACCCCAGCGGGGAGGTGGGCTTCCCCGGCCTCCGGCCGCTCATGGCGGTGAAGACGGTGGTGAGCCAGGTGAAAACCCTGTCCCCCGGCGATTGTGTGGGCTATGGCCGGACCTATACGGCGGACCGGAGCCTCCGGGCGGCCACTCTCTGCGGCGGCTACGCCGACGGCTACCCCCGTCTCCTGTCCAACTTGGGCACGGCCTCTATCCGGGGCAAAGCCGCGCCGGTGATTGGCCGGGTGAGCATGGACCAGATCGTGGTGGACGCCTCCGCCATTCCCGACGCCGCCGCCGGAGACGAGGCGGTGCTGCTGGGAGCCGGAGCGGCGGACAGCTTTGCCCGGGCGGCATCCCTGACGGGAACCATCTCCTATGAGCTCCTCTGCGCCGTGGCCCGCCGGGTGCCCCGGGTGTATTACCGGGAGGGCCGGGTGGTGGAAATCCTGGACTATCTGGACAAGGAATAAGAGCACCGGTTTCCGAAGCATCAAAAAACCTCGCCATTGGCGGGGTTTTTTGGTATACTATAAGGAAAGAGATTCCCACGTCCGCCGCCGAAACAGGACGGACGTGGATATCCCCCAAATGAGAACCGCCAAGGAGGAACCGCCCATGGAAATTCCCCAGAATGTACAGGCCGTATTAAGGACCCTGGAGGCAGCGGGCCATGAGGCGTGGTGCGTAGGCGGCTGCGTCCGGGACGCCCTGCTGGGCCGGACGCCGGAGGACTGGGACGTGACCGCCTCCGCCCTGCCGGAGGAGACCCTGTCCCTATTCGGCAGACGGGCCCTCCCCACGGGGCTGAAGCACGGCACCGTCACCGTCCGTACGCCGGAGGGCCCGGTGGAGGTCACGACCTATCGGGTGGACGGGCCCTACCGGGACCACCGGCGGCCCGACTCCGTGACCTTCACCCGCTCCATTGACGAGGACTTGTCCCGGCGGGACTTCACCGTCAACGCCATGGCCCTGAACCTCCGGGGGGAGCTCCGGGACCCCTTCGGGGGCCGGGAGGACCTGGCGGGGAGGACGCTCCGCTGTGTGGGGGACCCGGGCCGGCGGTTTCAGGAGGACGCCCTCCGGATCCTCCGGGGCATGCGCTTCACGGCGGTGCTGAACCTGAAGGAGGACCGGGCCACCGGAGCCGCCATGGACCAGAACCGGGCGCTGCTGGCGGCCATTGCCCCGGAGCGGATTCAGGTGGAGCTGGTCAAGCTCCTCTGCGGCGTGAAGGCGGCCCGGGTGCTGGAGGACCACCCCGGCGTGACCGGCGTCTTCTGGCCGGAGGTCCTGCCCATGGTGGGCTTTGACCAGCGGAACATCCACCACTGCCACGACGTGTGGCGGCACAGCCTGACCGCCATGGCGGCGGTGCCCCCCGTCCCGGTTCTCCGCTGCGCCGCCCTGCTCCACGATGTTGGGAAGCCCTCCACCTTCACCCTGGACGAGACGGGGGTGGGCCACTTTTACGGCCATGCCAAAGCCGGTGTGACCCTGGCGGGCGCCATGCTCCGGCGGCTGAGATTTCCCAATGAATTCCGGGACCGGACTCTCCGGCTCATCGCGTGGCACGACCGGGATATCCCCCGGACGGACAAGGGAGTCCGCCGGGCCCTCCGGGCGCTGGGGAAGGAGGACCTGCGGCTCCTGCTGGCCCTCAAGCGGGCGGACAATCTGGCCCAGGCCCCGGCCTACCGGGGGCGGCAGGAGGAGATTCGGAAGGGGGAGGAAATTCTGGACAGGCTCCTGGCGGAGGACGCCTGTTTCTCCCTGAAGCAGCTGGCGGTAAAGGGTAGGGACCTGATGGCCCTGGGCCTCGCCGGTCCTTCGGTGGGGAGAGCCCTGGAGGAGCTGCTGAGGGCCGTGGTAGACGGCGATGTACCCAATGACCGGGAGGTCCTGCTGGACCGCGTCCGAAAAAGCCGCAGGACCGGCGGAGAGGAGACGGTATGAAAGTCTTTGAACGTTTGAACGGAAGGACCTTCCGTTCTCCCTTTGCGGGCTCCACTGCGGCCTGTGCCCCATGAAGCTGGACGGGCACTGCCCCGGCTGCGGCGGGGGAGTGGGGAACCAGTCCTGTAAAATCGCCCGGTGTTCTCTGGAGCACGGTGCCCCCGCCTACTGCTTCCAGTGCGGGGAGTACCCCTGTGAGAAGTACGGGGGATAGACGAATACGACTCGTTCATCACCCACCAAAACCGGCTTGCGGACATGGAAACCGTCCGGACCGCCGGGCCGGAGGCCTGCCGCGCCGGACAGGCGGAGCGGCGGGAGATTCTGGAGTTTCTCCTGGCGAACTACAACGACGGGCGGCGGAAGACGCTGTTTTATCTGGCGGCAAACCTCCTGACGCTGGAAAGCCTCCGGGAGATTCGCCGGGAGGCGGATGCCATGGCGGACCTCGCCCTAAAGGAGCGGGGAACCAGAACCGCCGCCCTGCTTCAGGCGTCGGCGGAGCGGGAAGGCGTTTTCCTGAAGCTGCAGAAAAACCCGCTGACGACAGGAGGATGGAGCGCAGCACAAGGCCCAGCCGCCTCTATAACGCGAAGCCAGACGGGGGCTGTATAAAGCGGAAATTCTCCCTCACACGATTTCCAGCAGGGACCGCAGGTCCCCGATTTCATAATCCACCCGCAGGCCCTCCCGCCGGGGCTTTCCGGCGGGATTGAACCAGCAGCAGGGGAGCCCGGCGTTGTTGGCCCCCTGAATATCCGTGGACAGGGAATCCCCGATCACCAGGGCGTTCTGGTCCGTCATCTCGGGAAGCTGCCGCCGTACATAGTCAAAATAGGCCCGGTGGGGCTTGGCGGCCCCGGCCTCCTCGGAGATGAACGCGGCCTCAAAGAACTCCGCGAACACGCTGCCCCGGAGGCGGTTCCGCTGAACGGAGGCCACGGAGTTGGTGATGATAAACATCCGGTGTCCCCGGGCCTTCAGCTCCCGGCAGACCTCCCCGGCGTGGGGCAGGGGGTAAACCCCTTCGCCCAGAGCGGCCAGAAAATCCCGGTTGCACGCAGCAGGGTCCCGGTCCAACCCTGTGGCGTTCAGGAAGCGGACATAGCGCTCCAGGGTGACAAATTCCTTGGAGACCTCCCCCCGGTCAAAGGCGGACCAAAGCTCCAGATTAATTTCATGGAAAAGCTGGTAGCGCTCCGGTGTGCAGGGGATGTCATGGGCCCGGCACACGGTCTCAAAGGCCCGGGCGGAGGCTTTGGGAAAATCGAACAGCGTATCGTCGGCGTCAAAGAGCAGATAGAGATACTTCATAATGTGCCACTCCTTTCGAAAACCGGGAGGCTTTGCCTCTCACAGTGCTTTCCATTCTGTTCACTATACCACACCCGGCGGGAAAAGACAATCACCCATTCCCACTCCCGGCCATACCATGAAGCGAGGGGGAATGTTGAGATGAACAAGACCTTTGGCGTCCTCGGCGGAGACCGCCGCCAGGCGGAGCTGGCCCGGCTTCTGGCCGGGGACGGCCATTCCGTCCGTACTTATGGTCTGGACCGCTGGAAGCCCCCGGGGGCGGACACGCTGGACCATGCCGCCGCTGCGGATGTGGTGATTCTGCCCCTGCCGCTGTGCCGGGGCGACGGTGTTTTGAACTGTGAGGAAGGAGCGGTGCCCACGGCGGACCTGTTCCGCCGCCTCCATCCCCGCCAGCGAATTCTGGCGGGGCAGGTGCGTCCCCAGCAGCGGCAGGAGGCGGAAGCTCTGGGCCTCACGGTGGAGGACTATTTTCTCCGGGAGGAGCTGGCGGTGTCCAATGCCGCCGCCACGGCGGAGGGGGCCGTACAGACGGCCATGGAACGGCTGGACCGGACGCTTTTGGGTATGGACTGTCTGGTGTTGGGCTTTGGCCGCATCGGGAAGCTGCTGAGCTGCCGCCTCCACGGCCTGGGGGCCCGGGTTACCGCTACGGCCAGACGGCCGGAGGACCTGGCCTGGATACGCGCGTATGGCTATGGAGCGCTGGAGACCGGGAAGCTGGCGGGCAGGCTGCGTACGTATGGCGCGGTGTTCAATACGGTTCCCTCCCCCGTCCTGACGGCCCCGCTTTTGGCGGAGCTGCCGAAGGACTGCCTGCTGATGGACCTGGCATCTGTCCGGGGCATTGAGGCGGTGGAGGGCGGTCCGGAGGTGCTCTGGGCCCGGTCCCTGCCGGGACGGCTGACGCCCCGGTCCGCGGCGGCGGCAATTCGGGACGCGGTGTATTACATCCTATTGGAAGAATCATGAGGTGATCTGCATGCGCAAGGAACGGGTAGGTTTCGCGGTCTGCGGTTCCTTCTGTACCCATGAGAAGGTGCTGAAAGCACTGGAGGCGCTGACGGGAATTTATGAGACGGTGATTCCCATTGTCTCAGAGATCTCCGCCTTTACGGATACCCGCTTCGGCACGTCAGAGGACCTGCTGGAGCGGCTGGAGGACCTGACAGGGAACGATGCCCTGCTGGATATTCCGTCGGTAGAGCCCATCGGGCCCAAGGGGCTTCTGGATGTGCTGGTGATTGCCCCGGCCACAGGGAATACGATTGCGAAGCTGGCGGCGGGGATTGCGGATACGTCCGTGACCATGGCGGCGAAATCCCATCTGCGGAACGGCCGTCCGGTAGTGGTAGCGGTATCCAGCAACGACGGCCTGGCGGCGGGTGCGAAGAATATCGGCGAGCTGCTGGTCCGGCGGAATTATTATTTTGTGCCTTTTGGGCAGGATAACGCAGTACAGAAGCCCGGCTCACTGGTAGCGGATTTTTCGAAGCTGCCGGAGACGGTGGACGCGGCCCTGCGAGGGGAACAGATCCAACCGATTCTGCTGCGGTAAGGTGAAGGGGAGAGGCGTAAGCCTCTCCCCTTTGTTCCAGCGGGAAGTTACAGGGACTTCTCGTAGGACTCGATCATCTTCTTGACCATCTGGCCACCGACAGAACCGGCCTCGCGGCTGGTCAGGTCGCCGTTATAGCCTTCCTTCAGGTTGACGCCAACCTCGGAAGCGGCCTCCATCTTGAACTTATCCATAGCGCTGCGGGCCTCGGGAACATTGAGCTTGTTGTTATTCTTACTGGACATAATGAACTTCTCCTTTTCATCAAATCATACGTTTGTGGGTCACTGGGTATCGCGAGCATAGTTTGACTCGAAAAGGCGTGAATATGCCAGTTTTCCGCCGGTAATTTTTTCTGTGCGGCTTTGCTGCTTATGCGATAGTTTTGGTGAATCGGATTCCATTCAAAATTTCCTCGTTTTTTTACGCAATCTATGCTACAATGAAAAACACTCGAAAATCTGCACTGCGAACCGTATCTGGAAATGTCCGATTAATCCTATAAATTTAAAATTTCAGGAAGACTTTTACATGAATCATCAACAGAAAGACGCAATTCTATCGTTGCTAAACCTTCATGAGCCAAGCAGAAGCTTCCCCAATAATTATTGCTTTACCTATAAAGATTTTCTTGACTCATCAGATGACTTTACAGATTTCTCATGTGAACGTCTTGGTGGAAAACAGGGTTATTCCGCCCTGATCGAAACATTACTTGCCAAAGATAAATCCGCAAAAATCTTCGTTCAGGTTTATGGAATGGAGGAAGATCACAACGAGCGATTCATTTATGCGGACACCTTGATTATTTTCAGTAAACTATCCCTTCGTGAGATAAATCGCATCTTTAATAAATCTAACCTTCTCTTCCCCAGCACCATTCAAGAAGAGGCCGCCCTTTCAAATCCAACATTTCTGATTGCGGAAAACGGCAGCCTGATTCCAATCGCCAAGCTATCCGAAGACAATACTTCTCTTTATATCTGCTGGTGGGACTAACCCTCCAGCTCACAGCCATGTCTAAAAATACTCCCCATAACAACAAAGAACAGGAGGTGCGCAGCCTTGAATTTCTGGGGACATCTGAAAACAGTCTGCCGGCATCGCGCTCTGGTGCGCAGGCACTGCTTTCGCCTGGGCCTCTACTGGCAGGGCCTCACCCACGACCTCTCCAAGTTCTCCCCAACGGAGTTCTGGCCGGGCGTAAAATACTTTCAGGGCGACCACAGCCCTAACGACCAGCAGCGCCGGGAGGAGGGCTACAGCGCCGCATGGCTCCATCACAAGGGCCGGAACCGCCACCATTTCGAATACTGGACGGATTACCAAAAAGACGGCAGTGGCATCGGCGGCGTGGAGATGCCTCCCAGATATGTGGCGGAGATGTTCTGTGACCGGCTGGCCGCCAGCAAGGTCTATAAGGGAAAGGATTTCTCCCCCGGAGACCCCTACCAGTTTTTTGTGCGGGGCAAGGGCCGCCGCCTGCTCCTCCACCCCAACACGGCGGCTCTGCTGGAGAACATTTTGCTCACCCTCCGAGACCAAGGTGAGGACGCGGCTTTTGACTATGTCCGCCGGGAGGTCCTGGGTAAGAAATAATCCCAGGCCGGAGTCCCTGGAAAACGCGCCAGCAAGAAGACCCCCATCAGGAAGGGTCCTATTCAGAGATTTTATGCAGGGGCCAGGCTCTATCCCAGCCCGTCTGCCAGCAGCCCGGCATTTCCGAAAAACGGGGCGGTCTGGCGGCCTCCCCCTACACCACCACCTGATAAAATGCGCGAGCGGACAATCCCCCCCCCAAAGCCCTTGCGTTCCTCCCCAATCCATCTTATAATAAATAGAAAAGCACCCCAAATATTTTTACTGCGGAGGACACTGCCATGAATTTGATGGATCAGGTTCAACAGCTTTTTGACGGCTTTCAGGATGAGGCGTGTCAGGCATGGGACGGCAGCAATACATTCTGGCGGCCCAACTGGAAAGACGAGGTGGAAACCGAGCTGAGTTTAATCCGGGAGAATTCCCCGGTTCTTCTGCCGGAGGACTACTGCGAACTCTTTCGCCGTTTCGGCGGCGGCGGAATTGAGGACAAGCGTCCTGACTACGTCATGCCAACCATGACCTTCTGGATATGGGACGATATGGAGGATTTTGACGCGACGGTTGAGTTCTTTCAGGAATGCCCTAACGCGTTGCCCCTCGGCGACGACATCGGGGACTGCGTTTATTTCTATGTGTGCGACGGCGCGGATACCGGAATTTACATGTCCGACAAATCCATGATCTTTGACCCGGAATACCGGACAAGGATTGCCGCCTCCTTCACGGAACTCTTTACGAACGCCGAGACGCAGCGGCTCTTCCGGAATCTTTACCGCTACGGATGCGACAGAGGCGGGGACGGGCGGTAGCGCCCCTCCGCGCAGCAAAATCATCAGGCAGGACAGACCCGTCCGGGGTCCGCCCTGCCCTTTTTGCGGCGCTCACTCAGAGCGTCAGATGTTCTTTTTGATCGTATTGATCGCGCCCTTTTCCAGCCGGGAAACCTGCGCCTGGGAGATTCCCACCTCGGCGGAAACCTCCATCTGCGTCTTCCCCTCGTAAAACCGGAGAGATAAAATCCGCCGCTCCCGGTCGTCCAGCCGCTTCAGCGCGTCCTTCAGGGCGATGCGGTCCGTCCAGTGCTCATCGGTATTCTGGGTATCCCGCACCTGGTCCATGACGCAGAGAGCATCGCCGCCGTCGGAATACACCGGCTCATAAAGGGACACCGGGTCCACAATGGCGTCCATAGCGAACACCACATCCTCCCGGGGGATGTCCAATTCCTTGGCAATCTGCTCCACCGTGGGTTCCCGCTGGGTCTCATTCATCAGCCGCTCCCGCACCTGAAGAACCCGGTACGCCGTGTCCCGCATGCTCCGGGAAACCCGGATGGCGCTGTTATCCCGGAGATAGCGGCGGATCTCGCCGATTATCATGGGTACGCCGTAGGTGGAGAACTTCACCGGCTGGTTGATATCAAAGTTGTCGATGGCCTTGATCAGACCCACGCACCCCACCTGAAACAGATCGTCCACATTCTCTCCCCGGCTGGAGAAGCGCTGAATCACCGACAGCACCAGCCGGAGGTTCCCCTCGATGAGCTGGCGGCGGGCCTCCTGGTCCCCCTCCTTGGTCCGGCGGAGAAGCGCCATGGTCTCCTCGTTCTTCAGAACCTTCAGCTTGGCGGTGTTGACGCCTGCAATCTCGACTTTTCCCTGCATGGAAGCCGTCCCCCTTATACTGTCCCCGCGGCGGCTCTTCCGTCCACCGCATTCAAAGTATCTCCAGCGGCCTTTTTTCCTATACTGGGACCTTTTGTCAAATCCGGGTCGGAATAGGACAGTCCGGAAGTCTCATAGACTGTTTCCAGGAAGGGAGGGACGGCGATGCAGTGCCGGTTTCGGGACCTCCGGCGGAAGGAGGTCATCAATATCAACGATGGATGCCGCCTGGGTTTGGTGGCGGACCTGGACGTCCGGGCGCCGGAGGGGCAGGTGATTGCCATCGTGGTCTACGGTCCCGCCCGCTTCTTCGGACTTTTTGGGCGGGGAGAGGAGTTTTATATCCCCTGGGACTGTATTCAGCGCATCGGAGATGATATCATCCTGATTGACAAGCCTTTCCAGCGCCGGGACTCCGGCCTGGAGCGCAAGCGGAGGCGTTACCATCAAGAGGGCTGAAAAAACGGCGGGATTCCACTCCGCCGTTGATTTCAATTTGATAACCGGAGAGAATCCGCTTCAGGTTCCCTCCGGCTTTTCTTTTGCCTGCCCGTCCTCCGGGGAAGAGACGGCCTGGGGCAGATTTTCCCGCAGCAGGCTCAAAAACAGCTCCATGGCCGGGGTTTTCCACCGGCCTTTTCGCCAAGCGCACAGCGCTGGAGCCGGAACGCCGGAGACCGGAGCCTTCAGCTCCACCAGCCGTCCGTCCGCCAACTCCTCTACCGCCACAAAGCGGGGCAAATAGGTGAAGCCCAGGTTGCTCATGACGCACCGCTTGATGGTTTCAATGCTCCACAGCTCCAGCGTGACGTCCAGCTCGATCTCCCGGCGGCGAAGGTACTCCTCCAGGCGGCGGCGGAAGATGCTGTCCGGCTCGTCCGTCACCAGGGAGGCCGCCTTCCGCTGTCCCGGGGTGGTAAAATCCGGCTCCGCGAAGTCCGGCGAGGCCAGGAGGACAATGTCATAACTCCCCATGGCCTCCACCTCCAGCGCGTCCCGGTTCCAGTCCATGTCATAGCCCACGCCAAGGTCGCAGTCCCCGGTCCGGATGTTGGCGGGAATCCGCATGCAGTTGCAGTTGCGGATTACCAGCCGGACCTGGGGCGCGCGTTTCCGAAAGGCCCGGATTACCGGCTGCATCTGGTAGCACAGCAGGGTTTCCGCCATGTCCACCCGGAGGACGCCGGTGGGAACGCCGCTCTCCCGGCCGCATTCCAGCAGGCGGTCCGCCGCCGTCAGCAGGTCCCGGGCCTGGGGCATGAGACGTTTTCCGGTTTCGGTCAGCTCCATCTTCCGGCCTACCCGCTCAAAGAGGGGGACGCCCAGTTCTCCCTCCAGCTGCTGGATTTGTACGGTTATGGTCGACTGGGTGTAGCCCAGGCGTTCCGCCGCCCGCTGGTAGCTGCCCTGGTCCACCACGGCGCAAAATGTGCGAAGATTTTTCAGTTCCACTGCCCGGTCCTCTTTCATTGATTTTATCAATAGTATACATTAAAATCTTTCGCTTTTCAAATGGTTTTCTTTCTGGTATGATGAGGGCATCTCAACAAAGGACGGTACCCGCCATGCCCATGTCTCTGCTTCCCTCTTTCCTGACCTACTGCATAGTCAACGCCATCACTCCCGGTCCCGCCAATCTCTGCGTACTCTCCACCGCCCTGCGGTACGGCAGAGCCGCCGCGCTCCGGCAGTGGCGGGGGCTTATCACCGGGTTCTTTCTGGTGTCTATGGCCGCCATGTTGGTCAGCCGGTTTCTGGGCTCGGCGCTGAATGAATCCGCCGGATTTCTTTCCTGGGTGGGAGCGGGGTATCTTCTGTGGCTGGCCTGGAGGACCCTCCGTTCCTCGGAGGAGCTGGAGGAGGGCGGGGCAGCGGCTCCGGGGTTTCTGTCGGGGCTGCTGCTGAATCTTACCAATGTGAAGGTTATGCTTTTCTGCCTTACTACTCAGGCGATTTATGTCCTTCCGTACAGCCATTCTCTCCGGGATTTGTTTCCCGTGGCGCTGTTTTTGCCGGTGGTGGGACCTGCCAGCAATCTGGCCTGGCTCTTTGCCGGGGCGGCGCTGCAAAGGCTCTTTACCAGGCGGCGTAAAGCGGTGGACCGGGTCTGCGCCGCCGCGCTGGCGCTGTGCGCGGTTAGTTTGGTGGTGCCTGCCTTTTCGTGATGGGGCGTTGTGATACATAGGAAGGGGACCCGGTGAGAAAACCGGGTCCCTCAGGCTGTCGAAAAAGGATTTTCGCCAGCCTGAGCAAGTTTTCAAAACGTTTAAAACGTTTTGAAAACTTATGATTGAAAACGAAAGGAACCCTTCCTGGGTTCCTCTCGTAACTCTCCTCCTTCCCGTCGAGGGAGGTTTTCCGGTTTTTCGACACTCTGGGGGACCCGGTGAGAAAACCGGGTCCCTTTCATTCAATATCATACAGCGAATCCAGCACCAGCCAGGTCTGAGAAAAGGGCCGCATCAGGTTCCAGAACCCCGCTCCCTGGAAGCCGTATTCCGCGACAAGCCGGAGCTTCGCCTCCATGCTCCGGGCATCCTCAAACCACACCTCATGCTCCGTCCCTTCGGAGGCGGTATAGCGGAAATGAGGAGACTGGGCCGTTTCGTCGTACTCAATGGGCACACCGTACTGAACCGCCAGTTCAATGGCCCTCTGGTTGGAGATGGACTGAGCCTTGGTGGTGCCTTGAACGAAGGGGAGCGGCCAGTCATAGCCGTAGTTCGGCACGCCCAAAAAGATTTTTTCGGCGGGGATTTCCGTGACAGCGTAATCCAGCACCGCCCGGACATTGGGGATGGGGGCCACTGCCATGGGCGGACCATAAGTGTATCCCCACTCATAGGTCATCAACAGCACCCCATCCACCGCCGCCGACACAGAGGCATAGCTGTGCCCCTCATACAGCAATCCCCTCTGGCGGCGGCTGGTCTTTGGCGCCAGCGCCGCCCAGAGGAACCGCCCCTGGGGCGCCAGCAGCTGGCGCATCCGCCCCAGAAAACCCGCATAGCTCTCCGCCAGCTCCCCCGGCAGATACTCAAAGTCCACATCCAGCCCTGCGAAGCCCTTCCGCAGCACCGTTTGCAGCACCTCCGCCGCCAGACGTCCCTGGGCTTCATAATCCGTCAAAATAAACGCCGCCCGCCCCGTGTCAAACTGCCCCGCCTCCGTCAGGGTGGACAGGTGCATCACCGGCTGCGTCCCCCGGGCCCGGGCGGACTCCAGCATCGCCTCGTCATCCAGAGGAAGCAGCCCGCCCTCCGCCGTAATGCCATATGTAAAAGGAGTCATCGTGGAAAGATAGGGCAGCTGCTCCGCCAGAAGCCCCGGTTCAATGAAGGGATATGCATAGCCGTTGAACACCCCCGTCCCCAGCTTTTCGTCCAAATAAGAAATCACCAGCACCTGGCCCACTGCCAGACGGTCCCCGCCTCCAAGCTCCCAGTTGTTCCGCCAAAGTTGCCGGACGGTGGTTCCATAGTCCGCCGCGATGGAGCTCAGAGTCTCGCCCGCCTTCACCGCGTGGACCTCCCGGGGAAAACGGACCACCAGAGTCTGTCCTACCGCCAGGGCAAAACCGGCCGGCAGAGCGTTGTCCGCCGCCAGCCGCCGGGGCTCCACGCCATAGGCTCTGGCGATGATATCCACCGTCTCGCCGGGCTTTACCACATGTATCGTCATTTTCATCACCTCCTTTCACCCTATTCCTCCGGCGTTGTCCCCTATGCATACCCCGCCCGCTCCGGCCATAGGATGGGACAACGAGAGGAGGCGATGTCCATGAACCGGCACAGGTGGACCTGGTATCTTACCCCCGGGCTGGTGCTGCAATCCCTTCTAGTGGGCGGCGGCTACGGCACCGGCGCGGAAATCGCCCGGTACTTCGGCCGCTTTGGCCTGCTGGGCGGACTGCTGGCCCTGGCCGTGACGGCGGCGGCCTGGGCGGTCCTGTGCGCCGTTACCTTCGACTTCGTCCGGGTCTTCCGGACCTACGACTACGGCTCCATGATGCGCCGTCTGCTGGGCCGGGCCGGACTCCTTTACGACCTGTGCTTTTACGCCATGCTCCTCCTGGTGCTGGGAGTGGTCAACGCCACCGCCGGAACCATGGTCCGCCAGCTGACCGGTGCGCCCTCCTGGGTCGGTGTGGCCCTGCTCTCCGGCGGCGTGGTACTGCTGGTTCTGCGGGGTACGGAGGCCATTGAGCGGGCCCTATCCCTCTGGGCCTATCTGCTCTACGCCGTCTTCGTTCTCTTCTTCCTCTTTGTATTCCTCCGGTTCGGAGGAGCCGTGTCCGCCGAGCTGGAAAGAGCCGAAATCCGTCCCGGCTGGCTCCTCAGCGGACTGCGCTACGCCTCCTACAACCTCCTCTGCGTCTCCATGGTGCTGTACACCCTTCGGGATCTCCGCACCCGGCGGGAGGCCGTGATGCGCGGCGTCCTGGCGGGACTGCTGGGGGCGGCTCCGGCTCTGCCGCTGCTGCTGGCCATGGGGTGCAGCCTTCCGGAGGCGCTGGCCTCCGAGACGCCGGTGACGGCTATTTTCCAGCGGCTGGATATGCCCTGGCTCTATCTCCTTTTTGAAATCGTGCTCTTTGGCACGCTGGTGGAAACCGCCGCGGGCTTCATAAAAGCCCTGGAGGACCGGCTGGAGCAGGCGTTTTTCCGGAAAAAATCCTTCGAGCTGGCCCGGCCCCTCATTACCGGCGCCGTGACCGCTATGGGCATCTGCGTCTCCACCTTCGGCCTGACCCGGCTGGTGGACCGGGGCTACGGAGCCATCTGCTACGCCGCCCTGCTCCTCTACGCGGTGCCCATGCTGACCATCGGCGCCGCAAAGCTCCGCCGCCGGAGAGGCTGAGTCCCTTCTCCGGTTTCCCTTTTTTCGCCTTTCCCCGCCTGTCCCCTGCCAAAATACACCCCGGTTTTTCGGCAGCCTCCATGGCGGATGGGCCTTGTATTCCAGGAAGGATTATGGTATACTAACCTACAAAGCAAAATCCTGAGGAGCACGGAAAATCCCCGGCGGCGGCTGTCCCGGGAATCCCGCGCCGGTTTCTTCCGGCGGTTTTCAGGTTCTGCTCTAATTTCGCAGACGAGGTGAATAGAATGGCTTTTTTTGGAGGACAGCCCAAGGCTTCTCCTGTAACGGAGTCCCAGACGGACCGGGAACAGCATGAGGGGGCCGACATCCCCGAGCTTCCGGAGCCTCGCAGCAACACGGTGATTGCCAAGGATCTGATCGTCACCGGAAAGCTCAGCGGCGAGGGCGTGGTCCAGATTGAGGGCACCGTAGAGGGCGAAATCAATCTGAAGGGTTACGTGATCATCACCGCCACCGGCAAGGTCAAGGGCCCTGTGGAGGCGGACGTCATCCGCATTGCCGGGCAGGTGGAGGGCGATCTGGTCTCCCACGACCATGTCCAGCTGGAGCGGACCGGCACCATCAACGGCGACGTGACCACGGTTTCCTTTGTCATCGAAAACGGCGGGCGGCTCAACGGACGGACCACCATGGTGCCGGAGCAGGCCTCCAAGCCTCGGGTGGACGGCCTCGAGCCGTCGCCGTCCCAGCAGAAAAAGGACGAGGAACCGAAGGAGCAGCCGGAGGCGGGATGGCTGTAAGCGGTTCCGCATGGTCCAGCGTTACATCTCCGGGGAAACAGGGGTTTCCCGGCTTCCCTTTCAACAGCGGCGCCCTCAGGGCCGGGAGGAATTCCCGGCCTTTTTCTTGTTTTCAACGATATTTTTGTCCTATGCGGGAAGACTGAGAGGGCGGCGCTCCCGGACCTGTTTTCCGGCCCGCCCGACTTGATTTGTTCACACTTTCCATGTAAAATATGGTAGATATCCGGAAAATCCCGGCGGAACGGAAGACCTGCGGGTCCCGCCTCCGGGCAGAACGGAGAAACAGAAAGGAGAACCCCCTTATGCCGTTTACATTCCAGTTCGGCGGCTCCAACGCTTTCGGAGGCGGCTTCAACCCCGAGGGCTTCCAGGGCCCCACGCCCCGCCCCCGGAAGCCCCGCCGGGTCCGCCGGGCCGTGGGCAGCCCCTTCAGCCGGACCATGCTCAATCTGGCGGTAACGCTGGTCTTCGGGCTGGTGTATTTCTATCTGGAGCTGCCCGCTCTGAACCTCCATGCCGAGGAGTTCTATGTCTTCGCCTTCCTCCTCTGCGCCGTATACTGCCTCTGCGCTATTTTCACCTCCGGCTTCCAGGCGGAGAGCGCCAAGGGGTATTTCGGCTTTGTCCGCAAGCAGTGCGCTGTGCCCTTCCTGGCGGTGGTGGCCCTTGTTGTGATTCTGACCCTGGGAGCCCTGTCCAGCTGGGTGGTTATCCGGGCGGGGAGTTATTCCAAGCTCCTGTCCGTTCAGACCGGGGATTTCGCCGCCGAGGTGGAGGAAATTTCCTACGACCAGATTCCTATGCTGGACGAGGATTCCGCCGTTCAGCTGGGCGCCCGGAAGCTGGGCGAGCTGGCGGATATGGTGTCCCAGTTTGAAATTCTGCCCACGTATAATCAGATCAACTACCAGGGCCGCCCGGTCCGGGTGACATCCCTGCGCTACGGGGACCTCATCAAGTGGTTCACCAACCGGAGCGACGGCCTTCCCGCCTACCTCATTATTGATATGGTGAGCCAGAATGTGGAGGTGGTCCGTCTTTCGGAGGGCATGAAGTATACTACGGCGGAGCACTTCGGCCGGAATCTCTACCGGCATCTCCGCTTCCACTATCCCACTATGATGTTTGACACGCCGGTCTTTGAGATTGACGAGGAGGGGACCCCTTACTGGATCTGCTCCCGCATTGTGCGGAGCATCGGTTTGTTCGGCGGCGTGGATGTGAAGGGCGCGGTGCTGGTGAATGCCATCACCGGCGAGAGCGAGTATTATGAGCAGGTTCCCGGCTGGGTGGATCAGGTGTATTCCTATGATATTATCATGCAGCAGTATGATTTTTACGGCATGTACCACAACGGCTTCCTGAACTCGATTTTTGGACAGCGGGATGTCACCATCACCACCGAAGGCCGGAATTATATTGCCATTGACGATGATGTGTATATGTATACCGGCATCACCTCCGTCACGTCGGATCAGTCCAATATCGGCTTCATTCTCTCCAACCAGCGGACCAAGGAGACGAAGTTCTACCCCTGCGCCGGTGCGACGGAATACTCCGCTCAGGTCTCGGCCCAGAGCCGGGTCCAGCAGATGAGTTATATTGCCACCTTCCCCCTGCTGCTGAATATTGCCAACCAGCCCACGTATTTCATGTCCCTGAAGGGCAACGACGGACTGGTGAAGATGTACGCTATGGTCAATGTGCAGCAGTACCAGCTGGTGGAAACCGGGCAGACGGTGGCGGAGTGCGAGAGCAATTACCGCCAGGCGCTGGCCCACGCGGGGCTCGTCGCCGCGGGAGAGCAGAAGCCTGCCGCCGGGGATGCCCGGGAGCAGGAGGGCATTGTGGCGGAGATTCGCAGCTCGGTGATTGATGGGGATACCCACTATTATGTCCGTATGGAGGATAGCCTGGGGTATCTGGATTTCAACGCGGCGGAGGTGCCGCTGGCGGTGCTGCTGAATGTTCGGGATCATATCCGGTATACCTTCGTGCTGGAGGGGGCGGAGTTCCCTGAGCACGGGATTGTCCCGGCTACGGATTTCGCGTATGTGGAGTGGGATAATTAGGGGAGGTGAAGTGGCCGCCGAAGGCCCCTATAGGATTTATTCCGACAGGTGAGCACAGCGGAAAGGTGCTCGATTCCCGGCGAAATCAACTTGACAGGAGCACAAATCTGCGCTATTGTTTAGAAGAGCTATCTGCGGAGGCGGCGATCCCTCCGGTTCAATATTGCCGCGCTTACGGACAGCAGTCAATATAAGGAAGGGGCACTGAAATGGACTGCATTGTCAACAATACCGGGATACCCACATCGGAATGGTCCAAGTACCGTCCGGCGGGAACGGGTCCCCCACGCTGGACTTCGCCGCGCTGGCAAAGGCGGCGGGAAACGGCGGAGGAGAATTGCAAGACATCGTCTCCAAACTCTCCGACAGCTCCCGGACTGTGCTGAAGCGGCTGAAGAACCACCCGGATTCCATTTCCAAAATGGAGTGGATGAACCTGACCCATGAGCTGAACCAGATGGGCGTCCTCAGCGACAGCGACTATACCCAGACGCGGGTCTCTTTCCGGCTTGTGCCGCTGGGGGACATGGACAATCCATACACGTCGACGGAGGATTTCCGGTCCGCGCTGACGCGGCTTGAGCAGTGGCCCGCAAATCCGTTTGAGCAGATGGACCTGTGGGCGTTCTCCCTGCGGAAATGGGCCTCCGAGCTGTCCATGGAGAGGAATCCGGACGGGACCCCCAAGTACCGGGATTTACCTCCGATTCAGAATCAGGCCTCCGCCTGTGACCGGGTGTCCGGGCTAGTGAAGGAATTGATGGGAGCCTGTGACGCCCAGCCCCCGGCTTCGGCGCATTCCCTGGCCCGGTCCGGCGGAAGCTGGCGGGACTCAGCCTTCCACGAATATCTGGATGTGGAGGTTCAGCGGAAGAAGATGCAGGAGCTGCTACCGGGACAGATGCTGCCGTCCGCCTATCTGCAATTCAAGGAAGACTACGAACGATGGAAGGCACAGCAGCCGGAAATCTCCCTGCCGGATTCGCAGGGCTGGACCAGCGAAAATCTGGCGTTTCTGCGGGAGCACTACGGCGAGGACCTGTCCGCCTTTGAAATCTATGACGTACTGGACGCCATGGAATCCCTGGGCATGATCTCCGAAAAGTGCAAAAACAGCGCTTTGGGGTCTTACGAGGTTCGCCTGAATCTCTCCGACAGCGGCTTGACGGTGGCCCATGGGGTGGACTTCGATTCCAGAGCCGCATGGCTGCATGGTCTTGACGAGGCTCCGATGAACGATTTTCACAGCCTGGACGACGTCCTTTCCTGGACAGAGGCTTTCCGCGAGGAGGACTATCCCAACTTCATCACCCTCTCGGAAATGCTGGCGCGGGGGTGGGTCTGAGCGCCTTTACAAACCAGAAAGCGGAGCGGCTTTTTGCCGCCCCGCTTTTCTTTTGCGCCGTCAACAAACATTTCATGACGGAATTCCGACATTCTGATACAATGGAATTGCCGGACGGCCCCGTCTCTGTTAATCTGATCTAAAGGCTTGGTGGTGAAAATGATGACTTTTGCAATCTGTGACGACGAGCCCCGGATGGTCCGGGAGCTCACCCGCCTTCTCGCAGACTACATGGGCGAAAAACGGATTTCCGCCTACTCCGCAGACAGCTTCGCCGGAGGCCGTGCCCTGCTGGACAGCGGCGGCGGCTTTGACGTGATCTTTCTGGACATCCGGATGGACGGGCCGGACGGAATGGAAACCGCCGGACTTCTGCGCCGCCGGGGAGACCAGAGCCTGCTGATCTTTGTGACGGCGCTGAAGGAGTGCGTATTTGACGCCTTCCGGGTGGAGGCCTTCGACTACCTGCTCAAGCCCCTGACTCCCGACGCCTTCAGCCGGACCATGGACCGAGTGCTCCGGGCCCTGGAGAAACGGACCACGAAGAACCTGGTGATTCAGCGCGGGACCGCCTGTGAGGTCGTTCCCCTCTCCGCCATCGTGTACTGCGAGGTGCTGGGCCGAAAGATCTACCTTCACAAAAGCGACGGAACCGTAAGCGGAAGCTACGACAGCCTGGAGGACCTGGAGCGGCGGGTGGACAGGCGGTTTTTCAAATGCCACCGGAGCTATCTGGTCAACCTGGACTATGTGCGGGGCTGCCAGTCCGGACAGGCAGCGCTGTCCTCCGGAGAATCCGTTCCCGTCTCCCGTCTGCGGGAACGGGAGCTGACACAGGCCCTTCTGCGCCACATGAAAGATAGGAGCATCTGATATGGACTATTTCGCTCTGTTTCTGGACAGCCTCTGCCTCCTTGTGGGACATGGGGTGATGCACATGGTCTTTATCAGCCGCCTCACCAGGAAGAAACTGAAAAAATGGTACTTTGCCGCTTATTTTCTCCTCTTGGGTATGATTCAGCTTATCTCGAACAGACTCGCCCTTGACGGAACACTCCCCGTTGGCGCAGGTGTGCTGGCGCTCTACGGACTCAGCCGCTATGGGATGAGAAATCAGCGGTCCGTGTCCTGGCTGGCCGCCGTGCTGTCCTACTACGTTTCACAGCTCTCCTTCGGGATCATCAACTCGGTGGAGGCGGCGCTCTTTCCCCGCTTCATCGGCAGTCCGCTGTTTTATCTGCTGTTTTTGGCGGCACAGCTCCTGTTCTTTGTGCTGTGCGCCGGCTGCTATTATGCCGTGCTGAAGCTCCTGGCCTGGACGGAGGACAGCCGGACGCCTTATATTGGACTCCTGCTGTTTCCCGGACTGTTTTTCTTCGCTGCGGAGTTGTATATCCTCCAGACCGCCTACAGCTTTTTTGCCCCCACCATTTCTCTGGAGGAGGTTGGCAAGCACAGTACGCTGCTGCTCCTGCAAGTCATGGGGCTTGCGGCGCTGTTGTGTACCCTGTACGCATACCGTCATCTCTGCCAGGGCTTCCAGGCCCAGGCGGAACTGCAATCTCTGACCCAGGCGGCCCATGAGCAGAAGGTCTATATCACCGAGGCTCAAGCTCGTTATGAGCAAACAAAATCCTTCCGCCACGACGTCAAAAACCATCTGTCCGTTCTGGACGGCCTGCTCCGGGGCGGAAAGCTGGAGGAGGGCCGGGAGTACCTGAAAAAGCTGGAGGCCGTCTCGGAAGCCCTGTCCTTCCCCTACCAGACCGGCAACCCGGTGGTGGACATTCTGCTGGCGGAAAAGCTGGGACTGGCAAAGGAGATCGCGGCAGAGGTGTCCCTGCTGCTGCCCAGGCCCTGTGGAATCGACGATTTCGACCTGTGCGTGATCTTTGCCAACGCGCTGGACAACGCTATTACCGCGTGCCGTTCCAGCGGCGGGACCCCGGATATCCGCATCAACGGGAAGCGGCAGGGAGATTTTTATATGCTGACCTTTGAGAACAGTTGTGCGGAGGGCCCGCCGCCTCCGGAGGGGACCGGGCTGACCAATATCAGGGCGGCGGCGGAGAAGTACCGCGGAGCGGTGCTGGCGGAGAAGACAGAGCGGCGGTTTTGCCTGAGCGTGTTGCTGAACATTTCGTGACATCCAGAGCGCATTTCAATACAACCACCTTGACACAGCCCTCGCCGCCGGATAAACTTGAAAAAACGGCATCGGATAACAGACCAGGGGAGTCCGTTGACAGTAAGCTGGGCTCCTGTACATCGGCCCAGCGGAGACTACACAGTTTCGTTTACCATAATAAAAAGGAGGAATGCTTTATGACACCAATTTCCGGAGTAAGCACCGGCGCGGTCCGGCCTTTGACTGCACCCGAAAAGGTACCGGGAGCGCCCGAAGTTCAGAAGCCAGCGGAGGAAAGCCGCCAGCCGAAACCCGTGATGGATGAATACGTCCCGGAAGAACCCCGTGAGCCGTACGGCCGCTACTGGATGGGCAGGGACGAGGACGGCCAGCCCAAGATTTACTTTGACGACCCGGAACGGGCGGCGGAAGCCCCGGAACAGCCGGAGGACTCTCCCGAGGCGGAGGAACCGGCAAATCAGGG
Source organism: Oscillospiraceae bacterium 38-13 (assembly GCA_041223955.1). GTDB lineage: Bacteria > Bacillota > Clostridia > Oscillospirales > Oscillospiraceae > Oscillibacter. The sequence goes on along the minus strand of JBCLRG010000010.1, from coordinate 42,760 downwards.
TGCGAAGGGCCCGGAGAAGGAAAAGGGCGAGGTCTGGGAATGCAATACCGATAAAGTAGACCGGGAGATCGAAAAGCTGAAAAAGAAGCAGCAGGAACTGGAGCAGCGTCTCAAAACCGAGACGGACGAGGCAAAGATCAACGACCGTGAGCGCCGGCTGGCGCAGGTAGAGCAGGAGCTGAGCCAGAAGGACAACGACACATACCGGAAGTCGAACAGCACATTCACCCGGCTGAAATAATTCCCTGTTTATAAGAAAAGCGGCGGTTTTGAGCAATCAATTCCGCCGTTTTTCTATGAGCGCCGGGAAAAGCGGGCCGGGCAGATAGGATGAATTCCAAGAAACTCCGCAGAAAATTAAAGGAAATGCGCTGGTCAATCTGCTATGATTGCGGAAACGGAATCCGGCTCAATGGAAATCTGACGGCTGAAGAGGTGAGGCGTTATGAACAGTAAAATCAATCAGGAAGTGGAAGCGGTTATAACCAGCTTTAACCAGAAATCCCTGATCCGTGAAGCGGTGTATTCGCTGTGCCGCCAGACCGTGCGCCCGGGAAATGTGATAATAGTAGATGATGGAACGACCGACAAGACGTCTCTTGAGGTTCTGCATGAACTCGAACAGGACTCCGGCATCCCCGTTCCGGTGTCGGTAATCCGCCAGGAAAACCAGGGCGTCTCGGCAGCCAGAAACACCGGCATTCGGAAGACCCGGGCCCCTCTGGTCCTGGTGCTTGACGGGGACGATTCCCTTGAGCCGGCTTTCATTGAGGAGGTCTGCAAGCTTCTGGACGAAAATCCCTCCATGACAGCGGCGTCCTCATGGATGCGCACCTTTGGCGTCCTTGAGGCGGAGGTGCGCCCGGCAGGAGGCCCGGCCGCCGCATTTTTATCGCGCAACGGCTGTCCGGCGACGCATATTTTCCGCCGCGAGGCATGGCGGAGCTGCGGCGGATATGATGAAAGCATGCGCAGCGGCTTTGAAGACTGGGACTTCTTCCTGAGTATGCTGGAGGCCGTCCCGGGCAGTCAGATCGGGATTGTAAAGGAGCCGTTGATAAACTATCGAACGGCCCCCGCATCGTCGAATATCAGAAGTATGGAAAAGCGGCTGGACCTCATGAGATATCTCATTGAAAAGCATACAGATGTTTATAAAAATCATGTTGCCGACGCGGTCCTGGGCCTTGAGGCCATATCCATGTCAAGGCTCTGGGGCTGGGAATGCGAGATGACACGCGCAAAGTCCGCCGGGCTCTGCGGCCTGTCGGCTGCGTTTATGGAAAGCCCGTCCTATGGCGACGGAGGCATGGCGGCGGCGGTCCGTATCGCGTCGTTTTCTTCCGGCGAACGCTGAGGCCTCGCACCTCATTCCTTCGGCGGCCAGGGGATTCGATAGGGCTCCGTTCCCCGCTCCTCCAGCTTTTGGGTCAGCCAGCGTTTCAAGGCGGCGGTCCCCTCCTCCGTCCAGGGGAAGGTTTCCGTTTCCACATTTTCAGCCAGCTCAAAGCTGACATTCTCATAAACCCAGGCCTGAATCTGGCCGTCGTTCATCCAGCCGTCCCGCTGGAACCGGTAGCGGAAGGTCCCCAGACTGCCGGGGAAGATCTTCGCGTGGGTAAAAAACTCCAGATTTAAAAAATCAAAGACGTTTTCCATTGTGTGCTCCTTTCTTGTGTTGGGATGGTTTTACGGGAGACCGCCGGACATATGCTGCCGCAGGGCCTCCAGATTTTCACGCATGAGGGAAAGATAAGTGGCTCCGGCCTCCAGGTCCGCTTTGGAGACATTGTGACAGGTGTGAAACAGCGCTGTGTCCGCCCCGGCGGCCTCGGCGATGCTGTCCGCCACCAGATGGTTGGAAAATTCGATATACCAGACGGTGGAAAGCTGCTCTTCCCGAACTTTTTCCGTCAAAAACGCCACGGTGGCGGCGGAGGGCTCCGTCTGAGCGCCGCAGCCGGGGAAGGCGGCGTAGTAGTCCAAGTCATAGGCGGAGGCAAAGTACAGGAGGGGAAACCGGTCCCCGAACACCATGGTCCGGTTGGGCAGGGCACTGAAAAAATCGGAGAATTCCCGGTCCAGAGCCTCCAGCTCTCCGGCGCAGGCGGCGGCGTTGGCGGTGTAGGCTTCCTTGTGTGCCGGATCCAGGGCGGAAAGGCGTTCGCCGATAACGCGGGTGATGGCGGCGGCGTTGCGCGGAGATGTCCAGACATGTTCGTCCAGACTCATCACCTCGCCGGAGTGGTCCTCCTTGTGGTCGTGGCTGTGGCCGCCCTGCACTCCTGTTTCCTCCTCTTCCAGGAGGTCCACGCAGTCGATCATGCGGAGGGCCTGGCCTTGCGGTTCGATGGCGGAGAGAATGGTTTCCACCCATGCGTCGGACTCGCCGCCGAGGTAGATGAAAAGGTCGCAGCGCTGAACCCGGAGAATGTCCGCCGGGGTAGGTTCATAAGAATGGCTTTCCGCCCCGGGAGGAAGCAGCAGGGTCACATCCGCCAGGTCTCCGGCGGCGGAGCGGGCGAAGTCATAGGCCGGGAAAACGGCGGCGGTAATCTGAAGCCGTCCGGGAGTGGGCTCCGGCAGAGCCGGGGCGCAGGAGGATAGTGTTAGAAGGGCGCAGAAGAGGAAGAGAAGTCGTTTCATGGGGGTAATGCCTCCCTGGAGAAGTGGTTTCAAATATACTACAATTTGGCGGGAATTGCAAGGGTGGGTGTGTTGGGGGGAGTGTCTATTCGCGCACTTTATAACAGGAATGATTGACAGAGGCAAGCCTCCTGTACTTACCCATTTATCAAGGTTCTCAAAACGGAATCGAAACGATATTGGTATGGCACAGGCTTTGTTGGAGCCGTTTGATCTGAATGGCAAACTCATACTGGCAGATAAAGGCTATGACAGCGATAAGTTTGTACGTTGGTTGGAGGAACGGGGTGGAGTTGCGCTAATTCCCAGCCGTATCATTGCCAAACATCCCAGAAAAACTGACTGGCACACATACAAAGAACGCCATCTGGTTGAAAATCTGTTCCTCAAACTGAAAAACAACCGCCGCTTTGCCACCAGATATGAGAAGAAAGCCCTTTATTTCCGGGCTGTGGTCTGCCTTGCCTGTATCCTTCTCTGGTTACTTTGACGGTTTTCAAACAGACTCTAGCATTGAATGTCACTTTGTTATTGGTAATGACAATCGGCTTTCCAATATTATCATAAAATGCCGTTCCAGAATAAACCTCTTGAATTGGACCCTTGCCCAAAGGTTTGTTGTAATACTTACGTCGAATGTAATATGAATATTCAACCCCTTGAATGTTCATACTTAGCTGCCTTTTTCTGCACTCAAAATTCATTTCTTAATATTCAGAACAATGGCCAAAAGCAAGATGGCAAAACTGTTTATTATCACGAAAGCCTAAAAGAGACTGTCCACCTAAGGTGAGCAGTCTCTTTTTATAACGTCTGTATAATTATTGCATTGGCATAAATATTTATTCGGCGAATTCTACCAGGAACACGAAGTCGAATTGGGACAAAGAGAAAAGGGGCAAAAGTATCTAGATGTCTGGAACGATAGCGGTGCTTTTGAAGTCCAAAGCGGTTACAGGCCCGCACGTAAACAGCTAAGACAGCCTGAAGGTTTTCCAGCTTTCGCGAAAACATCTGCTACGGCGTGCCAGAGTAGGGATATCATGGCTCAGATCAGCATTGACACCCTCCACGGTGAAGTGTTATTTTTGTTATGAATATTGAAAAGCACCGCCCCAGCTTTGGAACATTTTGATATGCTCCCTAAAAGGCAGACAGCGAAACAATAAAAACGAGGGGGAGCAGGTATGGGAAAACGAATTGAAATGGACTTAGCGGAAAAAGAATATCTAATCCAAAAGTGCCTTGCGGGGCGGATGCGTGAGGGCGATCATTTGCTCCAGCATAACTTGAACGTCTGCGATTTCCTCCGCGATGCTCCCATGGTTGTCTTTTCCTCGGGCATTTTTACAAAGCTCCTTTTGAAGTTCTGCCATTTCCTCAAACACCATGAGCGCCTGAGCGTCCGCCCCCCACTTTTCGAGGGCAGTCTGATAAATTTTCCGTCTCGTGTTAATTACGCTGTGCATCACCATTTCCGGTTTTGTCAAAAGGGCACACCCACGCTATCTGTGTACACACTGAATCAATAGACGGCAATGGTTATATTTGCTTGGAGAATTAGCTGCTGATCCAGAATATTTCCACTCAACAAACCACAGAGGCTGCAGGTTTTTTGTTTGCGGTCTCTGTAGGGCCCTTGATTTCAACTGCTAAAAAAGAGGGAACTTTTCAATTTATACAGGTAAATCGCCAGGTCTCAGAAGAATTTTATAGCCGGTTTTAGTCTCTGCATCCTCCATCGCTTGTTGCCACTGCTCCAATGGGTATATCCTCGAGACAAACTCCTTCAAATGCAGACGGTTGACCTGCAAGAGACGCAGAGTGATTTCAAAAGAGCTTCGTTCTGCGGCAAAACTGTTCACAATATGCTTCTCCCCGATTAACGCTGTATCCATGTCGAATGCCACTGGCTTCCCAAACAGGCATACTTGCACATACTGCCCCATTTTGCGGAGAACCCGCAGACAAGTATCCGCTGAAGCAGAGACACCAGCGCATTCATAAACCACATCGAACCCCTCTCCATGGGTTAACTCTCGGACGTGTTCCTCCAGATGGGATACATCCACTATAGCGTCAGCACCTAGCGTCTTGGCCATAGACAGCCTCTCCCCATCCGACTCTGTGCCGCCTATGGTCACATGCGCTCCGGAAAGCTTTGCCAATTGAGCAGTCAGCTGGCCCATTACGCCGGGACCGGAGACGTAAACGTAATTTCCAGCCTGAATTGACGATGTCTCTATAACGGATCTTACACAACAGCTAACCGGCTCTGCGAGGGCCGCAATTTCCAGAGGCACCCCCTCTGGAATTAAAAAGGTTCTGTCCGCTTTGACCACAATATACTCCGCCATCGCCCCGTCCATACCGGAACCAATGGATTTGCGCTCCGCACATTTCAGCGCATTGCCCTGGCGGCAGTAACGGCATTTTCCGCAGGAGGATCCTACAGTCATGGAAATCACCCGGTCCCCGGACCTGAAGCCTGTCACTAACGCGCCCACTGCGTCTACCACGCCGCTGTATTCGTGTCCCAAAGTTACCGGCATATTGGCGGCGTACTCATCGTGAATGATATGAATATCCGTTCCACAGATTCCAGCATAGGCTACCCTTATCCGTATTTCATCTGCCGCAGGTTTCGGAACCGCAAGGTCTGCCAGTACAACACCACCCTCACCAGCGTGCAGCTTTCTTAGAGCTTTCATGCTGTCCCTCCTCTTAAAACCGGTTCAATACTGTACCCTTGACTCCGGGGATTACCTGGAACAGACAGCCCGCCAAAGGCTGTCGTTCCCGCTCCTCCTGGCTGAGGCCGATGCTGGCTGTCGTGATATACAACTCGTCCAACTCCGCGCCGCCAAAGCAGCAGGAACTCACTTGGGCACAAGGGAGGAAAATCTCCGTCAAGCGCTCCCCGGTTTCTGGGTCAAATCGAGAAACCTTCCAGCCGCCGAAATGTGCCACCCAGAGCTTTCCTTCCGCATCAATTGTCATGCCGTCGGGAACACCCTCCGATTCATCCACACGAACAGCCACCCGGCGGTTGGAAATGCTCCCTGTCCTAGCGTCAAAGTCAAAGGCAAAGACACACTGAGTTGTGGAATCCACGTAGTACATCTGGGTCTCATCCGCGTTCCATGCCAGACCGTTTGAAATTCCGACTTCACCAAAAAGACATTGGACCGTTCTGTCCTGCTCCATTTTATAAAAGCTGCCGGTGATTTGAAAGTCCCGTTCCGGCTGGTTCGCGGTCATAGACATACTTCCAAACCAAAGCCGGCCATTGCGGTCGCACTTTCCGTCATTGAGCCGATTATTCTCAATCTCCCGCTCCAAGGGACTGCACTCTTCCATATCACCATTCATCGGATCAAAGAGCCAGATTCCATCCCAAAGCGTCAGCAGCACTCGCCCATCCTTAGTTGGAATGGCACAGCCAATGTGCTTGCCGATATGCCAGCGCATATCACCGCCGGAGGCTGGATCATAGCAATGAAGGTCATCTCCATGCCCATTTTCCGACAGACCGTCAATCCACCAAAGCTTTTGCCTCTCTTCATCCCACCAGGGACCCTCTCCCAGCACCGCAGGCTTTTCAATTACCAATTTTGCCTTCATCTTCCCGCATCCTTTCCACTGAAGCGTCAAACGCATAATATTTTGGTATAGTCCCGAACTCCATGCCGCCCGAAACATTCAGCGCCACGCCGGTGATATAGGAAGCCCAAGGACTTAGCAGAAACAGAGCAACTGTCCCAATTTCCTCCGGTGTGCCTCCCCGGCCCATCCAGGAGTAGTGATTGCATCGCTCGGCATAAGCTTCTGGGTCCGATACCTTTTTCATCTCGTTCAGGAACAGGTCTGTAACAATATGCCCAGGGCAGATGGCGTTAACTCGCACACCATGGCGAGCCTCTTCAATGGAAAGGGTCTGTGTCAAGGAGATAATACCCCCCTTAGTAGAGGAATAGCCTGCTGTTTGCTCCTGCCCCACCCGGGCAAGGATGCTGGACATATTAACGATGGCTCCATTCGTCTTTCGCAAGTGGGGGATCGCGTATTTGCAGCCGTAAAATTCCCCCATCAAGTTGCAGGCCAGTACCTTCTGATAACTCTCGACACTCATGTCACAGGCGTCCATATGGGCCGGGACATAGCCGGCATTGTTGACGATGCCGTCCAAGTGGCCATATCGATCCACTGCGTGATTTACCAGCGCCTCTACCTGCTCCGGTCGAGACACATCGCAGGGAAAGAAAACACACTCCCCGCCACCCCGGTCATTCAGCTCCGCAGCGGCCTTCTCACCCAACTCCTGACGTCGTGCCGCAATAACGACGTTCATCCCGGCGTCCACGAACACCTCAGCACAACCATAGCCAATTCCAGTATTACCGCCAGTAACAATGACAACTTTTCCTTTCATCTGTTCTTCAATCGGTTTCATGGCATCCTCCTTTTAATTGTATCATTCCAATAGGATGATAGGCTCAGCGGGATTTTTTCCGTGTAGCCACGTCCATCCACACGGCCAGAAGCAGAACAATGCCCTTCGTGATATATTGAGCGTGGGATGGCAGATTCATGATGGACATACCGTTGTTGATGCTGGCCATAATCAGTGCGCCGATTATGGCGCCAGGCACGCTGCCTTCACCTCCCATCGTGCTGGTCCCACCGATGATAGCGGCGGAAATGACATCCATTTCCATGTTCTGCCCTGCGGATGCCGCAGCGGAATTCAGTCGGGCGGTGTAAAAAATGCTGCTCAGGGCGCACATTAGCCCTTCTACCACAAAAATAATGAAGGTAATCTTCTTGATATCGATGCCGGACAACCGAGCGGCATCCCGGTTCCCGCCAATGGCGTGGACATATTTCCCAAACTTAGTGCGATAGGAGATATATGTAAAGGCAACCGTACAAGCCCCTACCAAAATCAGTGCGACAGGGATTCCAAGATGTACGGCTAGAACTGCCATCACAACCATGATTGCAGCGCTGACTACACAGATTTTGACCACCAGGAACCACGTTGGAGCGGTCTCCAGCTGGTATGCTTTTTTCGAGCGGACACCCCGCAGCTGTGCTCCGGCATAAGCTACAGACAAAACCACACCGGCCAGCAGTGCCGTATCATTCAGGCTTCCCTCTGCGCTGAACAGGCTGGGAATATAGGCCTGACCAATGGCCTTAAAGCCATCCTTCATCGGACTGATAGTGACCCCCTTAGTCACCATCATGCAGCCGCCTCGGAAAATCTGCATCCCTGCCAGTGTTACGATAAAGGCAGGCACGTTCCGATAGGCAACCCAATACCCCTGGAAAGCCCCCAGAAGCCCGCCCACCAGCAGAACAATCAAAATAGTAGGCAGAACCCCCAGTCCCAAATTTACCATACAGATACCTGCGATGGCCCCAGTGAAGCCTACAAAGGAACCGATAGACAAATCGATATGCCCAGCAATCAGCACCCAAACGATAGAGGTAGCGGCAATAGCTGTGGAGGCAGACTGCAATACCAAATTCGAGACGTTTCGGGAAGACACAAACGTGCCACCGGTGAGGAGAGAAAATCCCATCCAAATCAGGGCCAGCACGCCAAGCATCACAATTTGTCTGGCGCTGCCGCCAAATTCCAGTGATATCAACTCCCGAATGTTTTTCCTTTCTTCCATACTCAAAAGCCCCCTGTCGCATATTTCATAACGGTCTCTTGGGTTTGCCGTTCATGGGTATTGTCCAAAATTCCGGTCAGCCGCCCCCCGCACATCACAGCAATGCGATCACTCATTCCCAAAATTTCCGGCAGCTCCGAAGATATCATAATGATGCTGACCCCTTGCAGAATCAAACGATTCAGGATGTTATAGATTTCATATTTCGCACCTACGTCAATCCCCCGGGTGGGCTCGTCTACAATTAGAATTTGGGGATTGGTCATAAGCCACTTGCCCAGAATCACCTTTTGCTGGTTGCCCCCAGACAGGTTCACCGCCATTTGCTTCGAAGATGGAGTTTTAATTTTCAGCTCATTAATATAACGTCGGACCTCCAGCAGGCGCTTACTGCTGTGGATAACCCCAAATTGGGAAAACTTATCTAGTGCCGAAAGGGACATGTTGTCTTCAATATCCATGAACATATTCAGCCCGTAGCGCTTACGGTCCTCGGATACATAGGAGATACCCAGGCGGATTGCGTCCAGAGGACACTTAATCTGCACCTTTTTCCCCTGCAAATAGATTTCACCGCTGCTGAAGGAACAGTACGTCCCAAATAGGCTCATAGCCAGTTCCGTGCGCCCAGCACCAACCAACCCTGAGAAACCTAAAATCTCTCCCCGGCGCAACGTAAAGCTGACACTGTCCACCAGCCTCCGAGTTTTCAATTCCGGGTCCGTGAGAGACCAATTCCTTACCTCTAAAACAGATTCCCCTGCCGCATGCTCCATCCTAGGGAATAACTCCTTCATCTCCCGCCCCACCATACGGGCGATAATCTCATCCCGAGTCAATGCATCTACCGGCACTGTGTCAATACTTTTGCCGTCACGTATCACAGTGACCCGGTCCGCCACCGCAAACACCTCTTCCAGCTTGTGGGTAATAAAGACACAGGTCACCCCCTGCTGCCGTAGGCGCCGCATGATGCTCAGCAGGTTCTCGCTCTCGATCTCCGTGAGCGGAGCAGTAGGCTCATCCAAAATCAACAGCTTGGCATTTTTTGAAAGTGCTTTCGCAATTTCTACCAGTTGCTGCTGACCAATGCCTAGGTTGATGACCGGCGTCAGCGGGTTGATCCGCAAACCTACCTGCTCCAAAAACTCTCTGGAGCTTCGGACTGTCTCATTCAGCTGAATCATGCCGTGAGATACGATTTCGTTTCCCAGAAAAATATTCTCAGCAACATTCATGTTTTTGAGAAGAGCCAGCTCCTGATAAATAATCGCGATTCCGGCATCTTCACTGTCCCTGATGGAGGTAAATTCCCGAACAGTCCCCTCAAAGCGCAGAGTCCCCCCATAGGTTCCTTTGGGGTAAACGCCGCTGATGATCTTCATCAGTGTCGATTTTCCAGCTCCATTTTCCCCGACAATCGCGTGAATCTCACCCTTTTGAATCTCCAATGTCACACCATCCAAGGCCTTGACCCCAGGGAATTCCTTTGTGACACCATGCAGCTCTAAGATATTTTCCATATTTACCTCCCAGGGGGAATCGCATTGACTTCAGGAAGAGGCGGCGAGCTGCCGCCTCTTCTTGTCAAAAACTCGTTAACCGCTTATCCGTAGATGTCCGCTTCTGTGAATATACCTGTGTCAATGATCTCGCTCTTCAAATTGTCTGCCGTGATTACCACCATGTCCACCAGTGCCGCATTAATCGCTCCCGCACCATTTTTGACACTGCCGGTCCAGGCCGGGGTGCCGCCGGACAGATAAGCATCAATCGCTTCCGCCGCTGCTCCCGCGATTTTGGCGGAGGGCTTCAGAATTGTCATGGTTTGGGTTCCCGCAGCAATCCGCTTCATAGCGGCCAACTCTCCATCTCCACCAGTGACTACCACCTTGCCCGCTAAATCCTGGGCAGCAAGCGCCTCAATCGCACCGCCGGCAAGGCCGTCATTCGGACAGAGGACCGCCGCCACATTGTTGTTATTCTGGGTAAGCGCGTTCTCGACCGCCTTCATGGCGACCTCGGGAGACCAACCGTCGCAGTACTGATCCGCGATTACCGTATAGTCTCCGGAGTCAATTTTTGCCTGAATTGCTTCCACGCCTTTTTCCCGGTACAGAATGCCGTTGCTATCTGTGGCTGCACCGCCCACAACGATGATATTTCCCTTTTCTACGTTTTCCGCAATATAACCGCCCTGCATAAGGCCCACGGCATTATTGTCCTCGGCCACATAGCCATCGTAAACAATGTCCTCAATCAGGCGGCAGTACGAAAACAACGCCACACCTTCTTTTTGGGCGGACTCCACAATCTGCTTGGCGGCCACTGTGTCCACTGAGCAGACCACCAGCATATCCGCACCCTGAGTAATAAAGTTCTCCGCCTGTTGCTGCTGTACACTAGCGTTTTCGTCAGCGTACTGGATCTCCGCCTGATAGCCCAGGGCTTCCAGATCGGACTTCAGGAATTCCGCCTCTGCCGGCCACCGGTCCACCATGGCAGAAGGGAACAGAATTCCGATAAATTTTTGTTCCCTGCCGGCCTCCCCTTGGGCCAGATCCCCACTCTTATCCGCAGTCTTCATCCCTTCTCCACAGCCACAAGCAAGGACCAGGAGCATCATCAGGAGCACACTAATGGCAGCCATACGCTTTTTCATCTCACATCCTCCTTTTCATTTGAATCACCAGGGTCTTTTCCATGTATAAAGAAAGACATGCGCCAGGTGATTTATCTAAAATCACTATAGCACATGTCTCGTTCTCTGACTCTGGACAGAATCGGAATTATACTTCATTTTCCGCGTTTTTATAGATGTCCAATTTATTGAATTAGCATTTTTCTGTCGGCCTAGCACAAATCATCGATAGAACTGGCCGATATTGCGATAAACCTCCTCCTGGCGGTATATCTGTTTGTCTATGATTTCTTCTTGTATGTTTTCCCGTGTAATTAGTGTTGTCTCTAAATAATAATAGGGAATCTCGTGCTCACCGTTGCTAATCGTTCCACAGCTGAAGATATTTCTCTCGTTTGCTAGCCGGTACGCGGCCAGCGCTGCTTTGTGGGCCAAAACCTCATAGTCCTTATACACAGTTGCTGCCTGCACACCAAGGACAATACGCTGGTACGCACCCAAGTCGCCATCCTGTCCCACAACAACGGTTTCGCCGGCTCTACCCCGTTCCGCTAGTGCCTGAATTGCCATCTCAGCTAAGCTATCGTTTTCCGCGATGATGCCGTGGAGATAATGACCCTCCTCCAGTAATGTCTCCACCACCTCATAGGCCGTCTCCTTTGTCCAGTTTTCCGAAAACACCTCCCGGATCACGTGAAAATCTCCTTGGTCAAGCCCTTCCTGCAGGACCTCCATGTAGCCCTGACGGTACAATTCGCTATTCTGGTCCCCTGCGTCTCCATTGATCAGCAGAATATTGCCTTCGTCCATATTGGCGAGCAGGCCTCGGCCCATCTGCCGGCCCAGGTTAACATTATCAAAGGAAATGTATAGATCAATGTCCGTTTTCAAAATCATTCGCTCATAGGAAATGACCTTTACCCCCTCGTTCTTGGCAGCCTGTACGGCAGCGGCACAGCCAATGGAGTTGACAGGAATTACAATCAGCACATCTACGCCTTTTTCTACTAGGCTTCGTATCTGTTGGTTTTGAACGTCCTGCTGGTTGTTGGCGTTCTGCACAATTACGTCCGCCCCCAGCCGTCCCAACTCGGCTGTCAGCGCCTCCTGATCTTTGTACCATCGCTCTGTCAAAAGGCTACACATTGCGATGCCTACCAGAGGACTATCCTTCCACTCGCCGTCTTTGTTCACATCTCTACCACTAGCATCCAGCAGCATGAACAACAAAAACGCCGCCAGCAACAGGGCGCTCGCTCTTTTCAACGCCTCCATGCTTCTTCCACACCCCTCTCATCTGTAAGCACTGGGGTTTTCTCCCGTCACCCGTTTAAACACCCGGCTGAAGTAATTGGGGTCATTGTACCCCACCATGAAGCAGATTTCCTTCATGGAATACACTCCACTTTGAATCAAAGTAATAGCCCTTTGAATCCGGGCTTCCGTCAACACAGTAACGAAGCTTTTTCCCAGCCCCTCCCGCATAGCTCGGCCCAATGTGCCGGAAGATATCTTCAAGTGGCGGGCCGCGGATTCAATGGTAATATTTTTCTCCAGGTTTCGGTCAATATACCGCAAAACACCTTGTACCGTTTGGCTGTCGGCCTTGGTCCGATTTTCGACATGTTCCTGACGGAGTTCTCGGGCCAGGGCTTGAAATTCCTGCTGGACTTCCGCCACATTTCCCGCCATCATAACCCCCGCCAGGGCGTGGTTAATTACCCCGCTGAAGCGCAGATTCGACTGGCTGCGGCTATAGAGAACCTCCGCCAGAAGCATAACCAGATGACTTGTTTGTAAAATACTCTGTTGTAGGTTTTGGGGGTCCGTTACCCGCTGGAGGATATCCGAAATCAGAGGTTCTCCATCTTCTCCATCCAAGCAGCACTCCGCCAACTTTCGAAAAACCTCAATTCGCTCTGGAAGAAATTTCTCCTCCTGCCGATACACCCGGAAGGTTCCGCTTTGTGTGTGCATCGCCTCAATCGCTTGATGATATGAAATCCACAACTGGCCCAGCTCCTCCTGAGGCAGTCCGCAGGACACGCAGAACACCTCCGGCGCAAGCGCGGAGGCTAGCATTTCCCAAAGGCCGTGGGCTGCAGCGCCCCTAGGAGCAAACATTACCGCCTGACCCCGGATAAAGGGACTGACCATCACCTGTTTCCATTGGGATTTGTATTTACGCATCTGCCGCGCAGCCTGGAGGCGTGCATCCTCCTCTGTGACACTGACCAGTAGAATCCGTCCAGCGGTCTCGTCAAGCTCTAGCTCCTTTTCCAGAACAGAGAGCATTCCAGTTTGTGTAATCATCATGTTTAGGATACCGTGGTTGACCGCCGTCCGCATAGAGGCCACTTCCTCCCGCAGCTGTATTACCCGTTTTTGGAGGCAGACACCACTTTGCAGCTTTTTTTGTACCCGGTCCAAAAGTTCCACAATTTTTGAGGGCGTAAAGGGTTTTAGGAGATACTCATACACACCATATCGGATGGCGGTCTGCGCATACTGGAACACGTCATAGGCCGTAATAATGACAATAATCACCTCTGGCGCAAACTTTTGGATACTCTGAATCGCCTCCAGTCCGTTCAAACCAGGCATGTCAATGTCCATAAAGATTGCATCGGGGCGGAAGTTCCCGGCCGCCTCGATAGCAGCACCGCCAGTAGCCACCGCCATCAGATCGATCCCTGTCAAGCCTTCCCTCTCAATAATCAGGCGGATTGAGTCCCGTACGATTTTCTCGTCATCCACAATCAGAAGCTTCATGGTGCCTCCTTTAGCAACAGAATAATCTCCGTTCCATATCCTTCCTTGCTTCGAATTTTCATCACATCGCCTCTGCCATAGTAATTTCGCAGTCTTTCCAGAACATTGCGCACCCCCAGCCCCTGTAAGGAGCCCCGCTGCTCCGAGGCCGCAGGGGCATTCAGCAAAGACTGAATCAATTCCTTCGACATTCCACACCCATTGTCGGCAATCCGAACGGCATAGCGGCCCTGATACTCGCACAGGGTAATGCGGATTTTCCCCAACCGCTGCACATTTTTTACGCCGTGGGTATAGCAGTTTTCCACCAAAGGCTGCAAAATCATACAGGGAACCACGATCTGTGTCTGCACGGGCTTATCGATTTCCTCCTGAATATCAAATTGAATCCGATCCCCAAACCGCTTTTCCATGATGTAGAAATAACGGTAAACCTGCTCGACCTCTAAGCGCAAAGATACTGGCTCCCAGAAATTTTGAAGGCTGTAGCGCAGAAGGTCAGACATCTGGCTGAAGTACTCCAAGGTGATATTGGCACCCTCGCAATAGGCAATTTGCAGGCCTGCGTTGATGGTATTAAAGAGGAAATGGGGCTGTATCTGCGACTGCATCGCTACCAGCTGTGCGTCCCGGAGCATCAGCTCCATGCGGTAGTTTTCACTTTCCTTTTCAATCAGCGCCAGTTCCAAATGCTGCCGCTTTTCCATCTCATGAATATTTCTTCGGATATCGCTTTTCATCTGGTTGAAAGTGGACACCAGGGCAGATACTTCGTCTCGGGATGTACAAACCACATCCTCCGCATCAAAATTTCCGGCAGCAATATCCTTCGCCTGATCCGCCATCTTGATGATAGGTCCCGCAATGTCCCTGGAGCTAAAGACAATGTAGACAACGCACTCCATCGCCATGATAAGCGTAAAGAGCACTGCAAAGCCGTAGAATCGGAACTGCCTATGGTCGTGCTGCCGGATAATCTGAATGTTTTCCTCTGCGATCAGGGAGGCCACCGCGCCGCACTGCAGATCGATAAAGTCTGTCAGAAGAATGATCTGCCCAAAGCTCTCCGTATACAAGTCGATATTGGCATCCATTTTGGCGCGGAGGGCGATGTATACATGACTGGTTAAGCCTTCCGTCATGTATCCTATGTCCCGAATTTTCATATCCATCTGAGAGTCCGGCGGCATTTTCTTCATTTCATAGGCCGTCAGGCTCAGTGAGTTGATGATGTCGTGAATCCCTTCAAGAGATGTAGTTGTCTTTGTTGACAGGTATTGCTCCGTCAGGGATTTTAAGGACTGCACTTCCTCGCTCAGGGTAAGGATGGCCTGGCTGGAAGAATAGATATTATTAAGCTCCCTGGACAAGGAAATTTGTATCACTACAATGCCCGCCAGCAAGGAGGCCACAAATAAAATTACGGTAGCAAAGCTCAGGATAATCCGAAGCTTGATGCTGGTATGCGGTCTCCATTTACGTTCCATGGGCGCTCTCCTTTGCGTACAACGCCGCAGTTTCCTGTGTTACCACACGCAGGCAGTCCTCTGCCGTGTCATCATTGGCAACCGGCTCACCTTGTTGAAGCCGGCACAGGGTGGTGATGCTGCTGTATCCTATCTGCTTGTAATCAGTCAAAATTACTGCAGCGACCACCCCTTTTTCCACCATGGAAAGCACATTTTCCGATTCTCCGGTTCCAATGATGCAAAGTCTGTTCACCATATTACAGTCCACAACAGCTTGAACGGCACCCTGGGTAGTGTTGTCATCCATACAGCAAATCATCTCCAGATCTTCGCTGTCCATAGACAACTCTTTCACGGTCTCACTGGCGTCAAATATATGAGAACTACTCCGGCTAACAGTTCGTAGTGTGTACTGCTGGCGGAGCATTTGTTCCACCGCCTCGATCCGCTCCTGATTAACCTCTCCACTATAAATCAAACCAACATTTTTCACATTCCCGCCAAAGTCCTGGACCGCTTCCAAAAGGGATTTTCCATATGTGGCAGCGTCCGCCCCCACAAAGGAATTCTTTCCGCTCAGGGGTATATCGTAAACCATTGTAACCACAGGAATCCCATGCTCCACGGCGTACGCAACCGCCTCCCCTGAATCGCCGGAGGTCGGGAGAATAGCAATGCCGTCCACATGGCTTTCCGCTGCCATGCGAATGCTGGAGTCATCGGCGCCGTCCCCTGAGAATGTGGACACAAGATACTCAACAGCAACACCATATTCTCTAGCGGCCTGGTCAATCCCATGGCGTAACGCATCCCAGCCGCTACCAGGGTTATTGCAAATGACGGCAAACTGGGGACAGTCCGTTTGAACAGCGGGCTTCATAGGTGATAAAATAAAAAGCCTAGATACCAGGGCCATGACCATGATATTGATAACTAACACCAATAAAAGACGGCATTCGTTTTTCAAGACTTTTGCACTTCCAATCCTTAAGGCTGTATTCTAATATTACCATCAAATTTTCGCAAAGTAAACAGACTTCGTTTGTTGGAGAGTTTTTAAATGCGCAGTTAAAGGAAGTCAAAAAGAGAAAAGGGAAGAGAAGTATCTATTTGATTTAAAATTCTTTATTCAAAATAGCTTATACATCAAAATCCCAAAAGCTCAGAGTTCAGTCTATGACAAATTGAGCAAAGGGGTTCCAGAAAGAACCCGCCAGCTAGCAGGCACATAAACTGTTCCGAGGACCGCACTGGTAAGGAGCCTTTCCCGCTATTGTGAGGCGCATTCCTGGCGCGCGCCCTCATTCAGAAAGGAGATTGTTTTATGTCTCTGCCCAGCTTTCCCAACATTGACCCGCCTATCCAGCGGGAAAACGCAGTCAATCAGATTCTCTCCTCCATCGCCATGGAGGAACTCGGCCTGAGTCACATCCTCAACGCCGAGGGTGAGAAGCTGCAATATATCCTCGGCACCCTGCCCGGCCTCAGCGGCCCTGCCGCTACCGTGGAAGACGTGCTGTCCGCTAACGAGAGCGTCCGGAACCTGCTGAAGACCGCTGTGCAAAACCAGCTCTTCCTGAAGTCCAAAATGCAAGGGGCGCTGGAGGCATCTCCCATGCAGGGTCCCACTGGCCCCACCGGCCCCGCCGGTCCCGCCGGATCCGCCGGATCCGCCGGAGTCACTGGCGCCACTGGCGCTGCCGGTCCCGCCGGAGCCGCCGGAGCTGCTGGAGCCACTGGCGCCACTGGGCCAATCATATATACACAACACAAAAACTCCCTAAAAATATACGGAGAATTGAAAGAAACTACTCCCCCTCTATAACTTTTTGAAGCAGGAGGCAACATTGCCTCCTGTTTTTTATTCCCAAAAGGAGGCCCTGACCATGCCGGAAATCATATTGTCAGATTATTTCTACGGCGATGAATCGGAGGAATTTGTCTACTTCAAAATTCCCCGCCAGTTGATCACCAACCCGAAATTCAAGCACGTTTCCACAGACGCCAAGCTGCTGTATGGGATGCTGCTGGACCGCATGAGCCTGTCCGCCAGGAACGATTGGTATGACAAAGACACATGGCGCGTCTATATCTACTACACCGTGGAGGAAATCTGCGAGGATATGACCTGCGGGCGGGACAAGGCCATGAAGCTGCTGGCCGAGCTGGACACAAAGAAGAGCAGGCTGATTGAGGACTTCCTGGAAACCCTGTCCCCGGAGAACCGAGCCATCCTCATGCGCCGGCACTGGTTCTCCGACAGCTACGGGGAGATTGCGGTGCAAACGGGCCTGTCGGAAAAGAATGTGTCCGTCCGACTGACCCGTATTCGAAAACAACTGCGACACTATTTTGAAGAAAGAGGGGTCATGTGATGAACGCAACACAGTTTTCCCATGCGCTGGGAAAAGTCAACGACAAGTACATCATGGAAGCAATTACCTATGAACGCAAAAAGAAAAGCGGATGGCTGAAATGGGGCGCTATGGCGGCGTGCTTTGGCTTGATCCTCACAGTGACATTGACAACGTTGCCGAGCATTTTGAGGGGACCAAACAAGGTCGAGCCGCCCCCTAATCCTGGCCTTGTGCCTGGAATCAGTGACAATGAACATCAGAACAGTGGTGAGCCGTTGCAGCCACCCAGCGAGAGAGAAATCACTATTAACTGGGATAACGTGGCGGTGAATGAGTCGGCAGGGCTGGCCCTGGATGCCGCCCCGCTTTACCGAGACCCTGCTCTTTATAACGAGGGAATTTTGGATACGCAGGGTATCAGAACCTACTATGGCTGGGAGTTAGCTCCCGCCTATATCCCCGATGACCTCACCGGGGGCGGTAAGGCTGTGTCAGGCCGCATTGTTCGGGAGAAAGCTACCGGGAATGTTGTTGAGGATCAGGCGGGCCGAAGTTTCTGGGTAGACTTTTGGGAGGACGGAAGCCCTAAATCTAATGACGATATTGAGATTCCCAAGGGATTTACCATCAGAGCTTCCAGGCTGCGTATCCTACACTGTTGCCTTCTCCCAGTAGACGAGGAACGCACTACTGACTTTGGCGGAGTACCCGTTACCCTCAGCCACTGCTCCATGAAGTATGGCCCCTTTGACCCCACAAAAAAGCCCCTGACGGTCTTTCAAATATGCCAGCGGGGTATTACGACATCTATACAGCCTCGTTCACGCTGGATGGGGTAGAGTACGAGGTATCGGCACAGCGGTTGGAGTTGGAGGAAGTCATAAAAATCGTGGCGTCCATCATCAATCCACACAGTGAGAATTTTGTTGTGGGGTGTTTACAGGGCATTCCTGACAAGAGCAGCGCCCCTGCTGAATACCCCGACACCACCATCGTCCCAGGCTCCAATCTGGATGAACCCAGAGAACCTGATATGCCTTAAATGCGATACCTTTATGTACGCACCGCATGACCTAATGGCTTGCGGTGCTTTTTTGAGTGTTTTCGGAATAGCAAGGCTGGCTGTCAATCTGACAAAATTTTCCTTTTGATACTTTGCCGCACATGAGCATTGGAACCGGGGTTGTCCGAGCCGTAGCCCTCCAGCAGATTGACAACGCCCCAAACGCCGAGGCCCGCGTCCAGCGCGATAACAAGGGTCTGCAAAGTGGTGATAGCGGATGCGAAAAATGCCATATAGTCCTCCATTTCTCCGGGATGTTCCCGGGTACAAGAAAAGCCGCCATATTCGGCGGCAGGTGACGCTTTGGGACGTTTTGTCCCAAAGTTTATACAAAAGCGTCCGGGTCGTCCAAATCGTCATAGTTGAGGATGTCCTCGTCCTCGTCTATGGGCGTTTCGTCCGGCACGTCCGCCCCGTACACGGTGTACTGCTCGTTGGGATTGAGCTTTTTTATACGGCGGCAGATAAGCCGCTCCAGCGAAAAGGCGTTTTTCTTCTTGTCCGTCTCCGCCGTGTATCGGTAGTTGGGATGCTGTTTCAAATCATATTTCCGGGAATAGAACGGCGGCAGGCCCCGCAGTTGCAGGATGCACCTGTCGCCGGGCATGGTGGCAAGCTCGGCGGGGGTCATAAGCTCACTGCAACATTGTCAAGTGGTGAATTCAAAAAAATAGATTGTACTTTGGTACAACCTAAAAATGGATTGTGAAACACCAGCGTCAAAACTCCATCTAAACTATCCAAATGAGTATACTATAAGGTAGTACATGGCCCTACATGTAATTAAAAAGGGGGATGCGTATAACTATCCGCCACATCACATCATCGTTGAGCACAGATTGTGTAGTTCCGCAGAATTGGGCATGGGATTGACACATGGGGCGAGGAGTTGTATACTTACAATGATTTTTTACCTATGGGGGTATTGAGAATGAGAAGGCTCATTTTAATAATTTCGATATGTATAGCATTGATTACACTTGTGGGTTGTGGGAAACAGAAGGAAGCAGTAAAAGATACAGTTCAAACGCTAGCCGATGCTTTCCATGATGGCGATATAAAAACAATCAACAGATTCATTTTTGGCGCAAATGAACTTGCAATTGATGAAGAACTCTCAGATATGTGGGGCAATACCAGTGAATCTCAAGGAGGTATCCTGGAACATGTTTTTGTGCAGGTAACACTTAGAGTCAAAAATATATCTGCGGATACTGTTGAGTTTGAAGTTGAAGCACCAGACATGAGTAACGTATTTACAAGCCTTAAAGCAGATTCGGACAGCATTACGGAAGATAAATTATTACAGTACATAATAGATTATGCAGAGAACGCAGAAAAAAAGACAACGATGGTTTCCCTTAAATATATTTTTATAGATGAAGAAGCTGTCGTGGAATATCAGGATGAGACATTCGTCAATGCTGTGACAGGCGGACTTCTTGATGCTTATAAATCACTCTATACAGAGATGATAGAAGAGTATGCGGAAGGTGAGGACTAAACATGAAGAGAATGATCAGCCTGCTTTTAGCCTTTGCGATAATGATTTCAATAACCACAACCTCATTTGCTGTGAATGCTGGCGAAGAATACTATGCTGTTCAGGTAGAGTATTCTGACATGATTGGACATCAAGAAAAACTAGATATTATGATTCAGAACAACAATGTCTATGTTGATGCTAAGATGCTTTCAGAAAGACTTGGGTATACATTTGGAGAAAATAGTGAGGGTGCCGTAATCTATAACAAGGACACATCGAATGGGCTTCCGTTTGGCATTACGCAATTCAAGTATAACAGTACTCAGGTATCCCATATGCTGTTTAATAATATGATCGATACATATAAGGCCCCTTTTGCAAGTGTAAAAAATAGCGAGGGTAGTTGGATTCCTCTTGAATACTCGTTGCTGTTGATTAATAGTGGCATGATGATTACTGACGATGCACTCCTGATTGATATTCCGAAAAAGAGGATTATCGACTACTTTTATGAAATAGCGAAAAACTCAGAAAAATACAACTTTGACTGGGCAGATGATTTTGGATATACAGAAACAGACATCAAAGTCCTTGGTGGAAGTAGTCATTTGGTGAATGTCTTTAATGGCTTGTTGGGATTTGATGGGGATTCTTGGGCAATCTTATTCCAGCAATTTGCCGGTAGCATGGCTGCCTACGACAAGAGATATGGTGAAAACCTTGCTATGCTTCTTTGTACGGAATCGGACAAAGAATTGCAGGCAACAATAGACAAGGTTAGTATGCTAATTGATGTATTGGACGAAGACGGGCAACTTGGTCAAATGCTTTCAAGCACTTCTGCCATGCGGGATTCACAGGTTGGTACGCTATATAAGAATTGTGAAGACATTTTGCAGAAGGTCAAAAGCGGTAACTCACCGCTTGTATCCTACAACAGATCATACCAGGCGCTAGAAAGCGCATTGGACAAACAGACATGGTTTTCAAGTACGGGCGGAAACATCTTAGAGGTACAAAAGGGTGTGTCAAGCGCTGCTGGAAAAGCATTGACTTTTCTCGATGTGAGTACAAAGGTGTTGGAAGTAGTCGGTTATACGCAAGAGTTCCAAAATCAAGATGAGTTTTCACTTGCGGCATTGACGTATTATCTGGGCCGCGAAAGCGGTGGACTGGAACTACCAGAGATTACGAAAAGGTCCATGATAGATTATTCTGATGCACTCTCAAGTAGTATAGGCGAATACACGACAAAACGATTTGTCGAAAATGTCGACCAATGGATCATAGACGAAATCCCCATGCATGAGGTGCTAGGAACTCAGGCCACTGCCGTATTGTTTGCTTGGAACATTGCTTCTAATACTATACCCTTTATCGCAAACGGTTTGTCCAGTGCAGATAGCTTTGAACTTGCGTTGTACTCTCTCGTATTTCAGGGTGATGCATTCCTGAATTATTTAAATAAGCGGAATTCAATTTTTGCTGACGCCGGAAACATTACGGCAGAGAATATGTATGATATTTCACAATATTGCTATATTTATCTAAAATCCTGTTATATCACTAGGGAAGCAGCTCTTGCTTCCCTGGCAAACAAAACTAGTTCGACCAAAGAAAAGATACAACCGCTTATTGATTATCAAAATAGCATCAACGCTGAAATTGCGAAGATTATGGTTGAACTCAAGGATACAAATAAAACTAACGAAGGTTGTGTGTTTGGTTTCTTACCATCGGACAATAAAGACTACATAGATAAATATGATGGTGGCCAGTTGATTTCATGGATAAGGACAATTGATCTTGTGGTAGACGCATATAGTGAGGAGTTTGGAGGAAGAAAATTCAACATTCCAAAAATCACTTTAAGTGGTGATGCTGTTGCTAATATTAATGCTGAAATATGGAGAAACCTATATGATGGTGTGGTTGTTGAAATACTTGAATGGTGGAATCAAGGACACTATGAGGGTGATGAATATATAACGTATAACTGGTATGTGAACGATAACATACTATCTCTTGTTGTGGAGAGCCATCCGGTAGACTGGGCTTGGACCGATTATTATGTATATAATATATCTGTTCCTGATGGCGCGGTTTTGTCTACTCAAAATGTGCTTTCGTATTGCGGTTTGACGGATAGCTTGTACAAGGAAACTGCTAAACAGGCATTATATGCATTCCATTTTTCTTGTTACGGAGAATCAATTTATGAACGTAATGATGTAGCAGGAATGAAGTATGCAGATGAAGCTCTTGCAAAGACAATTTCCGCCGAAAACATTGCAAAGGCTCTTCCGTTTATCAACGATAAAGGTGAGCTATGTATGGTTTGCCCTGTGTATTCTATTGCTGGTGCAGACTATTACTATAATGTTATTAATCTGAACACATTTACACTACCCACGCATTATCCAAACGGATTCCATCGCTTGGCAAGTCCTAGCGAAGTTGCAACACATTATGATTCATATGCAGAAAGCTATAAGTCTACTTTGAGACAGTACCCAGAATATGAAGAAAAGCCGTGGGGAAAAGAATACACAGAATATACTTTGTATGATGTAGACAAAAACGGTATTCCAGAATTGATAATTAAACAAACTGATATACAGAATTATGTATTTTATACATATGACGGAACAGAAAGCGTTTTGTGCGGAGAACTTTGGGATTCTTGTTTTGGGACATATGCAGAGATATATAAATATGAGGGAAACGGAATTGTGGTACATGGCGGTGGCATGGGCTCAGATCGAATTGAATATATATATGTTCAGCAACTTGTCGATAACAGTTTAACCGAAGGAGAGCTTAAAGCAAGCACTGAAGACATTTCTTTTGATGAGTTGTATAATATGCTTGGTGGTTACACAGCTATAGATAATTTTTATCGTTCAACTGATCTCTCGGTTTTGGGTGGATAATTTTCATACATGGTCTTTTTTGACTTTCTTGCATATACCGGGGCAAAAGCATTTATTTGGCTCGGTAAGCGATACGATCTCGGCCCTCCTGTTACGATACAGGTGAATTGAAAAAATTTCGACAGTTTGTTTGCAAAGCTGTTTCGCTACTGTAATGTCAAGTGATGAATTGAGATTTCTTTCAAATTTCTCCTGGAAACGACAAAGGCCCCCTCTCCCACAATAGGAAAGGGGGCCTTGCTTGATAAGATTTAGTTGGTGATCTCGCCCACAAAGTTATAAACAATGCGGACTTTCTGCACCTTTTCGCCATCAATAACTTCAACTGCACTGATAATGATTTTATCAATCAGTCGATTCAAAATGGTTTCGTCCAATTCCGTGATGGATGCATACTCTCGGATTTCTCCGATGAACCGGCGAACATCATCCTCCGTGTCGCTGGCAGTACGCAACTCGTCCATGATCGTCTGCATCCGGGCTTTGCTGTCCGCCTGTTCTTGCTCCAGCGTTTCAGTCATGCGGAAGAAGCGTTGTTCAGTCAGGATGCCCTTGGTCTTGTCGGCGTACAGGCTCATGAACATCTTGTCAATTTCCTGATTACGTTTCGCCAGGGTATCCAACTCTTTCTTCAAGGCCCCTTCGTCCATGGTGTACCGCTGTTCCAGCCGGTAGGTCAACCGCCCATAGAATGCCTCGGAATCCTGCAAGGCCATTTTGCCATGCTCTATAATGTCCGACAGCACGAGATTGTAAAGGTCGCGGGCCTCAATCTTATGGCTGGTGCAAGCGTTCTTTCCCAGCCGGTTATAGGTCTGGCAGATATAATATGCCCTGTCAATCGGCTCCCGCTTCTTCTTGGTGCTGCGGTCAATATCCGTCCGGCCCACCTTCTCATAGCGCACCTGCATGGATTTTCCGCAAGTAGCACAGTAGACAAGGCCGTGAAACAGATTATAAAATGGACACCTGTTTTCTCCCGAAACGGTAGGACGGCGGTCAATCAGCTTTTGCACCCTATCCCACTGCTCCCGGCTGACAATCGCCTCATGGCAGTTCTCAATGATCTCCCACTCGTCACGGGGAACAAAATTGTAGGTGTTAGAGCGAATAGCCTTCTGGTGGCATTTGCAGACCACATGATCGCCTTTGTAGACCGGATTGCGGAGCATTTTACTGATTACGGAATTGCCCCAAGAATAATAGCGCACTTCGGATTCTATCGGACCTTTGACGCGGGTAATGGGAATCTTGCGTTCCAGCAGATATTTTGCAATCCGCATCATGCCGTATCCGTTTGCTGCCAAGTCGAAAACCAGCTTGACGGTGGGGGCTGTCTCCGGGTCGATAATCAGGTGGCCGCAGTCGTTGGGGTCACGCATAAGGCCGTAAGGAGTAGGCCCACCTAAAAACTTCCCCTGCCGGGAGCGGGCCATCCAGCCCGCCAGTACCTTCTTGGAAATATCCCGGCTGTACATATCGTTGAACACAGGTTATTGGGGAAAGGGAAAGCAAACAGGCAAAAACCCAGTATTCATGCGGGTTTGCGGCGAGATGGCTCTCAAAAGCTAACCTCACAAAAGACAGATCATTGCACAATCACATATCGTTTCTAAGGGAGAATGTTGATTCCGGTCACATTCTCCCTTTTTTCATACCAAGAAATGAGGTGATTATCTTGAACACGCAAATCATCGCCATCGCAAACCAGAAAGGCGGTGTGGGCAAGACCACAACCTGTGCCAACTTAGGGATTGGGCTGGCACAGGCGGGAAAGAAAGTGCTGCTCATTGACGGGGACCCGCAAGGGAGCCTGACCATCAGCCTGGGCAATCCCCAGCCGGATAAGCTGCCCTTTACCCTCTCTGACGCAATGGGCCGCATCCTGACCGATCAGCCGGTTCGCCCCGGCGAGGGGATTCTTCGCCACCCGGAGGGCGTGGATCTGATGCCAGCGGATATTCAGCTGTCTGGCATGGAGGTATCGCTGGTAAACGCTATGAGCCGGGAAACGATTCTGCGGCAGTACCTGGACAGTGTAAAGGGGCAGTATTCCCATATCCTCATAGACTGCCAGCCCTCCCTGGGTATGCTCACCGTCAACGCCCTGGCCGCTGCCAACAGGATTATAATTCCCGTCCAGGCGGAGTACCTGCCCGCCAAAGGGCTGGAACAGCTGCTCTCTACGGTGAACAAGGTCAAGCGGCAGATCAACCCGAAACTGCAAATAGACGGTATTCTGCTGACAATGGTGGACAACCGCACTAACTTCGCCAAAGAGATTGCCGCCCTGCTGCGGGAAACCTACGGCAGTAAAATCAAGGTGTTCGGAACCGAGATTCCCCATTCTGTCCGGGCAAAGGAAATCAGCGCAGAGGGCAAGAGCATTTTCTCCCATGACCCAGGCGGCAAAGTAGCGGAGGGTTACGCAAATCTGACTAAGGAGGTGTTGAAACTTGAAAAGCAGCGCGAAAAAAGTAGAGCTGGCATCGGTCGATGATCTGTTTTCCACCGAGGAAAGCCGCGCCGATGCAAGGCGGGAAAAGGTGGTAGAAATCCCTTTAAGCGAGCTGCACTCGTTCAAGGGCCACCCTTTCAAGGTCAAAGATGATGATGCCATGATGGAAACAGCGGACAGCATCCGGCAGTACGGCGTTCTTGTTCCTGCTATCGCCCGTCCTGACCCCAGCGGCGGCTATGAGCTGGTAGCCGGACACAGGCGGCATCGGGCCAGTGAACTGGCAGAGAAAGAAACCATGCCGGTCATTGTCCGGGATTTGGACGATGACGCCGCCACGATTATCATGGTTGACAGCAACCTGCAAAGGGAAAGCCTGCTCCCCAGCGAGAGGGCCTTTGCCTACAAGATGAAATTAGAAGCTATGAAACGGCAAGCAGGTCGGCCCTCCAAAGAAAATTGTTCCCAAGTTGGGAACGATTTTGGGAAGAAGTCCAGCGAGGTTCTGGCGGAACAGGTCGGTCAGAGTAAAAACCAGATTTTCCGCTACATTCGCCTGACCGAGTTAATCCCCGAACTGCTGAACATGGTGGACGAAAAGAAAATTGCCCTGAACCCGGCCTATGAGCTGTCCTTTCTCAAAAAAGAAGAACAGACCCAGCTTTTGGACGCGATGGACAGCGAACAGGCCACCCCCTCCCTTTCCCAAGCCCAGCGGCTCAAGAAATTCAGCCAGGAGGGGCGTTTATCCATAGATGTAATGCGGGCGATTATGGGCGAGGAAAAGAAAAGCGATCTGGACAAGGTGACGTTTACCTCCGACACCCTGCGGAAGTATTTTCCCAAAAGCTACACCCCTGCCCGGATGCAGGAAACCATCATCAAACTGCTGGAACAGTGGCAGAAAAAGCGTCAGAGAGATCAGGAACGCTGAAAGGAGCGCCTATGAGAGATCACGTTGCCAGGGAGTTAAAGGGCCACAACATACTGGCTGTGGAACGGTTTCAGGATAAGACCCGCTGGATGGTGGAGTTTTCCGTCCTGCGGCCCCGTACCGCCTACGGCGCACCCGGCGATGAAACGCGCCTGTTTCTGGACGAGGACGGCTACCAGGCCGTTCTCGCCAGCCAGAAACGCCGGGACATCAAAATCAAACGGTATGCCCGCGTCATTGAGGGGCATATCCTGGACTTCAAGCCCAAAAAGAAACGCCACCCGTAAACCCGACAAATTGAGAGGAAGGAATGAATATGTGTACCGTTAAGGAAATCAGAGAAGCCATCCGGGAGGACTGCCGCTCCCAGCGAAACATGGAAACCATTGAGATCGACCGGATTTTTCAAACCCTGACGTTTCCGCAGTTAGAGAGCCTGTTTGACAAACCGCCCATGCCGCCGTTTTTTCACCGGTACAGGCAGAAGTCAGCCAGCAAATGAACGCCGCAATTCTTTTTACAGGATTGTGGCTTTTTTCATGCCCTGGGAAACGAAAGGAGTGCAGAAAATGGCCGTTTTTCGCGTAGAACGCACACAGGGATACACCGTCATGAGCAACTATCATCTGCGGGACAAGAGCCTGAGCCTGAAAGCAAAGGGCCTGCTGTCCCAAATGCTCTCGCTGCCGGAGGATTGGGACTACACCCTTTCCGGTCTGGCCGTTATCAACCGGGAAAGCAAGGACGCGATCCGCTCCGCAGTCAATGAGCTGGAAAAGGCGGGGTACATCAAACGCCGCCAGACCACCGATGCGGGCGGCAAGTTCAGCGCCAACGAGTATGTGATTTATGAGCGTCCGGTAACAGAAGAACCTGCATGACCCGCTTCACTGACAGCCCCTTTGAGCGCATGATGACACAGAAACCGGAGGGCAGGAAGAAAACTTCCAGCCCCCCTTCTTTACCCAAAAGCCACCCCTGCTATGGCTGCGGCAACTACGGGAGGCCCTGTGTGGGATTCTGCCACCGGGAACTGGAAAAGCAGCTGAAAGAAAGGAGAGATCGGAAATGAAGTATCTTATTTTATTTATCAAAATCGTTGCTGTTTTTGACCTGTGCTGTCTGGCGGTGTATCTGGGCGGCGATATTGTTTCTGCCCTGATACGCAAACTTCGGAAAAAGCCTGCACAGAGCGATGACCTCTATGACTTTTCTATGGATGGCGACACAACCGCCCCGCTGTCCATAGATTCTATCCGCCAGCTGTACTCCGGTGATGTGGAAACTTTTGTAGGGGAAAGGCTTCTGCCGGAGGCCGCAAAGACGATGGAGGCTTTAACGGAACGGGAACAGACAGCGGCCCGCCTGCTTTTATGCGCTCTGATCGGCTATCTGAAAGAAGAAGGCGGGATATTCCAAGAAATTTTTAGCGGAACATGAAGCGGATATTCTGCTCCACAAGGCGGCAAAACAGGCATTTGACGATTTGGGTATCAAGAAGCTGCCCACCGTCAAGAGCTTGCAGGCCGAGTACGCAACATTGTTGGAAGGAAAGAAAAAAGACTATGCCGAGTACCGGCGTTCCCGCGAGGAAATGCGGGAACTGCTGGCCGCAAAAGCCAACGTGGACCGGCTGATGGGATATGGGGAGGAACGCCAGAATGACCGGGAAAAGGAACAGGGGCAGGATCGCTGACGCGCCTGTTTTTTCGCATTTTCTCACCGCCGCAGGCCGGTAAAAAGCGTTCCGCAGGAACGCGCAGCCACAGAATGAAATTCTGTGTTCAAAGGGGCTTGGGGAATCCCCAACAAGCAGCGCCAGGAGCCGGATGGCTATCCTGGGGCATTGCTTGCCACGGTTATCCCGGAACGGGATAACCTTCTTTTTCTCGAAAAAGAACAAAGCCGGTGAGGAATTTGTTAAATTCACTCACCGGCTCAATTCGTTTCAAATTTCTCGGATAGTTCGGTTAGTTCTTTCATGGTTTCCTGCGTATGGTGCAAGAGGGTTTCACGCATTTCTGACGGGCAGCTGCAATACAGCATCTTCATCTGACCGGCTCCCTCATCTTCCGGGGAAACATCCGGATTGATTAAAGAATCCAGAGAAATCGGCAGTACCTTTGCCAGTGCCTTCAAAATCAAAAAGGACGGATTCATCTGCCCTTTTTCAATCTTGGCAATCTGCTTGACAGATACATGGCTCAAATCAGAAAGCTCCTGC
The DNA here is from genome assembly GCA_041223955.1 of Oscillospiraceae bacterium 38-13. GTDB lineage: Bacteria > Bacillota > Clostridia > Oscillospirales > Oscillospiraceae > Oscillibacter. The sequence continues at coordinate 14,093 of JBCLRG010000010.1, read as the reverse complement.
TGTGTCAGGCTTTTTCCTTTTCGGGCTTCCCGCATTTTTTGCCCTAAAGCGGTTAAATCATCAATCGGCATAATCATTCACCTCGAATATATTCTATCGTGCCGATTTACACAAAGGAATAACCTTATTATGCCGACTAACAGGTATGATTATGCTGTTTTTTTAGTGAGATATAAACGCTATCCTTGTATCACTAACCAAATCAAATTATAATAGAGGTGGATATTTTTTTGAAAAAATCCGTCCGCTGTAACATTTCGCGGACATTTGCCTGTTATACTATCTGCAAAAAGCAAAGGAAGTGAGGATATGAAGCAGATTTTAATTGTCGAGGACGACAGTTTTTTGAATAAGATGTTAGACTATAACCTGACCGCAGACGGCTACGGCGTGACCGCTGCCCTAAACGCCAGAACCGCAGCCAACGCCATCCGCCAGCGGGAATTTGACTTAGTGCTGCTGGACATCAACCTGCCAGACGGGAACGGTTTTGAGCTGTGCAAACTGATAAAGCCCCAGCACCCGGACACCATCGTGATTTTCCTGACCGCCAACGATCAGGAGAGCGACCAGATACGGGGCTATGAGGTGGGCGCGGTGGACTACATCACAAAGCCCTTTGTGATCGGGGCCTTGCAGCGGAAAATCAAAGCCATGTTTGCCATGCTGGAACACCACAAACCGGCCAAGGACATTTACGACGACGGGCGGCTGTTTCTGGACTTCTCGGAGCAGACGGCTTCCCTAAACGGCAAGCCCCTGACCCTATCCCCGATGGAGTATAAAATGCTGAACCTGTTCCGTAAAAATCCCCGGCAAGTGCTGACCCGTGGGCAGCTTTTGGAAAAGCTGTGGGATATAGACGAAAGGTTTGTGGACGAACACACCCTGACAACCTCCATCAGCCGGATTCGCAGCAAGATCGAATCCGGCGGCGGCGCCCCCTACATCAAGACTGTTTACGGTATGGGCTATCAATGGACGGGAGGCGAGGCAAAATGAAGTTTCAAAACCTTTCGGTAAAGCGGCTGTTTGACCGGGTTGCAATAGGACTTGTCCTCTCCATGTCCGGGATCACCATAGCCATGTCTCTTGTAACAAAACAGACGGCGGTGCTGCTAACGGGCGGGGCGCTGCTGCTGTGCGCCCTTGTGGGGATTTTTGTACTGACGCAGGCGTTTGGAAAACGGCTGTCGCAGTTTACCACAGACCTGTGCCAAACCTTAGACCACATGATTGCTGGGAATGAAGCGCCAAAGCGCCCGGAGGACAGCGAAACCCAGCTTGCCAGAATCGGACACCGGCTGGCAAGACTTTACCAGATCATGCAGGAGAACCGTCGCAAGGTGGACGAGGAACGGCAGGAGTTACAGACCCTTGTATCGGATATTTCCCATCAGGTAAAAACGCCGGTAAGCAATCTGAAAATGGCGACGGACACCCTGCTGGAAAAGCCCATGACAGAGGCAGAGCGCACAGACTTTATCCGGGGAATCCGCAGCCAGACGGATAAGCTGGACTTTCTCTTTCAAGCTCTTGTGAAAACCTCCCGGCTGGAAACGGGCGTGATCCAGTTGGATAAGAAACCGGGACGCCTCTTTGATACCGTGGCACAGGCCATGAGTGGGATCGTGTATGCGGCCGAGAAAAAGGAAATCGCCGTGTCCGTAGACTGCCCGGAGGATTTGACCGTTTCCCATGACAGTAAGTGGACATCCGAAGCCCTCTTTAACTTGCTGGACAATGCGGTGAAGTACACCCCGGCAGGCGGGGAAATCGCTGTGTCGGTGGTACTGTGGGAAATGTATGTGGAGATCAAAGTGGCCGACACCGGCAAGGGCATTTCGGAAAGCAATCAGGCCGCCATCTTCCGGCGCTTCTATCGTGAGGAAGAAGTACACGAACAACAGGGGGTTGGCATTGGCCTTTATCTGGCCCGCGAGATCATAACGCGGCAGGGCGGCTATATCAAAGTGGTTTCGGAGCCAGGCAGAGGTTCGGAATTTTCCATTATGTTGCCTACAAAATGAAAGTAAATGAGCGAGGTGTCTGTATTATGAATAAACGAGAAAAAGCAATCCAACTGTGGTTTGAATTGATAATATTTTTACAGAAGATGCACTGCAATTCAAAAATGGAGACTAACTATTAAAAGTCAAGTCTAAAATGAAATTTTTTGAATGAATTGCCGGAAGGCATTTCAGATACATTGGAACCTTGAAAACTGCATGACAATAAGAGCATCTTTATAGATGCCCTAAAAGGAGAAATTTACAGAACAAGTTAAGGAACTGGTATGTATGCCCGTCTTGATTTTTCCATTGCGAAAATCAGCCGCACAAGTTTTTTTGTGGCATGAGATAATGCAACATTATAATGCTTGCCTTCGGAGCGTTTCTTCTCAAGATAGGTTCCGAAGGATTCATCCCAATGGCAGACATACTTCGTGGCGTTGTAAAGAGCATACCGAAGGTATCTGGAACCTCGTTTCTCCATGTGGGAATGACAGCTATCTAATTGACCTGATTGATAGGTGGATGGGGACATTCCTGCATATGCAAGTATCTTATCGGCGGAATCAAAACGGCTGAAATCCCCAATCTCGGCGATGATCATTGCACCCATCCGGTAACTGATACCGGGAATGGTAAGGATTGGAGACTGGATTTCTTCCTCCATGATTCGTTTGATTGCTGTTTCGATCTCGTCAATCTCGATCGTTAATTCATGAATGAGTTTGATGGTGTGTTTCAGTTCCAGGGACTTAGCAGGCATATGAGAACCGATAGAACTTCTTGCAGCTTTACGAAACATGACAGCAGTATCTTTTCCATATCTGCCTTTAGAACTTTCAGACAGCAGATTGGAAAGCCTTGTAAGGTGTGCGGCTGCGACAGCGTCAGCACTTGGAAATTCGGAAAGCAAATCGTAGATGGAAGCCATATGGAGTGTGGGAACGAGTTTTTCCAGTTCAGGAAAAAGAATGCACACAAGCCTTGAAACAGAAATCTTCAGTTTTGCCCGTTCTTTTACTTTATCAAAACGATAACGGGTGAGTGACTTTAATTCCTCGTTGTGGTAAGATGAGTCTGAGTAGGACTTTAAGTTCATGTCAGACATCATCATAGTGGCAATGGTACGGGAATCAACTTGATCCGTTTTGGTCTTTCTAAGGCTTAGACTTTTTCTGTAAAGATTGGTATGTAACGGATTGATAACGTAGGTCGGCAAACCTTTATCAAGAAGGAATCCCAGAAGATTGTAACTGTAGTGTCCTGTGGCTTCCAGTCCTACTTTTACTTTGGACAGATCATTTGATACAGATATGATTTTCTGAAACAGGGTGTCAAATCCTTTGAGGTTGTTTGAGATGGTAAATGATTTAGACAACACTTCTCCATCCGAGTTAGTGATAAAGCAGTCGTGCTTATCTTTTGCGACATCAATTCCAACGTAAATCATAAGAAATCTCCTTTGAAAAGTATTGATACTGTTTAGAACCACAGATTCTCCTTGTGATTGTAACCTCGTTCTAAATAAACCGTCATGCGGTATCTAACTGATTAACAAATATACAAAGAGACTGTGGTTGGAGCCTCCATTAAACCATCTGTGTGGTAGGATTAGAAAACCAATCCACAGTATCTTCAACAGTATATCATTTATCCCTGGAGAGGGATTCATAAATACTACTATTTAATAATACGAGGATTAGGATATAGATGGAAAACAAACAAATTGTAAAGAATTTCTATGAATTGGTTGTATCAAAAAACTCGTTGCAAGAACTCTACCAGTATATATCGAAAGACTGCCGCCTTAATATTGGTAATGAAAAAATACCATTTGGATTAGAAGGTATGAGAGAACATCTTGTTGCTATAAAAAAGACTTACCCGGATTATACGATAAAAATATTACGGCAATTTTCTGATGGCGATTATGTAATATCTGAAATTCTTATGGAAGGTACACATGAAGGGGAATGGATGGGAATAAAGCCGACACATAAAAAACTGGTATTTACTGGTGTTAATATTGACAAAGTAATAAACGGCAAAATAGTAGAGCATGGCGGCTCCGTTAATACATTTGAAACATTGCTTGAGCATGACTTAATTAGGCCCGTATAAGGACGTAAAAATATGATGTATCGTACAGAATCATTAGAAAAAATTACCGTTAAAAATGTAATTAAGAGAATCAACACAAAAATAGAGGAAATGGAAAAACAAAGTTATCGGCTTGTTACAATATTGTTTTGGGGCACAGAAAAACCGTATTGTTTTCAAAAAGGGGTTGGAAGGCAGCTTGCCTTGAACTGCTGCTGTCTTTCAAGTTCAGTATAATAGAATGCGGCGGACGGCCATTCCCGGCTGCCCGCCGAAAATTTTTTTGAAATGTCCGAGTATTGTAACATTTCACCCAGATTTTCAATGAAATTTTTTGGCCGCTGTAACATTTCGCGGACATTTGGGTTTTACAATAACCTTATCAACAGGCAGAAAGCCTTGAAAGGGGTTTTGAGTATGAGCATTTTACAGACGATTGATCTGAAAAAGTATTACGGCACAGAGCCGAACATTACCCGCGCCCTTGATGGCGTGAACTTCTCTGTGAACGAGGGCGCGTTTGTGGCCGTTGTGGGAACTTCCGGCAGCGGCAAGTCCACCCTGCTTCACATGATGGGCGGGCTGGACACCCCCACCAGCGGAACCGTGACTGTCCGGGGCGAAGAACTGGCAAAGAAGAACGACGAACAGCTTAGGGTGTGTGAAGGGCTATCAGCTTCTTTTCTACCAGCCCAACGGCCTCCAACTCCCGGAGGGACTGCGCCACGGTGCTGGGGGTACGGTCGATGATCTCCGCAATGGTCTTGTTGTAGAACGCCAGATAATGCCGCCCGCGCTTGTCGGTCTGCACGGTCTCGGAGTTCAGTGTCATATCCAGCATAATTGCGTACACTTCTTTCGCGGTCAGCCGGATATTCATGCCCAACAGGAACCGGGGATAAGCCAGGTAGGGCGGCAGGGTGGAGCCGCTGGTGATGTAGTCAGTTTTCATGTTCCTTCTCCATTTCGTGTCGGATTTCATGTACCTTCTCGAAAAATTCTTTGATTGCGGACGTGACAGAATAGGCGCTATCGCCCAATGCGTCAAATTGGGAAATTGTCATTCCGGCGAAAATGTCCGCCCGGTGATGGAGGGATTCGATGCCGGAAACATAGCGAGCGCATAGGGCCTTAAACTCGCTCAAAGCCGCTTCGCCGTCCATCATCCCCTGCTTCTTCGGCGTGGGCGGTGCTATGGTCAGAACAGCAGCGGCTTCCTCCTGCTGGTCTGGGGGCAGTCTGGAAATTTTCAGCGCGGCCCCCTTGGTGATCTTGGTATCAGCCTCCTTGATAATCTTCTTGGCCTCTGGGGTCAGATTGGCGGCAGTCTGGACAAGTCGCTCCACAGTGCGCTTGCTCACGCCCAGCTTATCGGCGGTGTCCTCCGAAAAGGGTTTTGCCGCTAAAAGCGTCAAACTGTCGTTCTTAGCTGTCTGCCCGTTCCTCTGTCCCTGGCGGGTTTCCGGGTGCAGGGCCTCATAGAGTTCCTTCCGGCGCAGAAGCAGATCGCCCAATTCACGGTGGGACAGGCCCGCCCGGACAAAGTTCTCGTCAATCTCCGCCAACTCCGCTTGCAGGCCGTCCACCTCACTGACAACGCACTCGATCTCCGTCCAGCCCAGCAGCTTCACCGCCTCTAAACGGTGAAGTCCGGCGATAAGCGTGTTGTCCTGGGTGACGGTGATCGGATTCATCAGGCCCACGGCGGCAATGCTTCGGGCCAGTTCCTCCACGTTCCGTTGCTGGGTATCTCGCCGTCCCGGATTGATTTTGATTTCGCTGATTTTCATTTGCATGGCGGTTGCCCTCAATGCGAAAATGCGGCAACAATCCGGTTGATGATTTCGCGGTCATGGCCGTCCAGTGATTCGCCCAGCCTGCGGAGTAAAGCGATTTCCTCCGCATTGAGCATACGGCGATCAAGGTGAAACCACTCCGCCACTCTGACGCCGCCGTGACCACCCTTGACGGTTTCAATCGGATAGGAGCAGGTCAGCACTACAATATCCCGGCGAATTGTTCCGGTGCTGACGTTAAATTCATGGGCCAGATTGCCATAAGTATCATGCCGCCGGAGGCACAAAACCTCCAAAATCTTCTGGCGGCGTTCCCACGGGTTCATATCCATAATTGCAAAATCCTTTCGTAAAAATCGTAGTATTATCGTTCGGTTTCTCTCTGCTGGTGCTGTCCTTCACGGGACAGACGTTCAGCGGCCTTGCGGAGATTTTCAACGGCTTTGATTTCATCCCGCATTGCCCGCATTTTCTGATAATCCACGTCCTTCTGCATGGTCAGCTTCGCGGCCTCGGCCCGCCACGCCTTGGGCGTGATCTTCTCACCGGATTCCTTCATCCCTTTCAGAAAATCGGCGGCAGCGTCAAATGCGGCTAACTCTGCGCTATGCTCCTGCTGGTACTTCTCCCGCCTGCTCGGTTTCACCTTGTCCAACTTCTGGCGAATAGGTTTGTACTTCTCATACTGCACCCACATTTCCAGCCGTTCATCCAGGACGGCAATACGGCGTTCCGCTTTGACAATCTGACCACGGAGATCGTAATAATCTTTGTTCATGGCAGTAACTTTTTCATAAAGTTCCTACATAGATGTGATACCGTTGCCCTGCAAAAAGGCCAGCAGTTTCGCGTTCTCTTGGAGAGCCTTGATCCTGCCAGAGCGGGAGCGGGCTTTCTCGCTGTTGACCTGGGCCTGAGCCTCATAGAGCCGGGTCACAAGGCTGCCGCCACCTTGGGGCTGGTCAGCCTCAGCCTGTTCCTTCGTCCAGTTGTAAATCCGGGTGATGCGGGTTTTGATCTCCTTCAGCAATTTGTTGTCTGCGGCGATCTGACGGTTAATGTCTCCCTTCTCCGTCTGGATACCCCGCCGCTCCATCTGACTGGCGGCAACGCCCATGTGGATGGAAGGGATTTTCTCAATGCCCTGCCGCTTATAGCTGCGGTGATCTATCCGCTCCGGTCTGCCAGCAGCTTCTAAAGCCCGGTTCGCATAAGCGGCCCACGCCGCCCGCCACTTTTCGGCGTTCTCCCGATTGTTCCAGTCGGTGGTGTCCTCTCGGTGATTCTTCCATCCACCTTTGCCGTCCGGTATGCGGTTGCCCTGGTTGTCCAGATCGTAAACCTTTCGGCACTTCGGTCCCCAGCGTCCGTCCGGCTTCAGCGGGCGAATGGTGAGCATGATATGAGCGTGGGGATTGCCATCGCCTTTGTCATGGAGCGCAAAATCAGCACACATTCCCTCTGCCACAAAGTTATCTTTGACGAAAGCCCGAACAAGGGATAACTGCTCCGCCCTGGACAACTCCACAGGCAAGGCAACTTCGATTTCGCGGGCAAGCTGGGCATCGCTGGATTTCTCAATCTGCTCCACAGAGTTCCAGAGGGTGGAGCGGTCTTGAAACTCCGGCGGAGCGTGAGCGGGCAGTATGATTTCTTTGTGAACGATACCAGGTTTATGGGTGAAGTCATGAGTTCGCCCGTCCCACTCGTTTGTCAACCGTTCGCCACTCCGATAGGCGGCAGCGGCAACAGCCGAGCGGCCCACACTCCGCTTGATGATTTGAATGGGACAGTGAAAGATTGCTACAGCGCATAGAGCAAAAACCGCTCCCGCTGAATTGCCGTGCAGGTGTCCAGAATGGACAGCAGCAGAGCCAGGGTTTCCCTCTGGCATACGATGTCCTCCGGGGTGGGCTGATAGGGCAACAGGCCCTCGGTGGCAGCTATGTACTCGTCAAATTCCCGATCATCCCAATGCCGCCGCTTTTCGTGATAGAGGTTCTCGGCTTTCCGTCTGCCCTGGTCATAGCACTCGGCTACTTCGTCATTGACTTCAACAGACACCATACGCCCGTTGATTTTGATGGTGATCTCCATCATGCTTTCCTCCTGTTCAGATTGGATTTTGAGAAATCTGAACAAGAGGGCGGGGAGCGACACCGGGGCCGTTTTCCATTCGCTCTGAAAATGAGAAAATCCGCATGGCAAAAGGCCACACGGATTAAAATGCAATATTCAGCTACATAAGAAACTGTTGTATCTTCAAGGCCGGATTTCGCCGTCAGAGGGGAAAGGATTTTTTTGACGCTTCATCCAGCTTTGTTAATGGCCTTGGCACAGCGGCTACCTCCCAAAGCCGCCAAATTCAAAGGCGGCGGCCCTTTTTACCAAAGTACCGCCGCCATGTGGAACCTATATAAAGCCAATGTGGAACCTATGTGAAACGGGAATTTTTTTACTCCCTCGGTGTGACTACAATGCCGTCTGCATTGTCTGGGTCGCGGAAACTGTAGGTAAAGCCGTCAGGTAAAGTTACATCGTCGGAGTTGTCATCAGTGTCCAACCCCGGTTCGGTGTCGATTGCGATGTCTGTATCATCAATTTCCACGGAGTTCCCCAAATTTGTGTCCTGATCGTTGCCATCCTTCTGATCGGTGCAGCCGGTGAACAGCGAGAAACAGGCCAGCATACACACCAAAATAATAGCAATTTTCTTCATCACATTTCCCTCTCTTTCAAATGTCCCCGTTTGATTTCCAACACCACATCCGCTTGCTTTGCCACCTCGCCAGAGTGCGTCACGACCACCACGCACTTCCCGAACGCATGGGCGCTCTCTTTCAAAATCGCCGTGATTTCCTCGGCGGTGTCGGCGTCCAGGTTCCCGGTCGGCTCGTCCGCCAGAATGACCGGGGCATCGGAAGCCAGCGCCCGCGCAATCGCCACCCGCTGCTGCTGTCCGCCGGACAGTTTCAGCACGTTCCGGGCAATCTCGTCTTGCTCCAGCCCCAGCCGTTCCAGAATGGGGGCGGCATCCAGCTTGGCGGTAAGCCGTACATTCTCGATGGGCGTCATGTAGTCAATCAGGTTATAGCTTTGGAAAATCAGCGAGATATGGTTCCTGCGGTGGTGTTCCAGGCCCTTTGTCGTAATGTCCTCACCGTCAAACAAAACGCTTCCCTGCGTTGGCACATCCAGCCCGCCCAATAGGGACAGCAGCGTGGTCTTGCCCGACCCGGACGGGCCGAGGATGGCATACATCTTCCCGGTTTCTAACTCTGCGCTAACATTCTGCAAAACCGCCTTACTCTTTTCGTAGGCGTAAGAAACATTTTTTAATTCCAGTGTAGGCATGATTGCCCCTCCTTTAGCTCATTTTCGACAAGATTTCGCGGGGTTTCAGCCGCATGACCGTGATAGACGATGTGCTGATGGCTACAATGATAATGGCAAGGCCGATTAGATAGAGTTGGGCCAAATTATCCAGTCCAACGGACACTTGGATGCCGTTTTCAGTGGGTAAGGGCTTTTGCACGAGATTATCCGCGCCTATCTCAACGGAGGCGGCAACGGAAACAACATCGTTATCGTCCTCCGGCCCGGTCTGCATACTCTGCTCCAACAGGTGGTTGCCGATCTGCCCCGCTATGGTGTTGCTGGTGAAGTAGGACAGGCCAAAAGCGAGGACGGCAATCAGCAGCACCTCAATCAAATACTGCCCGATGATGGCCGACTTTCTGATACCCACGGACAGGAACACGCCAATCTCATGGATACGGGTCTTTGTCCAAAGGGTCAATATCAGGGCCAGAATGATGGCGCTGACAACGATAATCACTACCAGCAGGGTCACGACCAATTCATTCAGCGTAGCCAGCGGAGCGGCGGCGTTCTCGTAGGTTTTATTGTCCACCTCCACGGTAAAGGCTTTCCAGTCAATACCCGGCAGGGCCTTGACATCGGCCACCACCCGCGCCATGTCCTGCGGATCGTCTATGGTGACGTGGAGCGCGGAAAAGCCGTAGTTGATCTCTTCGCCGTCAAACTCTTTCGAGGACTGCAAATCCACAAATACTCGGTTCTGGATTTTGTCATAGGTAGTGACGGTTTCCCCAAACTGCTCCACCGCATGAGGGGTAAACAGTCCAATAATTTGTACCCTGATCTCCGGCCCGGTAAAGCCCTGATCTTCCACGCTGTACCGATGGGCGGTGAGGTAGTCACCGATTTTCAACTCGTTTCGCTCCGCCAAGTCCTGGCTGATGATTGCAACATTAACATCATCAGCGGAGATATGCCGCCCCTCGGTCAGCGTCACTGTGCTGGTGGTGAAAAGTTCATCATCTTCCGTGTTGCAGACGCCCAGGGCCTTTGTATATCCCTGATATTTTGCGTCGGTTGAGATTGTCCCGGGAAACAGGGAAAGCCCATCAAATGGGAGAAGATTGTCCTGCCTTGCGCTGCAATACTTGACCCCGGAAACGCCTTTGATGGCGGCGATGTTCTCCGGGGTAAATTGTACGGTGGAATACATAAGAAAGCTGCTTGATGTTTTGCCAGTTTCCGCGTCCACTTCGTCTTTGACGGGTTCTTTCACCACATAGGGGCTGTTGCTCCAATCCACGAAAACGTCAAATTTGCCGCCCAAGCTCTGCCGCAGGTCAAGCTGCGCGGCTTCCGACGCTTTCCAGATGGAGAGGCCCGTCAGGACAAAGGTTGCCATAATCAGCAGGATGGCGAACAGGAGAAGTGTTTTCCCCCGTTTTCGCGTGACGTATAGAAACGCCCTTTTGAAAATGCTCATAGTCGATACCTCCATATCGTTGTGCTGTTCTTCTGAACGCACCCGTAGAATAGCACCCCAATGTGGAATGGGTATGAAACGTATATGGAATTATGGTAGAAATGAAAAACTCCCCAGTCGGGGAGTTTTTCGCATTTATAAATGAATTGTGAAACACATCCCAGTCGGGGACTTCATCGGCTTAAAAGAATAGGGAATGTCCATAGAGGTCAAAAGTGTATCCACGATATAGAGGCCCAGACCGTTGCCCCCGCTTTCACGGCTCCGTGAGAAGTCTGGACGATAGAACGGTTCAAACAGACGGCGGATTTCATCGTCAAGGATAGGCTTGCACTCGTTTTCGACCACAAGGCTGCGCCCCTCCATATAGACGGAAACATTTTTCCCGGCCTCTGTATAAGCGACAGCATTTGCGAGGATATTAGACACCGCTTTACTGAACGGGCCAACAGGTAGCACAGCGGAAAACTGCTCCGGCAAGTCAAGAGAGAATGTAATTTGATGTGCCGCCGCAATCAGTTGGTAGGGTTCACATAGTTCCGCCAGCAGTTCAGACACATCAATCTGCTTTGGCGGTTCAGTGGCCAAATTCAGTTTGGAGGTTTCCAAAATCTCATGTATCATCCCGGAAAGCTGCTCGACCATTTCTTTGCACTCCGGGAGATAGGTAGCATAGTCCTGATATTTTCCCACGCCTAAAATCATGTTTTCCAGTGTGGCGTTCAATGCAGTCACAGGTGTTTTCAGTTCATGGGACGCCGCTCGCAGGAAGTCCACCTTGGCCCGCTCCATATCACGCACAGCGTCTTTTTCCCGTTCTAAATGTTCAATGGTAGACAGCAGATTAGAGTACAGATCATTGACGTTCTGCGCCAGTGTACCAATTTCATCCTTGGTATGAATAAAGCAGTTTGCTCCGTGGTCTAATTTCATCATCTGCTCGGTTGACGCAGAAATCTTCTTGATAGGGTCGGCAATCGCTTTGGAAAACAGGAGGGAACAGACAACGGAAATCAGCAGGGAACAGATTAACGAGATAGGCAGGGCTTTTTCTACTGCCTCGGTCACAAACTGCTCCTGCCGGATGCTGACAACAACATCATCTTGGGTACTCAATGCAAGCTGCATCTGTGGGGCAAGCAGATAGATCAGCCCATGCGTGACAACAACGACAAATAACATGATGCTCATGGTATAGAGAAATATCTTCGGAAACAATTTTAAGCGTTTCATGGCTGCACCTCATATTTATAGCCGATACCCTTGACTGTTACGATACAGTCAAGCCGCAGTTTCTTCCGCAGATTTTTGATATAAGTGTCCACGGTTCGGTCGATGATCGGATAGTCAGCGCCCCACAACTCATCCAAAATCTGCGAGCGGGTCAGCACCAGCCCCCTATGCTCCACCAGCAGCCGGAGCAGATCAATTTCCTTTGGCATGATGTCGATTTTCCCGGCGCTGTCGCTGGCGGTGTAGCCGGAGAAGTCAACCGTCACATCGCCAAAGGTTACGGTTTGGGGCAGCGGTGCTTGACCGCTTCGGCGCAGAAGGGCGGTGATCCGCTTCCCTAGCAGCACCATGGAGAAGGGCTTTGTCATGTAGTCGTCCGCCTGTTCGTCAAAACTCATGACCTGGGTATATTCGTCCTCAATGGCTGTAAGCATCAGAACGGGTGTTGTACTGGTCCGCCGTATCTCATGCAGAACGGATAGGCCGCTGACGTGGGGCAACATAATGTCCAGCACAACAAGGTCGATGCTGTTTTCACGGAAAAGCTGAAGGGCCTCGCTGCCATCATAGGCTGGAATGAGCGAGTGGCCCGTGGGCTTGAGATATTCGCAGATTGCGTTGTTGGTCTTGTGATCGTCCTCAACAATAAGTAGTGTTGCCATTAGCGCACCTCCTTTGGGACCAGTATAACATGGAAATGTGGAATGTGTGTGAAATCGCTTGCTGTTTTTCAATTCTTCAGTATCAAGGATATAGAATGAAATAGTATCAAACATAGAATCTCATTTTGTTTTCATATCCGCCCATACAATGTAAAATGACATAGGGTGATATGACAATGTACGACAAACAAATCCGATTCAACTTTCGTCCTCTTGGTCGAGAAATTAAACGAAAACGGGAAAGTATGGGCTGGACACAGGAATACCTTGCCCAGCTTATAGACCGCACTTCACATACCGTGATGTATATGGAAACGCGGGGCCAGCATCCCAGCTTGAATGTCTTTTATCAGGTTGTCACTCTGCTGGATATTTCAGTAGATCGGTTCTTCTTCCCCAATCGGCACAGTAAAGAAAGCGAACGCCGGCAGCGTATAGATATACTTCTTGATTCGCTGGATGAAAGGGAATTATCGGTCATAGAAGCAACTGCGGAAGGCTTAAAGAGGGCCAGAGAAGTTGAGCCAAACGAATAGCAGCACAGGCACCCGGCAGGGATAGCCTGTGCTGCTGTTGCGTTAGCGGAGTTTTTCGATATACTCCTGTCTCTGGGCGTTGACTTGGGCCATATCCTCATAGGTGAGATCTCTGCGGCCTAATGTGGCTTTGTACTCCAGGTAGCCCGTCAGATCATCCAGCAGGGTTTCCGCCAATTCCTCCGGCGTGGCGCACAGCTTCACGCTGATCCACTCTTGGGAACGGGAGTCCCATTCCAGTATCGTATGGCCGTGAGAGGTCTGAACAATCTCGTATATTCCATTTTCAGCGAGGAAGGGGTCAAATACCGAAAGGACTTTCTTAAAAGTCAGCATCAGACCGCCCCCTCAGACATAGACCAAATCGGTCAGGATGATCTCATCGGCCCGTGCCCGGCAGTTGTTGACCAGCCCAACCCACGCCATCTGGTCGCGGGCTTTCAGTTCCTCGGTCACGCCAGCGGCTTTCATCAACTGCGGCAGGAGCGTGTCCATACGCTGCTCCGCCATCCGCTCGACACCCTTCAGGTGGTCGGCCAGCTTGCCGCTGTTCACCAGCACCATCCACAGTCCGGGCCGATGCTCCCGGAGATAGTCGCGCCGCAAGCTGCCATACTTGCCATAGAATACATCCTGCTCCGGTTCTTCGTCAAGTATCAGATCGGGGATGTAGTAGTCGCCTACTCTGGTATAGGTTAATTCTGCCATAATGTTCCTCCTTGTGGTAAGTCTTGTTACTATTATTCTTTCCACGAAAAGTCCAGTTGATCGTGTCCCTGCTCGTGAATTTTATTGGGCAACTGAACTCGTCACAAGGTATTATGGCACATCCTTCCCTAATTTTTGGTAGTTTACACCCATGCTCCGCTGGCGGTATCGTTCAGATCAGTATTTTTCTTTTCAGTCTTATTAGGGGCGGAAAAGCCGCCGTCAAGACCGCGCGTTTCCAG